>NZ_SNYG01000004.1:0-254214 GCF_004362605.1 Klebsiella sp. BIGb0149 | reverse complement strand
CCCGAGCGCAGCGAGAGAACGTTGCTTTAGCAACGGCCCGCAGGGCGAGCCACGTAGTGGCGAAGTCATCCTCTATCACCGACCAAATTGAAAAGCCCGCTCTTAGAGCGGGCTTTTTTACGTCCGTGGCCGATGCGGATGTTTGTCAGCCAGGAGGCGTTCCGTTCACCGGACGTCTGGCAGAACATGCGGCCCCGCTGCCAGGTGACCGGGTTAAGGGGAAGATAACCGTCTTCCCCTTAACGATCCCCGCGGTCCCGCACGGAAATCGGTGCTGCGCACTGCGCTCACCTCCCGGCCTGCAGCCTGCGGTCGGCTCAACTCGACCTGCTCGCCCGTTCCGGGGCTCGCTCCTGTCTCGATTCGCCTCTTGCCGCCATCCCTGGCGGCCAGCCCTTGTCTTGCGGCCTTCGGTTCGCCGATTTCAGCGGGGAGCCAGGGCCCTGCTGGGCGCCTTTTCTTCACAGAACGTTCAGCATCGCGGAGGATGGGGGAGGGGATGAGGTGATGGTATGAGGCGATGGGTTGCTTAACTGAACGGCATGATACGCGTTGAGCGTGCTTTTTACGTCCGTGGCCGATGCGGATGTTTGTCAGCCAGGAGGCGTTCCGTTCACCGGACGTCTGGCAGAACATGCGGCCCCGCTGCCAGGTGACCGGGTTAAGGGGAAGATAACCGTCTTCCCCTTAACGATCCCCGCGGTCCCGCACGGAAATCGGTGCTGCGCACTGCGCTCACCTCCCGGCCTGCAGCCTGCGGTCGGCTCAACTCGACCTGCTCGCCCGTTCCGGGCTCGCTCCTGTCTCGATTCGCCTCTTGCCGCCATCCCTGGCGGCCAGCCCTTGCCTTGCGGCCTTCGGTTCGCCGATTTCAGCGGGGAGCCAGGGCCCCGCTGGACGTCTTTTCTTCATAGAAGGTTCTGTATCGCGGAGCAATGGAGGGTCGGTACTATGCGCGTGGAGCGGAAGTAGCGGGTGCGTGACTCTATCCGACCCGGCAAAAAGGCGCTGATCCCCGTTTCTACCCGCCTGTTTATCGTTTTGTGACGTCTTCCATTGTATTTTTTTATATATGAACCGATCTTTTTTCGCGAAGCTTATGGATAACTGCAGCATTTTCCGCTGTGCGTTTTAACGTTCGCGCTATTAATCGCTCACATATTGGTCACATAGTAAGAAATTTTGACCATTTGCCAGAATTGCTTATCACTACATGTTGAAAGGTATTAAGGCGTTTATGCTGGTTCATTGCCGGTAGCATAAATTTCTCTGCTGAAAATAGCCTCATGGAGTTTTTTTAATCTTTGCCTGCGGTTTCTCACCCCGGATGTAAAACCAGGTTGGCTGTATTGACGTTTCCCCATTCTGTTGACAGATTGTAGGGCATGAGGGGCATTTCATGGAGAATCCGCACTGCAACTCAGTCGTTTTTGTGAAAGGAATCCCCATCTCTCTCAGCGCCCTCGGGCACAACCGACCAGACCGGGTAAAAAATAAATAAAGGTCTGGCGGAAATATGCAAACAACATCACATCTGGAGCAGAATAATGAGTATTTCCTTGAAAAAGTCAGGGATGCTGAAGCTTGGCCTGAGCCTGGTCGCTCTGACCGTTGCCGCAAGCGTACAAGCTAAGACCCTGGTTTACTGTTCTGAAGGTTCGCCGGAAGGCTTTAACCCACAGCTATTCACCTCTGGTACCACCTATGACGCCAGCTCAGTGCCAATCTATAACCGCCTGGTTGAATTCAAAACCGGGACCACGGAAGTTATTCCTGGCCTGGCTGAAAAATGGGAAGTGAGCGCGGACGGTAAAACCTATACTTTCCACCTGCGTAAGGGCGTGAAGTGGCAGGACAATAAAGACTTTAAACCAACCCGCGACCTGAATGCCGATGACGTGGTGTTCTCGTTCGATCGTCAGAAAAATGCGCAAAACCCGTACCATAAAGTTTCTGGCGGCAGCTATGAATACTTCGAAGGTATGGGCCTGCCGGACCTGATTAGCGAAGTGAAGAAAGTGGACGACAATACCGTCCAGTTCGTGCTGACCCGTCCTGAATCTCCGTTCCTTGCCGACCTGGCAATGGATTTCGCCTCTATTCTGTCAAAAGAGTATGCTGACAACATGCTGAAAGCCGGCTCGCCGGAAAAAGTGGACCTCAACCCGATCGGTACCGGCCCGTTCCAGCTGCTGCAGTACCAGAAAGATTCGCGCATCCTCTACAAAGCGTTCCCGGGCTACTGGGGCACCAAGCCGAAGATCGACCGCCTGGTCTTCTCTATCACGCCTGATGCCTCCGTGCGCTACGCGAAGCTGCAGAAAAATGAGTGCCAGATCATGCCGTACCCGAATCCGGCAGACATTGCGCGCATGAAAGAAGATAAAAGCATTACCCTGCTGGAGCAGCCGGGCCTGAACGTCGGCTACCTCTCGTTCAACACCGAGAAGAAACCGCTGGATAATGTCAAAGTTCGCCAGGCGCTGACCTATGCGGTCAACAAAGAAGCGATCATTAAAGCCGTTTACCAGGGCGCAGGCCAGTCGGCGAAAAACCTGATCCCGCCGACCATGTGGGGCTATAACGACGACGTTAAAGACTACAGCTACGATCCGGAAAAAGCGAAAGCGCTGCTGAAAGAAGCCGGCATGGAAAAAGGCTTCACCATCGACCTGTGGGCAATGCCGGTACAGCGTCCGTACAACCCGAACGCGCGCCGTATGGCTGAGATGATTCAGGCCGACTGGGCTAAAGTTGGCGTCCAGGCCAAGATCGTGACCTATGAGTGGGGCGAATACCTCAAGCGCGCGAAAGCGGGCGAGCATCAGACCGTTATGATGGGCTGGACCGGTGATAACGGGGATCCGGATAACTTCTTCGCCACCCTGTTCAGCTGCGCGGCGGCGAAAGACGGCTCCAACTACTCCCGCTGGTGCTACAAGCCGTTTGAAGACCTGATTCAGCCGGCTCGCGCAACCGACGACCATAATAAGCGTATTGAACTCTACAAACAGGCCCAGGTAGTGATGCACGATCAGGCTCCGGCGCTGATTATTGCCCACTCCACCGTGTTTGAGCCGGTGCGTAAAGAAGTCAAAGGCTACGTGGTCGATCCGTTAGGTAAACACCACTTCGAAAACGTTTCAATCGAATAAAAACAGTGTGGTCCCCCTCTCCCTTCACCGGGAGAGGGAATTGACAATTGTGAGCAATGCAGACGTCCTGTCACCAGGCAGAACGTCACTATAGAGAATCCGGGTTATGTTGCAGTTCATCCTCCGACGTTTGGGACTTGTCATCCCGACATTTATCGGTATTACCCTTCTCACCTTTGCCTTTGTACATATGATCCCCGGTGACCCGGTGATGATTATGGCGGGCGAACGTGGTATTTCCCCTGAACGTCACGCTCAGCTGCTGGCCGAAATGGGCCTCGATAAGCCGATGTGGCAGCAGTATGTCCACTATATCTGGGGCGTGCTGCACGGCGATTTAGGCATCTCGCTGAAAAGCCGTATTCCGGTATGGGAAGAGTTTGTGCCGCGCTTTAAGGCCACGATGGAGCTGGGCGTCTGCGCGATGATTTTCGCCGTCGTCGTCGGTATTCCGGTTGGCGTACTGGCTGCGGTAAAGCGCGGTTCTATCTTCGATCACACCTCCGTTGGCCTCGCGCTGACCGGTTACTCCATGCCTATCTTCTGGTGGGGCATGATGCTGATTATGCTGGTCTCGGTGCAGCTTAACCTGACGCCGGTCTCCGGGCGTATCAGCGATACCGTATTCCTTGACGATACTCTGCCGCTGACCGGCTTTATGCTGATCGACACCGCTATCTGGGGCGAGCCGGGCGACTTTATCGACGCCGTGATGCATATGATCCTGCCCGCCGTGGTGCTGGGCACCATTCCGCTGGCGGTGATTGTGCGTATGACCCGCTCGTCGATGCTGGAAGTGCTGGGCGAGGACTATATCCGCACCGCACGCGCCAAAGGCTTGACCCGGATGCGCGTCATTGTGGTCCACGCCCTGCGTAACGCGATGCTGCCGGTCGTCACGGTTATCGGTCTGCAGGTGGGCACGCTGCTGGCGGGCGCCATTCTGACCGAAACCATCTTCTCCTGGCCCGGCTTAGGGCGCTGGCTTATCGACGCGCTGCAGCGCCGCGATTATCCGGTAGTGCAGGGCGGCGTTCTGTTGGTCGCGACGATGATTATCCTCGTCAACCTGCTGGTCGATCTGCTCTACGGCGTGGTGAACCCGCGTATTCGGCATAGGAAGTAAGGGGCCATCATGTCACAAGTTACTGAAAATAAAGTTGTCGCCGCACCGGTGCCAATGACCCCGCTGCAGGAGTTCTGGCACTATTTCAAACGCAATAAGGGCGCGGTTGTCGGCCTGGTGTACGTGGCGATCATGATTATCATCGCCGTATTTGCCAACTTCATCGCGCCGTATAACCCGGCAGACCAGTTCCGCGACGTGCTGCTGGCGCCGCCGGCCTGGCAGGAAGGCGGGAGCTTCGCGCACCTGCTGGGTACCGACGACGTGGGCCGCGATATTCTGTCGCGCCTGATGTACGGCGCGCGCCTGTCGCTGCTGGTTGGCTGCCTGGTGGTGGTGCTGTCGCTGATCCTCGGCGTGGTGCTTGGCCTGGTGGCGGGCTATTTTGGCGGGGTGGCTGATTCCGTCATCATGCGCATCGTCGACATCATGCTGGCGCTGCCCAGCCTGCTGCTGGCGCTGGTGCTGGTGGCTATCTTCGGCCCGTCGATTGTTAACGCCTCCCTGGCGCTCACCTTTGTCGCCTTGCCGCACTACGTGCGCCTGACCCGCGCGGCGGTGATGGTTGAGGTGAACCGCGACTACGTCACCGCTTCGCGCGTGGCGGGGGCCGGGGCGCTGCGTCAGATGTTCGTCAATATTCTGCCTAACTGCCTGGCTCCGCTGATTGTTCAGGCCTCGCTGGGCTTCTCTAACGCCATTCTCGACATGGCCGCTCTTGGCTTCCTTGGCATGGGTGCGCAGCCGCCGACACCGGAGTGGGGCACCATGCTCTCCGATGTGCTGCAGTTCGCGCAAAGCGCCTGGTGGGTCGTCACCTTCCCGGGTGTCGCGATCCTGCTGACGGTGCTGGCATTTAACCTGATGGGCGACGGTCTGCGTGACGCGCTCGATCCCAAACTGAAGCAGTAAGAGGTTCGAGATGGCGTTATTGAATGTTGATAAATTATCGGTGCACTTCGGCGACGAAGGGACGCCGTTCCGCGCCGTAGACCGCGTGAGCTACAGCGTAAATCAGGGCGAAGTGGTGGGCATTGTCGGTGAATCCGGCTCCGGTAAATCGGTGAGCTCGCTGGCGATTATGGGGCTGATTGATTACCCCGGCCGGGTGATGGCGGACAAGCTGGAGTTTAACGGTCGCGATCTGAAGCGTATTTCAGAAAAAGAGCGCCGCCAGCTGGTGGGAGCCGAAGTGGCGATGATCTTCCAGGACCCGATGACCAGCCTCAACCCGTGCTATACCGTGGGCTACCAGATTATGGAAGCCATCAAGGTGCACCAGGGCGGCAATAAAAAAACGCGCGTTCAGCGGGCGATTGACCTGCTGACGCTGGTGGGGATTCCCGATCCGGCATCGCGCCTCGACGTCTATCCGCACCAGCTCTCCGGCGGGATGAGCCAGCGCGTGATGATTGCGATGGCCATTGCCTGTCGGCCCAAGCTGCTGATTGCCGATGAGCCAACCACCGCGCTGGATGTCACCATCCAGGCGCAGATCATCGAGCTGCTGCTGGATCTGCAGCAGAAAGAGAATATGGCGCTGGTCCTGATTACTCACGATCTGGCGCTGGTGGCCGAAGCGGCGCACAAAATTATCGTGATGTACGCCGGTCAGGTTGTGGAAGCCGGCGACGCGAAGGATATCTTCCGCGCGCCGCGCCATCCGTATACCCAGGCGCTGCTGCGCGCGCTGCCGGAGTTTGCCCAGGATAAGGCGCGGCTGGCGTCGCTGCCGGGCGTGGTTCCGGGGAAATATGACCGCCCGAACGGCTGCCTGCTCAATCCGCGCTGCCCGTATGCCACGGACCGCTGCCGCAGCGAAGAGCCAGAACTGAACCTGGTGGACCACGGACGTCAGTCCAAATGCCACTTCCCACTCGATGATGCCGGGAGGCCAACCCTATGAGTACCGAACAGGCCACCGCGCAACAGCTGCTGTTGCAGGCCATCGATCTGAAAAAATACTACCCGGTGAAGAAGGGGATATTTTCCCCTGAAAGGCTGGTTAAGGCGCTGGACGGCGTCTCCTTTACCCTCGAACGCGGCAAAACGCTGGCGGTGGTAGGGGAGTCAGGCTGCGGGAAATCAACCCTCGGCCGCCTGCTGACGATGATTGAAATCCCTACCGGCGGCGAGCTGTACTACCAGGGACAGGATCTGCTGAAGCACGATCCCCAGGCGCAGAGCCTGCGTCGGCAGAAAATCCAGATTGTGTTCCAAAACCCGTACGGTTCGCTGAACCCGCGTAAAAAGGTGGGACAGATTCTGGAAGAGCCGCTGCAGATCAACACGTCGCTGAGCAAGGCGGAGCGTCGCGAGAAAGCGCTGGCGATGATGGCGAAAGTGGGGCTGAAAACCGAGCACTACGATCGCTATCCGCATATGTTCTCCGGCGGCCAGCGTCAGCGTATTGCTATCGCCCGTGGTTTGATGCTCGACCCGGACGTGGTGATTGCCGATGAGCCGGTCTCCGCCCTGGACGTGTCGGTGCGCGCGCAGGTGCTGAACCTGATGATGGACCTGCAGCAGGATATGGGGCTGTCGTATGTGTTTATCTCCCACGACCTGTCGGTTGTTGAGCACATCGCCGATGAAGTGATGGTGATGTATCTCGGGCGCTGCGTAGAGAAAGGCTCGAAAGAGCAGATCTTCAGCAACCCGCAGCATCCGTACACCCAGGCGCTGTTGTCGGCTACTCCGCGTCTGAATCCGGACGATCGCCGGGAGCGCATTAAGCTGACCGGCGAGCTGCCAAGCCCGCTGAATCCGCCGCCGGGCTGCGCGTTTAACGCCCGCTGCCGCCGTCGCTTCGGGCCGTGCACCCAGCTGCAGCCGCAGCTGAAGGAGTACGGCGGCCAGCTGGTGGCCTGCTTTGCCGTTGACCAGGACGAAAACCAGGAAAAACGCCCCCTGTAATGACCCCGCCGCTGCCGAAGGACGAATGCTTTCGGCAGCGGCGTATTGCTCTGCTTCCCCCTTTCTTACGCCGAAAAAGGCGCCCCCTGCTCTTAGAAGAATCAGTCATTCGACTTATATATAGAGATCTATAAAAAGTCTAAAATATATAATTCAGCGTCAATTTAATGATTATTATGCTTGTTGTATATTGAAGGTCGGAATAAAAAACTGGTTATTTTCATTGGTTAGGTGAATGTGTGCGGCGCCTTAAGATACCTCCTAAAAAATGGAGCTATCATTTCATATAAGAAGTGATAGGGTAACCGCATAACTATCAGTGCATTAAAGCCACTCTAACCCATATCCAGATAAAAGCCGTTGCATAGCCGATCGTCCTGATCAACTTAACTTTATGAAAAACAATAAAATACACTATGCTCTAGAGGTATAGGGTCCAAATAAAAACAGCTAAAATAGAATGAATTTAAAATCATGGGGTTATCTATGAACCATTATGATGATTTGCAGCGCTTCAAGGAAAAGACTCGTACACAAAGTCTTCATTTCAAGGACCTTTCATCACAATCAACCGCTCGGGAACAGGGAGATTGGGTCATTCTCAATCAGCTTGCGCCTGGAGAAAAAGAGTCCTCGCTGGCAATGGGAGGATCGGTATCGCTTCCTCTGCCGCAGCAGGTCCCCGCGGATACGTTCCTGTGGGTTGAGCCTGAGCCAGCCCAGGTCGCTCCCGAGCCAACCCCGCCGATCCTGACGCCAGAACCGCCTCCCGCGGCCCCTGTCGTCGTGCCGGCTGCCGTTGCTCCGTCCCCGGTTGCCCAGGCCGCTGCCCCAGCTGAGCCGGTGCCGGCGACCCCTGCTGCCGCGCCGATACCCGCCCCTGCACCGGTTACAGCGCCCGCGCCGGCAATGAGCCCGCCGCCATCCGCTGCGCCTCGTCCGCTGCCGGCACCGCTGCCAGCCTCGGAAGGCTATGCGCACTTATTTGCGACGAAAGTCGCTGAACCTGCGGCTAAAGATAAAGATCAGCCGCTTAAATCTCTTTTAGAAAGGATTGCGACATGCCGCTGATTTGCGTGTGTTCTCCAAAAGGCGGCGTAGGAAAAACGACCCTCGCAGCAAATCTGGCCTACTCGCTGGCGCGCGCGGGTAGCAAAGTCCTGGCACTGGATTTTGACGTCCAGAATGCGCTGCGCCTGCATTTTGGCGTCCCGCTTAGCGATGAGCGCGGGTACGTAGCGAAGTCGCTCGAGCTGCACGACTGGAGCCAGTGTGTGCTCAGCGCGGGCAGCAATATCTTCGTGCTGCCCTATGGCGACGTCACCGAAAAGCAGCGTCAGGCGTTTGACGAACGGCTCGCCAGCGATCCGCATTTCCTGACGCGCGGGCTGTCGGCGCTGCTCAACTACCCGGGACTGATTATTATCGCCGATCTGCCGCCGGGTCCCTCCCCGGCGCTGACGGCGTTAACGCCGCTGGCGGACCTGCACCTGGTGCCGCTGCTGGCGGACACCGCCTCGATGTCAACGCTATCACATGTGGAAAAGCAGCGTTTAACCGGCGGTGAGCTGAATCACAAGCTCGGACACTTTTTCGTGATAAACCAGAGCGATACTCGCCGCCAGGTGAGTCGCGACGTGGTTGCGCTAATGGAGGAGAAGCTGAGCGACCGCCTGCTGGGCATTATCCACCGTGATGAAAGCGTCGTAGAGGCAAATGCTTCCCAAAAGTCGATTCTCGACTTTAGTTCATCCTCTGCAGCCGCCTTTGATATTGAAATCATTGCAAAAAAAATCTCTGCGCTGTTGGGTATCAATATTGGCGACGGCACGGTGCACAGCCAGCCTCGCATGTCAGGGCTTTAACTTATTGCAGGGCTGCTGAATGAAAAAGTCACTTTTCTGGTTGCTGGTACTGCTGCTGTCGCCGGTTGCCGTACTGGTCGTTATCACGCCGATGGACAGCCAAAAGCAGTATATTTTTGGTCTGTTGAGTATCGGCATTCTGTTCTTAATGGGGTTCAGTAAGAATCGCAGCGTTTCCGTCATTATGGTCGTGACTTCGCTGCTGATGTCGACCCGTTATATGTATTTCCGCCTTACGCAAACCCTGCATTTTAACTCCGGAATCGAAACGATTCTGGGGATGGGGCTGTTTTTGGCGGAAGTCTATATCTGGGTGATGCTGCTGCTGAACTACCTGCAAACGGTCTGGCCGCTGAAGCGCGAAATCGTCCCCCTACCGGACGATATGAGCACCTGGCCGACGGTCGATATCTATATCCCCAGCTATAACGAGCCGCTCGAGGTGGTTCGCGATACGGTGCTGGCCGCCCAGTGCATTGATTATCCAGCGGATAAGATGAAAATTTATCTGCTGGACGACGGTAAGCGCAGCGAGTTTGCGGTGTTTGCCGCCGACGTTGGGGTCGGGTATATCACCCGTAACGACAACAAACATGCCAAAGCGGGCAACCTGAACCATGCGATGACCCTGACGCAAGGCGAGCTTATCTGCGTGTTTGACTGCGACCACGTCGCCACCCGCGTCTTCCTGCAGGCCACGGTGGGCGGCTTCCTCAAGGACCCGATGCTGGCGCTGGTGCAGACGCCGCACTACTTCTACTCGCCGGACCCGTTTGAACGCAACCTCTCCGTCGGGCGCAATATCCCCAACGAAGGGATGCTGTTTTATGGCCCAATCCAGCAGGGTAACGACAACTGGAACGCGACCTTCTTCTGCGGCTCCTGCGCCGTTATTCGCCGTAAAGCGCTGGAGCAGATTGGCGGCTTTGCGGTAGAAACCGTTACCGAAGATGCGCACACCGCGCTCAAGTTTCAGCGCCTGGGCTGGAAATCGGCGTTCCTCGACATCCCGCTGGCGGCCGGTTTAGCCACCGAACGCTTAGTGGTGCACGTCATTCAGCGAACCCGCTGGGCGCGCGGTATGACGCAAATCTTCCGCCTCGATAACCCGCTCTTTGGCCGCGGGCTGACCATCCAGCAGCGTCTGTGCTATCTCAGCGCCATGCTGTACTACCAGTTTGCGCTGCCGCGCGTGGTTTTTGTTACCGCGCCGCTGGCCTACCTGCTGTTTAACCTGAACATTATCTACTCCTCGGCGAGCCTGATCGTCTCGTATGCCCTGCCGCACCTGTTCCTCGCCATCTACGTTGGCTCGAGGATGAACGGCCGCTACCGCTACAGCTTCTGGGGCGAAATTTACGACATCGTTCTGGCATTCCACCTGGTGCTGCCGACGCTGGTGACGATGATTTTCCCCAAACGCGGCAAATTCAACGTCACCGATAAAGGCGGCCTGCTGGACGTCGGCTACTTCGACTTTACCGTGGTCAGGCCGCATCTGGTGGTGGCCTGCCTGCTGGGGGTGGGCGTCGTTGTGGGTCTGGTGCGCGCCATCGGCCATGACTATTTCGGCTCCGATCCCAACGTTATCGCGCTGAACGTCGGGTGGGGGATCTACAGCCTGATCTTCCTGCTGGCGGCGATAGCGGTGGCGCGAGAAACCCGCCAGGTGCGTAAAACGATCCGTATTGATGTCGATATCCCGGTGCTCATCCACTATGCCAGCGGCATTGTCTCCCGCAGCCATACCGCCGACCTGTCGATGGGCGGCTGTCGTATCGCCGTGCCTGACGATCGCCACCTGGAGGATAAAATCGAAGAGATTGAGCTGATTCTGCAGTCAGGGGCTATCTCTATTCCGGCCGAGCAGGTCACCGCGGATGCGCGCTTTATTCGCCTCAAGTTTGATGAAAATATCCCGCTCTCCCTGCGCCGCGAGCTGGTGCGCGTGGTGTTGGCCCGCGCCGACGCGTGGATTAATCCGCCGCGTCCGCAGGATAAGCCGTTCCGCTCTTTCGCCACTATTCTGCGCTGCGTATTTGAGCTCTTCTGGCTGACCTGGAAAACGCGGCGCGATCGCCGTCGGCAACCTTCTGCTGCGCAGAGCGCGCAGGAGGAGGGGCAGCTATGAAGCGATTAACGACCCTTGCGCTGCTGGCGGGGATGCTCTCGGCCCCCGCGCTGCATAGCGAAGAGGCCCCGGCCGAACCCTCGGCTCCGCTGAACTTCCCGCTGCCGGACGCGGCGACCGATAGCGCGCCTGATGAAGGCGCGGCGCCGACGCCGGCAGAAGCCGAATCGACGCCGGAGCCGGCTTCCCTGCCGGCGATGCCGCCGGTCAGTAACCCCGCTCCGGAAGTGGTGCCGCTAACGCCGATCGTCGGCGGCAGCCTGAATCTGGCGCAAATGGGGATGCCGGACGGCATTATGCTGAGCGGCGGCCAGCTGCAGGGCGGCGCGAGCTTTACGCTGCCCTCCGATCAGGTGGTCACCCACGCTGAGCTGATGCTGGACGTCCGGGTTTCTCCGGAGATGGCCGCCCGCAACGCCACCCTGCAGCTGATGCTCAACGGCCAGCCGCTGGGTACGGTACCGCTGGGTACGGACGGCGCGGATATCTCGCACTTCCAGCTCGATATCCCGGCCGCGCTGATGGTCTCGAGCAATAATTTAAGCTTTAAGGTGAACGACGGCGACGCCATGCAGTGTCTGCTCAACGCGCGCGACGCCTCCGGCATCACCGTTTTACCCGCCTCGCGCTTTAGCTGGGAAAGCCAGCCGCTGAATATCAGCAACGACCTGAGCTTCTTCCCGCGGCCGTTCTTCGACAGCATGCAGATGACCCCGGCGGATATCGCGGTCGCCTACCCGCAAAACGCGGGTGCGGATATCTTCAGCACGGCGGCGCTGCTGTCGTCATGGCTGGGTATTCAGGCGGACTATCGAGGGATTGCTTTCAACGCCCTGCGCGACCGTTTGCCGGAGCGAAACGGCATTATCATCGGCCATCCGGGCGACCAGGTGGGCGGTTTGACCCTGCCGCAAACCGACAGGCCGCTGCTGCAGGTTGTTGATAACCCAGGCAACCCGAGCTACAAGCTGCTGCTGATCGTCGGGCAGAACGATGCGGCGCTGCGCGCGGCGGCCTGGCGGCTGACCCGCGGCAATATTGCGCCGCAGACCGCGAGCATGACGGTGGAGCCGCAGGCTATTCCGCTGGGTAAACCGTACGACGCCCCGCGCTGGATCCCAACCGATCGGCCGGTCAAAATCAGCGAGCTGCTGCGTAAAGATCAAAGCCCGACGGTGAGCGGAGTGTGGCATGAACCGCTGCGCGTCGCTTTCCGTGCGGCGCCGGATCTCTACCTGTGGGATGGCGAAACCATTCCCCTGCAGATTAGCTACCGCTTCCCGTCCGAAAGCTGGATCAACGAAGACAAGTCGCTGCTGAGCGTCACGCTGAACAACACCTTCCTGAACAACTTGCCGATGAACAAGCAGGGGCCGCTGGAGAAGCTGTGGCGTCACCTGGGCGGCGATGCCCGCCAGGAGCGCTTTACCATCCCGCTGGCGCCTTACCTGATCTACGGGGATAACCAGCTCTCGCTCTACTTCAACGTGGTGCCGAAGGATAACGCCCCCTGCTCGGTGCTGCTGAATAACAACATCAAGAGCCGCATTACCGACGACTCATGGATTGATTTGAGCAACACCCGGCACTTCTCCCTGCTGCCGAACCTCTCCTATTTCGTCGGCGCCTCGTTCCCGTTCTCGCGGCTGGCGGACTACTCGCAAACCGTGCTGCTGCTCCCGGAGCAGCCGTCGGATACGCAGGTGGCGACCCTGTTAAACCTGGCCGCGCGTTCGGGTAACGCCACCGGCACGGCGCTGGCCAACAACCGGGTGGTGCTGGGGGTTCCTGAGGGCGGCGCGGGCCTGCAGTACCTGCGGGAGCGCGACGTGCTGGCGGTCAGCGCCCTTGACCAGAAAACCTTTAACCAGCGCCTGCTGGCGAACTCTCCGTATAGTCCGGTGGATAACCAGCTCAGCGTCCGCGAGTCGGGAGGCTGGGCAAAGGTGCAGCGCTGGCTGACCGGCGACTGGACTTCCGCCAGCGTCGATGCCGACCGCTACTTCTCCTCCAGCAGCGCCTGGCGCGGCTTTATCAGCTACCGTTCGCCGTGGAATTCCCAGCGTACGGTGGTGGTGGCGATGGCCAGCAATGACGATCAGCTCGCGAGGCTGAAAAGCGACCTCGACTCGCCGCGGATCAACGCCGGCATTCGGGGCGATACGGCGGTGATCACCAGCGATAACGGCGTACGCAGCTTCCAGGTTAGCACGCCGTTCCCAAGCGGGCAGATGCCCTGGTACATGATGGCTATCTGGTACGCTAACCAGCATTCCGGCCTGCTGGCGATCCTCGGGCTTCTCGCCACATCGATAATCGGCCTGGCGTTAACCGCCATGTTTAAACGGCATGCTCGCAAGCGTTTGAGTTCGGGGGATGGCCAATGAAACGAGCGATCAAAATGAATAGCAGGGCAACCCGCAGACTATCGACCTTCTGCCTGTCAGGCGCGCTGACTCTAGGAGCATTCGGCGATGCCCTTGCCGCGAGCAACGATGCCGCGCTGCAGGCGCTTTTTGCCCAGGCCAACTACTGGCATGAAAAATCCCACGACGAGCTGGCGATGGAGTCGCTGCAAAAGGTGCTGCTGGTGGATGCCAACAACACTCAGGCGCTGTACCTGATGGCGCTCTGGACGCAGCAGGGCGGCGATCTTCAGGCGGCGGCGCAGTGGCGGGCGCGGCTGGCGAAAACCTCGCCGAACAGCGCCAGCCTGCAGGAGCTCGACAATGCCAAAAAAATGACCCAGGTGCCGCAGGGGCAGCTGAGTCTCGCCAGGCAGCAGGCGCGCAGCGGCAACGTGCCCGCCGCCCTCGCCACCTGGCGCAGCATGTTTAACGGCAACGTCCCGCCGTCGGGACTGGCGGCCGAATACTACATGACGATGGCCAGCGATAAAGCGCTCTATTCGCAGGCGATCGGCGAACTGCGCCAGTACGTGGCGCAGCATCCGCAGGAGAACGCGCCGCGGGTGGCGCTGGGTAAAGCGCTGACCTGGCGTGAGGATACCCGCCGGGAAGGGATTGCGATGCTGGAGCCGATGGCCAGCGGCAGCAAAGATGCCGACAGCGGGCTGCGCCAGGCGCTGCTGTGGCTGGGGCCGCAGTCCGGAGATCAGCAGTTTTACGACACCTGGATGCAGCGCCACCCGCAGGACACCGAGGTGCAGAACTACTATCGCCAGCGGCTCAGCGGCCAGGCGCGCGGGGAGGGGTATGCCAACCTCAACAGCGGCAATACCACCGCCGCGAAGCAGCAGTTTGAACAGGTGCTGCAAACCAACCCGCAGGATGCGGATGCGCTGGCCGGCATGGGCTACATCGCGCAGCGTAACGGCGATTTCCAGGCGGCATCGCAGTATTTGACCCGGGCGGCGGATCTCGGCGGCGATGATTCCGCCGCGCGGCGCCAGCAGGCTGCCGATGCGCTGTTCTACGGCCAGCTGGCCCAGGCGCAGCAGGCCTATAAGCAGGGCAATATCAGCCAGGCGCTGGCGCTTTCCGCTCCGCTGGCCCAGCAGAGCGGGACGCGAGGCACCTCGGCAAAACTGTTCCGCGCCGACGTTCTGCGACATAACAAAGACCTGCCGCAGGCCGAGCAGACGCTGCGTTCGCTGCTCAACGAGCAGCCGCAAAACGGCCCGGCGCGGGAGAGCCTCTATTACGTGCTGCGCGAGCAGAATAAAACGGCGGAGGCGCAGGCGATGCTGCGCACGCTGCCGGAGAGCCTGCAGCAAAAGCTGCAGCCGCGCGTGGTGACCGGAATGCCGGGGGATTCGCTGCGCCGGCAGGCGCAGGAGCAGGCCAGCAGCGGCAACGTGAGCGGCGCCATCGCGCTGCTGCGCCAGGGCGTATCCCGCTACCCGGATGACGCCTGGATGAGGCTTGATTTAGCCCGGCTGCTGCAAAAATCGGGCAACGAGAGCGAGGCCGCCTCGACGATGGCGGCGGCCTGGCGTCCCGGCGCCAGCAGCACCTCGCTGTACGCCGCGGCGCTTTATGCCAGTGAAAACGGCGGCTGGCAGCAGGCGCAAACGCTGCTGGGGCGTATTCCCGCCGCCAGCCAGACCAGCCAGATGCGCGATCTCCATCAGCGGGTGAACTACAACCTGCAGCTGGTGACGGCGCAAAACTACCTGGCGCAGGGCAATACGGTTGCCGCCTCCAACACCCTGCGGGCGATGGCCGCCACGCCGCCGAAATCGCCGGCGGACGTCGGCAAGCTGGCGCGGCTGCTGGCGCAGAGCGGCGATGTCACGACCGCCGTCTCGCTGGTACGCAACAACATCAGCGGCGGGATCTCGGGCAACGCCGGTGATTATGCCGATCAGGTGACGGTGCTGAATCAGGCGGGTCTGACCCGCGAAGCGCAGAACCTGCTGACCAACCCGCAGCTGCAGGCCAGCAGTACGCCGACGCAGCTGGCGAGCATTCGCAACGGCTATGTGATCAACGAAGCGGATCATCTGCGCGAGCAGGGGAACTACGCCGCGGCGTACGACAAGCTGATGGGCGCGATGCAAAGCGACCCGCAAAATACCGACCTGATGTTCGCGATGGCGCGCCTCTACCAGAGCGGCAAAATGAACAAAGAAGCCGGGGTGGTTTACGACTATCTGATGACCCGCGATACGCCGGATCAGGCGGCGCGCAGCGGGGCGATTGACGTTGCGCTCTCGTCCGGCGATAGCCGCCGTGCGGAGCAGCTCGCCGGCGGCCTGCGTCAGGATAATTCGCCGGACCGCCTGCTGCTGCTGGCGCGGGTCGAAGAGGCGCAGGGTAACCATCAGCAGGCGATGACCTATCTGCGCAGCGCGCGCGGCAAGCTGCTGGGCTTACAGAGCAGCAACAGCGCGCAAACGCCGACCGTTGGCGGCGTGCTGGCGGCGGATAACCCCTTCGTGGGCGTCTCCCGCACGCCGACGGCGACGCGCACGGCCTCCACCTACGGGCAGTATATGCCGTGGCAGGTCGCGCAGGTGTCGACGGGAGACGGAACCTCGCTGCCGGGGATCCAGCGCCCCGACCTGCCGGTAGAAACTGCGCAGACCCGCATGCTGCGTCAGGTGGATACCATGATGGAGTCACTGCAGGAAAAAACCGGCAGCTGGCTGCAGGGCGGCATGGAGGTGCGCGGGCGCGATGGCGAATCCGGTACCAGCAAGCTGACGGAAATGAAAACGCCGCTGACCTGGTCCTCGTCGCCGTTTGGCGATTCGCGCTTTGATTTCACGGTCACGCCGATCACGCTGAATGCCGGGACTGCGACCGGTGACGCGTGGCGGCGCTACGGCGCGAACCCGCTCTCTAACGCGGTCTCTAATATGATTAGTACCGTGACCAGCGAGCAGGCGGCGATTGCGGCGATGACGCCCACCGAGCAGGAGACCTACTTTGCCAGCAATCCAGGGGCCTCTTCGCTGAGCTCGCTGGGGACGCTGAACGCCTCCGATTTTAACGCCACGACCCGCAGCGGCATGGAGAACCTGGCGAAGCTGGGAGCCTATGATTCCGGGCAGGTTGCCAGCTATCTGGCCGCCTCCAGCCGGAAACCGAACGTCGACCAGGCCAGCGGCTCAACGGACGCGCAGAAGGCCAACGGCGTCGAGCTGGCGCTGGCGCTGAGCGGGGATGATTACCGCGTGGACATCGGCAGCACCCCGCTGGGCCAGGATCTGAACACCGTCGTCGGGGGCGTGAAGTGGTCGCCGAAGCTGACCAACTATCTGTCGCTGATTTTCACCGGCGAGCGCCGCTCGCTGACCGACAGCCTGCTCTCCTACGTCGGCCTTAAAGACGCCTACTCGGGGAAAAACTGGGGCCAGGTGACCAAAAACGGCGGCACCCTGCAGCTGAGCTACGATGACGGCGACGCCGGCTTCTACGTCGGCGGCGGAGGCTATAGCTATATTGGCGACAACGTCGCCAGCAACACCAGCGTTAACGCCAACGCCGGGGTCTATCTGCGGCCTTACCACGACGAGTATCGGCAGCTGCAGACCGGCCTGAGCATGAGCTACATGGACTACTCGAAAAACCTGAGCTACTTCACCTACGGTCAGGGGGGCTATTTCAGCCCGCAAAACTACGTGAGCGTCTCGCTGCCGGTCAACCTGACGGAGAAATACGATAACTGGACGATGAAGCTGGGCGGTTCGGTGGGCTACCAGTCCTATAGCCAGGATAAGAGCGCCTACTTCCCGACCAACTCCGAGTGGCAGCGGACCCTGGAAACCGCCGTCACGAACGGGTTCGCCAAGGAAGCTTACTACTCGGCAACCTCGAAGAGCGGCATTGGCTACACCCTGCGCGCCGGCGCGGATTACAAGGTAAACAAACAGATGACGCTTGGCGGCCAGGTAGGCTATGACACCTTCGGCGATTACAACGAAAGCACCGCCGGTCTTTATATCCGCTATATGTTAGGAGATAACTGATCATGACGGAAAATAATAACGCGGAGGCGCTGGCCTGGTTTCAGCAGCAGCAGACTCCTGCCGGATGGTTCGATCTGCTGATCGTGATGGTGGATGGCATGCTCAGCAACGCGGGCGAGCTGGAGAGTCAGCCCTTTCTGCGCCAGATGGGTGAGGAGCTGGCGGACAACTATCCTCTGCCGGAATCGGAGACGGTCGGCCAGCTGGAGGCCAATATCAACCAGCTGCTGAGCCGCTTCAAGTGGGGCGTGGTCAGCGTTGACGTCGGCGACGACGGGCTGCGGCTGCGCCATCGGGCGATGCCGGTCAGCCGCGACGAAGCGCGCCGCGTGCGCTGGTGTAATGCATTCTGTGCCATACTCGAAGGGCTTTATTCCCGCTGGCTGAGGGGGCAGGGCGGCGGCGCGCACGTTGTGTTACAGCGTGAGCGGCTGTTTTCTGTGTCTGACGTTCAGTTTCTCTACTTTCATCCATAACGAGTGCACTTATGTCCTTGCGTGCTTTAGTCGCAGTCATGGTTACGACGACGATGATGGTGCTTCCCCGCGCGTGGGCAGATACCGCCTGGGAAAGCTATAAATCCCGTTTTATGATGGCCGATGGGCGAATCGTTGATACCGGCAACGGCAACGTTTCCCATACCGAAGGGCAGGGGTTCGCCATGCTGCTGGCGGTCGCCAAAAACGACCGCCCTGCCTTTGATAAGCTGTGGCAGTGGACGGATAAAACGCTGCGCAATAAAGACAACGGGCTTTTTTACTGGCGCTACAACCCCGTCGCGCCGGACCCTATTGCGGATAAAAACGATGCGACCGACGGCGATACCCTGATCGCGTGGGCGCTGCTGCGCGCGCAGCAGCAGTGGGGGGAGAAATCCTACGGCATCGCTTCAGATGCCATCACCGCGTCGCTGCTGAAGTCTACGGTCATCACCTTTGCCGGTCATCAGGTGATGCTGCCCGGTGCGAAGGGCTTCAACCGCAACGATCACGTCAACCTCAATCCCTCCTATTTTATTTTCCCCGCATGGCAGGCCTTTGCCGCGCGTACGCACCTGACCGCGTGGCGTAAGCTGCAGAGCGACGGGCAGGCGCTGCTGGGTAAAATGGCGTGGGGTAAGGCGCAGCTGCCCAGCGATTGGGTGGCGCTGAGGGCGGACGGCAGAATGGAGCCGGCAAAGGAGTGGCCGCCGCGGATGAGCTACGACGCGATTCGCATTCCGCTTTATCTCTACTGGGCCGATCCGCAAAGCGCCCTGCTGACGCCGTGGAAAAGCTGGTTTCAGAGCTATCCGCGGCTGCAGACTCCGGCGTGGGTCAACGTCAATACCAACGATGTGGCCCCGTGGTTTATGACCGGCGGCCTGCTGGCCGTTCGCGACCTGACCACCGGTGAAGCGCAGGACGATCCGCAGCTTAGCGCGCAGGATGATTATTATTCTGCCAGCCTGAAGATGCTGGTCTGGCTGGCGAATAACGACCGCCGGTAAGCAACGACCGGCGTCTGAACGGGCCGCGGGGGTGAAACCCTGCGGCCTTTTCGTTTTACTGCGGGTACGGAACCCAGCTTCCGCCGTTCAGCTGTACGTAAGGTTTGCCCTGATACTGAATGACGATGGCGTTAGCGTTCTCCGATACCGCGGCGCTCTGCGGCAGGTTGGCGGTGTACTGCGGCCAGTTCACGTTATCCTGGGTAAACATTTTGCCGTCGAGGGCGCGAACCACCAGCTCGGAGATCGCCAGATAGCTGCTCGGCCGATCGATAACCAGCGGCGCGCCCTGGCGCGGTTCCTTCATGCCAAAGAACTTCACCGCCGCCGGAACGTTAGTGATCGACGGGCTTGGGATGTCGCGCAGGCCGGAGACCTGCATTTTATCGCCCTTCAGCGCCCCGCCGTGCTCCGGCACCACCACCACCATAACTTTACGGCCCGACTTTTCCAGCTCGGTAAAGAAGTTGTCCAGTTCGTCAAAGAGCTTCTGGGCGCGCACCTTATAGTCGGCCGTTTTGCTCTGGCCCGGGAAGTGGTTGCCATCGTGGAGCGGCAGAATGTTGTAGAAGGTCGCGGTGCGCGCATCGCCCTGCTTATCTTCCGTTTCCAGCCAGCGGTTCAGGGTCGCCAGATCGTCATACACCGGCGAGCCGTCGAAGGCCTGCAGGCTGACCGGCAGACCTTTCTGGTCCATCAGCGGGCTTTGCATGCCGCCCAGGCTGCGCAGCTCCTTCAGGAAGTCGCCAAACAGGCCGTTGTGGCCCAGCATCAGCTGCTGGTTGAAGCCGAGCTTCGCCAGATTTTCAAACAGGTAGCACTCGCTGCCCGACGGCTGATACAGGTTGGAATGCGACAGCTGGCCGCAGCTGGCGCGGAGCAGACGAACCGCCGCCGGGCCGCTGTAGGAGGTTGCCGAGTTAAAGTTTTTGAACACGATATCAAAGTGCTTCCACAGCGGATGGTCCATCAGCCCGGCGGCTTCGATATCGGACCATGACAGGGAGCAGATATTAATCACCAGCAGATCAAAGGGCTGGGCGTCCGCCGGCAGCTGCTGCGGGAACGGCGTTTTACGCTTCTGCTCCGAGGCATAGAACGCATTCAGCCAGCTGGTGAGGTTGGCGGACGTGGGCGGTTCGGTCTGCGGCGGAATATCGCCGTTAGCGGAAGCGGTGCCCGCCGCCTTTCCCCCGGCGTTGGTGGCGGCGATGACCGCGGTGGTTGCCGCCGCCGTCGTCGGCTGGCCGGCCGGCCACAGGGTAAAGGAGGGGAGCAGCGGGCTGACGGCGAGCCATATCATCATCGCCGAGACCAGCACCGTGACGCGCAGCCACTGGCTGATAAACAGCCACAGAACCAGCAGCACAAAGAAGGCGCCGACCATATTCCAGTTAATAAAGCGGGTCACCAGGTCCCAGATATAATCCGCGCTAAAGCCGGCAAGCTGGGAGCCCTGGCTGAAAATACTCTCCGGGCCGGGCAGCCAGGTGTCGTGCCAGAACAGCGCGATACCGAAGGGAATCGCGACCAGGTGGCGCAGGCGGTGCAGCTTATACCTCGGCAGCGGCACCAGCAAAAAGGCGAGAAACACCAGGTTAAGCATCGGGTGGAAATTAAGATATCCCGCCCACAGCAGAGCAAACTTCACCAGAAAGTAGAAATTCCACCCGGCAAGGCCGCGCCAGTATTGCCAGAGCGGAAGCGGCGTTGCGGTAGTTTTGGGATTGGTCATTTATTCACTTTGCCTTGCTTAGCCGTTGCATCCCGGCGCAGTACGCCAGCCGGTTTAACATAACGGGGTTTAAAGAACATCAATCGTAAGGTGGTGCGGATACGGCGCTGGTAGTGGCGCGTAAGGTAACCTAACGGGAAAAACAGCAGCGCGCAGAGCACCACCAGCTGAATAATATCGCTAAGAGACATCATGATTTTTGCTCCACGTCGGTGGACAGCCGGTGCGGCTCAGGTATCCGGCGCCAGCTGCGCCCGTCGTGGGCGGCGTTGATCGCCTCGTTTTTGCCTACCGTAATAGGCAGCGGCGTGTTCCATTTATCCGCCGTGAGGCCGCGCATCAGCAAAATCTCCGCCGTAATTTGTTTATCTTCAAACCAAATCATGCGGTTAGAGAATATGTCGCCGGTAGGAAGCGGGAAAATATGGTTCAGCGCCGTATCCAGATCGTTGACGCGACAAAATGAGAGAAACAGCACCAGCCGGTTGTTGCCGATGGTCATGATATCGCCCATGCGGTTGGGCTTGCAGAGCGTCAGCGCCTGCTCAACGCGCAGGCCCGGCGCCGGACGTAGCGCGACCATCACGCCTTTGCTGTCCGCAGGCAGCATGGTATTGGCCATGATGTTATAGACCGCGGAGCAAAAGTCGTCCCACTTCTGATAGCCGCGCAGCTTGAGCGGCTGGCTCCAGGCTATAAGGGTGGCGAAGTCTTCCGGAATATGGCGGCTAAATTTCTGTTTCTGAACGCTCTCAATGAGCGTCAGGCAGCGCGACAGCGGCGCGCCGCTGGGGATCACCATATTCGCGCCGCTGCTGAGCAGCAGTCGTTCATCGGTGGCGCGCAGGCAGGGAGTCTGTTCGCGGACAATGATTTTTAATGCACTTCCGCGCTGGCGGCGCAGGGTGTGAATATGGCGCCCCAGCTGCTCGATCTGTACATTTTGCGTTACGCTGAACAGCAGGGTTGCCGCCTGCGCCGTTCTGGCGGCGTTAAACACGGCGTCGTTGGTATCAAACAGCGTCCAGTATTCCGACAGTGCCGGGGCACCCTCAAGGACGCGTAAATTGCTTAATACGACCTTTTCATCGCTGCGCGGCTGGACGATTGTTTCTTCATCCTGCGCCAGCCGCCATCCGGCTTCGTCTTGTAAAACAATCAGCTGTTGCTGCGCGCTCATTCCTTTTTCACTGCCCCACCAGGCAATATCAAACAGGAAGTTATCGCCCTGATAGCGGATGCTGGCGAGACCAGAAAGAGAACGATACTGATATAATAGCGGGGACAGCTGCTTATCATTATCATTACCCGAATTAAGTACTAGCAAGGAGCAATTGTGGTATTTGGCCCACCGCGCTGATTTTTCTACCCACTTGCATAATTGTTCACTTTTAATATTTTGCCAGGCATTTTCAGCGCATAGCAGAATAAATAGATAATTGCCAGGTTCCAGCGAACAAAGTAAATCGCGGTGCATTTCTTCTAATCCTTCCGTGAGGTTCGGCAGGGTAAATAAAACAATTTTTTCCGGGCCGCTGTTATTATCTAATGAAATGATTTTACTTGGTTTCTCACCCATTACGATCGCTGCAACCTTGCCGTCTTTAGCCTGTGCGGCCAGCGTATGGTTGAGCAGACTTACCGCATCAACATAGCGGTCAACGTTGAGCCACCATACCCCGCCAACGGGCATATGGCTGACCTCGTCCCATAATGACGAAATACCCAAAGTATATACGATATCCACGACGGCCCTCACCAGCCCTGATTTACACTGGATTAGTTTACTAGCGAAAGCGGCAGAGTAAACCTAACATTGAAATTAAAGAGCATCGGTCTTAGCATATAGGGCCATTTAAGAATGGCCTTGTACACTTCGGTTATTATTTATGTGTTGTTTGAATGGACAGTGAAATGCCAGGAAAAGAGCCTGTAGTGCCCTCAGATGCAACGCTGGGTTATACCTTTCAAAATGATTTCCTGGCGCTAAGCCGGGCATTTTCCCTGCCTGAAATTGATTACCACGATATTTCCCGACGCGAGCAGCTGGCTGCGGCGCTGAAACGCTGGCCACTACTGGCAGAATTAGCAGAGAAAAAGTAAAAAGTAAGGACGCCGTCGATGGCTATTCTTGGATTACAGGGCATCCGTGGCGGCGTGGGCACAACGTCGATTGCCGCGTCGCTCGCCTGGGCGCTACAGCTGCTGGGGGAAACGGTGCTGGTGGTTGATGCCAGCCCGGATAACATGCTGCGCTTTTTTTTCAACGTCGATGCCGGCCATCGTGAAGGTTGGGCGCGCGCCTTAATTGACGGCGGCGACTGGCGCGATGCCGGCATGCGCTACACCTCCCATATTGATATTTTGCCCTTCGGTCAGCTGACGCCGGGTGAAAGGGAGCACATCGACAGGCTCTACCCGACGCTGGATCCCCTGGCCGCTATCGTGCAGCGGCTCGACCAGCAGGGCGATCGTCGCTGGGTGCTGCTCGATTTACCCGCCGATTTTTCCCCGCTGACCCGCTCGCTGCTCGACGTCTGCGACCGTACGCTGGTGGTGGTGCATCCGGACGGCAACAGCCATATTCGCCTGCATCAGCAGGCGCTGGCGGCGAATCGCGATATTCTGATCAACGATCTGCGGGTGGGCAGCCAGCTGCAGGAAGATTTATATCAGCTCTGGCTGGAGAGCCAGCGGCGCATTCTGCCGATCGCCATCCATCGCGATGAGGCGATGGCGGAGTGCCTGGCGGCAAAGCAGCCGCTGGGTGAATATCGGCAGGACTCTCTGGCGGCAGAAGAGATCCTGACCCTTGCCAACTGGTGCCTGCTGCACTACTCCTCCGCCCGGGAGGCGCAATGATGCGCCTGAGCACGCTGCTGCTGGCTCCTCCGGTTGCCGAACGCCTGAGCGAACGCTACGCCGACTATCGCCAGCATGGCGCCTCGTGGCTATCGGCGATGCTGGGCTGCCTGTGGGCGGCGCTGGCGTGGGCGCTGATGCCGCTGGAAACGCCGCGCTGGCAGGCGATCCTCGCCAGGCACGGCGACTATTTCCCGCATATTCATCCCCATCGGCCGCGGCCGCTCGATCCGCTGCGCTACCTGCTGCAGTCGGTGTGGCTGCTGGTGACCCGGGTGCCCGAGCCTGAGAAAAAGGTCAACTGGCGCTCGCTGGTGGCCCTTGAAGGCGTGCACGGCCGCTATGCCCAGTGGATGGACCGGCTCCCGGAGAGGGTAAACACCCGCACCGGTCATCTGGATAAATACAAAGAGCTGGCGCATCTCAATCCAAAGCTGCGCAAGGCGATCCTCAGCGTGGTGGTGGTTTTCTCGCTGATCCTGGCGCTGCTCTGCATCACCCAGCCGTTTAACCCGATTTCGCAGTTTATCTTCCTGCTGCTGCTGTGGGGCGTGGCGCTGCTGGTGCGGCGCATTCCGGGGCGCTTCTCGGCGCTGATGCTCATCGTGCTCTCGCTCACCGTCTCCTGTCGCTATATCTGGTGGCGCTATACCTCGACGCTGAACTGGGACGATCCCGTCAGCCTGGTGTGCGGGCTGGTGCTGCTGTTCGCTGAAACCTACGCCTGGCTGGTGCTGGTGCTGGGGTATTTCCAGGTGATCTGGCCGCTCAACCGTCAGCCGGTGCCGCTGCCCAAAGATATGGCCGAGTGGCCGACGGTCGATATTTTCGTGCCGACCTATAACGAAGACCTCAGCGTGGTGAAAAACACCATTTACGCCTCTCAGGGTATCGACTGGCCGAAAGATAAGCTGAATATCTGGATCCTCGATGACGGTGGGCGGGAAGAGTTTCGCCAGTTTGCCAAAGACGTGGGGGTGCACTACATCGCCCGTGAGACGCACGAGCACGCGAAGGCCGGCAACATCAACAACGCGCTGAAGTATGCCAACGGCGAGTTCGTCTCCATTTTCGACTGCGACCACGTGCCGACGCGCTCTTTCCTGCAGATGACCATGGGCTGGTTCCTGAAGGAGAAAAAGCTGGCGATGATGCAGACGCCGCACCACTTTTTCTCTCCGGACCCGTTTGAACGCAGCCTCGGGCGTTTTCGTAAAACCCCGAACGAGGGCACCCTGTTTTATGGCCTCGTGCAGGACGGCAACGATATGTGGGACGCCACCTTCTTCTGCGGCTCCTGCGCGGTGATCCGCCGCGGCCCGCTGGATGAGATCGGCGGTATTGCCGTCGAAACGGTGACCGAAGATGCGCACACCTCCCTGCGCCTGCACCGCCGGGGCCATACCTCCGCCTATATGCGTATTCCGCAGGCCGCCGGGCTGGCGACCGAAAGCCTGTCGGCGCATATCGGCCAGCGTATCCGCTGGGCGCGCGGGATGGTGCAGATTTTCCGTCTCGACAACCCGCTGTTCGGTAAAGGGCTCAAGCTGGCGCAGCGGCTGTGCTACGTCAATGCGATGATGCACTTCCTGTCCGGTATTCCGCGGCTGATCTTCCTGACCGCGCCGCTGGCCTTTTTACTGCTGCACGCCTATATCATCTATGCGCCCGCGCTGATGATCGCGCTCTTCGTGCTGCCGCATATGATTCACGCCAGCCTGACCAACTCGAAGATTCAGGGGAAATATCGCCACTCCTTCTGGAGTGAAATCTACGAAACGGTGCTGGCCTGGTATATTGCGCCGCCGACCTTCGTCGCGCTGATTAATCCGCATAAGGGCAAGTTCAACGTTACCGCGAAGGGCGGTCTGGTGGAGGACGAGTACGTCGACTGGGTTATCTCTCGTCCCTACATCTACCTCGTGCTGCTTAACCTGGTTGGCGTCGGGGTCGGCATCTGGCGCCACTTCTACGGCCCGGAAAACGAAATATTGACCGTGTGGGTCAGCATTGTGTGGGTGTTTTATAACCTGATTATTCTCGGCGGCGCGGTGGCGGTGTCGGTGGAAAGCAAGCAGGTCCGCCGCTCGCACCGCGTGGAAATGAACATGCCGGCGGCGATTGCCCGCGAAGATGGCCACCTCTTCTCCTGCACCGTCCACGACTATTCTGACGGTGGGATAGGGATCAAAATTCACGGTAAAGCGCAGGTCCTGGAAGGGCAGAAGGTCAGCCTGCTGCTCAAACGCGGGCAGCAGGAGTACGTCTTCCCGACGCGGGTAGCCCGCGTGAACGACAGTGAAGTCGGCCTGCAGCTGCTGCCGTTGACCAATAAACAGCATATCGATTTTGTGCAGTGTACGTTTGCCCGCGCCGATACGTGGGCGCTTTGGCAGGATAGCTTCCCGGAAGATAAACCGATGGAAAGCCTGCTGGATATCCTGAAACTGGGGTTCCGTGGATATCGTCACCTGGCGGAGTTCTCTCCGCCGTCGGTGAAGGTTATTTTCCGCTCGCTTACCCTGCTGGTTGCCTGGATAGTCTCGTTTATTCCCCGTCGTCCCGAACGCGCCGCGGCGATACTAACTTCGGAACCAGAAATGGCTCAACAATGATGATAATGCGATGAAAAGAAAACTCTCCTTGATTTGTGCAGTGGCGGTGGGAATGGCTGGCTGGTACCCCTTCGCGTCTTACCCGGAACCAACGGCGGCCATTACTGCGGCGCCGACCGCTGCCGCGCCGCTAACCGCGCCTGAACCCACTCTTGCGCAAGACCAGCCGACGGCGACCGTCGTTGACCCGGCCGCGCCGGTGGTGGTGGCGGAAAATATCCCGACCCGCGACGTCAAGCTGAGCTTTGCCAAAATCGCCCCGGCGCCGGGCAGCATGGTGCTGCGCGGCGCGCGTCCCGATGGCTCGGTGGAATTCGGCATGCGCAGCGACGAGGTGGTGGCTAAGGCGCTGCTGAATCTCGACTATACGCCGTCGCCGTCGCTGCTGCCGGTGCAGTCGCAGCTCAAGGTCTACCTCAACGATGAGCTGATGGGCGTTCTGCCGGTCACCAAAGAGCAGCTGGGTAAAAAGATCAGGGCGCAGATCCCTATCGATCCGCTGTACATCACCGACTTTAACCGCGTGCGCCTCGAGTTTGTCGGCCACTATCGCGACGTTTGTGAGAACCCGGCCAGCAGCACGCTGTGGCTGGACATCGGGCGCGACAGCAACCTGGATCTGACCTACCAGGCGCTGAAGGTGCGCAACGATCTCTCCCATTTCCCGGTGCCGTTCTACGACTCACGGGATAACCGCCCGCTGAACCTGCCGATGGTTTTCGCTTCCGCCCCGGACGCGCGGCAGCAGCAGGCGGCGGCGATTGTCGCCTCCTGGTTTGGCAGCAAGGCCGGCTGGCGCGGCCAGCAGTTCCCGGTCTATTTCAACGCGCTGCCGGATCGCAACGCCATCGTTTTTGCCACCAACGACAGGCGCCCGGATTTCCTGCGCGAGCATCCGCCGGTGAACGCGCCGACCATCGAAATGGTTGACCATCCGGACAACCCGTACGTCAAGCTGCTGGTGGTGCTGGGCCGTGACGATAAGGATCTGCTGCTGGCGGCGAAGGGCATTGCGCAGGGCAATATTCTGTTCCGCGGTAACAGCGTGGTGGTGGACGACGTTAAGCAGCTGCAGGCGCGTAAACCTTACGATGCGCCAAACTGGGTGCGGACCGATCGCGCGGTGACCTTTGCGGAGCTGAAAACCTACGAACAGCAGCTGCAGTCCAGCGGGCTGGTGCCGGACTCGATTAACGTGGCGCTCAACCTGCCGCCGGATCTCTATCTGCTGCGCGCCAACGGCATTGATATGAATCTGAAATATCGCTACACCATGCCGCCGGTCAAAGATAGCTCGCGCATGGACATCAGCCTGAATGACCAGTTCCTGCAGTCCTTCAGCCTCAACAGCTCTCAGGACGTCAACAAGCTGATACTCCGTCTGCCGGTGCTGCAGGGGCTGCTGGACGGTAACTCCGCGGTGACCATTCCGGCGCTGCGCCTGGGTGCCATGAACCAGCTGCGCTTTGATTTCCAGTACATGAACCCGATGCCGGGCGGCTCAATTGATAACTGTATTACCTTCCAGCCGGTACAGAACCACGCGGTGATCGGCGACGACTCGACGATTGATTTCTCGAAGTATTACCACTTTATCACCATGCCGGACCTGCGGGTCTTTGCCAACTCGGGCTTCCCGTATAGCCGGATGGCCGACCTCGCCGAAACCCTGGTGGTGGTGCCGAAAACGCCAACTCAGGGCCAGGTTGCCACCCTGCTGGAGTCCGTTGGCGGCATCAGCGCCCAGACCGGCCTGGCGGCGATCAATATCCAGGTCACCGATGACGGTAGTCAGGTTAAGGGCAAAGACGCCGACCTGCTACTGATCGGCTCGATTCCACCGGCGCTGAAGGACGATACGCGAATTAACCTGCTGGTTGAGGCGACGAAAAGCTGGGTGAAAATGCCGATGCGCCACTACGAGCTGCCGAGCATTTATCCTGACGATGAAGCCCGGACGCCGAACACGCGCGCGGACATCACTTCTTCCGGACCGATGGCGGCCATTATTGGCTTCCAGTCGCCGTATCACGACCAGCGCAGCGTCGTGGCGCTGCTGGCGGACAGCACCCGCGGCAACGAACTGCTCAACGATGCGCTGAACGACAGCGGTAAGCGAGCGGCGATGTTTGGTTCGGCGGTGGTGGTGCGTGAATCCGGCGTCAACAGCCTGCGGGTGGGCGACGTCTATTATGTCGGGCATCTGCCGTGGTTTGAACGCATCTGGTTTGCGCTCTCCAGCCACCCGGTGCTGCTGGCTATTCTGGCGGCGGTCAGCATCGTGCTGCTGGCGTGGGTACTGTGGCGCATGCTGCGTATCGTCAGCCGTCGTCGCCTGCACCTGGATGACGAGTAACCCATGATGAATGCGCTACGCACAGGGGTGATATCGCTATTGATGCTGGCGGCGGCGCAGGCCAGCGCCGCCTGCCGGTGGCCTGCCTGGGACCAGTTCAGGAAAGAGTACGTCAGCGCCGAAGGGCGCGTCGTTGACCCCAGCGATCCGCGGAAAATCACCACTTCGGAAGGGCAGAGCTACGGCCTGTTCTTTGCCCTGGCGGCCAACGATCGCGATGCGTTCGGCAAGCTGCTGCAGTGGACGCAAAACAACCTCGCCGAGGGCGATCTGCGCGCGCATCTGCCCGGCTGGCTGTGGGGCAAAAAGAGCGACAGCGAGTGGACGATGCTGGACAGCAACTCGGCCTCCGATTCGGATCTGTGGATAGCCTGGTCGCTGCTGGAGGCCGGGCGCCTGTGGCAGATGCCGCAGTACGTTGAGGTGGGGAAAGCGCTGCTGTCGCGCATTGCCGATGAAGAGGTAGTGGAAGTGCCGGGACTGGGGCCGTTGGTGCTGCCGGGGAAGGTCGGCTTTGCCGACGATAAAGGCTGGCGCTTCAATCCCAGCTATCTTCCGCCGCAGCTGGCGAACTATTTTGTCCGCTACGGCGCCCCGTGGCCGAAGCTGCGCGACGGCAATATCCGCCTGCTGCTGGAGACGGCGCCCAAGGGCTTCTCCCCTGACTGGGTACGCTACGAGAAAGGTAAGGGCTGGGAGCTGAAGGCGGATAAACCGATTATCGGCAGCTACGATGCGATCCGCGTCTATCTGTGGGTCGGCATGCTCAACGACGGCGATAAGCAGAAGGCGCGCCTGCTGGCCCATTTTAAACCGATGGCGCAGCAGACTATCAGCCAGGGCCTGCCGCCGGAAAAGGTGAATATCGCCACGGCGAAGACCGCAGGAAACGGCCCGGTGGGCTTCTCGGCCGCGCTGCTGCCGTTCTTACAAAATGAGGATGCCCGGGCCGTTCAGCGCCAGCGCGTCAGCGACAACTATCCCGGCGCGGACGCGTACTATAGCGCGGTCCTGACCCTTTTTGGCCAGGGATGGGATCAACATCGTTTTCGCTTTACCGCCGATGGCGAATTACAACCTGACTGGAACCAGGAATGCGCAAGTTCTCACTAACGTTTATCACCCTGGCGCTGGGGGCTGCGCTTCTGCCGCTGGCGCAGGCCGCGACTACGCCTGCTCAGGACCATCTTCTGGAACAGGTGCGGCTGGGGGAAGCGAGCAATCGTGAAGATCTGGTGCGTCAATCGCTGTACCGGCTGGAGCTGATTGACCCGAACAATCCGGACGTTATCTCCGCGCGGATGCGCTATCTGCTGCGCCAGGGCGATACCGATGGGGCAAAGAAACAGCTCGATCGCCTGTCGAAGCTGGCTCCGGACTCGACCGCCCTGAAATCCTCGCGCAGCGAAATGAACCTCAGCACCGGCGACGGACGCCAGGCGCTGCAGCAGGCGCGTCTGCTGGGCGTGTCGGGGCATGTAGAAGAGGGCGTGGCCGCATATGAAAAGCTGTTCGGCGGCGTGCCGCCGGATGAAACGCTCGCCATTGAGTACTGGTCTCTGGTCGCGCGGCTGCCGGCGCGGCATAACGAAGCCGTCCTTGAGCTGAAAAAAATTAACGCCAGCTCCCCGGGCAACGTCGCCCTGCAAACCGCGCTGGCTAAGCTAATGTTTGCCGACAATAAGCCGGATGAAGGTTTTGCCTGGCTAGAGCAGATGTCGCGCTCGGCCGCCGGGCGCAGCACCGCCGCCTCGATATGGTTCGACAAAATAAAAGATATGCCGGTCAGCCGCGCCAGCGTGCAGGCGCTTCAGCGTTTTCTGCTGCTCTTTGCCACCGGCGAATCGGCGGCCAATGCCCGGGTGCTGCTCGAGCAGCAGCAGGGGCAGCTCAAAGACCCAACCTTCCTCGCCCGCTCCGAAGGGCTGGCGGCGGTGAAAAGCGATAAACCGGGCCAGGCGGTGGCGGATTTACAGCAGGCCGTTCGCGCGGATGCCAGGGACAGCGACGCCGTGGGCGCGCTGGGCCAGGCCTATTCGCAGCGCGGGGATCGCGCCCGCGCCGTGGCGCAGCTGAATAAAGCGCTTGCCATGGACCCCGATAGTCCGAATCGCGACAAATGGCGCAGCCTGCTGCAGACCAACCGCTACTGGCTGCTGATTAAGCAGGGCGACAGCGCGCTGAAAGCCGGGCAGCTGGCGCAGGCGCAAAACGCCTACGCGCAGGCGCAGCGGGTGGATCGCACCGACAGCTACGCGGTTCTCGGCCTCGGCGACGTGGCCGCCGCGCGCAAGGAGAGCGCCGCGGCGCAGAGCTACTATCAGCGCGCGCTGCGCATGGATCGCGGCAACAGCCTGGCGGTACGCGGGCTGGCGAACCTCTATCGTGCGGAATCGGCGGAAAAAGCCAGCGCCTTTATCGCCGGGCTGACGCCGGCCCAGCGGCGCAGCATTGACGATATTGAGCGCAGCCTGGCTAACGAACGTCTGGAAAAGCAGGCTGAAGCGCTGGAGAGTCAGGGCAACTGGGCGCAGGCTGCGGAAGTGCAGCGTCGACGCCTGGCGCTCGACCCCGATAGCGTCTGGATCACATATCGTCTGTCGCGAGATTTAGTCAGCGCAGGCGAGCGGGCCGAGGCGGATACGCTGATGCGCACTATGGTCAACCGTAAGCCCGGCGACGCCGATCGGGTCTACGCCTGGGGCCTTTATCTATCCGGCAACGGCCAGGACGATATGGCCCTCGCGCAGATTAACGCGCTGCCGCGTAGCCAGTGGAGCGATAATATTCGCGAGCTTGAGGCGCGCCTGCAGAGCGATAATATTCTGCGTCAGGCCAACGGGCTGCGCGAGGCGGGCGAGGAAGAGCAGGCGATTGCGCTGATTAAGCAGCAGCCCGCATCGGTGCGCTACGATCTGACCCTCGCCGACTGGGCGCAGCAGCGCGGCGACGCGCAGACGGCGATCCTCCAGTACAACGCGGCGTTGAGCAAAGAGGCCAACAACGGCGACGCGCGCCTGGGGCTGGCGGAAGTCTACCTTGCCGAGGGCGACAAAAACGCCGCTCGCGCGCAGGTCGCGCAGCTGAAGGGCGAGGACGCCGAATCGATCAATATGCAGCGGCGAGTCGCGCTGGCCGAGGCCGGACTGGGCAACGCGGCCCAGGCGCAGCAGATCTTTAGCCGTATCACCACCCAGGCGAAAGCGCAGCCGCCGTCGATGGAGAGCGCGCTGGTGCTGCGCGATGCGGCGCGTTTTCAGGCGCAAAACGGCCAGCCGCAGCAGGCGCTGGAAAGCTATAAAGACGCGATGGTGGCCTCCGGCGTGGCGACGGCTCGTCCGCAGGATAACGACGCCTTCACCCGCCTCACCCGCAACGACGCGAAGGACGACTGGCTTAAGCGCGGGATCCGCAGCGACGCGGCGGATCTTTATCGCCAGCAGGATCTTAACGTCACGCTGGAGCATGATTACTGGGGATCCAGCGGTACCGGCGGCTATTCCGATTTAAAAGCGCAAACGACGATGCTGCACGTGGATGCGCCGCTGGCCGACGGCCGGATGTTCTTCCGCACCGATTTGGTCAATATGAACGCCGGCAGCTTCTCAACCAACGGCGACGGCAGCTACTCGCCGAGCTGGGGCACCTGCGGCGAGATTGCCTGCACCAGCGGTAGCCTTCACCAGAGCGACAGTGGGGCGAGCGTGGCGGTCGGGTGGAAGAACGACACCTGGAGCGGCGACATCGGCACCACGCCGATGGGCTTTAACGTCGTCGATGTCGTCGGCGGTCTGAGCTACAGCGACGATCTTGGCCCGCTGGGCTACACCCTCAATCTGCACCGTCGGCCGATTTCCAGCTCCCTGCTGGCGTTTGGCGGGCAGAAGGACAGCGCCAGCCATACCGGTAAAACCTGGGGCGGGGTGCGCGCCGACGGCGGCGGCGTCAGCCTGAGCTACGACAAAGGGGAAGCCAACGGCGTCTGGTCTTCGCTGGGGGCCGACCAGCTCACCGGCAAAAACGTCGCCGACAACTGGCGCGTGCGCTGGATGACCGGCTACTACTATAAAGTTATCAACGAAGATAACCGCCGCGTGACGGTCGGTCTGAGCAATATGCTCTGGCACTATGACAAGGATCTCAGCGGCTATACTCTGGGACAGGGCGGCTACTATAGCCCGCAGGAGTACGTCTCTTTCGCCGTGCCGGTGACCTGGCGCCAGCGTACCGAAAACTGGGCGTGGGAGCTTGGCGGCTCCGTCTCCTGGTCACACTCGCGGACGAAAACCCAGGCGCGCTATCCGCTGCTGAACCTCATTCCCTCTGAGTATCGCGCTGATGCCAGCCAGCTCAGCGAGGAGGGCAGCAGCAGCCAGGGCTTCGGCTACACCGCCCGGGCGCTGGTCGAACGGCGGGTGACCGGCAACTGGTTCGTGGGCGCGGCGGTTGATATCCAGCAGGCCAAGGACTACACCCCGAGCCACGCGCTGCTCTACGTTCGCTACTCGGCCTCCGGCTGGCAGGGCGATATGAATATGCCGCCGCAGCCGCTGGTTCCCTACGCTGATTGGTAGCAGAATAGGCTGAATTACGCGATCAACCGTCACTCCACCCCCGTGTTCGCGTATACTCGTCGTACTTCGCGCCGCGGGGGGCATCTCCCCGTTCGCGCTGCGCTAATCGCGACGCCGGCCCGGCGTGTCCGCAAGCCCGGGGGCGGTGCCTGGCACCCGTCCTGGTGACCCGCCTGGCGCTCTCTGTCGGGCGTTTACTCGCTATTTTGCAGAGACAATCAGCCGCAAAATACCGGCGTTGATGGACGAAATCCGGACAGTATTCAGTATCAGTGGAGAACACAGTTGCGCGTCAGCCGCTCACTTACAATTAAACAGATGGCGATGGTCGCAGGCGTGTCCATGGCATTTGTATTGGTCTTTTGCTCTATTTTACTCTTTCACTTTGTGCAACAGAGTCGCTTTACTACGGCCACGCAGTTAGAAAGCATCGCCCGTTCCGTTCGCGAGCCGCTCTCTGCGGCGATCCTGAAGGCGGATATTCCTGAGGCGGAAGCCATTCTCGGTCGTATCCAGCCCGCCGGCATCGTCAGCCGGGCGGACGTGGTGCTGCCGAACCAGTTCCAGGCGCTGCGGATGCGATTTATCCCCGAGCGCCCGGTTCCGGTCATGATTACCCGCATGTTTGAGCTGCCGGTACAGATATCGCTGCCGATATACTCCCAGGAACGACCCGCTAACCCGCAGCCGCTTGCCTATCTGGTGCTGCAGGCCGACTCGTACCAGATGTATAAATTCGTGATGAGTACGCTTTCTACGTTAGTGACTGCTTACTTTCTGCTGGTGCTGGTTCTGACGGTGGCGATCACCTGGTGCATCAACCGCCTGATCGTCCGTCCGCTGCGTAAGGTGGCGCGTGAACTTAACGACGTTCCGCAGCAGGAGCGTCTCGGGCATCAGCTGACGCTGCCGCGGCTGCATCACGATGATGAGATAGGCATGCTGGTGCGCAGCTACAATCGCAACCAGCAAACCCTGCTGCGCCGGCACGATGAGCTCTCTTTACAGTCCACCCGCTTTCCGGTCTCCGACCTGCCGAATAAGGCCTTCCTGATGGCGCTGCTTGAGCAGGCGGTCGCCCGCCCGCAAACCTCGGCGCTGCTGGTGGTCGCCTGCGAAACGCTGCAGGACACCGCCGGCGTCCTGAAGGAGGCCCAGCGCGAAATACTGCTGCTGACTCTGGTGGAAAAGCTGCGGGCAATCATCCCCTCGCGTATGGTGCTGGCGCAGGTCAGCGGCTATGACTTTGCGATTCTGGCCAGCGGCATCACCGAGCCCTGGCAGGCGGTGACGTTAAGTAAGCAAGTGCTCACTGCAATCAGCGAGCGTCTGCCGCTGCACGGCATCCAGCTCCGCCCCTGCGCCAGCGTCGGAATTGCGATGTTTAACGGCGAGCTGAGCGCGGAGCAGCTCTACCGACGTGCGGTTTCCGCCGCCGTCGCCGCGCGGCGCAAAGGTAAAAACCAGATTGAGTTCTTCGATCCGCAGCAGATGGAGAAGGCGCAGCGCCGGCTGATGGAAGAGCACGATATTCTGGCGGCGCTGGATAATCAGCGTTTCGCCATCTGGCTGCAGCCGCAGGTGAATATCGCCAGCGGCGAAGTGTGCGGCGCGGAGGTTCTGCTGCGCCAGCGCCAGGAGGACGGCAGCTGGCTGCTGCCGCCGGATCTGATTGAACGCATTGAGGCCTGCGGGCTGATTGTCCCGGTCGGCTACTGGGTGATGGAAGAGGCCTGTCGCCAGCTTGCGGCATGGCAAAGCCAGGGCATTATGCTGCCGCTATCGGTGAACGTGTCGCTGCTGCAGCTGCTGCATCACGACCGGGGCGCAGAGATGCTGACCCTGCTCTCGCGCTACCGCATTGCGCCGGGCACGCTGATCGTCGAAATTACCGAAAGCCGCCGGCTGGACGATCCGCGGATGGTGGTCTCCCTGCTGCGCCCGCTGCGCGAAGCGGGGGTGCGCATCGCCCTCGATGATTTTGGCATGGGTTACGCCGGGTTGCGCCAGCTCCAGCATATGAAGTCGCTGCCGGTTGATATCCTGAAAATCGATAAGGCCTTCATCGATATGCTGCCCGAAGATACCAGCATGGTGCCGGCGATTATTCAGCTGGCGCGCGGCCTTAACCTGCGCATCGTGGCGGAAGGCGTTGAGAGAGAGGAGCAGCACCGGTGGCTGCAGGAGGCCGGCGTCGATATCGGCCAGGGCTACCTCTTCGGTTGCGCCTTACCGCAGGAGGCGTTTGCGGCGCAGTTTTTGCCGGTGAACGAAGAGGGTGCAAGCCTGTAACGGGAGGCTGACTTGTGCGAGTCAGCTCTAAGTTTTTAACAATTCCGTTGCAATTTCGCGCTTAGTTATTTCTGAAATGTTTCCCGGGTGTTACTTTTAAGCCACAGACGACCTATAACCCTTCCAGGTCTGTGGTTATACCCAAAGGACACCCTATGAAAACCTCTCTCTTCAAAAGCCTCTATTTTCAGGTTTTGTCGGCCATTGCGATCGGTATTCTGCTGGGCCATTTCTACCCGGAACTGGGCGCGCAGATGAAACCCCTTGGCGACGCCTTCGTTAAACTGATTAAAATGGTTATTGCACCGGTTATCTTCTGCACCGTCGTGACGGGGATTGCCGGGATGGAAAGCATGAAGGCCGTTGGCCGTACCGGTGCGGTAGCGCTGCTCTATTTTGAAGTTGTCAGTACCCTTGCGCTGATTATCGGGCTTATCATCGTCAACGTGGTGCAACCCGGCGGCGGCATGAACGTCGATCCGGCCACCCTGGATGCGAAGGCGGTGGCGGTCTACGCCGAGCAGGCAAAAGATCAGGGCATTGTCGCCTTCCTGCTGGATATTATTCCCGGCAGCGTGATCGGCGCTTTCGCCAGCGGCAACATCCTGCAGGTGCTGATGTTTGCGGTGCTGTTTGGTTTTGCCCTGCATCGTCTGGGCAGCAAGGGCCAGCTGATTTTTAACGTTATCGAAAGCTTCTCGCAGGTGATCTTCGGCATCATCAACATGATTATGCGCCTCGCGCCGATCGGCGCCTTCGGGGCCATGGCCTTTACCATCGGCAAATACGGCGTCGGCACCCTCGTGCAGCTGGGCCAGCTGATCGTCTGCTTCTACATTACCTGTATTCTGTTTGTGGTCGTGGTGCTGGGCACCATCGCGCGGATCACCGGCTTTAGCATCTTTAAATTTATCCGCTATATCCGCGAAGAGCTGCTGATTGTTCTCGGGACCTCCTCGTCCGAATCGGCGCTGCCGCGCATGCTGGATAAGATGGAGAAGCTGGGCTGTCGCAAATCGGTAGTGGGTCTGGTGATCCCCACCGGCTACTCGTTCAACCTTGACGGCACCTCCATCTACCTGACGATGGCGGCGGTATTTATCGCTCAGGCGACCAACAGCCATATGGATATTTTCCACCAGATAACGCTGCTGGTGGTGCTGCTGCTCTCCTCGAAAGGCGCCGCCGGCGTCACCGGCAGCGGTTTTATCGTCCTTGCAGCCACCATTTCTGCCGTGGGCCATCTGCCGGTTGCCGGTCTGGCGCTGATCCTCGGTATCGACCGCTTTATGTCCGAGGCGCGCGCGCTGACCAACCTCGTGGGCAACGGCGTGGCGACTATCGTGGTGGCGAAATGGGTGAAAGAGCTGGATTCCCAACAGCTGGATGATGTCCTTAATAACCGCACTCCGGCGAACAAATCGCACGAATTATCCTCTTAAATCCATCTGTTAGGCCCGTTGCTCTTGCTGGACTCCGGGCTCCTGCGCATAATTAGGTATCGCTCCCCGGGGTTGGGGAGTGATACTAAATGATTATTTTACGTCTCCGTGCGACATTTTCCTCTCCGCGTGGTCTAACCGACGTACTTACTCACCATATTTTTTGGCAGCCCTTCAGCGGGCTGCTTTTGTAACCAGGAATGTTCATCAGGGGTTCACATGCAGGGCACAAAAATTCAACTCTTAACGGGTGGTTTGCTGATGATGGCAGCGGCCGGTTATGTGCAAGCAGAAGCGCTCCAGCCGGACCCGGCCTGGCAACAGGGGACTCTCGCCAACGGACTTCAGTGGCAGGTTTTAGCCACTCCGCAGCGTCCTAGCGATCGTATTGAAGTCCGCCTGTTCGTCAATATTGGCTCGCTGAGTGAAAGCACTCAGCAGAGCGGTTTTAGCCACTTTATTCCCCGCCTGGCCTTAACGCAGAGCGGCAGCCTTCCGACGATGCAGGCGCGCTCCCTGTGGCAGCAGAGCATCGATCCGAATCGTCCGCTACCGCCGGCGATCGTCTCCTATAGCTACACCATGTTTAACCTCAGCCTGCCGAATAACCGCAACGACCTGCTGAAAGAGGCGCTGAGCTGGCTGGCCGACGCCAGCGGGAAGCTAACGGTGACGCCTGAAGCGGTGAATCACGCCCTGCAGGGTGGCGACATGGTCGCGACCTGGCCGCTGGATACCAAAGAGGGCTGGTGGCGCTACCGGCTGAAAGGTTCCACCATGCTGGGGCATGACCCCGCCGCGCCGCTGAAAACCCCGGTCGACGTTGCGCAGCTGAAAGAGTTTTATCAGAAATGGTACACCCCGGACGCCATGACGCTGATCGTCGTGGGCAACGTTGATAGCCGTAACGTAGCGGAGCAGATCGGCAAAAACTTCGGCGAGCTGAAGGGCAAACGAGAAACGCCGGCCGCGGTGCCGACGCTGGCTCCGCTGCCGACGACGCCGGTGAGCATCATGACCGATACCGTGCGTCAGGATAAGCTGTCGATCATGTGGGACGCTCCGTGGCAGCCTATTCGCGATTCGGTGGCGCTGCAGCACTACTGGCGCGACGATCTGGCCCGCGAGGCGCTGTTCTGGCACGTGCAGCAGAACCTGAGCAAAAACAATATCAAAGACGTGAACCTCGGCTTTGATTGCCGGGTGCTGTACCAGCGCGCCCAGTGCGCGATCAACATTGAATCGCCGGGCAACAAGCTCAATGCGAACCTGATTGCGGTGTCCCGCGAGCTGGCGAAGGTCCGCGATAACGGTTTACCGCAGGATGAGTTCGATACCCTGATTGCGCAGAAAAAGCTCGAGCTGCAAAAGCTCTTCGCCACCTACGCGCGTACCGATACCGATATTCTAATCAGCCAGCGCATCCGCTCGCTGCAGAATCAGGTGGTGGATATCGCACCGGAGCAGTATCAGAAGCTGCGTCAGGAGTTTCTTGATTCTCTGACCGTCGATATGCTGAATCAGTATCTGCGTCAGCAGCTGTCGCAGGATATGGCGCTGGTGCTGCAGCAGCCGCAGGGAGAGCCGGAATATAACATGAAGGATCTGAAGGCGACGTGGGAGAAGCTGATGGTGCCAGTGCCAACGGCGACGACGACGGCCGGAAGCGGTGAGGCTGCCGAGGCGCGCAGCGACGCGACGGATATTCCCCCCGCCCAGTAGGCCCGGTTGACGAGGCTCTTCCCGGGCTGCGGCACCGATGGCGCAGCCCGGGAGAGCGTTACTGCGGCATCGCGTCGCGCGGAATAATCGCCCCGCGATACTGGATGACCGTGCTGGCGGTCAGGTGCCCGCGGACGGCAGCGGACCGGGCGTCACCGCCGATCAGGCGTACGGCGAGGTAGCCGGCGCTGAACGAATCGCCGGCGGCCGTGGTATCAACCACCTTCTCCTTCGGCAGCTTGACGGCAGGGATCTCCTGCTGCGGCTCGCCGACAATCGACATCAGGCACGAGTCGGCCCCGCGTTTTACCACCACCTCTTTGACGCCGGCGGCATGCGTGCGGGCAATCACTTCTGCTACCGGTTTTTCACCCCATAGCGCATCTTCGTCGTCCAGCGTCAGGAAGGCGATATCGGTGCAGGTCAGCATTTGCTGATAAACCCGCTGAGTCTCTTCTTTGCTGGCCCACAGGCGCGGGCGGTAGTTGTTGTCGAATATCACCTGCCCGCCGTTAGCGCGACATTCGCACAGCAGCGTAAGCAGCTTCTCGCGGCTCTGCGGGCTGAGAATGGCGAGGCTAATTCCGCTGAGATAGAGGTAGTCAAAGGTCGCCAGCTCTTCGCAGATCGCGGCAGACTGCTCGCTCTCCAGCCAGAATTTTGCCGCCGCTTCGTTGCGCCAGTAGTAAAACGTCCGCTCGCCGGTATCGTCGGTTTCGATGTAGTAGAGTCCCGGCAGACGATCGGCCATACGCTGGATAAGATCGGTTTTGACCTCCTCAGCCTGCCAGGATTCCAGCATCTGCTGGCTGAAGGCGTCCGTCCCCAGCGCGGTAACGTAGTGCACGGCGAGCGCGCTGGCGTCGGTCTGACGCGCAATATAGACCGAGGTATTTAAGGTATCGCCGCCAAATCCACGGTTTACCGCCGCGTTTTTCTCTGACAGCTCAATCATACATTCGCCGATAACGGCAATTTTTTTAGACATCATCATGACCTGGGATTGAATCGGAATTAGCGCTAGTGTGCGCCGCGTCGTTTTTATGGTCAACCATATTAAAACATCGTTCCATTATTTTTTTGACATCAGGCACGTAATGTGACGAAAGGCGCATTTGTCGGAGAAAGATGCGCTTTTCAACTATATTCAGGACTGACGAGGAGCAAAGGAGCTGAGAGGGTATGACCACAACCCGCAAGACGATTGCCATTATCTCGGGAACGATAGTCTTACTTATCGTTGTGTTTTTCATCGTACTGGCGACCTTCGACTGGAACCGCCTGAAGCCCACGATTAACCAGAAGGTCTCCGCCGAGCTGAACCGGCCGTTTGCCATTCGCGGCGACCTCGGCGTGGTCTGGGAGCGCCAGCGCGACGAGCGGGGCTGGCGGAGCTGGGTGCCCTGGCCCCACGTCCATGCCGAAGATATTGTCCTCGGCAACCCGCCTGATATCCCCCAGGTTACGATGGTGCACCTGCCGCGCGTCGAAGCCACGCTGGCGCCGCTGTCGCTGCTGAGCAAAACGGTCTATCTGCCGTGGATTAAGCTGCAGCAGCCCGATGCCCGGCTGATCAGGCTCTCTGAGAAAACCAATAACTGGACCTTTACCCTCGGATCGGACGACGCTGCGGCCAGCCAGGCCGCGCCATCCGACTGGTCTTTCCGGCTGGATAACATCCTCTTCGATCGCGGACGGATCGCCATTATCGACAAGGTGACGCGCGCCGATATTACCCTGACGGTCGATCCGCTGGGCAAACCGCTGCCGTTTAGCGAAGTCACCGGCACGGAAGGCAAAGAGGCACCAAAGAGGGTGGCGGACTACGTTTTTGGGCTGACGGCTAAGGGGAGCTATCGTGACCAGCCGCTCTCCGGCAGCGGTAAAATTGGCGGCATGCTGGCGCTGCGCAGCGAAGGGACGCCGTTCCCGCTGCAGGGCGACTTCCGCTCCGGCAATACCCGGGTGGCCTTTAGCGGGACGGTGAGCGATCCGCTGAGCCTGGGCGGCGTCGATTTACGCCTCAAGTTCTCCGGCGATTCGCTGGGGGATTTATACGATCTCACCGGTATTGTCCTGCCGGATACGCCGGCGTTCTCCACCGACGGGCGCCTGCGGGCGACTTTCAATCAGCAGGGCGGGTCGCGCTTTAGCTATCGCGATTTCAACGGCCGGATCGGCGAAAGCGACATTCACGGCTCCCTGACCTACGCCACCGGCAAGCCGCGGCCGAAGCTGGAGGGCGACGTTGAATCCCGCCAGCTGCGCCTGGCGGACCTCGGGCCGCTGATTGGCGTGAACTCCGGGAGTAAGGCGAGCAAAACCGAGCAGCGTAAAGGCGAAGCTACGCCGCAGCCGGCCGGGAAAGTCCTGCCTTACGATCGCTTTGAGACCGACAAGTGGCAGCTGATGGATGCCGATGTCCGCTTCAAGGGGCGGCGAATTGAGCACGGCGGCACGTTACCGATTAGCGACCTCAGCACCCACGTTATCCTTGAGCGCGGCGACCTGCGCCTGCAGCCGCTGCGCTTCGGCCTCGCCAACGGCACGATCGCCGGTAGCCTGCATCTGCAGGGCGATAAAAAGCCGCTGCAGGGCAGCGCTAACCTGCAGGCCAGGCGCCTGAAGCTCAAGGCGCTGATGCCGAAGGTGGAGATGATGCAAAAGACCCTCGGCGAGATGAACGGCGATATGCAGCTGCGCGGCACCGGTAACTCGGTGGCGGCGCTGCTGGGCAACAGCAACGGCAATATCAAGCTGCTGATGAACGATGGCCTGATTAGCCGAAACCTGATGGAAATTCTGGGGCTGAACGTCGGTAACTATCTTATCGGGCAGATCTTTGGCGACGACGAGGTGCGGGTAAACTGCGCGGCGGCGAACGTTGACGTGGTTAACGGCGTCGCGCGGCCGCAGATCTTTGCCTTTGATACCGAAAATGCGCTGATTAACGTCACCGGGACCGCCAGCTTCGCCTCGGAGCAGCTCGACCTAACCATCGACCCTGAAAGCAAGGGGCTGCGCATTATTACCCTGCGCTCGCCGCTGTACGTGCGCGGCACGTTTAAATCCCCGGATGCCGGAGTGAAGGTGGGGCCGCTGATTGCGCGCGGTGCGGTAGCGGCGGCGCTGGCAACGCTGGTCACCCCGGCTGCGGCGCTGCTGGCGCTGGTATCGCCGGCGGAGGGCGAAGCCAACCAGTGTCAGACGATTTTGTCGCAGATGAAAAAGTAGATTCGGAGGAGCGCTGCCCGGCGCGACGCGCCGGGCAGCAAAGGATTACAGCGACTGGTGGCGAGTTTCGTGGGTCAGCAGCAGCGCAATCAGCGTCAGCGCGGCCATCGACGCCAGGTAGAGCCCTACCGCCGTCAGGCCGTAGTTGCCCTGCAGCCAGGCGGCAATATACGGCGCGACGGAGGCGCCAAGAATCGACGACACGTTATAAGAGAATGATGCGCCGGTGTAGCGTACTTCCGTCGGGAACAGCTCCGGCAGCAGGGCGCCCATCGGACCGAAGGTCAGCCCCATCAGGCTCAAACCAATCAGCAGAAACGCGAAGACCAGCACCGGCTGACCGGAACCCAGCAGCGGCTTAAAGGCGAACAGGGCAAAGAGAATAATCATTGAGGTAATGACGATCATGCTCTTACGACGGCCAAACGCGTCCGCCAGCAGGCCGGCAATCGGCACCATCACGCCAAAGCCAATCACCGCCATCATCAGCATCCACAGCACTTCGTTACGCGGCAGACCGAGGCCCACCGGCGCAGCGCCGGTGCTGAAGGTCATGGAGTAGACGGTCATGATATAGAACAGGGTATAGGTAGCCAGCATGATAAAGGTGCCGAGTACGGTCACCCGCACGTGCTTAGTCAGCAGCGTCCCCAGCGGAATTTTCACCTGCTTCTTCGCCGCGGCGATTTTGGCAAAGACCGGCGTTTCATGCAGCGAAACGCGGACGTACAGCCCGATAATCACCAGCACGGCGGAGAAGATAAACGGCACGCGCCAGCCCCATTCCATAAACTGCTGGTCGGTCAGCAGCCAGGAGAGCAGCAGGAAGGTGCCGTTTGCGAAGAAGAAGCCGATCGGCGCGCCCAGCTGCGGGAAGGAGCCGTACAGCGCGCGTTTACGCGGCGGGGCGTTCTCGGTGGCCAGCAGCGCCGCGCCGCCCCATTCGCCGCCAAGGCCCAGCCCCTGACCAAAGCGCGCCAGCGCCAGCAGCATCGGAGCCAGAATGCCAATGCTCTCATAGCCCGGCAGCAGGCCGATCACCACGGTAGAGATCCCCATGGTCAGCAGCGAGGCGACCAGCGTCACCTTACGACCGACGCGATCGCCGAAGTGGCCGAACAGCGCTGAGCCAATCGGACGGGCGACGAAGGCAATGGCGAAGGTTGCCAGCGACTGTAGCGTCGCGGCGGCCGGGTCACCCTGCGGGAAGAAGATATGCGGAAACACGATAACCGCGGCGGTGGCGTAGATGTAGAAGTCGAAGAACTCAATGGCGGTGCCGATGAGTGAGGCAACGACGACCTTATTGCGCGAGTTAACCGGTGCGGTTTCCTGCGCCTTGTCGAGCGTGGTGGCTGTGGCTTGCATAGATCTTTCTTATTTTTAGCGAACGAAAGGCCATATAGCCACAGCAAAAGCGACATTTCAATCTGTAACAGGGCGCGGGAGAGGTCAAAAAACGGGCAAAAAGCGGATAATTTGTGTGCCTGAAAAATAACTTCTATGAAATGCTTCACATAAATAAAACAATGGCAGATAAAACCAGGTTTAGGTTAAATAAAAGTTACACGTTGGATTTATCTGCTGAAATGATGGATCGGGCTGAATGATACCTCTCTATTCAGCCCGAACCGGCATCAATCGTGGGTTTTCCCCGGCATCCGGCGGTCGTCTTTATACTCGGCGGTGGCAATCCACGCCGCGCAGAACAGGGTCAGGCGCGCGAAGAAATAGAAAAAGGCCATCAGCCCTAAAACGGAGCCAAACGCGGCGCCCGACGGGGACTTCACCAGCGCCGGCAGCGTCCAGGTCATGACGATTTTAATCACCTCAAAGCCGATTGCCGCAATCATCGTGCCGCGTATCAGCGCCTTGCGCCGCGGACGGTGGCGCGGCAGGCGCCAGAAGATCCAGAAAAACAGCAGATAGTTGGCGAAAATCGAGATCGCCAGGCCAATCAGCCGCCAGGCCGGTTTGAGCCACTCAATATTGTCGAGATACAGCGCGGAGATGATGGTCTGCTGCGCGGCGCCGGCAATGGAGGTAATGGAGAGGGTAATAATCAGGGCGACCAGCAGGCCAATCAGCGAAATAAAGTCGCGGAAGTATTTTACCCAGATTTTTTCCTGATCCTGCGGCGTACGCTCCCAGACGTCGCGGGACTGGGCGCGGATGGCTTCCCGCAGGTTGCCCATCCAGTTAATGCCGGAATAAAGCGCGACCAGCAGCCCGACCAGGCCGACGGTAGTGCGCTGCTGAACCGCGGTATTGATGGTGTTCTTCAGCGTCGCCGCCAGCGTCGGATCGCTGACGTTGAGCAGGATTTTATCGAAGATATCCTGCAGCAGCGTTGGATGCCAGGTGAGGACAAAGCCGGCGGCGGCGAAGGAGACCATCAGTATCGGGATCATCGATAGAAACGAGAAGTAGGTGATGGCCGCGCCGAACTGATTGCCCAGGCGGTCGTTAAAGCGTTCGGCCGCGCGGATCAGGTGCGCAATAATCGGATTTCGCTGGACCTTTTCCGCCGTCCCGGTCACGCTTTTCAGCGCCTGGTTCGCTTTCTGTCCCACGGCTGATTCGTTGATGGCGGCCAGCTTACTTTTACTTTTTTCCGGCTGCTGGCCCGGATCCTGGGTCGGGCGTGTGGCGTCGTTTTCCGGTGTCATTAGTTATTTCTTCCTTTTTTTACAGCGAGATTCAGCAAAAATTATATACGCAAAACGCCGGTTGCGGCGGCGGAGCGGTAAACCCGACCGCAGGGCCCCGGCAAAACGGGCCCGTCGCGGGCTAATCGACGTAGCCTTTCATCACGCCGCCGAGCCACTCCATAAACAGGTGTACGCGGCGCGAAAGATTGCGCCGATGCGGGTAGATTAGCGAAACCGGCAGCGGTTCGGCGCGGTATTGCGGCAGAATTTCAATCAGCTCCCCGGTACGCAGCGCTTCGCGAACGCCGACGCGCGGAACCTGAATAATACCCAGCCCGGCCAGGCAGGCGGCCTGGTAGGTCTCGGTGCTATTGACGGTCAGTATGCCGCCGGTTTTTATCCAGCGCGCGGCGCCGTCGCTGATGACCTCAAAACCCGCCGGGCGGACGCCAAGGGTGCTGGCATAGTGGATCAGGGCATGATCGCCGAGATCGTCAAGAGAGTGCGGGTAGCCGAAGCGCGCCAGATACTGCGGGCTGGCGCAGTTAATTTGCGTCAGCTTACCCAGCGGACGCGCGATCAGGCCGGAATCTTTCAGCGTACCGACGCGGACGACGCAATCAAAACCTTCACGGATCACGTCAACCAGCCGATCGCTGCTGCTCAGTTCGAGCTCGATCCCCGGATACTGCTGCAAAAAAGCCGGCAGCCGCGGAATAATCAGCTTTTTTGCCAGGCCGACGGGCATATCTACCCGCAGTCGTCCGCTGATGCTGGAGGGATCGTGCTGGAATATGCCGTCCAGCTCATCGAGGTTGCTCAACAGATCTTTGGCGCGTTCGTAGTAGACCATTCCGTCCTGAGTGAGCTGGACCCGGCGGGTGGTGCGGTGCAGAAGGCGCGCGCCGAGGTGGCTTTCCAGCGCCTGGATCTGGCGCGATACGCTGCCTTTCGGCAGGCCCAGGGTGTCGGCGGCGCGGGAAAAGCTCTCCAGCTCCGCCACGCGAATGAACAGCTGCATTGCGTGAATTTTATCCATACCTGAGACCTATTGTTGTTGTCACAGAAACAGTAAAACGTAATTTAGCGTATTTATTGTTTTTCCGTCAGCTAATAAGCTCTTTTACGATGCAAATGCAACTGATAAGGGGTTTCTGATGACACAACGTATTGCTTTAGTGACCGGCGGTAGCCGTGGATTGGGAAAAAACGCGGCGCTGAAGCTGGCGGCGAAGGGAACCGATATTATCCTGACCTACCACAGCAACCGGCAGGCGGCGCTGGAAGTTGTCGTTGAAATCGAGCAAAAAGGGGTTAAAGCTGCGGCATTAGCGCTTAACGTCGGCGATACGGCGAGCTTCGAAAGCTTTGCTCTGGAGGTGGAAAAACTCCTGCAGCAGCGCTGGCAGCGCGGCACCTTTGATTATTTATTAAACAACGCCGGGATCGGTCTCAACGTCGCCTTTGCTGAGACCCGCGAAGCGCAGTTTGACGAGCTGATGAATATCCATTTTAAAGGCCCGTTCTTTCTGACCCAGCGTCTGCTGCCGCTGCTGCAGGACGGCGGACGCATCCTCAACGTCTCAAGCGGGCTGGCCCGCTTCGCGCTGCCGGGATACGCCGCCTATGCATCAATGAAAGGGGCAATGGAGGTACTGACCCGCTACCAGGCAAAAGAGCTGGGCGCGCGCGGGATCTCGGTGAACATTATTGCGCCGGGGGCCATCGAGACGGACTTCGGCGGCGGCGTGGTGCGCGATAATGCGCAGGTAAACCAGCATATTGCGGCACAAACGGCGCTGGGGCGGGTTGGGCTGCCGGACGATATCGGCGATGCGATAGCGGCGCTGCTGAGCGACGATCTGCAATGGATGAACGCCCAGCGCGTGGAGGTTTCCGGCGGGATGTACCTGTAAGCCGCCAGGCCGCGGCGCTAGCCCGCCGCGGAGGCGGGGCGGTGATAATCGCGCGGCAGCAGGCCAAATAGCCAGTCGTTATGCCAGCGGCCGTTGAGCCAGTAGCATTCGCGCAGCTCGCCCTCCAGCAGAAAGCCGGTTTTCTGTAACAGGCTTTTCGAGGCGATGTTGCCGGCGGTGACGGTGGCGGTCAGGCGACGGACGCCGCCTGCGGAAAAGGCGAAATCGCACAGCGCCTGCAGTGATTCGTAGCCGTAGCCTTTTCCCTGGGCCTGGGGAGTGAACAGGAACCCGACCTCAGCGCAGTCGTCCTCGTGGTGCCGGTAGCCGGTCATCCCGAGCGGCACGTGGGTGTGTCGGTCGCGGACGATCAGGCACAGCCAGTGCCTGGCGCCCGGCGTCCACGGCGACAGGCGCGAATCGAAGGCTTCGCGGATCTCGGCGAGCGGGCGCGAATCGGCAATATAGAGCATCACCTGCGGATCGCGCTGCAGGGCTAAAAAGAAGGACCAGTCATCCAGCTGCAGCGGCGAGCAGCGCAGTCGTGGCGTAAGCAGTTCAGGCATAGTTCAGGATTCCTGCAACGGTCAATAGCGTGACCATAGCAGGACATTCTTCGCCGGAATAGCACCTGGTTATAATGGCTCGCCGTAGAGGCCTATCAGCCGACGCACCACGCCGTTGGTCCAGCCGAAACCATCCTGCAGCGGGTATTCACCGCCGCCGCCCTCGTGCGGGACGCCGCTGGCAATATGGTACTTCTCAATCAGCTTATGATGCTGCTTGTAGAAGTGGTTCACCGTTTGCAGCCAGCTTTGGGCTATCTCATCGCCGAGCGGGTCCTGACCGTACATTTTGAAGCCCTGCACCGCCATCCACTGCAGCGGCGCCCAGCCGTTGGGCTTATCCCACTGCTCTCCGCTTTCATACTCGGTGGCCATAATGCCGCCAGGCGTCAGCAGGCGAGCCCGCACCGCGTCGGCAAGGCGATCCGCCTGTTCATGCGTGGCCATCCCGACGTACAGCGCCACGATGCTGGCGGCTGAAAAGAGCGCCAGCTGCTCGCGGCGCCAGTCGTAGTCGCGGAAGCAGCCGCTGTCGTCATCCCACAAATAGCGGGTCACCGCCGCCCGACGGTCGCTGGCCTTCTGGCGAAACGCGGCTTCCGTTTCGCGATCGCCCTCAACGCCGGAGAGATTGGCGATGGTATTTTCCAGCTTGAACAGGAAGGCGTTCAAATCGATGGGGATAAACTGGGTGGTGCGAATACTCGCCAGGCGGGTGATATCGCGCAGCCAGCGGCTGGAGTAGTCCCAGCCGGAGGCGGCGCCGGCGCGCAGGTCGCGATAAACCTCGTTAGGCGGGCGGCCGGAGCGTTTTGCCGTTTCCACATCTTCGCGCCAGGACTCGTCGCGCGGGGTGTCGCGATCGTCCCAGTAGCGGTTGAGCAGCGAGCCGTCCGGCATACGTACCGCGTGGCGATACGCCTGGTTCGGGATCAGCGACTCGGCGCCGTCCATCCAGAAGCGGTACTCCATCTTCAGATGCTCAAGGTAGCGGCGAGCGCCGCGCACGCCGTCCTCTTCAAACAGCTCAACCATCAGGGCAAAAACCGGCGGCTGTGAACGGCTGAGGTAGTAGGTGCGATTGCCGTTAGGGATATGGCCGTAGGTTTCAATCAGCCAGGCGAAGTTGTCCGCCATGCACTTCAGCAGGTCTTCGCGGCCGCTCTCCGCCAGACCCAGCATCGTGAAGTAGGAGTCCCAGTAGTAGGTCTCGCTAAAGCGGCCGCCGGGCACAATATACGACTGCGGCAGCGCCAGCAGCGACGACCACGGGATATGATCCTGCGGCTCGCGGGTGAGGATCGGCCAGAGGTGATCGATATGCTCTTTCAGGGATCGCTTAGGATCGGAAACGTAATCTTCCGCGCGATGATCCGGCAGCCAGAAGTGATCCTCGACGAACTGCCGCAGATCGAACCCTGGGATGCGCCTCACCCGGCGGTAGTGGATTAAAATATCCAGCGGGTCCTGCTTTGGCGCGCAGTCGGGGAAGGTTTTGCTGTCGGCGAAAATGCGCGATTTTTGCACGTGGGAGAACAGCTCCAGATAGCGATCGGCCGGGGTCAGGGCGTCAGACGCCGGCAGCCCCTCGATAATTTCTGGCTCCGGTTCGGCGTCGAACATTTCGTCCAGTTTTAACTCATACGGATCGGCTTCGTAGCGCAGATCGACGTCGATCTTTAACTCATCGCTATTATCGTTGCGTAATGTCTGGCTGGACATAGTGATACGGACCTCCGGATCGCGTCGCTTAATGGCGCCGGGTATTCCCGGCATGGCTTTTAAGCTTAGTCATTCGCTTCGGTTTTCGTGGGGGAAACTGTGCGTCAGGTCACGCTTCTGTGCAAATACCTGAAGGCTGTATTTTTATTACTAACTGATTCTTATCGTTAATTTATGATCTGATGCTCTGAGTCGCGCGGAAAAATTCAGAGCAATCGTTTTGCAACAAAATCTTATTTTATGGCGCAGGCGCGGGATTACTCCCACGCCGCTTCCAGCATCTCCAGCAGCTGTTCGCTGCTCAGCGTGACCGGGTTGGCTTTCATCGACGACGAGCCGCTGGCGGCCAGCGCGGCGGGCTCAAGCGCCCGATGCGCCACGCCAAGGTCATTGAGATTGCCGAGCCCGGCGCCGCGGCTCCATTCGTGCAGGCTCTCCCAGGCGGTATCCGGATGCACGTTGAGCCCGTCGGCCAGCCAGCGGCGCACGTCGTTAAAGCGCCCGCGCAGGGCTTCGTCGGTGACCAGCGATTCATTCAGCGCGAGGCCGAAGGGCAGCAGGCAGCCGCACAGCGCGCCGTGGGAGGCGTTGCTCAGGCCGCCCAGCGGCCCCGCCAGGCCGTGAACCACGCCGAGACCGGCATTGGCCAGCGCCAGGCCGCCGCACAGGCTGACCCACGCCATTTCATCGCGACTCTGCGGGCACTCTTTCGCCATCAGCGTTTTTAGCGCCTTGATGCCGCGCGGGATCGCCTCCCGGCACAGGGCGTCGGTAAAAGGGTTGGCCCGGGTGCACAGCCAGGGTTCGATAAGCTGGGTGATCGCATCGAGGCCGGAGCCCAGGGTTACCGACCGCGGCGCGTTATCGGTAAGCGACGGGTCGACGATCGCCAGGTCCGGCAGCATCCGGTCATCGCGCAGGCTGACCTTACGCTGCTGCTGCACGACGTTAATCACCGCGTTTTTCGTCACCTCGGCGCCGGTGCCGGAGGTGGTGGGGATGGCGACAAAGGGCAGCGGATGCGCTTCCAGTACCCGGCCGCTGCCGACCACTTCCAGATATTCGATGACCTCCCCGGATGCCGGCACCAGCGCGGCGATGGCCTTCCCGGCGTCGATCACCGCGCCGCCCCCGAGGCTCACCACCGCCCCGACGCCCCTTTCGCGCGCCAGGCGTACGCCCTGCTCGATCGCCTGCAGGTCGGGCTCATGGGCGATGGCGAGGGTCGTCACCTCCAGCGCGTGGGCGCGAAGTTCGGCCAGCAGAAAGTCGGCCCGCTGCGGGCTGGCGCCGTGTACCAGCAGCACCTTGTCGCTGCGCTGGGCCAGCCAGGGCGCAGCGCTCGGCGCCAGGCCGCGACCAAAACGAATATTTCCCGGGGTTAAAACGTTAAAGGGGGTCAGCATCACGGGCTCCTGTATCGGCAAATAGGGCAAGCACCAACTATAACCTAAATCATTCGCGTTGCAGGAAGGCGGCAACGCAGGTAAGTGACCGGGGCGAGCGAGGAGAGCCAACGCACATGTCATTACATATTATCCGGCTGGCTGCCCCGTTGCTGGCTGTACTCGCGTAGCCGATGGAGTATGGTGAATAAAACGTCTCTTCAGTTAAGGAATCCCTGACAATGCTAACAATATTGGGTAAACGCTCGTCAATTAACGTCCGTAAAGCGCTGTGGACCTGCGAAGAAGCGGGCCTTGAGTATCAGCAGGAGGATTACGGCAGCGGGTTTCAGCCGATTGATACCGCGGAGTTCCGCGCGCTGAATCCGAACGCCCTGGTGCCGGTGCTGCTGGATGACGACTTTGTGCTGTGGGAATCGAACAGTATTTGTCGCTACCTGGCGCGTAAGGCCGGGCGGGAGGATCTGCTGCCCGTTGCGCCGCAGGCGGCGGCCGAGGTTGAGCGCTGGATGGACTGGCAGGCCACGGAGTTTAATAACGCCTGGCGCTACGCGTTTATGGGGCTGGTGCGTAAGGACCCGCGCTTTCAGGACCCGGCGGCGCTGAAAGAGAGCATTGCCAGCTGGACCCGCTGCGTGCAGATAGTGGACCAGCAGCTTCAGCAAACCGGCGGCTGGCTGGCCGGCAGTCGGTTTACGCTGGCGGATATCGTTCTTGGGCTGTCGGTCCATCGCTGGAAAATGACGCCTTTTGCCCATCCGGAGATGCCGGCCGTCGAACGCTGGTATATGGCGCTCAACCAGCGCCCGGCGTTTATGCGCCACGGTAACAACGGCATGGCGTGACGGCAGGCTCCAGGAGCGCCGGCCGCGCCCCTGAGCCGCAAGCGGCCGCCCGCCGTCGCTTCAGGCCCCGGCGGGAGAAAGATGATTAAAAACGGTATGAAATATCGTTCCCTCAAACATGGCGATCAGCGCCGCGGATTCGCGCTTGCTCTGCGCGCGTACCGGTGACGCCAGCGCCAGCTCAATATCCTGATGGCTATCGAAACGCATAACCATCACCAGCGGATAGGCGGGCCGATCGATGTCGGCGCTCTCCTGCGTCAGGACGCGTACTTCCCGCACCGCGGGGAAACGCGACCACAGCGGGATCATGACGTTTTCTACGTGCTGATAGAACGCCGCTTCCATGCCGGGAAGAATGCGTCCCTGAAAAAAAGCGCATCGGGTCAGGCCTGATTGATTCATGATGTATCCTTTATCTGCGCCCGCCTGGCGGCGGGCAGCTTAGCGTTAACTAACGGGGCGAGCCAGCTCTTCGCCGCGAAGGTCGCCGCGGAGAAGAGCGGTGAATCAATGAATGGCGTCCTTCAGGTCGGTCAGGTCGCGGCCGCGGGTCTCCGTCGAAATGGCGACGCCAATTAAGGTCAGGATGGAAAGGATGCCGGTATAGACGCCCATTACCCAGAACGCGCCTCCCGAAAGGCCGATCAGGTAGATGCCGAGCAGCGGAGCGATGCCCCCTGAGAGCATGGCCCCCAGCTCGCGCGCCAGGGCTACGCCGGAGTAGCGATAGCGGTTGCCGAAGAGTTCGGCAAAGTGCGAGCACTGCGCACCCAGCATGCTGTTACAGCCGATCGCCAGCCCGCCGAACATGGCGATGGTTACCCACAGCACATCGCCCGTATTGATCATCCACCAGGCAGGAATGGCCCACAGCAGCATAAATGTCGCGCCCCAGCGGTAAATCGTCTTACGGCCAAAGCGATCCGACATGGCGCCAAAGAACGGTGTAGTAATCACGCTCGACAGGGTGGCAATCAGCGCGGCGGTGGTACCGACGCGGCTCAGATCCCCGGCCGCGAGGCCAAGCCGCGGCGCGACGACGCTGCCGAGGAAAGCGATAACGATGGTGGTATAAATCGTCGAACCGCCTTGTTCCGCGAGGCGCATCAGCACCGCGGCCAGAATCGGCCGACGCGCTTCTTTGATGACCAGCTTCATGGGCGAATGCACCACGTTACGTTCGCCTTCCAGCGCCGCGAACGTCGGGCTCTCCCGCAGGCGTAAACGGATCCATACCGCCACGCCAATTAGAATGATGCTGGCGAGAAACGGCAGGCGCCACGCCCAGGCAAGAATTGTCTGCTGATCGAGCAGGTACTGCATGACGCTAAAGGTTGCGGTCGCGATGCCAAAGCCGGCGAAGATGCCCACGAAAGGTAGCGCTGCGTAGAAGCCACGCTTAGTCACGGGCGCGACTTCCGCCATCAGCGTAGAGGCGCCCGCCTGTTCCGCTCCCGCGCCAAACCCCTGCAGCAGGCGCAGTAAAACCAGGCCGATCGCGCCCGCCGGTCCGGCGGGCAGCAGACCGACCATCATGGTTGACGCGCCCATGATGGCAATGGTGACCAGCAGCACGAACTTGCGTCCCTTACGGTCGCCCAGTGACCCAAAGAAGAGTCCGCCGAGCGGGCGGGCGAGGAAGCCCACGCCGTAGGTGGCAAAGCTGGCGAGCAGGCCGGCGTTGGAATCCAGGGTAGCGAAAAATACGTGGCTGAAAATCAGCGCCGTTGCCAGCCCGAAGATGGCAAAGTCGTAGTACTCCAGCGCGCTGCCGACCGCGCTGGTGAGGATGGCCCGCCGCAGCTGCTCGGGCGTGACTTCGAGTGACTTTATTTTGGGTTGCTGGGGCATCGAAGAAAAAACTCCTTCGACGGCCGATTGTTCTAATCGCATGATTGCCTCCATCATTATTATAAAAATAGGACGCGGCGGTATACTCCGCCCGTCCCGGGCGGGTTACAGATTGAATGCCTGATGAATATCCTCGATATCCTGCGGTGGAATATGCACGATGTGGCCGAGCGCCCGGGCGTAATCTCCCGCCCTGGCGCTGAACTCCAGCACCTCCAGCCGGTCGTAAGCCTTAAGCGGGCTTTCGCCGCACACCATCACCATCGCGTTCTGAATCAGCAGCACGTCGCTGCGTCGGTCGATAAAGTCGGGTAGCGAGCCGTCGAACAGCGCTTCATATTCCGGCGATTTCACCTGCCGCATCACCATGTAGGACTCCGGGATAAGCCGCGAGTCGAACGGTACGCCGGTGCAGGCGAAGCCCATGGCGTGCGGCGGGAGCGCCATCATGATGGTGCGAATGCGCGGATGGCGCGCATAAATCGCCTGATGCAGAGCCGCGAGCGACGAAGGGGCTGGCGTCTCCGCTAGCCGGACGAAATCGTCCGCGGTCAGGGTATGCAGCATCTTATCGGAGCGGGAGATCAGGACGGTGTCGTCCTCCAGCCGCTGCGATAGGGAGAAAAAGGCGCAGGGGGAAAGGCCTTTTTGCTGCACGCGATGGGCGATGTCGTTCAAAGCCTGGCGTTCGGGCAGATGCTCCTGAGTCAGCGGATAGCGCTGCCGCGCCTGCATCAGGCCGCGGAATTTTTCGCACTGTTCGTCGCTCAGCGTTTTCAACGGCCCCAGCGGTGCGCCGTGAATGGCGGTGGCGGCACAAAAATTCAGCAGCTCAAATTTGAGCCAGGCGTCATCCAGCGATTTGTCGCCCACCGCGATCCCGTGGTTTTCGAGAATGACGGCGTCGCAGCCCAGCGCGAACTGCTGCGCGATATTTTTACCCAGCAGAGGGCTGCCGGGCAGCGCGTAGCGGGCGATATCGATTTTTGCGCAGTGCAGTTTAAACAGTGGCGCAATAGCGATCGGCGGCGTTTTATGTACCAGGCTTGCGGCAATCAGCGCCGGTGGATGCGCGTGAATAATCGCGCGGATATCGGGTCGTCTTTGGTAGATCTGCTGATGGAACGGCAGCTCGATCGACGGTTTATGCCGTCCGGAAATCGTGCCGTCGGCGCCGATCCGCACAATATCATCTTCCTGCAGACTGCCTTTATCCACGCCCGATGGCGTTATCCAGATTGCGCCATCGTCGTCCAGAATGGAAAGATTGCCGCCGGATACCGTCGTCAGGTTATTCCGGTAAATCAGGTTCATCACCTCGACGATTTTCCGGGGACTGCTTACCGCGATCTCACTCATGGGAGATTCCTCACCGCTATTAATCGAAAAGCACAAGAGGCACAGCCGGGATCAGTGGAACCCGGTGACGTCCGCCAGGTCCTGGTAATTCTTTTTGATGTCCTCGTAGATATTGCGGTAGATCCGAAATAGCTGACGATACAGCGCCGTATTTTCCGCCTGCGGCTGGTGGGAGGCGCCGATGTCGGTCCAGCGTTTCGCCACCGAGTAATCGCTGAAGATACCGGAGCCGACCCCCGCGACCAGCGCGTTGCCGAACGGCGCGCCCTTCGCTTCTTTCATAAAGACGCAGGGCACGCCCAGCATGTCGCACACCATCTGGCGCCAGAACGCGTTGCTGGCGCCGCCTTCGGTCAGCACCAGCGGCAGGTTCATTTGAATCCCGCTCGTCTGGATCAGATCGTAATTGTGCTTGAGGGCAAAGCAGGCGCCTTCCATAAAGGAGCGCAGCAGGTGGCTTTTGCCGTGGGATAGCGACAGGCCGAATACCACCGCGCGGGCAATCGGATCCCAGACCGGCGTGCGCTCACCCATGAAATAGGGCACGGTGATCAGCCCGTCGCAGCCGGCTGGCGCCTGCTGGGCAAGCTGTGAAAGCAGTTCGTAAACCTCCGCGCCGCTGCTCCGTGCGGCCTGCATTTCCATCTGCCCGAAGGTATCGCGGAAGTAGCGCATCACCGAGCCGCAGGCGGTAATTGCGGCGACGGTGGTGTAGGTATCGCGGGAGTCCACCGCATGGGCGATGGTTATCATATTTTTGGTAAAGCGGGGCTCTTTATGCACCACGCCCATCACGCCGGCGGTGCCCATCGCCAGCGACATATCGCCGTTTTCGGTCGCACCGCCGGCAATCCAGGCCGCCACGCTATCTACCGTTCCCGCCATCACCGGCGTGCCTGCCGCCAGGCCGGTACGCAGCGCGGCTTCGCGGGTCACTTCGCCGATGATTTCATCGCAGGGGAAAGAGTGCGGAAATTTATCCGCATCGAGGCCAATCTCTTCGAGCAGCGCGGTGTCCCAGCGCTTATTGACGATGTCGTAGCCGGCGCCGAACAGGCTGGCGTTGGAGAAATCGGTGATCGCCCGTCCGGTCAGCTTCATGCACGGATAATCCGCCGCGGTCTGGATTTTGTACGCCTCGCGGTACAGCTCGGGGCGGTTATCCCGCTCCCACATTAGCTTGACCGTGGCGTAATAGGGGTCGACCGGGTTACCGCTGGCGGCGTGGATGCGCGCTTCGCCGATGTGGTCGCGCAGCCACTGGGCCTGCCGGGTGCCGCGTCTGTCCATCCAGATATGGCTGTTTTGCAGCGGCCTGAGCTTTTTATCCACCAGAATACAGGCCGGCGCGAGGGCGCTAATGCTGATGCCGCGGATCTGCCGGGGGTCGATTTTGGCCTGCGCAAGCGCCTGCTTAATCGTATCGGCAACGGCGTTCCAGTAATCTTCCGGGTTATGTTCTGCCCAGCCGGGACGCGGGGTGATTAGGGGATATTCGATATAGGATAATCCCAATATATTTCCACCTTCGTCAATAATGACGGACTTCGTGCCGGTGGTACCCACGTCGGAGCCTACGAAATAGTTTGTCATAAACCATTCCTTTATTTCAGAGGAGGTAAAAGAAATTAAGACGCGCTATAAATGACGGCTTCGTTATTTTCACGATTGGCTGCGAGAATAATGTCCTGGCCGTTATGCTGGAGGACATGAATATTACTCGGGCCCTGGCCGCTATCGATAAGCTGCGTTTTAAATTCGCCTTGCTGATAACGAATTTCAAATAACTCTTTTTTTCCGGCGCGATAGCCGCAAATAAATAGCGGCTGGTCTTTTAACTTTCCGCCCCAGGCCACGTGGCCAAATTCTATTTCACCGGAGTATTCCCAAATAGCCTCATAGCGGTTGCCCTGCTTTTTATATATTTTGGCCTGGTTGCCGTGGAAGGCCTCGATGGTCAGCAGCTCGTCCACGCCGTCGCCGTCAATATCCACCGCAGCGACGTCGCCGGTCGGGTTGCTGAGCAGCGGGCGGATACGCCACTGGCCGGTGGGCTCCTGCGGTGGGTATACGGCAAACACCCCCTCATCGCTGGAGATCAGGAAGGTTTTCTCCCCATCGAGCGTTCCCTGCCAGAAGCCGTGGTTACGGGTCAGGCCGTCCATCAGCACGTCCAGCGACAGTGGGCCATCCGGGGTATCCGGCAGTTCGCCGATCAGCACCTTGCCCGGATCGGACCAGTCGTCGATGGACTGTTTCGATGAACACAGGGTGGCAATGATAATGAAGTTTTTCTCGCCTATCCGAATGATGCCGAAGCGATGAACGTACGGAATATCAAGAAAAGGTGCGACCTGGAAGGTCCCGTCTTCCTGCGGCTGAACCCAGACGATGTTGGACTCCGCCGCCTGGTAGACCGGGAAAAAATTCTGTACCGCGAGGAAAGCGCCGTCCGCGCCGGGAATTTCCGCTATTGAGAGGGTGCCTCCCGGCTCTTCCCAGACGGTCTGCGTGTTCCTGTCTGCCGTATCGTACAGGTAGCAGCCACCGTGCGCTTCGGTGGCAAAAATCAGCTTTTTGCAGCCGCCGATAGTGGTGCTGGAGACGGCATAGCAGGTATCCAGCGTTCCAATCACGTGTTTCTTGTAATTCATCACTTCTCCCTGGGCTAAACGAAGCCGTTAGTTAGTTATCAAAAACGTGGCGATTCACCAGATTCGTCGGCCGCTTGCCTTCTAAAACCGCAGCCATTCCGGCAAGCGCTTCTTTCAGCATCGTGACGCGTACTTCCTTCAGATTGGTGCCAACGTGCGGGGTAATCACAATATTGTCGAGAGCGGCCATCTCTGCGCTGATGGTGGGCTCAAATTCAAAAACGTCGAGCGCCGCGCCGCGAATGGTTTTGTTTTGCAGCGCATCCAGCAGCGCGCGCTCCTCGACGATAGGGCCCCGCGCCGCGTTCACCAGGTAGGCCGTGGGCTTCATTAGCCTGATGTTGTCGCGGTTGATCAGATGGTGAGTTTCCGGGAAATAGGGGGCGTGGATGGCGACAACGTCGCTACGCGCCAGCAGCGTCTCCAGCGGCAGGTACTCCGCGTGGTAAGCGGCATCCAGCTCCGGAGTCAGGGGGGAGCGATCGGAATAGCAGATTTTCATCCCGAAAACGCGGGCCTTTTCGGCGAGCTTTTTACCGATATTGCCCATGCCGATAATGCCGAGCGTTTTACCTTCCAGCACCATATCGCGCTCGAAGAACATGTCCTTCCGGCAGCGGCGGGTGGTTTTCAGCTCGTTGTTATACATCACGATGCCGCGGGTGATGGCGAGGATCAGCCCGATAGCCAGTTCGGCGGTGGGTTCCACGACAGAAACCGGCGTATTGACCACGGCAACGCCATGCGCGGTGGCCGCGTTAATATCGATATGATTAAACCCTGCTCCGCCGTTGCCAATAACCGCCAGCCGGTCGGCCAGGGCGATCATTTCCTCCGGAATAGGATATTCATTAATACTGAGCAGCGCATCGTGATCCGGCAGCAGCGCGGTTAGCTCTGCGGCGGAGAATATATCTTTCCCGGCGTCGGGCATGGTGATCAGATAGTTTTTTTCAACATCCGCAAGCGCTTCTTGCGGGATATTCCGGGTTAATAAGATCTTTTTCATCATGTGTACTCAACCAAAATGGTTAAAGTCTCCGGTTCAGGTTACTGCGTTAAACAACGATATTTTTTAAAGTCCCTGGAAATAAAACGATCGCGATCGGTGGTGGACCTGGTGTTACGCGATATACAGGCGATCTGCGCTCCAATAACTCCATAAGATCTCTTGTGGATGCCGATAATAATTCGCGGCAAGCCGGTTCGTGATCCTGTTTATGACGGTCAGCCGCGGTTGAACGATATCGAAGGAAGAAAAACGGAGGACCGTTTTTTATCCCTTCATCGCGGCGAACCGGCAGATTTTCCTAATCTGATATCTGGTAATGAGTCATCTGATGACCTATGTCTCATTTGCTGCTTAGTTGATGTCAAAGTCAACGGCCTTTATGAGATTTTGTGAGGAGAATAACGTTGTTAAATTTGCTGAAGCGAAGCGTAAAAAAGGGCGTAAAGCCGCGAGCCTTCTGGGCTGGGATGGGGAAAGCGAGCCGCGGGGCGATAGATAAAAAATGTGCGTTGCACGCTTTGAGCCTGGCGATACCGGCGGTATTTTCTTCTTGCTCGCGAAGGCCGCTCGCAGGTCGAATGACGCCTTAGCACCGCCAGACGCGCCGGCGATGGCGGTCGGAGGGATACCGTTTTTATGCTTAACCCTGTATCATCAGCGGGTGAAAAAGCGTAGATAACTCACTGAAAAAAGCTGCTTTATAGGTTGTCGTTACGAATGGATTATTGAGGCAAGATAATGAATAAAGAAGAAAAATCAGACTGGATAACGCCAATTCCCAAACAATCTATTTCCAGAATGGTGCTGGAAAAGATCAAAGACGCCATGATCAGAAAAGAGTTAAAACCCGGTGATTTTCTGCCCTCGGAAAATGAGCTGGTGACGAAAATGGGAGTAGGGAAATCCAGCGCGCGTGAAGCCATTAAAATGCTGGAAGCGATGGGCGTTATCGAAATCATTAAAGGGCAGGGCTGCCGCATAAAAAGCACCTTCGATAGCGATGTTTTACAACCGATGATCTTCCAGATGATCCTGCAGCAAAATACGGATAAGGACCTGATAGAACTGCGCCTTTTGTTTGAAATCTCAGCATCCCGGCTGGCCGCGCAAAACGCTACGGAAGAGGATTTTTTACAGCTGGAGAAATCTATCGAGAAGACTGAAAAAGATTATGCGCGGGGCATTCATACGGCCGATAACGACATTGATTTTCACAATTTGATTTTTAAAAGCACCCACAACCCGTATCTGGTATTAATCGGCGCCACCATCATGGAGCTGTTCCGCAGCTCGCTGACCGTTGTTAACATTACGCAGTGCGAGGCGATTCTTGAGCAGCACCGCATGACGCTAAAAGCGCTGCGGGATAACGACATCGACGCGATTGAAAAAGTGGTGCACAGCACCGTCGATAAATGGAAAGAACACTCCCTGGACCACCATAAATAGCCGCGAAACGACAGTCCTATGCGGCAGGATAAAAAACGTCCAGATTGACCGCGCCGCGGACGTTAAATTCAGCCTATTCGCTTTGCAATCACCGATGACTGCCGTTACGATCTGCGTCCCTTTTTTATCCACCCGGTAGCGCGTACGGCAGGAAGGTATGGTTTGAGCAGGCGGTTGAGCCCTGTGTTGCTGGCGTCTGCGCTGCTTGTCGGATGCTCCGGAACGCTTTCGCAAATGAGTGTCCCTTCTGACGAAACCAGTCAGATAGGGCAAAACGGGCATCGGCTCTCCGTCGATACCTTCGTTAACCACTATATGCAGAGCAAGCAGGTGAGCGGCGTGGTGGTGGCGGTGATCCGTCATAACGGCCCGGCGGAGTTTCACTGCTACGGCGTGACCGATGCCAAAAATCGCTACCCGATTACCCCGGATACGCTCTTTGCTCTCGGCTCGCTGAGCAAAGGGGTCACCGCAGAGGCGATCACCCTGCTGGTCAATGAGGGGCGGCTGCACTGGGACGACACGCTCGCCATGCTGCTACCGCCGGAGACCCGGCTGAGCGCAGACGCCAAAAAAATCACCCTGCTGCAGCTGGTGACGCACACCTCCGGGCTGCCGCGCCAGCCAATGAACCTGCTGTCGCTGGAGCATCTGCTGGCCTACCTGAGCGATGGGGAAAACTTCTATCACGAGCTCGACGGCGACGGCGCGCTGGGCTATCTCAGCACCTTCAACGCGCCGCTGGTGCGCGAGCCTGAATACTCCAATCTCGGCTACGCCATTCTCGGCTACATCCTCAAATATCAGACCGGAGGATCCGTTGAGGCGCTGGCATCGCGGATGATTTTCCAGCCGCTGGCCCTGCATAGCACCAGCTTCGTGCCGTCAACGCTGCGCGGATACTCCCGGCGCGCCCTCGGACATGCGGGGGATCAGCCGAAATTTAAAACCCGCGGTGCGCTGACGCCGGACTGGCAGTTCAGCAACAATATGGTGGGGGCGGCAAACCTGTACAGCGACGCCCGCGACCTTGTCGCTTACGCCCGCGCTCATTTTTCACCGACCGGCAATCCGGCGCTGGATAAAGCCTTCGCCGACGTTAGTCACGACTACTATCCGCGGCAGACGGAGGCGGCGAATATTGCCTGGGTGACCGATACGATCGGCGGGCAGAAGATTACCTATCAGGTGGGCTACATCGGCGGCTATTCCAGCTATATCGGCTTTGATAAAGCGAACCAGAATGCGGTGGTGGTGCTGCAAAATAGCTTTAACTGGAGTAACTACATCGGGCATGCGATTTTGCAAAATCAGGCGGCGGGAACGGCTTATCAGGCGCGTCATGAGGGATTAAAAAAAGCCCCGTGAGTACGGGGCCTTGACGTTTAGCGCATGGTCACGAACTCTTCCGCGGCGGTCGGGTGGATCGCCACGGTGTTGTCGAAGTCCTTCTTGGTGGCGCCCATCTTCAGCGCGACCGCAAAGCCCTGCAGCATTTCATCCATGCCGAAGCCGATGCCGTGAATACCGACAATCTTCTCTTCCGGGCCGACGCAGACCAGCTTCATGCGGCACGGCTGGCGGTGCGAGGTGACGGCGGTATACATCGCGGTAAAGGAGGATTTATAGACCTTCACCGCCTCGTCGCCGTACTGCTCGCGGGCCTGCGGCTCGGTTAAGCCGACGGTGCCGATCGGCGGGTGGCTGAAGACCACGGTCGGGATGTTGCTGTAGTCCAGATGCTCTTCCGGCTTGTTGTTGAACAGACGCTCGGAGAGGCGGCGGCCGGCGGCAACGGCGACCGGCGTCAGCTCGACCGCGCCGGTGTTATCGCCCACCGCGTAGATCCCCGCCACGCTGGTGTTCTGCAACTTATCCACGACGATATAGCCTTTGTCGTTGGTTTCCACCCCGGTGGCCTTGAGGTTGAAGTTATCGGTCTCCGGCTGGCGGCCGATGGCCCAGATCAGGCAATCGACGGTCTGACTGCGGCCATCTTCGAGGGTCAGGGTCAGGCTGCCGTCGGCGTTTTTCACCACCGACTGCGGAATAGCGTGGGTGTGCAGCTGCGGGCCTTCGGCGTTCATCACCTCAACCAGCGTCTCGACAATCAGCGGATCGAAGCTGCGCAGCGGCGCGTGCTTGCGCACGAACAGATGCGTTTCGGCGCCCAGGCCGTTAATCACGCCCGCCAGCTCAACGGCGATATAGCCCGCGCCGACAACCGCCACGCGCTTCGGCAGCGCCGGCAGCTCGAAGAAGCCGTTGGAATCGATGCCGTACTCTACGCCCGGAATCGACGGGTGGCTCGGGCGGCCGCCGGTGGCGATGAGGATATGATCGGCGGTCAGGGTTTCGCCGTTGACTTCCACCGTTTTGGCGTCAATAAAGCGGGCGAAGCCCTTAATCACATCGACCTTATTTTTACCCAGCACGTTGTCGTAGGAGGTATGAATGCGGTCGATGTAGGCGCTGCGGCTGGCAACCAGCCGGTCCCAGTCGAAGTGGTTAATGGTGGTATCAAAACCGTAGTCCGGGCCGTACAGGTGAATCGCTTCGCGAATTTGCGCCGCGTGCCACATGATCTTCTTCGGTACACAGCCGACGTTAACGCAGGTGCCGCCCAGATCTTTCGCTTCAATCAGGGCGCACTTCTGGCCGTACATCGCCGCGCGGTTGATGGAGGCAATACCGCCGCTGCCGCCGCCGATAGCAATGTAGTCATAATGTTTGCTCATGAGTCATATCCTTAATATCTGAATGCTGCGATTGTATACCGGAAATCAATAGGTTCCGCCGATGACTGCGATTACTCCGGGACGATCCAGCTGACCGTTGCGTGGCCGATGCCGGTTGGCACCAGCTTTTTGTGCAGCCACGGCAGGACGTTGTTCATCTGCTGTTCCAGCTTCCACGGCGGGTTAATCACGATCATCCCCGACGCGGTCATGCCGCGCTGGTCGCTGTCCGGGCGCACGGCAAGCTCAATCTGCATGATTTTACGAATGCCGGTTGCTTCTAACTCTTTGATCATGCGCTTAATCTGCGCACGAAGGACCACCGGATACCACAGCGCATAGGTGCCGGTCGCGAAGCGCTTGTAGCCTTCGTGAATGCCGGTCACCACCGCCTGGTAATCGCTTTTAATTTCGTACGGCGGGTCAATCAGAATCAGGCCGCGACGGGAGGCGGGCGGCAGCTTAGCCTTCAGCTGCTGATAACCATCGGACTTTTCCACGCGCGCGCGCTCGTCTTTCTGGAATTCTGAGCGCAGCAGCGGGAAATCGCTCGGGTGCAGCTCGGTCAGCTGCAGGCTGTCCTGCTCGCGCAGCAGCTGGCGGGCAACCAGCGGGGAGCCGGGATAGTAGCGCAGCTGGCCGCTACGGTTGAAGTGCTGAACCACGGAGATATAGGGCTCCAGCTCGGCCGGCAGGTCATCCTGCTGCCAGATGCGGGCGATGCCTTCCAGGTACTCACCGGTACGCTCGGCGTGCTCGCTGCTCAGATGGTAGCGACCTGCGCCGGCGTGGGTGTCCAGATAGAGAAACGGCTTCTCTTTCTCTTTCAGCGATTCAATGATCAGACTCTGAACGGTGTGTTTGAGGACGTCGGCGTGGTTGCCTGCGTGAAAGCTGTGGCGATAACTGAGCATGGATGCAGAGATTCCGGGAATTAAACAAGATAACCGATAGTTTACCGCAGATCCGTGCGGATTACCGCTGTAGCGCCGTGCTGTTTCAATTGTGGCAAAAGCGTTGCAAAACATAACGGTGTCATAAAAACGTCAAATGGCCGCGCTAGCGTCGCGTGCAGGCAAGGTAATCGTTTGAATAAAAGGAAAAATAATGAAACTGCAAATCACACTTCTGACGTCGGCGCTGATCCTGGCGCTGCCGGCGCTGGCCAAAGACGTCCCGCTTAATCAGGCGGCGGCGATCGCCGCCAGCGTCACCCCTGCGGCCGCCAGTCCGGCGTTTGACGCGCTGGAAAGCCAGACGCTGGCGGCGCTGCGCCAGGCGCTGAAGGGGGATGCCGCAACCCTCACCCGCGGCCAGCTGGAGCACGCTAAGCAGAATAAAACCCAGGCGGATAAAGCCTGGCTTAAGGCCAGCGGCTACGATTTTCAGGCTAAAGCGAACCAGCAGGCGGGGATTGAGCTGCTCTCGGCGTTCAGCAAGCTCCCGGATTCGGTGGTGAAAGATAATCTCGCCACCGTCACCGCCATTAACCGCGATGCCACCCAGGCTACCCGCCACCAGGCGTTGGCCGATGCCGAGGGGATAAGCTATCTCTACTTCCTCAGCGATGCGATGGGGCCCCGGCTGGGCAAGGCGTTCCTTGCGGCCTACGACAAAGGCGAGCTGGGTAAAGCGGCGGCGCTGATTAAGGCCAGCGAAGTCAGCACCGGCGCGGCGAAAAAGCACTTCAATAACCCGCGTCCGTTCCTGATTCAGGGCAACACCATCCACCTGGTGCCCGATGACGTGGTGGTGAAGGATAACCAGCCCTATTCCGCCGACGAGGGCTCTTTCCCCAGCGGGCACACCAACACCGGCTATACCGATGCCCTGCTGATGGCCGAGATGATCCCGGAGCGCTTCGATGCGCTGGTGACCCGCGGCGCGCGCTACGGCTACTCGCGGATCGTGCTCGGCGTGCACTATCCGCTGGACGTGATGGGCTCGCGGATGGTGGCGCAGCGTAACGTCGCCCACTATCTGAACGATGCAAAATATCGCGCACTGTTTAACGAAGCGCGCGACCAGCTGCGCGCCGCGCTGGAGAAAGAGTGCGGCACCTCGCTTGCCGAATGCGCGAAAAGCGCCGGCAAGGACGATCCGTACCGCGACCCGGCCATGAACGCCTTTTATCGCTTCACCATGACCTACGATCTGCCGCAGCAGAAGGGCGAGAAGCCGGCCCTGAAGGTGCCGGAAGGGGCCGAGGTGCTGCTTGAGGCCGCCTTGCCGCACCTTTCCGCCGCGCAGCGTCGGGCGCTGATGGTGAAAAGCGCGCTACCGGCCGGCTATCCGCTGTCGGGAGAGACCGCCGACCAGCAGTTCTGGCAGCGCCTCAACCTGCCTGCCGCCTGGCAGATGGCGCAGAAGACGCATTAATCTCACCCAGCCCGGCGAAGCAGCGCGCCCGCCGGGATTTTGCTCAACGGCCGGGCTTATTGCAGCAATACCCGGCTCTGCGCATCGCACGACATTGAAATTCACCCAACTATCCCCCATTCTAGATCTCATGCTAAAGCGCCGGAACGCGCGCTTCATTTCCCCTTTTCAACAGGACTGCGCATATGACCAATCCATTACTGACGCCTTTTTCGTTGCCGCCTTTTTCTGCAATCAAGCCGGAGCATGTGGTGCCTGCGGTCACCAAAGCGCTGGACGATTGCCGGGCAGCGGTAGAGAGCGTCGTGGCGCAGGGCGCGCCCTATAGCTGGGAGACGCTGTGCCAGCCGCTGGCGGAAGTCGACGACGTGCTGGGGCGTATTTTTTCTCCCGTCAGCCATCTGAACTCGGTAAAAAATAGCCCGGAGCTGCGTGAAGCCTACGAACAAACCCTGCCGCTGCTGTCGGAATACAGCACCTGGGTGGGCCAGAACGAAGGCCTGTACCAGGCGTATCGCGACCTGCGCGACGGCGACCACTACGCCACCCTCAACACCGCCCAGAAAAAGGCGGTGGATAACGCGCTGCGTGATTTTGAACTTTCCGGTATTGGCCTCGCAAAAGAGCAGCAGAAGCGCTACGGTGAAATTGCCGCACGCCTCTCCGAGCTGGGCAACCAGTACAGCAACAACGTGCTCGACGCTACCATGGGCTGGAGCAAGCTGGTGACCGACGAAGCCGAACTGTCCGGGATGCCAGAAAGCGCGCTGGCCGCAGCTCAGGCCCAGGCGCAGGCCAAAGAGCAGGAAGGCTATCTGCTGACTCTTGATATCCCGAGCTACCTGCCGGTGATGACCTACTGCGACAACCAGGCGCTGCGCGAAGAGCTCTATCGCGCCTACTCCACCCGCGCTTCTGACCAGGGGCCGAACGCCGGCAAATGGGACAACAGCCCGGTGATGGCCGAGATCCTCGCCCTGCGCCACGAGCTGGCGCAGCTGCTGGGCTTTGACAGCTACGCGTCAAAATCGCTGTCGACCAAAATGGCGGAAAATCCGCAGCAGGTGCTCGACTTCCTGACCGACCTGGCGAAACGCGCCCGTCCGCAGGGGGAGAAAGAGCTGGCCCAGCTGCGCGCCTTCGCCAAAGCGGAGTTTGGCGTTGAGGAGCTGCAGCCGTGGGATATCGCTTACTACAGCGAAAAACAGAAGCAGCATCTCTACAGCATCAGCGATGAGCAGCTGCGCCCCTATTTCCCGGAGAACAGAGCCGTTAACGGCCTGTTCGAAGTGGTTAAGCGCATTTATGGCATCAGCGCCAAAGAGCGTACCGATATCGACGTCTGGCACCCGGAAGTGCGCTTCTTCGAGCTGTATGACGATAAAGGCGAGCTGCGCGGCAGCTTCTATCTCGATCTCTACGCCCGCGAGCACAAGCGCGGCGGCGCGTGGATGGACGACTGCGTCGGCCAGATGCGCAAGCTGGACGGTTCGCTGCAGAAACCGGTGGCCTACCTGACCTGCAACTTTAACCGTCCGGTTAGCGGCAAGCCGGCGCTGTTCACCCATGATGAAGTGATCACCCTGTTCCACGAATTCGGCCACGGCCTGCACCACATGCTGACCCGCATCGATACCCCGGGCGTGTCCGGCATCAGCGGCGTGCCGTGGGATGCGGTTGAGCTGCCGAGCCAGTTCATGGAGAACTGGTGCTGGGAGCCGGAGGCGCTGGCGTTTATCTCCGGCCACTACGAGACCGGCGAACCGCTGCCGCAGGCGCTGCTGGAAAAAATGCTCGCCGCGAAGAATTACCAGGCCGCGCTGTTTATTCTGCGTCAGCTGGAGTTCGGCCTGTTCGACTTCCGCCTGCATGCGGAGTATCAGCCGGAGCAAGGGGCGAAAATCCTCGAGACGCTGGCGGAGATCAAAAAGGAGGTCGCCGTGGTGCCTGGCCCGTCGTGGGGCCGCTTCCCGCACGCCTTCAGCCACATTTTTGCCGGCGGCTACGCGGCGGGCTACTACAGCTACCTGTGGGCCGACGTGCTGGCGGCGGATGCCTTCTCCCGCTTTGAGGAAGAGGGGATTTTCAACCGCGAAACCGGCCAGTCGTTCCTCGATAACATCCTGAGCCGCGGCGGTTCTGAAGAGCCGATGATCCTCTTCAAACGCTTCCGCGGCCGCGAGCCGCAGCTGGACGCGATGCTGGATCACTACGGGATTAAGGGCTAATTTACCCGCCATACTTCAGGCTGCCTCTGCGGCAACTGCACTCACTCACCCCGGGAACGTACGCTGCGTTCGTTGCCGGGGATTTGTTCCCTTGTTGTCCTGAGGCAACGCGAATTATTTAGGGTAAAGCGGAAGTGAAAATCTGCTTAATTGATGAAACGGGCGCCGGAGACGGCGCCTTATCCGTTCTGGCCGCCCGCTGGGGGCTGGAGCATGACGAAGACAACCTGATGGCGCTGGCGATGACGCCGGAGCATCTGGAATTGCGCAAGCGCGACGAGCCGAAGCTTGGCGGCATCTTTGTAGATTTTGTCGGCGGGGCGATGGCCCATCGGCGCAGGTTCGGCGGCGGACGCGGCGAGGCGGTGGCCAAAGCGGTGGGCGTCAAGGGCGACTATCTGCCGGACGTGGTGGACGCCACGGCGGGGCTGGGGCGCGACGCGTTTGTGCTCGCCAGCGTAGGCTGCCGCGTGCGGATGCTGGAGCGTAACCCGGTGGTGGCGGCGCTGCTTGATAATGGCCTTGCCCGCGGCTATGCCGACCCGGAAATTGGCCCGTGGCTGCAGCAGCGTCTGCAGCTTATTCACGCCTCGAGCCTGACGGCGCTGAGCGATATTACCCCGCGGCCTCAGGTGGTCTATCTCGACCCGATGTTCCCGCACAAGCAGAAAAGCGCGCTGGTGAAAAAAGAGATGCGCGTCTTTCAGTCGCTGGTGGGACCGGATTTAGACGCCGACGGCCTGCTCGAGCCGGCGCGCCTGCTGGCGACCAAACGGGTGGTGGTCAAACGGCCCGACTACGCGCCGCCGCTAGCGGATGTCGCCACGCCGAACGCGGTGGTTACCAAGGGCCATCGGTTTGATATTTACGCCGGCACGGCGGAATAACCCCTTCTCGCGGAATATCCCGGCCGGTACGCCTTATCCGGACTACGTAGCCCGGATAAGCATCGCGCGGCCTGTGTGCGGTTAGACGAACGGCGCCAGCGGATCGGCAATCTCAAAGGCGATGGCTCTGTCGGCCTTCGGAGGATAGATAAGCTCGCTGGTTATCGCGATCTTCACCTTTTTCGCCTCTTCTCGCGTCAGCTTCACCTGCTGGTCCCAGCCTTCGGTATAGACCGCGCCCCAGGCGCCTAGGTCCAGACAGGTGACGTAGTTTTCCTGGCGATAGGGTAGCGGCGCCACTTCCAGCAGGCTGGCCGCCGCGTTGTTGCCGGCAAATTTGCCCAGCAGAATTGCGTGCTGGCAGGTCATCAGCGCGTGGTTGCCCTTGTCATCCGTGGCGGCGTAGGCCACGTCCCCGGTGGCGTAGATCTCATCATGACCCATCACCTGAAGATCGCCGTTGACGTGCAGGCGGCCCTGGCGATCGCGCGGGGCGTCAATCTGCGCCGTCAGGTCGTTGGCCTGTACGCCGACGGTCCAGATAACGGTCTGCGACGCGATAGTCTGCCCGTCTTTCAGCGTCACGCCGGACGCGTCAATGCTTTCGACCTCCGCGTTCACCAGCCACTCAACGCCGAGCTCTGCGGAGGCCTGAACGATAACCTCGCGCAGCGCGTCGCTGTAGCGCGAGCCCGGCTGCGGGCCGCGTTCAACTACGACTACTCTGGTCTTAGCATTTGAGCCCAGGATGGCCCGCAGCTTGCCCGGAAGCTCCATCGCCATCTCGATGCCGGTAAAGCCGCCGCCGCAGACGACGACCGTATTGCGCGCCACGCTATCCGCGGCGTGGGCCAGGGATTTGAGATGGTTTTCCAGAACGGTGGCGCTTTCCAGCTGGTCGAGGTCGAAGGCGTGAGCCTCGGCGCCGGCGACCTGGGTACGGTTAACGCGGCTGCCGCTGGCGAGAATCAGCCGGTCGTAGCCCGCGCGCTGCGCATTGCCGGAGGCGTCTATCCACGCCACTTCTTTGGCGGCGGGAACGATGCGCTCAACGCTCCCGCGCAGGAAGCTGACGCCGGTGGCGTCAAATAATGGCTGTAGCGGGGCGACCAGCGTCGGCACATCGTCCTCATAGAAACGTGGACGCACCCGCAGCTCGGGCTGCGGGGCAATTACCGTGATTTCCACGGTCTCGTCGCGGTGCTTATCCGCCAGGCGTGCGGCGCTGAGCGCCGCCCACATTCCGGAAAAGCCCGCGCCGACGATCAGGATTTTTTTAGCCATTATGGTTTCACTCACTGTTTGCTACGATGTATTTACTCGGATTTTATTTGTCGTAGTTATAAAGTGCAACGTGATTTGTGCTGTTGCCAGGGTTAAAAGAGGGGTTTTGATTGTATCCATATGATAAATATTGAAATAATTATTTATCCTGCCGCTTGATACGGCATCTGTCTGGTATGGGTGAGATGAAAAAGCTACAATAACTCAGATTTGTTTTGGCTGAGATAAGAGAATGGCGTTCTACAGTTCTGGCGTTGAGTACGGCATCCATAGTTTGATGTGCATGGTGGACAGCAAAGGCGACGCGCGCGATATGAGCGTGCGGGAAATCGCCGAGCTGCAAAGCGTGCCCTACGACTACCTGGCCAAAATATTTACCCGCCTCTCCCGGGCAGGGCTGGTGCGCAGCATGGAGGGCAAGGGCGGCGGCTTTCAGCTGGCGAAGCCCGCCGAACACATCACGGTGCTGGACGTGGTCAATGCCATTGATGGCGATAAGCGTATTTTCGAGTGTCGTGAAATTCGCCAGCGGCTGGCGGTATTTGACGAGCAGCCGCCGGAGTGGGCCTGTGAAGGCATTTGTGGCGTGCGCTCGGTAATGGACATGGCCCAGCAGCGCATGGAAGAGGCGCTCGGGCAGCATACGATTTTGGACCTCGCCCGTAAGATGTACCGCAAAGCGCCGGATGAGTTTGTGATTGAAGTGCAGGAGTGGATTGACGCTCGTAAGGGTTAACCTCAGCCAGCCGTCGCTGGCCGAGGTCTGAGCCGACGCTATTTGCCGTCGGCAGGGGTATTAATCATACGGTTGAGCCACGGCACCAGAATCGCCATCACTATCGCTACCGCCAGGGTCACCAGGCCAATCTTGCCGAACACGTCGGTGTAGATCGGCAGGGTCTGCAGCGGGTCGGTGATATTTTCCGGCACCGCGGTGAAGGTCGCCACGTATCCCCCCATCAGGAAGGCTGCCGCCTGCGTCAGGAACCACATCCCGAGGATAAAACCCATCAGCTGCTGGGGAACCAGCGCGGCGACCATCGCCAGGCCGAGCGCGCTAATCAGCAGCTCGCCGAGGCTCTGGAACAGATAGACCAGCACGATAAACCACGGCGAGGTGAGCCCCTGAGCGTCGGCAAACCAGATGCCGGCGGCGGCGGCGGTCAGGAAGCCCAGCGAACATAAAAACATCCCAAGGGTAAACTTCATCGGCATGGTCAGGTCCCGACCTTTGTTGCCGAGGCGGGTGTAGATTGCCGCCAGTACCGGGCTGGCGACCACTACCCAGAACGGATTCAGCGCCTGGAAGCTGACCGGGTTAATGGTGATGCCAAGGATCTGGTGGTGCACGTTGTTGATGGCAAAAAAGTTGAGCGACGTGGGCATTTGCGCATACAGGATGTAGAACAGCACCGCTTCCAGCATCAGGATAAAGGCGACAAACATCCTGTTGCGGCCGGTTTTATCCAGCTTAAAGGCCTCGCGAAAGAAGAAAATAATCACCACGATAGAGAGGACGATCAGCACCAGGTTGGCGATTTTCACGTTATGCATGAGCCAGGCGCAGAGGAAAATCATCGCTACCGTACCGACCAGCACGTACAGCAGGTTGCGCAGCACCAGCGGCCGATGGTCGGGCTCCGAACCGATATCTTTGACCATCCCACGGCAGGCGAAGTAGACCAGCAGAGCGATAATCAGCCCCGCCCCGCACAGGTTGTAAGTGACGGCATAGCCGAACTTCTCGGCAATCACCGGCGCCAGCGATAGCGACAGCAGGGAGCCGATGTTAATCGACATGTAAAACAGGGTGAACGCCCCGTCGAGGCGGGCGTCGTCCGGGGGATAGCACTTTGACAGCAGGCTGGCGGGGTTGGCCTTAAACAGCCCGTTGCCGACGGCGATGGTGCCCAGAGCGATAAAAATGAGATCGGGTTTCAGGAGCGACAGCCCGGTCATGAAATAGCCGAGCGCCAGCACAATCGCCCCCAGCACCAGCGTCCGTTTGGTGCCCAGCAGGTGGTCGCCGACGTAGCCGCCGATGGAGATCAGGCCGTAGACCAGCGCCGCAAATGCGCCGAAGGTAATGAACGCCTGTTCCTGAGAGAATCCGAGCTGTTTAACAAAGAAAACCGCCAGGATGCCCTGGACGCCGTAATAGCCAAATCGCTCCCATAACTCTACAAAAAAGATCATGAAGAACGGCCGCGGTTGCTGCAGCAGGCCCGTAGGTGCAGTTGTTTTCATATTCCTTCGCCTTTTAGTGCTATCCCAAAAAAGTATGAACGCGTATGCCAGAACGCGCTGAAAAAGTATGATGGCGCGCTATACTGCGGCCATTGGCTTAATGATTAGATTATTATATAGATATTTTTTCTTATAATTGGTTGATCACACTAACTGATATTAAATGTGTGGCTTGATATCCTGCTAGTTGATCCCGGCGGGTGATAACGATCCGTTCGGGATAGTCGGGATAATAGCGGGCGGGGGATGGCGGCGCGGACGGGTAAAGAAACGCCCGCATAAGCGGGCGCAGACAGGCTAATGCTGAGAAAGGCGAAAGCGTTATTCGTCTTCTTCGTCGCGCAGCGGGACAATCAGCATATCGACATGTACGGTGTTGATCAGCTGGCGTGCGGAGGACATCAGCTTGCTCCAGAAGTCCTGATGGTGGCCGCAGACGACCAGATCCATATCGTATTTTTTAATCGCATCAACCAGCACCTGGCCGAGATCGCCGCTGCCGCTCAGGGTTTCCGTAATCGGATAGCCCGCGTTGCCGGAGAGTTCGCTCAGCGCGTGGTGGGTCTCTTCAGAAATGCGTTTCTGCATGTCGCCCAGATTGACGTCGATAAGACCGGTGTAGAGGTCGGAGTAATTCACATCGACGTGGATCAGGGAAACCTTGGCATTGTAGGGACGTGCCATAGAAACGGCTTTCTCTACCAGCACTTTGCTTTCCGGGGAGAGGTCTACTGCAATAAGAATATGTTTGTAAGCCATAGTGTTACTCCTTCCATAAGTTGTCGATGACCGTTGGACCAGACAGCTAGCGCTGCCGCTTCGCCCGCGTCCTGCGTGCTAATTCGCGGGGGTTCAGTCCGTTAAGGACTTAATTGTAGAAGATATTTCTACCTTATAGCGCCCCTCGCGCGCCGTCAATGCGCCTGGTTCACCAAATAGTTAAACAAATATATCCGTCTTATGTATTGATAACGATTAACCTTGTGGTAAAAAAATTAACTGATCTCCTACACTATTTAATGAGCCGATCGAATAAATAAACGTGATTGGTATCGCACTCTTCTATTGTATGGGTCGGGTATTGGGGAGCGCTAGCCCCGGAGACGTCTCCGAGGGCGGGTCGCCGGGGAGGATGTATGATCAGCACGATTGCGCTGTTTTGGGCCCTGTGTATCGTTTGTGTGGTGAATATGGCACGCTACTTCTCATCATTGCGTGCGTTATTGGTAGTGCTACGTGGTTGCGATCCCTTGCTGTATCAATATGTTGATGGCGGAGGGTTTTTTACCTCTCACGGCCAGCCGGGTAAACAGATGAGGCTGGTCTGGTATATCTACGGCCAGCGCTACCGCGATCATCATGACGACGAGTTTATTCGCCGCTGTGAACGGGTGCGGCGGCAGTTTATTTTGACCAGCGCGCTGTGTGGCCTGGTGGTGGTGAGTATGATTGCGCTGCTTATCTGGCACTAGCGCAAAAAAAAACGGGCCAGTTTCCTGACCCGTTATATCACTGCCGTTAGCCGCTTAGATAAGCTTCAGCGCTATCCAGTACAGCCCGCCTGACAGCAGAATCGCCGCCGGGAGGGTGAGAACCCACGCCATCAGAATACTGGTGACGGTTTTTCTCTGCAGTCCGCCGCCGTCAACGAGCATCGTCCCTGCAACCGAGGAGGAGAGCACGTGGGTGGTGGAAACCGGCATCCCGGTGTAGCTCGCCAGACCAATCGATACGGCTGCGGTCATCTGGGCCGACATACCCTGTGCGTAGGTCATGCCTTTCTTACCGATCTTCTCGCCGATAGTGGTCGCCACGCGGCGCCAGCCGATCATGGTGCCGATACCCAACGCCAGAGCAACCGCCATAATGATCCAGATTGGCGCGTACTCGATGGTGCTCAGCATATCGGTTTTAAGCTTCTTCAGCAGACGCTTGTCATCGCCATTCACTTCCGGCAGCTTCGCGACTTTGTCGGTGGTGTCGGAAATACACAGCATAATGCGGCGCATCTGGCTGCGCTGATCGAGAGTGAGCGCGTCGTAGCTTTCGATTCCGGTAAGCATCGTTTTCACGCGGCTAAGCGCGTTGACGGTGTTCGCCGGATGGCAGTGGAACTCGCCCGCGGCGACCGCACCGGCTTCCGGTGACGGAATCAGCTGGTCAACGCCGGTCGCTTTCTTCAGCAGCTCAGGACGCTGTTCGAAGAAGGTTTCCACGTTATTGACCGCATCGCGGGTACGGGTGATTTCGTAGCCGGAGGCGTTCATGTTAACCACGAACCCTGCCGGCGCTACGCCGATAAGCACCAGCATGACGAGGCCAATGCCCTTCTGACCGTCGTTCGCGCCGTGCGAGAATGACACGCCGATGGCTGACAGAATCAGCGCAATGCGGGTCCAGAACGGCGGTTTTTTCTTCCCGTCTTTCTTTTCACGTTCAGCAGGCGTCAGGTGGATACGGGCGCGTTTCTTGGTATTGCTCCAGTAGCGGCGCAGAATGAAAATCAGGCCGCCAGCCACCACCAGGCCCACGATAGGCGAGACGATCAGCGAGGCGAAAATACCGATGACTTTCGGGATATTCAGCGCGTCAACCACCGAGGTGCCGGTCATCAACGCATTGGTTAAACCAATCCCGATGATGGCGCCGATCAGCGTATGCGAACTGGAGGCCGGAAGACCGAAGTACCAGGTTCCGAGGTTCCAGATAATCGCCGCCAGCAGCATGGAGAACACCATAGCGAGGCCATGTGCAGAACCCATGTTAAGCAGCAGGTCGGTCGGCAACATATGCACAATGGCATAAGCTACGCTAAGACCACCTAACAGAACGCCGAAAAAGTTGAAGAGAGCCGCCATCGCCACAGCAAGCTGCGACCGCATTGCGCGTGTGTAGATCACAGTTGCAACAGCGTTTGCGGTATCATGAAAACCGTTAATCGCTTCGTAAAACAGCACGAAAGCTAAAGCAAGCAATAGTAATAGCCCGGTATGTAAATCCAGACCGGCAAATAAATGTAGCATAGGACGTTACGCCATTTTGAGGACATGAACGCGGCGCATTATCAGTGACTTTAGCGGCGCGGGCAAAGTGAAATATAGACTTTTTTTGATTTCCCTGCTCTTCAGGTACGACGCGCTTGGGAGTAATCCTATATATTTCAATGATGTAAATAAATACTTAATTTTTCGCGCTGGTGCGACCAGCGTGAAATATTTACAATTCCCGACAATCGGGACATGAGGAAAGCAGTGTGGAAAGGTTTGATGCCATTGTAATCGGCGCCGGAGCGGCGGGAATGTTTTGTGCAGCACAGGCGGGCCAGGCGGGGCTGCGCGTGCTGCTGCTGGATAATGGTAAAAAACCGGGCCGTAAAATCCTGATGTCCGGCGGCGGGCGCTGCAATTTTACCAATATGTATATCGAGCCGGCGGCCTATCTCAGCCAGAACCCGCATTTTTGCAAGTCGGCGCTGGCGCGCTACACCCAGTGGGATTTTATCGAGCTGGTGGGTAAACACGGCATCGCCTGGCATGAGAAGACGCTCGGCCAGCTGTTCTGCGACGACTCTGCCGAACAGGTGGTCAACCTGCTGCTGGCCGAATGTGAAAAGGGCGGCGTGCAGCTCCGCCTGCGCACGGAGATCCTGAGCGTCGAGCGCGACGACGCGGGCTTCACCCTGCAGCTTAACGGCGAAACGGTGGCGGCGAACAGGCTGGTGGTCGCCTCCGGCGGCCTGTCGATGCCGGGCCTTGGCGCGTCGCCGTTCGGCTACAAGCTGGCCGAACAGTTTGGCCTGACGGTGCTGCCGACCCGCGCCGGGCTGGTGCCTTTTACCCTGCATAAACCGCTGCTCGAACAGCTGCAGGTGCTCTCCGGCGTGTCGGTGCCGTCGACCATTACCGCCGAGGACGGCACGGTTTTCCGCGAGAATCTGCTGTTTACCCATCGCGGGCTCTCCGGCCCGGCGGTGCTGCAAATTTCCAGCTACTGGCAGGCGGGAGAATTCGTCAGCATCAACCTGCTGCCGGACTGCAGCCTCGACGACTTCCTCAACCAGCAGCGGGCAGAGCATCCGAATCAAAGCCTGAAAAATACCCTCTCCATGCAGCTGCCGAAGCGTCTGGTCGAGTGCCTGCAGCAGCTGGGGCAGATCCCGGACGTCACGCTGAAGCAGCTCAACCTCCGCGAGCAGGAGGCGCTGGTGGAGACGCTGACCGCCTGGCGCGTGCAGCCCAACGGCACCGAGGGTTATCGGACGGCGGAGGTGACCCTCGGCGGCGTGGATACCAACGAACTCTCTTCCCGCACGATGGAAGCACGGAAAGTGCCCGGGCTCTATTTTATCGGCGAAGTGATGGACGTCACCGGCTGGCTCGGCGGCTATAACTTCCAGTGGGCGTGGGCCTCCGCCTGGGCCTGCGCGCAGGCGCTGGCCCAGAAGTAGGGCGCTACTCCCCGGCGGCAGAAGGCGGCGTAAACAGCGCCTGCCAGGCGCGCGCCGCCCCGTTAATCTCCTCTTTGCGGCTGACCCGGATCAGGTTGGCGCAGAGCTCCGGGGCATCCAGCGGGCGATAGACGATACCCGGAATGCCGACCTGTACCACCGGCTCGGGGACCAGCGCCACGCCCAGCCCGGCGCCAGCCATCGCCAGCACGCTCAGCGTCCCCGAGGCGCGCGAGACGAGGTGATTTTCCCTGCCGCCGAGCGCCTGCAGCGTTGACGCCAGCCGCGCGTCCGCATCGTGGCTGGCGTAGAGGATCAGCGCTTCGTCCGCCAGCATCTCAACGGTCAGCCGCGGGTGAGCGGCCAGCGGGCTCTCTTCATTCATCGCCACGAACCGCTGCCAGCTGCCGACCGCCTCCCGGCGCAGCGCCGGGTGGTTTGCACCCTGAAAATCCGGCAGATAGCCAATATCCAGCTGGTCATGCAGAATGGCTTCGATTTGCTGATGCGGCTCCAGCTCCTGCACCCTGAGCTCCGCCTGCGGATAGCGCTGGTGGAAGAGCCGCATATCGGCAATCAGCCGCCCGCTGAGCACCGCGTTACCGGCAAAGCCGACCCGCACCTGGCCCATCTCCCCTTTGAGCGACCGTTCGACCATTAAGCGACTATGCTCAGTCTGGGCGAGGATATTTTGCGCCTGGACCTGCAGCAGCTTCCCGGCTTCGGTAAGCGTCACCCGCCGGCTGGAGCGGATAAATAGCGCGCCTCCCAGCTCGTTTTCGAGATCTTTAATCTGCTTGCTCAGCGCGGGCTGCACGATGTGCAGGCGCTCGGCGGCGCGGCCGAAATGGCTCTCCTCGGCAACGGCCAAAAAGTAGCGCAGGTGGCGTAGTTCCATAGGGACCCTCATTCATCACTTAAAGTGATTGATCGATGAAATCTGTATATTTGAGTTTATTGGATCGCGAGCACAAACTACACCCGGTTCACTAATCGGAGAGACCAACATGCATAGCCAACTGCAGGACCGCCAGCAGCTTAACGACCTGATGACCGGCTGGATCCATCGCGACCTGAGCGAATGGGATAAATTACGCGAGCTGTTTCACCCGGACGGAACGATAGAAATTACCTGGTTTGAAGGGCTGGCCAGCGATTTTATCGATGGCTCGATGCGCATGGGCGCCTCTGAGCTGCGGACCCGGCACCTGATTAGCTCCCCGGTCGTGCAGTTCAGCGACGACGGCAGCCGCGCGATCCTCGAAACCTGCGCCATGATTATTGCGGAAAATACCCGGCTGAATATCGGCTGCGAGTGCCACAACCGTTTTTACGATATGGCGGAAAAGCGCGATGGCGTGTGGCGGCTATTCCACCGGCAGAGTATCTACGATATGGGGACCTTTACCTTCCCGCTGGGGCCGACTGAGATTGATTCGGCGCTGGCGGCAAAGTACCCGCGCGAATACGCCGCGCTGGGCTATCTGCTTGAGCAGAGCGGTTTTCCGGTACAGCGGGTTTTTGCCACCCGAGGCAGCGACCAGGAGCGGGAGATGAAGGCCGCAGGCATGCGCTGGCTCTCGGCATAGCGCGGGCAAAGCGGGCCGCCGGGTGAGCCGGCGGGCCCGTACGCCGTCAGTTCAGACCAAGAAAGTACTGGGCGATTTTGAAGTAGATGATCAGGCCGGTGCCGTCGATCAGGGTGGCGATAAACGGCGCGGAGACTACCGCCGGGTCGATACCGACGCGCTTGAGCACCATCGGGATCACCGACGATACCAGCGCGCTCCACAGCGTAATGCACACCAGCGTCAGGCTGACGATCAGGGTGATTTCCATCCCGATGCCCATCATCCAGGCGCGCAGGCATCCCGCCAGCCCGAGCGTGAGGGCGATCAGCAGCGACGTCGAGACCTCTTTGCGGATAACCCGTCCCATATCGCGCAGCCGCACTTCGCCCAGCGCCATGGAGCGCACCAGCGTGGAGGTGATCTGCGTGCCGCTGTTGCCGCCGGTGCCGATCAGCAGCGGGATAAAGAAGGCCAGCGCAATGGCCGACTCCAGCGCCTCTTCAAAGTGCTGTATCACGCTGCTGGTGTAGGCTTCGGCGACGAACAGCAGCAGCAGCCAGACCGAACGCTTCTTCCACAGCGTCCACGGGCTTATCTCCAGATAGGGCTTCTCCAGCGGCAGCGTGGCGCCCTGCAGATGCGCGTCTTCGGTGACCTCATCTTCCAGCAGATGGGCGATCTCCTTCTCCATCAGGCAGCCGACCAGCTCGCCTTTTTCGACCACCGGTACCAGGTCAAGCCCGCGTTCGCCCAGTTCGGCCACCACCTGCTGGCGCTCATCATCGGGCTTTACGCGGAACAGGCAGCTGTCCATTAAGTAGCGAATGGGCTGAGTGGCATCGCTCTCCTGCAGCAGTTTTTTAATCGACAGGCTGCCGCGCAGCTTCCTGCCGGCGACGACGAAAACCTGGCCTGGGATATCGTCGCTGGTGAGCTGCGAGACAAAGCGCTCCCGCGCTTCATGAACGCTAAGCTGCTCCGGCAGCGTAATAAAGTCGGTACGCATGTACTGGGCGATCGCATCGCCGTCGAAGGCGGCGTTAGCCGGATGGGTGGCGCAGTGTTGGATGGATGACATGGTGTAATTCCCTATAAAAAATCACTCATAGGGGCGAACAAGACAGGATGACCACAGGCAGATTGCGGGCAGATCCCTACGTCCTGGTTTTAGCACTGCACAACGTATCCGTCCGGCACGAATGCCGTCAGAAGTTACCTTGGCAACACCTTGATTCGATGGATGCCTGTATTTCCCTGAGTGGTCTCTCTCGATACCAGCAGGGCGGTAACTTATATTTGTGCAGGAGCCTCGCCATAACGAGATCGTTAAATGAGGCGCCATTATTCACGAAAAGAGATAGTTAACCGGGTTGATAATTCAACATGTTTATCAACTGTTGATAAACGGCGGCGGTTTTGTTTACCGATCCGCCGTTGCGTTCCCGCCGAGCGCGTGACTAGGGGTGGGCGTGCTCCTCCTCCGCGGTCAGGCAGTGCAAATGCCCGTGGCGCACGCCGCGCTGGGCAATCACCTCATCGGCGAAGTGCTGCACTTCGCCCATTTCCCCTTTCAGTACCGCAATCTCGAGACAGTCATCGTGGCTGATGTGCACGTGCAGCGTGGCGACGGAGAGATCGTGGTGATGGTGCTGGGTGGCAATCAGCCGGCTCGCCAGCTCGCGCTTCTCGTGTTCGTACACGTAGGAGAGCACCGCGTAGCCGCGCTGTTCGCTCTTTTGCGCATGTTCATGCATCAGGGTATTGCGCAAAATATCGCGCACCGCTTCCGAGCGGTTGTTATAGCCCCGCTGTTCGCTGAGTGCATCAAGGGTGGCGAGAAGCTCATCATCAAGGGTCAGGGTTACGCGCTGCATGGCCGTTTCTCTTTGGTCAGGGAGGCTGGAAAAGCGGGAAGTACCGCGCGCTGTAGCGCCCGACCCGCGGTGGACTGAAGACGCAGCGGTGAGCTTATCTCCGTCGTTTCAACAATTTGCCCGCTCTCCATCACCATCACCCGCTGGCAAAAGCGTTCGACCAGCCGCAGGTCGTGGGTGATAAACAGGCAGGCGGTAGAAAACTGTACCTGCAGACGCTTGAGCAAGGCAACGATCTCCGCCTGCAGGACGAGATCCAGATTCGACACCGCCTCATCAAGGATCAGCAGCTGCGGCCGCACCACCAGCGCCCGGGCCAGGCACACGCGCTGGAGCTGGCCGCCGCTGAGCTGCAGCGGGCGCTTGTGGAGCAGGTCAGCGCAGAGATCGACCGCCTGCAGCATCGCCTTCACCTGCGCCGTGCGCTCATCGCGGGAGTAGCGGAACAGGTGGCGCAGCGGTTCGCTGATAATCTCCAGCACCGTGTTACGCGGATTCACCGCGCTCAGCGGGTCCTGAAAAACCAGCTGGATATCGCGGCGAAAGGTGCGCAGAGCCTCGCCCTTTAGGGCCGTGAGCGGCGTATCGCGCCAGGCGATAACGCCGCAATCGGGTGATTCCAGCCCCACCAGCATGCGTGCGAGGGTGCTTTTGCCGCAGCCGCTGCGCCCGAGCAGGGCCACCGTCTCCCCCGGCGCGATGCTGAGGTCGATCTGCTGCAGCACCGCCGGGTGATGCGGGTAATCGTGGCTGACGCCAGCGACGTTAAGTAAATTCACGCTCTGCTCTCCATTCCATACAGCGCCAGGTGCGCCGCCAGCAGCCGCCGGCTGACCGGATGCTGCGGGGCGCTGAACAGGGTTGCCACATCGCAGCGCTCGACGATACGACCGCCATCCATCACCGCGACCTCGTGCGCCAGCCGCGCCACAACGCCCATATCGTGCGTGATCAGCAGCAGGCCCTGGCCGCGGGTGGTGACGATCTCTTCCAGCAGGTCAAGAATGCGCGCCTGGGCGACGGCATCGAGGTCGGTGGTGGGCTCATCGGCAAAGATAAACGGCGCCTCGCTCAGCACGGCCAGGGCAATCATCATGCGCTGCAGCATGCCGCCGCTCATCTCGAAGGGATAGCGCCTGAGCAGCCGGGCGGGGTTCTCCAGCCCCACCGCCTCCAGCGCGGCGATAAATGAGGACTCATCCAGCGGCCGGCCGACGGCGCGGCAGGTTTCCCTGGCGTGAGCCGCCATGGTGTGCAGCGGGTTAAAGGCGCTGCGAGGATTCTGCATGATGGTGGCGACGGTGCCTCCGCGCAGCTGCCTGCCGTGGACCGGTATCCCGTCGAGCAGGATGCGCCCGGCACTTTGTCGGACGCCGGGCGGCAGAACCTCAAGGGCCGCGGCGCAGGTCAGCGATTTTCCGCAGCCGCTGCTGCCGAGCAGCGCCAGCACCTGGCCGCGGCGCAGCGTCAGCGACAAATCGTGGACCAGAGGTTGCCCGGCGTGGAGGGTGAACTGCTCGAGCTCGATCTTCTGTGGCATCAGTGGCTATGCTCCGCGATCAGGTGAGGATCGAGACGATCGCGCAGCGCGTCGCCCACCAGGTTAAAGGCCATCACGCTGATAAACAGCGCCAGGCCCGGCCACAGCATCTGCAGCGGCTGGGTCCAGATGTACTGGCGCGCGTCGTTAATCATCACTCCCCACTCTGCGGTCGGCGCGCTGACGCCGAGGCCAAGGAACGACATTCCGGCGACGTGCAGCATCATATGGCCGATATCAAGCGTGGCGAGCACCAGCAGCGACGGCACCACCGCGCCTGCCAGATGATCGACAAAGACGCGGATATGCCCCGCCCCGCAAAGCCGGGAGGCGAGCACAAACTCGCGCTGGCGTAGCGAAATCGTCAGGCTGCGCACCATCCGCGCGTACCATGCCCAGTGCGACAGGGCGATGGCGATAATCACGTTAGTCAGACCGGTACCCAGTACGCCGACCATGAAAAACGACAGGATTGAGGTCGGGAAGGTCATAAACATATCGGCAACCCGCATGGTGAGCTGGTCGACCCGGCCGCCCATTAGCCCGGCGCAGCCGCCGATGACCAGCCCCAGCGTCAGCACCAGCAGCAGGCAGGCCAGCACCGCGCCGAGAGAAACCCGCGTGGCGGCCAGCAGACGGGAAAGAATATCGCGTCCCAGGTGGTCGGTACCCAGCCAGTGCCGGGCGTCCGGCGAGAGCAGGCGTGACGGTAAATTAACGGCCTGCGGGTCGTAGGGCAACCACCACTGGGCGGTGAGGGCGATCAGCACCAGCAGGATAATGGCGATCAGCGCCAGGCGAACCGACCAGCGGGCGGAAAGAAAAAGGTTCACTGGCGTACTCCTTCATGGCGGCGAATGCGCGGGTCCAGCGCGGCGTTGAGCAGGTCAACCGTCAGGTTGCAGAGCGCAAACACCACCACCATCACCAGCGTGAAGCACTGGATCACCGGGTAGTCGCGGTTAAAGATGGCCGACACCGCGTAGCGCCCGATGCCCGGCCAGGCAAAGATATTTTCGATAATCATCGTGCCGCCAATCAGCTCGGCAATATGCATCCCGATTGCGGTCACCACGGGCAGCGAGGCGTTGCGTAGAATATGGCGGCGTTCGGTTTGCCTGTCGCTCAGCCCGCGCAGCCGCGCCCAGGTGACGTGGCGCTGGCCGGCAACCTCCAGCATGCTGGCGCGCAGCAGGCGGGCGTTAATGGCCAGCGACATCAGGGCTATCGACGCCGCGGGCAGAATAAGGTGCTGCCAGCCGCCGTAGCCCAGCGCCGGCAGCCACTGCAAGTAGACGGAAAAAAGCATCACCAGCAGGAAGGCGAGCCAGAAGTTGGGCATCGATACGCCGAGAAAGGCGATCGCCCGCACGATGAAATCCGCCGGGCGGTCGCGATGGCGGGCGGCCCAAATCCCCAGCGGCACGGAGGTCAGCAGGATAATGACCAGCGCCGCGCCCGCCAGCTGCAGCGTGGCGGGCAGGAAGTGCATCACGTCGTCGATCACCGGTCGCTGGGTGGCGAAGGAGAGGCCAAAATCGAGATGCAGCGCCTTCCATAGCCAGCCGGCGTACTGGGTGACGAGCGATTGGTCCAGCCCGAGCATCGCGCGCGTGGAGGCCACCATCTCCGGCGTCGGCGGAAGATTTGATAAGCGCAGATAGTCCAGCGCCGGGTCGCCGGTGCCGAGACGCAGCATAAGAAAGATAATGACCGAGGCGGCGAAAATCATCGGTATCAGCAGCAGGATGCGCCGCAGTACGTAGCGCCGCATCAGGGCTGCTCCGGCTGGATCAGTTCGAACGGAATTTCAGCGGCAACCGGAGCGTAAGGGATTGTACCGAGCTCGGGTTTTGCCACCACCATCATCGAGACGTAGCTGATGGGCAGATAGACCGCATCGTTGTGCAGGCGGGTCAGGATGTCGCGATACAGCGCCTGGCGCCGGGTTTCGTCGGTGGTAGCCAGCACCTTGCCAATCTGCTGGTCGATAAGCGCCTTATCGGCTAACCCCTGCTGGGCCTGATAGTCGGCGTGAGAGGGGACGCGCATTGAGCTCATAAAGGCGTGCGGATCGTACGGTGCGCCCCAGGTGCGGTTAAAAATCATGCCGAAGCGCCCGTCGCGCTGGCGGGCATAAATACTGCTCTCTTCTTCGCCGTTCAGCACGACGTCGACGCCAACCTGACGCATATCGGCCTGCATAATTTCCGCCATTGATTTGCTCAGGGCGTCGGTGCCGATAAACGACATCTCGATGCGCAGCGGCTGGCCATTTTTCCGGCGGATCTCCTCGCCTGCGGGCTTCAGCCAGCCGGCCTTTTCCAGCAGGGCGTTAGCCCGCTGCGGATCGTAGCGGCGCGGCGTTAAGCCGATATTGGCGTAGGGCACCGAAGGGGCAAACAGCGTATCGGCGACCTGCTGGGTGCCGCACAGCGCGTTGTCGATCAGCGACTTTTTGTTGACCGCATAGTTTAGCGCTTCCCGCACCGCCAGCTCATTAGTGGGCGCTTTGGCAGAGTTAAGCGCCAGCATCACCGTTTCGACGGGCTGAGAAAGCTGGGTGCGCCAGGCCGGGTTATGGCTGAAACGCGCGAAGGTATCCAGCGGCAGCAGGCCCTCGTTGCCATAGAGCAGATCGATATCGCCGGTTTCAAAGGCGACGGCGCGGGTCATCGGGTCCGGGATCACCTTTACGGTCACCTGGTCAAGCGCCGGTTTTTCGCCCCAGTAGCGTGGGTTACGCACCAGCACATCAAACTGGTTGAGTTTCGCGGTTTTCAGCACCCACGGCCCGGTGCCGATGGGCGCCTTAATGCCGTGCAGGGTGCCGCCGTCAACAAACTGTGACGGGGCGATAAAGCGGAACGGACGCGGCAGAGCCAGCTCCTGGAGAAAAGGGTAGTAGGCGCTTTTGAGGGTGATTTGCAGCCGAGTATCGCTCAGCGCTCTGACATCGCTGATCTGGTTGGTCAGCTCCAGCCAGGCGTGGCGCTGCCTGTTCGCCAGCACCGCCTGAAAATTGGCTACCGCCGCCTGGGCGTTAAACGGCTCGCCGTTGGAGAACTGCACGTCACTGCGCAGGGTAAACAGCCAGACTTTTCCGTCCGCGGAGTGGCTCCAGCTGCTCGCCAGCCACGGCTTGACCGAGCCATCCTGCTGATATTTGACCAGCGGCTCGTAGACCATGCTTTGGGCGAACATCTGGTTGGGGGTATAGAGGTGGGGGTTCAGAGGACCTACGTTAACCGGCCAGGCGGTAACTAATTCACGCGCGGCGGCGCCGGTTAGCAGAGGCAGACAGATGAAAACCGCCGTCAGAAAAGGGCGGAAAAAGGTGCGGAGGATCGACAAGGCGTTAATCTCAGTGTGCAGGAAAGTATGATGATTTTAATAATTCATCATACTTTAGGAGTAACTCAGATCAATCAATGGCCCGATAGTATAAGAAAATCATATATAAGCGGCGCCGTCAGGGGCGCCTGAAGAGATCCAGCAGCGTGGCGAGCTGTTCATCAATGGGGGTGACGTCGCGCTTGACGATCAGGTGCAGCGGGGTCGCGCGTCGGGCGCCGTGGCTCAGCGGCAGCGGCTTCAGCTCCCCCTGGGCGAGCTGCGGACGAATGCGCTCTTCAGGCAGCCAGCCGAAACCGACCTGATACAGCACGGCATCAATAGCGGCATCAATGGTGGAGAAGGTCCACGCGTCGCGGCCCGGCTGGCGCTCGTTGTGGCGATCGGCGATCTGCACCAGCGGCCAGCGGGCGAGGGCGCTATCGTCCAGCGGCCCGTCGAGGGCGGCGAGCGGATGGTCCCGGTGAGCGACGGCGATAAAATCGATGTTCATCAGCCACTCGCCGCGGCCGGTAATGTCCTGGCGGCGGGTTAGCACCATCACGTCAGCCTCGCCGCGCGCCGCGCTCTCGTCGCCGATGTTTTCCAGCACCTCCGTCAGCCTGACCTGGGTTTGCGGGTAGCGCTGCTGGAACTGGCGCAGAATAGCAAACAGCCGCTGGCGAGGAAAAATGCTGTCGACCACCAGATCGAGCCTGGTACGGGCGCCGTTGCGCAGCGCAATAGCATGATTTTCAACATAATAAAAAGCCTGCAGCAGCGGCTTAACCTGGGCGAGCAGCAGCTCGCCCGCCGGCGTTAATACCGCGCGGCGCCCGGATGGCGTCAGCAGCGTTACCCCCAGCCTTTCCTGCAGCAGGGCGAGGTTGTAGCTGACCGACGACTGGCTGCGATGGGTCTCCTCCGCGGCTCTGGCAAAGCTGCCCAGGGCGGTAACCTTCTCCAGCAGAGCCCATTGTTCGAGGGTTGTCTTGTGCATAACTCATCTAAAAAGTGGATGGATTCAATCAAAACATAGCGTTATTCATTCATTTTTTAAAGCAGTACGCTGGGTTCCAACAACAGAGGAGCAAGCACAATGAACGCTTTCGACAAACACGATTTGAGCGGTTTTATCGGCAAACATCTGGTTTATACCTACGATAACGGGTGGAATTACGAAATTTACGTCAAAAATGGCCGCACCCTGGACTACCGTATCCATAGCGGGATCGTCGGCAACCGGTGGGTAAAAGATCAGCAGGCTTTTATCGTACGGGTGGGGGCCAGCATCTATAAAATCTCGTGGACCGAACCGACCGGGACTGACGTCAGCCTGATTGTTAATCTCGGCGACCGGCTATTTCACGGCACCATCTTCTTTCCGCGCTGGGTTATCAACGATCCGCAAAAAACCGTCTGCTTCCAGAATGAGCATATCCCGCTGATGGAGTCGTACCGCGCCGCCGGCCCGGCCTATCCGACGGAAGTGATTGACGAGTTTGCGACAATTACCTTTGTTCGCGACTGCGGCGCCGATAATGACGCTATTATTAATTGTCCTGCTAACCAATTACCTGCAGATTTTCCTGCAAACTTGTAATACTCCGGAAATAATTTTGTGATCTATGTAAGATTTCTCTCTTTAGTATCATAGAGTAAAATTTTATTTATTGTTTAACGGTTTAATGTTTGTTTACTTTACCGCCCCGTGCTCCTGGCCCGTTCTGAGTCAGGGGCCGAATTCCCCGCTTAAAACCGCCATCACAGTTAATAAACTTATTTATAAAACAACTGGTTGTATTGTCGATCGCCAACTATATTAATTTCTTAATATTATCCTAAGCAACCCCGTCTAAATTAAATAACGTCAAATACCCTGGAATGAAAATGTGGCATTGAAAGAATTTCATTTTCATTTTGTTTAAGTCCGCTGGCGCAGGATATTTTTTTCTACCGGCCTGAGTTTGTTCGGGCCATATACAGAGCAGGAAAATGATGAGCGAATTTTTGCCGTTTTCGCGCCCGTCAATGGGTGACGCAGAGCTGGCCGCGCTGCGTGAAGTTTTGCAATCAGGTTGGATCACGACCGGGCCGAAAAATCAGGCGCTGGAAGAGGCCTTCTGCACGCTGACCGGCAACCGTCACGCGGTGGCGGTCAGCTCGGCAACCGGCGGCATGCACGTCACGCTGATGGCGCTGGGCATCGGCGCCGGCGATGAGGTGATCACCCCTTCGCAGACCTGGGTCTCGACCCTGAACATGATCTGTCTGCTGGGCGCGACGCCGGTGATGATCGACGTCGATCGCGATAACCTGATGATTACCGCTGAGGCGGTTGAAGCGGCAATTACCCCCCGCACCAGGGCCATCGTTCCCGTGCATTACGCCGGCGCGCCGGCGGATATTGACGCCATTCGCGCCGTCGGCGATCGCCACGGCATCCCGGTGATTGAAGATGCCGCCCACGCGGCGGGGACTTACTACAAGGGCCGTCACGTCGGCAGCCGCGGTACCGCAATCTTCTCCTTCCACGCCATTAAAAATATGACCTGTGCCGAAGGCGGGCTGGTCGTCACCGATGACGACGAGCTGGCTGCGCGTATCCGTAGCCTCAAATTCCACGGCCTTGGCGTTGATGCCTACGACCGCCAGACCCTCGGCCGCGCTCCGCAGGCGGAGGTGATCTCCCCGGGCTTCAAGTACAACCTGGCCGATATCAACGCCGCGCTGGCGCTGGTGCAGCTGGATAAGCTGCCGCACGCCAACCGGCGTCGCGCCGACATTGCCCGCCGCTATCTGAGCGAGCTGGCGGATACCCCGTTCGCGCCGCTGCAGGTGCCGGGCTGGGAGCACCAGCACGCCTGGCACCTGTTTATTATTCGCGTCGATGAAGCCCTCTGCGGCATTAGTCGCGATGCCTTAATGGAGCAGCTGAAAGCCATGGGGATCGGCACCGGCCTGCATTTCCGCGCGGCGCATACGCAAAAATATTACCGCGAGCGCTTCCCGACGCTGTCATTGCCGAACACGGAATGGAACAGCGCGCGCATTTGTTCACTCCCGCTGTTCCCGGATATGACCGATGACGACGTCACCCGCGTTATCTCCGCTCTGCACCAGCTGTCAGGACGTTAATATGTTTACTTATCCTCCCGTGAAGAAGGTCTCGGTGGTTATCCCTGTTTATAACGAGCAGGAGAGCCTGCCAGAGCTCATTCGCCGCACGGATAGCGCCTGCGCCACCCTTGGGCGTGAATATGAAATCCTGCTGGTCGACGACGGCAGCAGCGATGACTCCGCCCGCATGCTGACGGCGGCGGCCGAAGCTGAAGGCAGCCACGTCGTGGCGGTGCTGCTGAACCGCAACTACGGCCAGCACTCGGCGATTATGGCGGGCTTTAGCCACGTCACCGGCGATCTGATCATTACCCTCGATGCCGACCTGCAAAACCCGCCGGAGGAGATCCCGCGGCTGGTGGAGAAAGCGGACGAGGGCTATGACGTGGTCGGAACCGTGCGTCAGAACCGCCAGGATACCTTCTTCCGTAAAACCGCGTCGAAGATGATCAACCGCCTGATCCAGCGCACCACCGGCAAAGCGATGGGCGATTACGGCTGCATGCTGCGGGCCTATCGCCGCCATATCATCGACGCGATGCTCAACTGCCACGAGCGCAGCACCTTTATCCCGATCCTCGCGAATACCTTTGCCCGCCGGGCGGTGGAGATCCCGGTGATGCACGCCGAGCGTGAGTTCGGTGATTCCAAATACAGCTTTATGCGCCTGATTAACCTGATGTACGACCTGGTGACCTGCCTGACCACCACGCCGCTGCGCCTGCTCAGCGTTTTCGGCAGCGTGATCGCCCTGCTGGGCTTTGCCTTCTCGATCCTGCTGATTGTGCTGCGCCTGGTACTGGGTCCGCAGTGGGCGGCCGAAGGGGTGTTCGTGCTCTTTGCCGTGCTGTTTATGTTTATCGGCGCCCAGTTTGTCGGCATGGGCCTGCTCGGGGAGTATATCGGCCGCATCTATAACGATGTTCGCGCCCGTCCCCGCTACTTTATTCAACGTGTTGTTCGTCAGCCGGAAACGGCATCTCAAGAGGAAGATCGTTCATGAAAGCCGTAGTCTTCGCTTATCACGATATGGGTTGCGCAGGTATTCAGTCCCTGCTGGACGCCGGGTATGACATCGCCGCTATTTTCACCCATCCGGATAACCCCGGCGAAAACCATTTCTTTGGTTCGGTGGCGCGTCTCGCTGCGGAACAGGGTATCCCGGTGTGGGCGCCAGAAGATGTGAATCACCCGCTGTGGATTGAACGTATCCGTGAAATAAAGCCGGACGTGCTGTTCTCCTTCTACTACCGGAACCTGCTGAGCGATGAGCTCCTCAATCTTGCGCCGCGCGGTGCCTTTAACCTGCACGGCTCCCTGCTGCCGAAGTATCGCGGCCGCGCGCCGCTGAACTGGGTGCTGGTCAACGGAGAGAGCGAAACGGGCGTTACCCTGCACCGCATGGTCAGCCGCGCCGATGCCGGCGATATCGTCGCCCAGCAGTCGGTGGCCATTGGGGCCGATGACGTGGCGCTGACCCTGCACCGCAGGCTGTGCACGGCGGCGTCCGAGCTGCTGGGCCAGGCGCTGCCGGCGATCCGTGAAGGCAAAATTGACGCGCGCGCGCAGGATGAGAGCCAGGCGACCTACGTCGGCCGCCGTACGCCGGAAGATGGCCGTCTTGACTGGGAGCAGCCCGCGCAGGCCCTGCATAACCTGGTCCGCGCCGTCTCCGATCCGTGGCCGGGCGCGTTTGGCTATACCGGCGCCAGCAAATTTATCGTCTGGAAATCGCGCGTCCGTCACGACCTGCCGGCAGCGAAGGCAGGGACGGTGATCTCCACCGCGCCGCTGGTGGTCGCCTGCCAGGACGGAGCGCTGGAAATCGTCACCGGTCAGACCGATCGCGGCGTCTATATTCAGGGCACGCAGCTGGCGCAGGCCCTGGGCCTGGTCTCTGGCGCCGTGCTGAGCAGCAAGCCGGTGGTGGCGATTAAGCGTCGCACCCGCGTGCTGATCCTCGGCGTTAACGGGTTTATCGGCAACCATCTGACCGAGCGCCTGCTGCAGGACGATAATTACGAAATCTACGGTCTGGATATCGGCTCCGATGCCATCAGCCGCTTCCTTGAGAATCCGCGCTTCCACTTCGTCGAAGGGGATATCAGCATTCACTCCGAATGGATTGAGTATCACATTAAGAAATGCGACGTGGTTCTGCCGCTGGTGGCGATCGCCACGCCGATTGAGTACACCCGTAACCCGCTGCGCGTGTTCGAGCTGGACTTCGAAGAGAACCTGAAGATTATCCGCGACTGCGTGAAGTACGATAAGCGCATTATCTTCCCGTCGACCTCTGAAGTGTACGGTATGTGCACCGATAAAAACTTCGATGAAGACAGCTCGAACCTGGTGGTGGGGCCGATCAACAAGCAGCGCTGGATTTATTCGGTATCGAAGCAGCTGCTCGACCGCGTGATCTGGGCCTATGGCGATAAAGCCGCGCTGCGCTTCACCCTGTTCCGTCCGTTTAACTGGATGGGGCCGCGTCTGGATAACCTCAACGCCGCGCGTATCGGCAGCTCCCGCGCCATTACCCAGCTGATCCTCAACCTGGTTGAGGGCTCGCCGATTAAGCTTATCGAAGGCGGTAAGCAGAAGCGCTGCTTCACCGATATCAGCGACGGTATTGAAGCGCTGTTCCGCATTATCGAGAACAAAGACGGCCGCTGCGACGGGCAGATTATCAACATCGGTAACCCGGGCAACGAAGCCAGTATTAAAGAGCTGGCGGAGATGCTGCTGGAGTGCTTCGAGCGCCATCCGCTGCGCGGCAACTTCCCGCCGTTCGCCGGCTTCCGCGATGTCGAAAGCAGCGATTACTACGGTAAAGGTTATCAGGACGTCGAGCACCGTAAGCCGAGCATCCGCAACGCGAAGCGCTGCCTGAGCTGGACGCCGACGGTACCGATGGAAGAGACCGTCGAGCATACCCTCGACTTCTTCCTGCGCACCGTTGAACTGGCGGATGATAAGAGATCATGAAACAGGTCGGCTTACGCATAGATGTTGATACCTTTCGCGGCACGCGGGACGGGGTTCCGCGGCTGCTGAGCCTTCTGGCCCAGAACGGGATTCAGGCAAGCTTCTTTTTTAGCGTTGGGCCGGACAATATGGGGCGCCATTTATGGCGCCTGATAAAACCGAAGTTTTTGTGGAAGATGCTGCGCTCAAAGGCGGCCTCGCTGTACGGCTGGGATATCCTGCTGGCCGGTACCGCCTGGCCCGGACGGCGCATCGGCGCGGGCAATGAAGAGGTGCTGCGCGCGACGGCGCAGGCCCATGAGGTGGGCCTGCACGCCTGGGATCACTACAGCTGGCAGGCGTGGAGCGGCGTCTGGCCGCAGGAGCGCCTGACCCTGGAGGTTGAGCGCGGGCTGCTGGAGCTGGAGCGGATTATTGGCCAGCCGGTGACCTGCTCCGCCGTCGCCGGCTGGCGCGCCGACCAGCGGGTTATCAAAGCCAAAGAGTCCTTCGATTTTCTCTACAACAGCGACTGCCGCGGCAGCCGCCCCTTCCGGCCGCAGCTCGGCAACGAGACGCTGGGCACCGTGCAGATCCCGGTCACGCTTCCCACCTGGGATGAGGTGGTCGGCAGCGCGGTGGATACCGGCGGCTTTAACCGCTATCTGCTGGACTGTATTCATCGCGACCCGGGCGTCCCGGTCTATACCATTCATGCCGAAGTGGAAGGGATTGCGTTTGCGCAGCAGTTTGATGAGCTGCTGACCATGGCGGCGCAGGAAGAGATTCAGTTTTGCCCGCTGAGCCAGCTGCTGCCCGCTGATTTTAGCGAGCTGCCGGTGGGCAAGGTGGTCCGCGGTGAACTGGCCGGCCGGGAAGGCTGGCTTGGGCGTGAACAATTATTGAGTCAGGACGTATGAAAAGCATTCGTTATGGTATCTCCCTGCTGGCGCTGTTTGCCCTGTATTACGTACTGCCGCTGAATTTCCGCCTGCTCTGGCAGCCTGACGAGACGCGCTACGCGGAGATTAGCCGCGAAATGCTGGCCTCCGGCGACTGGGTGGTGCCGCATTTCCTCGGGCTGCGCTACTTTGAAAAACCGATTGCCGGCTACTGGATTAACAGCATCGGGCAGTGGCTGTTTGGCCACAACAATTTCGGCGTGCGCTTTGGCTCGGTCTTCTCCATCAGCGTGACCGCGCTGCTGGTTGCCTGGCTGGCGTGGCGGATCTGGCGGGATAAACGGCTGGCGATCCTCTCCGGCGTGATGTTCCTCACCGCGCTGCTGGTCTACGGTATCGGTACCTATGCGGTGCTGGACCCGATGATCGCCATGTGGATGGCCCTCGCCATGTGCAGCTTCTGGGGCGCCGCTCAGGCGCAGACCCGGAAGGGCAAAATGGCCGGCTATCTCCTGCTGGGCGTGGCCTGCGGGATGGGGGTGATGACCAAAGGCTTCCTCGCGCTGGCGGTGCCGGTGGTGGGCGTACTGCCGTGGGTGATTGCGCGCAAGCGCTGGCGCGAAGTGCTGACCTGGGGCTGGCTGTCGGTGGTTGTCTGCGCGCTGGTGGTGCTGCCGTGGGGGCTGGCTATTGCCCAGCGCGAGCCGGACTTCTGGCGCTACTTCTTCTGGGTGGAGCATATTCAGCGCTTTGCCGAGAAAGACGCCCAGCATAAGGCGCCGTTCTGGTACTACATTCCGTTCCTGATTGCCGGAAGCCTGCCGTGGCTGGCGCTGCTGCCCGGGGCGCTGAAGCGCGGCTGGACCGAACGCGACGACGCCCGCGGCGCGCTGTATCTGCTGGGCTGGGTGGTGATGCCGCTGCTGTTCTTTAGCATCGCCAAGGGCAAGCTGCCGACCTACATCCTGCCGTGCTTTGGGCCGCTGGCGATCCTGATGGCCCGCTATGCGCTGAATGCGGCGAAAGCGGGGGCGAAGGCGCTGCGCATCAACGCGATGATCAACATCGGCTTCGGCCTGGCTGGCCTGCTGGCGGTGCTGGCGGTCTCGCCGTGGAGCTTTATGCACAAGCCGGTGTGGTCGCAGATTGAGCTGTATAAGTGCCTGCTGGCGGCCCTGATATTTGCGGCCTGGGCGCTGGTGGGCTGGCTGACGATGAAGGACAGCGCCCGGCGCTGGCCGCTTGCCGCCTGCTGTCCGCTGGGACTGGCGCTGCTGGTGGGTTTCGCCATTCCTGACCGGGTGATTGATAGCAAGCAGCCGCAGTTTATGATTGATATCGTCGGCGAGTCGCTGGCGCCAAGCCGCTACGTGCTGACCAATAACGTCGGTATTGCCGGCGGCCTGTCGTGGGAGCTCAGGCGCAGCGATATCATTCTGTTCGATAAGCAGGGTGAGCTAAAATACGGTCTCGACTGGCCGGATGCGCGGGGCCGCTTCGTCAGCGAGGGCGACTTTGCCAGCTGGCTGGCAACGCATCGTCAGCAGGGGCCGGTATCGCTGGTTCTGCTGATGGACAAAGGGGAGAGCATGAACGATCTGCCGCTACCAAAACCCGATAGCTCCTATGAGTTAGGGCGGGTTGTGTTTATCCAGTATCTGCCGCAATGAGTATCTGGATCTGCCTGGCGCTCGCCAGCCTGCTGAGCTGCGTCGGACAGCTGTGCCAGAAACAGGCCACCCGCCCGTCCAAATCCGGACGGCGCGGACGGCATATTCTCGGCTGGCTGGGCCTGGCGCTGCTGGCGCTCGGCGGCGGTATGCTGCTGTGGCTGAGCGTGCTGCAGGCGATCCCGGTGAGCATTGCCTACCCGATGCTGAGCCTCAACTTCGTCTGGGTCACCCTCGCGGCGTGGGGCGTCTGGCACGAGCCGGTGGCGCGCCGCCACTGGGTGGGGGTCGGCTTGATTGTCGTGGGTATCGTCATTCTCGGGAGTAGCGTCTGATGGGCTTAATCTGGGCGCTGCTTAGCGTCGGGCTGGTCAGCGCCGCGCAGCTGCTGCTGCGCGGGGCGATGGTCGAGCTGCCGCCGCTGACCGACCTGGTCACGTTTATCGGCCATCTTGTCCATCTCCGGGCCGGCACCTTCGGCCTGGCGCTGGGGCTGGGCGGCTATCTGCTGTCAATGGTGTGCTGGTACTTTGCGCTGCACCGTCTGCCGCTCGCCAAAGCCTATGCCCTGCTGAGCCTGAGCTACATTGTGGTGTGGGCCGCCGCTATCTGGCTGCCCGGATGGCACGAGGCTTTCCGCTGGTGCTCGCTGCTGGGCGTGCTGATTATCGTCGCCGGCGTGCTGACCATCTTCTGGCCGCTGAAGCGTAAAGGATAGCTTAGCCCAGCCGTTCGACCTTGAGCTCGAACGGCGTCGGCGTGCACACCGCCAGGCTGAGGGCGCCAAGCTGGAGCTGGCTGACCGACAGCCGGGAGCGGAAGCAGCTGTCGACGCTGGCAATCTGCCAGGCGCTGCCGCCACGCTGCTTAACGATTGCCTCTTTACGCGTCCAGATGCGCCAGAACGCCGCCAGCTGTTGCTCCGGCCGTTCGGCCTCCACCTGCGCATGCTCGCCAGAGCTAAATACCGCATTGGCGATCCGACGCCAGTTTTCTCGCGGGCGAATGACCTCAATATCGCAACCGACTTCCCCCTCGTCGCTGAGCAGCAGCGCGATATCGTCGCCGCTGTGGCTGAGGTTAAACCACAGCGGCGTCCCGTCAGCAAACCCCGGCTTGCCCTGTTCGGCGTAGATAATCTCGGGCAGCGGCGTCACCGCCTGGGAGAGCAGCGCGCGGCCCGCCAGCCAGCCGGCGCGGCGCGCGCCCTGCGGCGCGAGGGCGGAGATCGCCGGCGGCAGCGCCCGCGTGCTTAAGGTCGAAATTTTCCCCAGCAAAAGCCGATACATATCAAGACCAACGTTTAATGATGATGGAGGTGTTGATGCCGCCAAAGGCGAAGTTATTGCTCTGCAGATACTCGCAGTCGATCCTGCGCGCTTCCCCCATGATGTAGTCGAGCTCGCCGCACTGGGGGTCCGGCTGACGCAGGTTGAGCGTCGGGGCGAACCAGCCTTCACGCATCATCTGCAGGCTCATCCAGGCTTCCAGCGCCCCGCAGGCGCCCAGCGTATGGCCAAAGTAGCTTTTCAACGAAGAGATCGGCACGCGACTGCCGAAGAGGGCGGCGCTGGCCCGGCTTTCGGCAATATCGCCGCGATCGGTCGCCGTACCGTGGGCCGAGATATAGCCGATATCTTCGGCGCGTAAACCGGCCATGCTGAGCGCCTGCGCCATGCAAATTTGCATCGTTTCCTGCTGCGGCTGGGTGATATGCGCGGCGTCGCAGTTGGTGGCAAAGCCGACGATTTCGCCGTAGATCGTCGCGCCGCGCGCTTTGGCGTGCTCCAGCTCTTCGAGGATCAGCGTACCGGCGCCTTCGCCTATCACCAGGCCATCGCGACGTGCGTCGAACGGCGACGGGGTGGTTTTCGGCTCATCGTTGCGCTGGCTGGTGGCGAAGAGGGTATCAAAGATCGCCGCTTCGGACGGGCAGAGCTCTTCGGCACCGCCGGCCACCATCACCGTTTGATAGCCATGGCGAATGGCTTCCCAGGCGTAGCCGATAGCCTGGCTGCCGGAGGTGCAGGCGCTGGAGGTGGGAATAACCCGCCCGCGCAGGCCGAAGAAGAGGCCGGTGTTGACCGCGGTGGTGTGCGGCATCATCTGTACGTAGGTGGTGCCGGTAATGTTGTTGGTATGCTTTTCCGTCAGCATGGTGGCAAACTCGCTCACCGGGCCGGTGCTGCCGGTCGAAGAGCCGTAGGCAATACCGGTTTCGCCGTTCGTCAGCACCGCTTCGCCAATCAGGCCGGCCTGCTCCAGCGCCAGCTCGCTGGCGCGGGTGGACATCAGCGATACCCGGCCCATGGCGCGGATACGCTTGCGGGTATAGTGCTCCGGCAGGGTGAAATCGTCGATCGGCGCGCCGAGCAGGGTATGCAGGCCGTCGTAGATTTGCCACTCCGGCATCTTGCGCACGGCGTTCTCGTAAGCGAGCAGCCTGGCGGAAACGTCCTGCCAGTTTTCCCCAAAGGCGGTGACGCCGCCCATCCCTGTAATCACGACACGGCGTGTCATAACATACCTCCATTGATGGAAATAACCTGGCGGGTGACGTAACCCGCAATGTCGGACATTAAATAGCTGGCCAGCCCGGCCACTTCATCCGCCTGGCCCATACGTTTCATCGGGATCATTGACATCGCCTCTTTCTGCGCGGCCTCTTCCATCTCGATCATCCCGGTATCAATCAGCCCCGGCGCAATGCAGTTGACGGTGATTTTGCGTTTCGCCAGCTCGATAGCCAGCGCCTTGGTGGCGCCGATAATGCCCGCCTTCGCCGCGCTGTAGTTGACCTGACCCCGGTTGCCCATCACCCCGGAAACGGATGACAGGGTAATAATCCGCCCGCCCTGACGGGCGCCGATCATCGGCATAATGCACGGCTGAATAACGTTGTAAAAGCTGTCGAGGTTGGTGTGGATAACGCAATCCCAGTCGTCGTCGCTGAGCGCCGGAAAGGCGCCGTCGCGGGCGATCCCGGCGTTGCTTACCACGCCGTACCACGGGCCGTGGGCGGCGATCTCCTGCTCCAGCACCTCGCGGCACTGCTCACGGTTGGCGACGTCAAAGCTCAGCACCCGTCCGGCGCCGCCGGCGGCCTGCAGGGTCTCGAGGGTTTCCCGCGCGCCCTCGGCGTCGCGATGGTAATGAACGCCGACGGTAAAACCGTCCGCCGCCAGCTGGCAGGCGATGGCGCGGCCGATGCCCTTGCTGGCACCGGTAACTAATACTGAACGACTCATGGTTTCTCTCCCTGATTAAAAAGCGTCGTTAACTCTTCGGCGGTAGGCTGGAAGGTATTCACCCTGCCGGTTGCCAGCGCCTCATCCCCGGCGCTGATGGCGCACTCGAAGCTGCCAAAACGCGCGTCCTGCATTAACAGATTAACGCTGATGGTCAGCGTCCGGCCGGCGGGCAGCACCCCCGCGGCGCAGATCAGCTCCCTGGCGCCGAGCACCATGCCGAGCGCAATAGTGCTTTGCCCCTGCCGGCGGCGATGCCAGCCTGACCAGACGCCGACGGTCTGCGCCATCAGCTCCAGCGCAAACCAGCCGGGCAGGTTGCCGTCGGCGTCAAGAAACGGCGCCAGCACGCCGCGGCCGGTGACGGCAATGCGGCAAACGGCGGTTTCGTCAGTGACCTCCAGCACCTCTTCCAGCAGCAGCATCGGCGCGTCGTGCGGCAGGTAGTCGCCGGGCGATAAATAGTGGTTCATAAAACTCTCCCGAGCAGAATGCTGGCGTTATTGCCGCCAAAGGCGAACGAGTTGGACAGGATCGTCGGCCGGGCGAGCGGCTGCGCTTTCTCGATAATGCCGCAGGCGGGCAGCGCCGGGTCGCGCGGCGAAAGGCTGAAATCCTGGGCGGGCAGCGGCAGGCTGCGCTGGAGGATCAGCATGGCGATTGCCGCCTCGGTGATCCCCGCCGCGCCCAGCGTATGGCCGGTCAGATGCTTGGTGGAGCTGCACGGCACCTGCTCGCCAAACAGCGCGCTCACCACCTGCGATTCCACCTGGTCGTTAAGCGGCGTGGCGGTACCGTGGAGGTTGATGTAGCCCACCGCGTCGGCGGCGATACCGGCATCGTCGAGCGCCTGGCGAATGGCGCGGATGGCCCCTTCGCCCTGCGGATGGGGAGCCGAAATATGGTGCGCATCGCTGGACTCGCCCACCCCGAGCAGGGCGATGGGCTGCGGCTCCCGGGTCAGCAGCATCAGCGCCGCGCCTTCGCCGATGGTAATTCCGCTCCGGTCGCGGCCGAAGGGCTGGCACAGCGTCGGGGAGAGGGACTCCAGGCTGTGGAAGCCGTTCACCGGCATCCGGCTGAGGGAGTCGGCGCCGCCGACAATCGCCACGTCCGCGAGGCCGGCCTCGATCAGCCGCCGCCCGCTGATTATCGCGCGGGCGCTGGAGGAGCAGGCGGTGGAGAGGGTAAAGGCCGGACCGTCGAGCTCCAGCCAGCGGCTGAGAAAGCGCGACGGATCGCCCAGCTCCTGCTGCGGGTAGTGCCAGGCCGCGCTCGCCTTCGCGTTGAGGGTTAAGTCCACGTGCCTGTCGCCCTCATCGAGCCCGGAGGTGCTGGTGCCGAGCACCACCGCCACCCGATCGCGGCCGTAGCGGGCGATAGCGTCGTCCACCTGCGGCTGAATCTGCGCCAGCGCCGCCAGCAGCAGCTGATTGTTGCGCGAGCGGTGGGCGGCAAACGCGTCGCCGATGGCGGGCAGCTCGCCGTCAACGCCGCCGAGTATCGCCTGCGGTTGTCCCTGCAGCCAGCCGGCGCGCGGGCGCATACCGGGGGCGATACCGCGCGTCAGGTTGCAGGCGATCTCGTCGAGGCTGTTGCCCAGCGCGTTGATCATGCCGACAGCGGAAATGTAGATCATCTCAGTCACCCAGGTATTGAATGGTGATGTGGTAGCCGAAGGCGTGCTGCTGAATGCTGATGGGCTCACGGCGGCCTTTGCGGTTCAGGTAGGTGATTTCCGTCACCAGCCTGCCGCGGGCGTTGCGCAGCTCGCGCCTGTCGCCGGCGTCGGTCAGCGTCCAGCCTTTCGGCAGCTGCGGCTGCCAGGCCGCGATCGGCCAGTGGCTGAGCATCACATCGGCCAGCACCTGGCTGGCGGGCGGCATCTGCGGCACCACGATCGACTGTTCGGTATGCACGCCTTTTTCGTCATAGGTGACGAGAAACAGACGGATGCCCACCGACGAGAGCCCGGCCAGCGTCACCCTGTGCGCGTCGGCGTTGAGCATAACCAGCAGCGACTGGGTCTGGCCGTTAAAGCTGCCGGTCAGCAGCTGCTGTGAGCTGAGCGTCGGCGAGATCCCCGGCGCCGGGAGCGTCACGCGGGCGCCCGGCTCCAGCCACGCCTGCGGGCGGCCCTGCTGCGCCTTCTGCGAATGGCCGCAGCCGGCAAGGGCTAAGGTGGCAATCAGCGCGAGGGCGCGGCCAAATCTGAACGTCATCATCGTCTTTGTTTCCCTTTTTTGCCGGGCATCGCCAGGGGCGATAGCAGGAAGGCGGTGAAAATCCCGCTGACCAGCACGATGCCAAAGCTGGCGATCGCCTGGGTTGAGCTAAATACCAGCATGCCGAGGGTCAGCAGCGTGGTCATCATGGCCAGGGTGACGGCCAGCAGCGAGGTCAGCGGCGTGCCGCGCGGATTGCTGAAAAACAGCGTGTAGTTGATGCCAATCCCCAGCACCAGCACCAGCGCCAGCAGCGAAAACAGATTGAGCGTATGGCCGCTGAGGGAGAGCGCCGCGAGGCCGCAGCCTAAGGAGAGTACCGAAGGCACGAGGCTGATAAGCCCTTTACGCCAGCCGAGGCGCAGAACCGCCCCGCAGGCGATGGTGGCCAGGGCGATACCCAGCAGTCCGGTGAGCAAATGGCGATAGAGGGCGAAGAGCTCGTCGAAGGCGCTTTTCCTGTCGACCCACGCCACGCCGCTGTATTTTGCGCCGAGGGCCTTCAGCGCCGGGCTTTCATTCACGCCGTCAACCGGCACCAGCACGCCGCTCTCGCCGTTCTGCAGGGTTATCCATAGCAGACGCCAGCCTTCGCTGGCCGGGCTGGCAAGCCAGGCCTCCACGGTGACCGGCATGGGACTGAGATCCGCATTGATCGCCTGCAGCCCGGCGCTTTGCAGCACGCGGCTGACCGCCGGGGAGGCCGCTTTCAGCAGCGTCAGATCCTGGCGCTGACGGGCCAGCGAGTTCAGCGGGATCGTTCGGTAGCCGTTAAGCTGACCCTGATTTTTCGCCTGTTCCAGCGCCGGCACAAAGGCTTCCAGCCGCTCCAGCGTTTGCTGCGGCGTCCGCCCGTAGACCACGAACCACTTCTGATCGACGCCCTGGCCGGTTAAGGCCGCGATCGTCTTTTCCTGCGCCAGCAGGGGCTGCGGCAGCGCCTGCAGCTGTGAAATATCGTCATCGACGCGCAGGGTGGCTATCCCCGCCAGCGAGAACAGCGCCAGGGCGACCGGCAGGCCGATGGTGAGCTTTTTATTGCGTCGCCATGCCGCCAGCCAGCGCAGCATCAGGACCATCGCCGGCACCGGACGCACCGGCAGGCCGCGGGAGAGCAGCGGATGCCAGAATATGACCGTCAGGCAGGAGGCGCTGAGCCCGGCGGCGGCGAATACCGACATCTGGCGAATGCCGGGGAAAGGCGCGAGCATCATGATCAGATAGGCTACGACCACCGTCAGCAGCGCCAGCAGCAGCGCGTTGCGTACCTTGGCGAGGCTTTGCCACGGCGTGACCTCGTTGCCGTGCACCATCCGCTCGGTCAGATAGTAGAGCGTGTAGTCGGCGGAAATACCGATAATGCTCATGCTCATCACCAGCGTCATCAGGTGCAGCTCGCCGAACAGCAGCAGCGTGGCGACGGTGCCCGCCAGCGCGCCGATGCCGATGGAGATCAGGCTCAGGAGCAGCGGACGCAGCGAGCGAAAGACCGCGACGATGAGCAGAATAACGCCCAGGATGGTGGCCACGCCGAGGGTTGAGATATCCCGCTTTGCCTGCTGGCTGGCGTAGTCGCTGTAAAATACCGTGCCGCGCGAGAGCAGCTGAGCCTGCGGATAGCGGGCCTTGAGCTCCGTTTGCAGGGCGGAGAGGGTGGTCACCAGACGATGCGTTTGCTGCATATCAAACGAGGAGCCCGCCAGCTCGCCGTGCAGCAGATACCACTGGTTGCCCTGCCGATCCTCGGTCACCAGCCAGCCATCCTTCAGCTGCATACGCTGGCCGTTTTTCGCCATCGCCAGCTGCGAGCCGCGCATCAGCATCAGCGGGTCGTTTTGCAGCTCTTTGCCGCTGACGCCGGAAAAAGCGGAGTAGAGCTGGGAGAGGACCCACTGCGCCTGGGCTTCGCCGCCGTTTTGCAGGCGGGCGCGGGTGGCATCGTCAATCAGCCCGTTGCGGTGCTGCCAGAAAAACGTGCCCCAGGCTTGCTGGCTGGCGGCATCCATCGGGCCCTTCACCGTCGCCAGCGCGTGGGAGTTCTGCAGCAGCCTGAGCCACTCGCGGGCCACCTGCGGGTCGGCCTGCTTGCCGGGGCTGACCAGCCACACCAGCTGCCGGTCAAGGCGCTGCATAAAGCCCTCATTGAGGCTCGGAGGAAAGGCGCCAAGGGCCTGTTTCGGCAGCATCGCCAGCACGCTGCTGTTCATCCGCGACTGCGGCAGCAGCGTCAGCAGCACGCCCAGCATTACCAGGCAGGCGAGTCCCCACAGCAGCGCGAAGCTCCTGCGGTTACCGTGCAGCAAATCGTTGGCGTTCGTCATCGGTCAGTTGCGCTGGCGTAAGTTGATGTTGAGAAAGGGTGATATCGGTGCGGTCGCCCTGCTTATCGTTTAGCTGAATACGTTCCAGGTAGGCCTGCCCGCCGAGATCGATGGTGGCGAAGATTTTATCCAGCGGCGTGGCTATCGGCGTCAGGCGCAGCGTCCAGCGGCCTGCGCCCGCATCGGTGAATTCAACGCGGAAGTTCTGCTCCAGCACCCGGCGATCGGCCTGGAACAGCGCCCGCAGCAGATGGTTGAACTGGAACATCTGCGGGTTGCTGTCGGCGGTGATGGTCTGCGGCGGCTGGCCGTTAATCGCCTGCACCATTCGCCTGTCGTCGAGCAGCAGCTGCATCGGGAACGGCCGGGTTTGATCCCACAGCAGGCCCTTATCGCGGGCGATCAGCATCGTCCCCTGGGATCGCAGCGGCTGCGGCAGATCCTTGATGGTGCGGGTTTGATCGAAGTGGGCGCGGATAACCGGCTGCTCGGTGAAGCGCTGCTGCAGATCGTCGAGCGTCAGCGCGCTGACCAGCGGGCTGATGAGCAGCGCCAGCAGGGGCCAGAGTTTCATGGCGTGACCCCCATGCGTTCAAACAGAATATCCGGGCTGACGAAGCTCATTTCCCGGCTTTTCTCCTCTACCGCGACCTGAATGGTGTAGCCGGTGGTGGTCCGTTTTCCGCTGGCCGCGTCAACGATCTCATAGCCAATGCGCAGCCGGTTCTCATACTCTTCGAGGCGGGCGCGCACGCGAAAGCGCTGTTCAAAGGTCAGCACGTCGCGGTACTTAACGCGGGTGTCGACGACCGGCCACAGGTAGCCGGACTCCTTCATCTGCCGGTAGCCGTAGTTGAACTGATTGAGCAGCGCCTCGCGGGCGATCTCGAAGTAGCGGAAGTAGTTGCCGTGCCACACCACGCCCATCATATCGACGTCGTGAAACGGGACGGTCAGCTCTACTTCGGCAGTAAAACGGGGATCGTTAAGCACCCTTTACTCCTTCTCTTTGGCGTCTGGCAGCTGCCAGAAATCGAAAAAATTAAACCAGTCCAGCGGCGAGCGCAGGGCGTAGTGCTCGAGGCGGCTGGCGTAGCGATCGACCGCGTTTTGGATTGCCTCCTCGCGCCCGGCGCGCGGCAGGATCAGCGGGTCGGCGAAGGGTTCACAGTGAATGTGCAGCTTGTCCTGCTGGCGGAGGGCGAAAATGAGCTGCACCGGGCAGCGCAGAACCGATGCCAGAATAAACGGCCCCTGCGGGAACGGTGCGGGCTGGCCCATAAACTCGCTCCAGCAGACGCGCCACGTACCGCCGCGCTGGGGCGTCACCGCAATGCGGTCGCCGACGATCGCAATCCATTCACCGCGCTCCAGCTTCTCTTTCAGCAGGATGGCGGTATCCGGGCCGATATCGGTTACCGGTATCAGGTTCAGCCCGGCCTGCGGCGCCATCTCCTGCATGATTTGCTTAAAGCGGCGGGCGTTGTCGCTAAACACCAGCGCATTGATGGTTTTGGTGCCCTGGAGCTGCGCCAGCGCCCGGCAGGCTTCGACGTCGCCAAGATGCGAGGCCAGCAGCAGCTTGCCGCCGGGGGCGCTGCGGTGCAGCGTTTCCTCGGCGCCGGGCGCGAAAACCACATCGCGATCGAAGCGCAGCTCGCCGCGCCAGCCGGCGATTTTATCGAGCATCGCATGGCCAAAGCGCAGAAAGTGGCGATAGCTGTTCAGCGCAGGCAGCGGCTGCCGCCGGGCGCTAAGCTGCGCCCGCACGCGGGAGAGCCACTCCCGGGAGGCCCGGCGGGCGCGGTGCGCGCTGAGCCAGTAGACCGCAACCACCGGATAGAGCAGCAGCGAAAACGCCTTGCGCCCCAGCAGACGCCACACCAGCAGCATCAGGCGCATGCCCCACAGCCCTTTGACCTCCTCCTGCTGCGCCCAGTGTACGGGGGAGCGGCGCAGCAGCAGGGAGGGGATGCGCGGCAGCATGCCGAGGAACAGCCGCGTGTGCATCCACGAGATGCGGCAGTTGTCCTTAAAGGCGTCAAAGTGAGAAAGCCCGTCCGGCGGATAGGTGACGCGCGTCGGCACAAAATAGCTGGGGTTGCCCTGCCAGTAGAGGCGGACCATCACTTCGGTATCAAAATCCATGCGCTGGCCGAGGGCGATGCGCTGCGTCAGGCGCAGCGTTGGCGCTATCGGGTAGACGCGGAACCCGCACATGCTGTCTTTCAGCTGCAGCGACAGGGTTTCGATCCACACCCAAACGTGGGTTATCCAGCGTCCGTACAGGCGCGAACGGGGAATGGAGTCGTCGTAAATCGGTTGGCCGGAAATCAGCGCCGCCGGATGGCTGCGGGCCAGCTCGAGCAGCTGCGGAATATCTTCGATGGCGTGCTGGCCGTCGGCGTCGACCTGCACGGCGTGGCTATAGCCGGCTTCGGCGGCGGCCTGCAGCCCGCGGATCACCGCCACCCCCTTGCCGGCGTTCTCGGCCAGCCGAATCAGCGTCAGGTTTGGCTCCCGCGCCGCCAGCTCGCTCAGCTGGAGACGCGTCTCCTCGCTGCTGCCGTCGTCCACCACGATGCAGGGCAGGTCGAACGGCTGCAGCCGGGCCAGCACGCGCGCCATCATTGCCCCGTGGTTGTAGCAGGGGATCACCACGCAGGGGCGGAAGGTTAGCGACACAGGCGAATCTTCCCGCTGCTGGCGGTATGGCGCGCATCGCCGTCGTGGCGCTGATAGCTAAAGGTCAGTATCTGACGCGCTTCCTGCCAGCTCAGGGCCAGCGTGACGGTGGTCTCCGGCAGCAGCGGCGCCTGGAATTTGACGTTCTGAATGCTGTGAAAGCGCCAGCCCGGCGCCAGCAGCGTGGTGGCGTAGTGCATCACCCAGTCGAGCTGCGCGACGCCGGGCAGCAGCGGCTGTACGGCAAAATGGCCGCCGAACCAGAAGAGGTTAGGGTCGAGGTGCAGGACGATTTCAACCTGCTGCGGCTGTGCCTGATGGCGCTCTATTTCATGGGGTATCATGAAAAAATTCCTGTAGTTGCGCATAGACACGCTTGTTCATACTGTTGACCGGGATGTCATCAACCACGCGCCAGTAGCGGGGGATCGCCACCGGTTCCAGCGTCGGGCGCAGCGCCTGGCGCCACTGGCGCTCAAGGGTTTTGCCCTCGCGCTGCCAGCGCTGACGGGTCTGCGCATCCAGCACCAGCAGCGCGCCAATCCCCTGGCGATCGCCGCGGGTGACCGGCAGAGCCACCGCGTCGCGGATCCCCGGCAGGTTCTGGAGCCTGAGCTCTATTTCGCTGAGCGAAACCCGCTTCTCTTCGATTTTGACCACCCGCCCACGCCGTCCGGTCAGGCGAAACTGGCCGTTGGCGGTAAATTCCAGGGTATCGTCGATTAACAGCCCGTCTTCATCGGCGATAAGCGGTGAAAACAGGCGGAAAGTCTCCCCCTGCTGCAGCAGCCTGATGCCGGCAAAGGGCTGCCAGGCCGCCTCTTCCTGACGCCGCGAGCGCCAGGCGATCACGCCGGTTTCGGTGCTGCCGTAAATTTCGTCCGTCCAGACCTTCAGCCAGGCCGCCGCCCGGGCGACATCTTCCGAGGGAAGCTGGCCGCCGGCGGAGAGGATGAGCTCTACCGGCGGCGGCGTCAGATGGGGATCGAGGCGTTTCAAAAACGCCGGGCTGCTGATAAACGCATAGCGGTGCTGCTGGCCCAGGGCGCTGAGCTGCTCGGCGTAAAAGAGCATCGCCGCGTGGAGCGGCAGGCCGAGGGCCATCGGCAGAAAGATGCGAAAGGTGAGCCCGTAGAGGTGCTGAGGCACCACCGAGGCGACGATGCGGCAGCCCTCAAGGCGGGTGGCGAAGCGCGCGGCCAGCAGCTCGGCCTCGCGGTCAAGATGGGCGATCGGTTTGATAACCCGCTTCGGCTTCCCGGTTGAGCCTGAGGTAAACAGCTCTACGCAGGCGTCGCCGGCGATGCGGCAAAACGCGCCGGGCTCCGCCATCGCGCGCCGCGCGCTGCCGATGACCAGCGAGGGTCCGTGCCAGCCGAGGGGCCCGTCGCTGAGGACGCCGTCAAACAGCGCCCGCTGTTCATTCAGCAGCGAGCCGCGGCTATGTCCAGGGATCACCGGGATTTTATGCGCGTGCAGCGTCGCCAGCAGCGCGACGAGAAACAGGTAGCTGTCCTCAAAGCACAGCGCCCAGCGTTCGGCATCGTGCCGTTGCAGCCGTTCGACCCACTGCGCCACGTCGTAGCGCAAATGGCCGAGGGTCCAGGTTTGCTCATCCAGCCAGGCGATCGGCGTGTCCGACGGGCGCGAAACGTCCAGCCAGCGCGCCAGGGAGAGAGGCGCAATCATGACGATTCTCGCTTTATCATCCGCCGGCGCACCAGCCACTCTGCGGCCATCAGCGTGCCGATCAGCAGATAGGCGATCATGCCGTTCCACGCCGTCCATAGCGCCATATCGCCATACAGCGCGGTAAAGAGCGCCATGCCGCCGTTAAGAATAAAAAGGCCGCACCAGATTTGCGTCACCCGACGGGTGTAGCGTACGCCGGCCGCGGAAAGCTGCGGGTCGCGCAGGCGCGCCAGCCGTTCAACAACCGGCATCGCGGACCACAGCGAGCCGCCGAAAACGGCGAGCATGACGGCGTTGACCACCAGCGGATAAAACAGCAGCAGCTGATGCGTTTTGAGCAGGTAGCTGGCGGTACAGAGTGCAATACCCGCCAGCGCCACCAGCCGGGTAACGGCGTGCAGCGGTCCCGCCTGTCGCCGGGTCTGGCGAAGGCGTAATAGCAGAATCAGCGCCATCAAGGGGAGCAGCCAGTGCAGGCTGTTGTGCGCGAGGCCCAGCCAGATTAAAAATGGCCAGGCCAGCAGGAGCAGGCTCGTTAGCAGCTGTATACCCTTAGATGAAGGGGCTTTCGACATGCGGGTCAGGCTTCGCGGGACAAGCGTTCAACCGCATCAACCACGTCCTGTACGGTACGCACGGCCTTAAACTCTTCCGGCTTAATTTTCTTGCTGGTCTTCTTTTGCAGATGGACGATCATATCGACGGCGTCAATGCTGTCCAGCTCGAGGTCTTCGTACAGACGCGCTTCCGGGCGGATCTCCTGCGGGTCGATTTCAAACAGCTTAACCAGAAGCGCCGAGACTTCGGCATAAATATCATGTGATTCAGTCATGGGTGGTGCCTCAGGTACGTTGAGCGTGGATGAACGCGGCCAGGGTCGCGACGGAGTAGAAGTGCTGGCGCATCTCGTCGCTTTCGGCGGAAAGCACCACGCCGTAGCGGTTTTTCACCGCCAGCCCCAGTTCCAGGGCGTCAATGGAGTCGAGGCCGAGACCGTCGCCAAAGAGCGCCGCGTCGGCGTCGATGTCGTCAGCCGACAGCTCTTCCAGATTCAGCGTGTTGATGATGAGATTTTTCAGTTCAAGATAGAGCGCTTGCATCATTAATTCCTGAAGGAGGCGTAGTACCTGATTGTAATTGAAGCAAAATATGCCGATTTAGCTGTCTTGCTGCCAGCGACGGTTCTTGTGAGTTTTCGTCGTAAAACTGGGCGATCTGCACCCGCTCGCCTACCTCGATGGTAAACAGGGGCCGGGTCGCCGGCGCATCGTACCATTTACTGTTTTTGCCCAGCATATGTTCGCTGCAGCGAATGACCACTACGCGTAAATCGCTGGCGCAGCGCACGGCAATATTGGCCGCGCCGCGCTGAAGGACCATGGGTTCGCCAGGCAGGGTGCGGGTTCCCTCCGGGAAAATTAAGATGGTATCGCCCTGCTGCAGGCGCTGCCGGCTGGCGGGCAGTAGCGCATCGGCCTGATCGTTAATTAAGTAGTCCGCCGCGCGGATCACGCCGCTGACGAACGGGTTTTTCAGCAGGGCGCTTTTTACCAGGCAGTCGGTCTCGGGCATGATCGAAGCCAGCATCACGTAGTCGATAAGGCTGGGATGGTTAGCCACCACCAGGCATCCGCGCTCCTGGCGCAGGAGCTCGGCGCCCACGATCCGGTAATCCAGCACCCCGACGGCTTTGACCACCGTTAAGAAGAGGCGAAAGCTGGCCGAGATGCTGCGTCGCGCCAGGCGACGGCGGCGAGATTTATCTCTGACCGCCACCAGCAGCAGGTTAAACCAGACTAAGGACAGCAGCAGCCCGCCAAGGCCGAACAGCGCGAAGCAGACGCCGGTCATCAGCCCGCGCCAGGCGCGATTTATGCGTGACGGAAGGCCGTTCATGAGCGGCTCCACTGCCACTGCAGGCGCTCGCCGGCGATAGTAAAGGCCGGGCTCTCCTGCAGGTAGTGGCGTAAAAACTGCAGGCTCTGCGGCAGCTCCGCCTCTTCGCCCGGCGCGGCGCGCTGCGTCGTGCAGCGCCACTCTTCGCCCGCTTCGATAACCAACGCGAGCGCGTAGGGCCAGGTCGGCATCGCGGGGGGAAGATAGGGGTGATAAAACTCCGGGAGATGGCCGTCGAAATCGACCATCAGCACGCGCTGATAGCCCGCCTGCAGCAGGCATATCGCTTCGCACAGCCCCTGCTGGAAGGTATCTTGCCCGGCGGAGAGGGAAGAGGAGACGATCGGCCTTTGGGCGGCAATGGTCAGGTTACCGACCGCTGAATTATGCACGGAGAGCGCGAAGTCGGTCGGGGAGAGCGCCTGTTCCGTCGCCAGCGCGTGCAGGATGCGGTAGTTGCGTTCAAGCTCGCCGTGGCGGCTGGTGTACAGTACGGCATCGATACGATGGCGGCGCAGCATCGCCAGCCCGCACTCAACGGCCAGCCGGCTGCCGGAGCTGAGTCGTCTGGCGGTCATCATCGGTAATTCGCTCAGCTTTGCCTGAGGCGCCGCCGGATCGATGGCGTGCGAAAGCCGTGACCACTGCTGCCACTGCGTCGTTTCGCTTAGTCCTGGGGCTCTGCCCTGCCAGTCAATTATGTTTAGTGCAAATTTCATCAACGCGAGTCCGCGGTAAATCGGTGATTCTGGTAGCGTTTTTTAACGCCACCTTGTTATTTTTCTGCTGGCCTGCCAATACGGTATGACCGACGCCAGGTTATCGGGCGCGCCGCAGCCCGCATTATTTGCCGATCGGTTTCGCGTATTTTCGATATTTTTGCGCATCAGTGCAATTTATTGTGGCAAATCTAAGAGCACGAGCCGAATATTTTCATCGTTCCGGCTGCGGCCGGACGCGCATTTTCTGCAGCGACCACCACATATCATACAGGGCGGCCTGCGAATACATAGGATAATGCCGAATCAAATCGCGGTTCGGCATATCCCGCGGGCCTTCAGGCGATTGCCGGCCGGCGTTAGCGGGATGATGCCGATATAGCGCCGGGCGCTATATTCCTCTTTAGGGGTAAGAAAACGTCCTGCCCCTAATCACTTCGCACCGGAGCGCGGAGAGCGAACGCTTACAGCGCGCTTCCCGCAGCCAAATTAACCTGGATGTCTTTATCCAAATTATGTACCCAGCGGTTATAGTTTTTATGGATTTCACCGCCGGAGGCCATCAGATTGAGGCTGCTGACGTAACGAATAGAATAACCGGCCGCGGAATAGTTAATTTGCACTTCAGCAACGTGATCGCGCGCCTGCTGGCGGGCTTTGATAATACCCGGCGCCGTTTCTGACATTATCCACTGGCGCTGTACGCCGGCTCGGAAAATAGCGTTTTTTACCTGAGCATCGGTATGGCCAGCGCTGACCGTTGTCTGAATTTGTTCGATGGGCGCCGTACGGGCGCAGCCTGCCAATGTCCCGATAACGGCAATAGCCGCCAGCCACTTAACAACCTTTTTCATGAACGCTTCCTGTCGAATTATGGGTATATGATGAGATGCCCAATGCTAAGAATAATTAATATCAGTCTCACCGGGCCGGAATTATGTCTCAGGTAAATATCTCGCACGTTTTCCGTTTTGACGTCAGGCGAGAAGGGTTTTCATCATAAAGCATAGATCGCGAGGTCACCAGCGGCAATGCGTAATGATGATGGATTTCAGACGGTTAAAATTTACGTTGATAGCCTAAAATTCACAAAAATTATACAATCCTCGCTATTCTTCACCATCAAATTAATCAGTCGGCTTATTCAGTCATATCATTCTCATCATTTAATAATAAGCAAATTATTACCCGGCTACATAATGGGGATATTATATCCCCGGCCGCCGGGTGCCGCGGGAATTCTGTTTTATTTCGCCGATTTAAGCCGCAAATGACGTAAATCAATATTCAGTTCTGGTAGCTGTTTTTCAGCGGACGACGTGGTAATGGGGAAAAACCGAGGAGGCAGACTCGCTGAACCTGAATAGCGCAGCCGGCGGGCCGGCGGCAAAAAAAATGGCCCCCGGTGGCGACACCGGAGGCCATAACCTCTGACCGTGAGTTACTGAATGGTCAGGGTATTGATAATGTTTTCCGCCGCAGTTTGCGCCTGCTGCTGGTTGTCCGCCGGCAGCGTGATCTGCAGGGTCAGCAATTTATCATCCACCTTGCCGAGCAGAACCGAAGACCAGGCGGTCTGTCCTTTGGCGGAGATGATGCTGTCCAGCTGCTGCAGCGTGTGGCCTTTGATCTCAACGGATTTATTGGTCACGACCTGCAGCTGCGGATCGCGGCTGCGCTGCTGCTCTTCCAGACGCTGGGCCAGTACGGACAGCTCTTCAGTGGTGCTGTCGCCCACAATCACGATCACCGCTTTCTGACCTGTGACATCAGAATAGACGTGCATGTTGTTGGCCTGAGTGCCCAGCTTCCCGCTCTGGTCGGTCATCCCTGCGGGCAGGGAGAAGCTCAGCTTGCCGTCCAGCAGGCTCACGGTTTGTCCGCTGGCGTTACTTTCAGCCGCAGCCCCTTCGGTTGGCGCTTTTGAATCGCTGTTATCACAGGCCGCAAGGCCCACAACCAGCAGGCCAATACCGACATATTTAACCAAATTGCGCATTGACATCTTCCTTTCGATAAACGGCCATTAACGGCTCATTCGCTTATCTTATCACATCAGTCTGCGAGTACTCTTAACCTGGCTGCAATGCTGACAAATCAGATTTATCCGCCATTTTTTTCAGCAGCATATTCAACAACATGCCGTACATCGGCAGGAAGAATACGATGCTAATCAGCACCTTGAAGCAGTAGTCAACGATGGCGATTTCTCCCCAGTGGGCCGCCATAAACGGGTCCGGGCTGCGCCAGAAGGCGATAAAGAAAAAGGCCAGCGTGTCGCTGACGTTGCCAAACAGCGTCGAGGCGGTGGGCGCCAGCCACCAGCGGCGATTTTGCCGCAGGCGGTTAAAGACGTGGACGTCGAGGATCTGCCCCAGCGCATAGGCCATAAAGCTGGCGGCCGCGATACGCGCCACGAACAGGTTGAAGTGCGTCAGTGCGGCAAAGCCCTGCCATTCGCCCATATAAAACAGCGCGGAGACGCCGTAGGAGATCAGCAGCGCCGGGACCATCACCGCGAGGATGATGCGTCGCGCCAGCGGTGCGCCAAAAATGCGTACCGTCAGATCGGTGGCGAGGAAGATAAACGGAAAGCTGAACGCGCCCCAGGTGGTATGGAAACCAAAAATGGAGATCGGTAGCTGCACCAGATAGTTGCTGGAGGTGATCACCAGCAAATGGAATAGCGATAGCCAGACCAGCGCTTTTTTACGCTGTACGGTAGTAAAGGGATTCATATTGTGACCTTTTTATGCCCGTTATCCTTCAGGCTGCAGAGGCGTTGCCGCTTTTCTACAACATGAATGAGTGAGGGACTGAAATTTGGGGTGAGGGAACCCAATTAAAAACGGCTGCATGATACTGCGTTGAGAGCGTAATGCAACGGTTGTTTTTCGCGCAAACGTTAACCTGGCTTGCGTCGCGTGCGGGTGGGGGTAAACTAGGGCCGTTTTGTAGACGTGAGATGAAAATGAGCGAACTTTTTTCCAGTCCTGACCACACTTTGGATGCACAGGGGCTGCGCTGCCCCGAGCCGGTAATGATGGTGCGCAAGGCCGTGCGTACGATGCCGGTGGGCGAGACGCTGCTGATTATCGCCGACGATCCGGCGACAACCCGCGATATTCCCGGCTTTTGTCGCTTTATGGAGCACGAGCTGGTGGCCCAGGAGATTAGCGCCCTGCCGTACCGCTATTTGATTCGTAAAAACCACTAGGCTCCCCGCTGAGCGCAGCGCCAGCGGGGAGCGCGCCCGCTACTTCTGGCGCAGCAGCCGCAGGGCGTTGACGGTGACCAGCACCGTGGCGCCGGTATCCGCCAGCACCGCCAGCCAAAGTCCGGTCAGGCCGAGCAGCGTGGTTATCAGGAACATCCCCTTCAGCCCCAGCGCAATCGCAATGTTCTGCCGGATGTTGGCATGGGTGGCGCGAGCCAGCGAAATCATCTGCGCCAGGCCGGTTAAGCGGTTATGGGTTAACGCCGCGTCGGCGGTCTCCAGCGCCACGTCGGTGCCGCTGCCCATCGCAATGCCGATGGTGGCCGCCTTCATGGCCGGCGCGTCGTTGATGCCGTCGCCGACCATCGCCAGCGGCGCTTCTGCGTTGAGCGCCATCACCGCCGTGACCTTATCGGCAGGCAGCAGCCCGGCGCGGAACGCCAGCCCCAGCTCGTCGGCGATGGCCGCCGCCGCGCGCGGGTTATCGCCGGTCAGGATCACCCCCTGCACGCCGAGCTGACGCAGATCTTCAACCGCCTGGCGGGCATCGTCGCGCAGGGTATCGCGCAGCGCCAGAATTCCGAGCAGGATATCCTCACGCAGCACCAGTACCACCGTTTGGCCGGCGCTCTCCAGCCGCTGGATCTGCTCTTCGTACGCCGCCGCCGCCCCTTTACCTGCCGCGCAAATCAGCACCCGGCGGCCGGCAACGTCGGCTTCGATGCCGGAACCGGCCAGCGCGCGCTGGGCGCTGGCGGCGGGGATATTCAGCCCCCGCTGCTGCGCTTCGCGGACGATGGCCTGGGCCAGCGGATGGCTGGAGCCTTGCTCCACCGCGGCGGCCAGCGCCAGCAGGTCGTTCTCATCGATGTCGGCGGTGACGATCGCTGCGCTCACGCGCGGCTGGCCGACGGTCAGGGTGCCGGTTTTATCAAAGGCGACCTGGCGAACCTGGCCCAGCTGTTCAAGCGCGGCGCCGCCTTTAATCAGCGCCCCGCGACGGGCCGCGACCGCCAGCCCGGAGGTGATCGCCGCCGGGGTGGAGATCACCAGCGCGCACGGGCAGCCGATCAGCAGCAGCGTCAGCCCCTTGTAGATCCACGGCAGCCAGGCGCCGGCAAAAAGCAGCGGTGGTACGACGGCCACCAGCAGGGCGACGAGCATAATGGCCGGGGTATAAATACGGCTAAAGCGATCGATAAAGCGCTCGATGGGCGCCCGGCGCTCTTCGGCCTCCTCAATCAGCTTCAGAATACGGTCGATAGCGCTGTCGCCGGGTTCGGAGATAACCTTCAGCTGCACCAGACGGTCGACGCTGGTTGCGCCTGCCGCCACGCGCTGGCCGGCGCTGCGTTCCACCGGGACGGATTCGCCGGTTAACGCGCTCTCATCGAAGCTGGCAAACGGCGTCATCAGCTGACCATCGGCGGGGAGGCGTCCGCCGGCGGCGACCTCAATCAGATCCCCGGGGCGCAGGTCGCGCTGGGCGACGGTTTCCCGCACGCCGTCGCGGATCCGCGTGGCGGTGTCGGGCTTGAGGGCCATGAGCGCGCTGACGCCCTGGCGGGCGCGGCTGGCGGCCCAGCCCTCAAGGCGTTCGCCGATCAGAAACAGCAGCAGCACCATCGCGGCTTCGGCGGTGGCGCCGATAAACAGCGCTCCGATGGCGGCGACGCTCATTAGCGTTTCAATGGCAAACCAGCTGCCGCTTCTCATCAAACGCACGGCCTGGCGCGCGACCGGCCACAGGCCTACGAGGGTGGTGGCAACGAAGGCCAGCTCGCCGAAAGGATGGTTAAACTGCTCCAGCCCCCAGCTCAGCGCCATCATTAGCACCAGGGTTATCAGCGGCAGATTCTCCCGCAGCCGGGAGGTTTCCTGCTGCGGAGTATCTTCATCGCGCAGGGTATAGCCCGCCGAGCGCACCGCGCTTTCCACCTGCGGGCGGATATCGCTCCCGGCGTTCACCAGCAGTTTTTCCGTGGCAAACAGCACCTGTACCTGGCTGACGCCCGGCACCTGGCGCACGGCATTTTCAACCTTGCGGGCACAGGCGGCGCAGTCCATGCCGTCGACCAGCCAGCTGTAGCGCGCGGTTTCCAGGGGTTCTTCGCGGGCCTGCGCCGCGCAGGAGGAGTCCGTACAGCAGCTGTCAGGCTGTGCGGCAGCGGGCTTTAATTTGAATGACGAGAACTGTGGGACTTTTTTATCCTGAGCTTCTGGAGTCGACATGGGACCCTCCGGGTAATGATAATTTTCTCATTGCCCAGAGGATACACTCTGGAGTCGACTCCAGAGTCAAGCGCTAAATTAGAGGTACAGTGCGCGCACGATCAGGAAGTGCCCGGCGAAGTAGAAGGCGGCGGCAATCGCGTTATCGGCGCGGAAGCGACGGCGATAGTGGCTGACCAGCCAGACAATATTACCCAGCAGCAGGAAGGCGGCGCCGGTAAAGCCGGAGAGGGCGGTATCGGTCGGGCGCACGAACCACAGCTCGCCCGCCAGCCAGACCATCACCAGCGTCATGCCGATAAAGGTGAATACCGGCAGGCGCATCTCTTCCAGCCGGGTCCAGATAACCGCCAGCAGCAGCGCGCCAACGACCAGCAGCACCAGCGGCAGCGGCCAGAAAAATGACAGCGTCATCTGGCTGGCAAACCAGATGGTATAGAGCAGATGCGAAAGGAAAAAGGCGCCGACGGCGTACATCACCCGCTGGCGCGGCAGCAGCGTCAGCGCGTCGCCGACCAGCGAGGCGCACAGGCCGGCCAGCACCAGATAGCTGATGGCGTTGAACATCGGCGCCTGCCAGGCAAGCAGCAGCAGCAGAATGAGCGTGACGGGTTTAAACAACCAACGTTGCCACGTTGGCCCACGATAGGACGCATCGACGTAAAGCCATGCGGAAAAACAGACAGCAATAAACGACCAAAGCATAGTGAGTCCCTGTATCTGTTATCGCTATACCCGCCGCCTTACAGGCCGCAACCCGAGATGCATAGGGTATAAGTAGTTGTACTGACGGTACTAATGTTCAGTGTAGTGGCTCGGGAGGGCAGATGACAACGTTAATCAAGGCGCGGTATGCTGATTCCTGAGAATTCCTGGGGGTAAGATGAATGAGTAAGATCCCGCTGTTTTTTATTATCGTCGTGGCCATCATTGTGGTGGCGGCATCGGTTCGCTATGCGCAGCAGCGGCGGGAAAGCAGGGACAACGACGCCGCGCCGCTGCTGCAAAGACAGGTGGTGGTGAGCAACAAGCGGGAAAGAGTGATTAACGATCGCCGCTCGCGCCAGCAAACCGTCGCTCCGGCCGGCAGCGAGATGCGCTATGACGTCAGCTTCAGGCCGCAAACCGGCGGGCTCGAAGTCAGCTTTCGTCTCGAAGAGGCGCAGTATCATGCGCTTAGCGTGGGTGACAGGGGAATGCTGAGCTACAGAGGCTCAAGGTTCGTCGCGTTTACGCCAGATCCTTGAGCCTGCTGCGTCCGGCTATGCTACGCGCCGGGCGCCATCACTTCTTACGCAGCGTGGCCTTGAGCTTTTTCTGCCAGGCAACCAGCTCGAATACGCCGAAGACAAAAATACGCACCTGCTCGAAGCGGCCCAGCGGCGGCGCATCTTTCGGCTGAGTGGCCTTCAGCAGCGTCAGCTGCAGGCCGTGCATCAGGATCATAAAGATAAGCGCAACGTTGACGAAGATGTTCAGCGGCTTAGGGAAAGGCTGAAACAGGTTTAAGAGCAAAAAGGCCCATACGCACAGCATCAGTACCCGGCCCAGATTAATCAGCATTCTTTTCTCCTTGTGCCTCTCGTTGATAGAGGCGGTAGGCGACCTGTCCGGCCACTTTCTCACGATACAGGTGCCAGCCGGCCGGTACCGGCGGTAGCCCATTTTCGACTTCACTTTCGACGTAGATCAGCGCCTCGTCGGCAAGCCAGCCGTTACTCTCCAGCAGCCGCAGCGTCTCTTCCAGCAGCCCTTTACGGAACGGCGGGTCGACGAACGCTATCTGGTGCGGCGTGCCGGGCTGATTAAGCCAGGTCAGGGTATTGGTGTTGACCACCGTGCCGTTGCTGGCTTTGAGGGTCGCCAGGTTTTTCTGCAGCTTCTGGGCAACGCCGCGCTCCATCTCCAGCAGCGTGGTGCTGCCCGCGTAGCGGGAGAGCGCCTCCAGGCCCAGCGCGCCGCTGCCGGCAAAGCAGTCCAGGCAGCGCGCGTCGACCATAGACGGTGCCAGCCAGTTAAAAAGGGTTTCACGGACCCGGTCGGTGGTCGGGCGCAGGCCCGGGCTCTCCGGCACCGGTAATTTTCGGCCCCGCCACTGTCCGCCGATAATGCGGATCTGGCCGCTGCCTGCGTGGTTTGGTTTCTTCATCTCTCTGCTCAAGTCTCAACTTCCAGCCTGCTATTCTAGCGATCGAAGGCGGATGACGAAACCTTAATCCGGGGGCGGTGATGCGCGTTAAGTTAAGTGATAGACTATCCGACTAATTTCATTATTTTTCAGCTTCCGCGACAGATATGCCGAAGCTGTGCCATGAATAATCAGCGAGGAGTGTAGTCGCAAATGGCGAAAGAGAAAAAACGTGGCTTCTTTTCCTGGCTGGGCTTTGGACAAAAAGAGCAGGCGCAGGAAACAGAAGTTGAACAAAAAGTAGAAGGGCTGCAGGACGCGGCGGAGCAGGCTCCTGCCGAACAAGCGCCGGCTGAGACCGCCGTGGCGCCTGAAGCCGAAGCGGAGCGCGCCCCGGAGCCGGAGAAAGCGGACCCGGAGGCCTTTGCCGCAGACGTCGTTGAGGTCACCGAACAGGTTGTCGAAAGCGAGCAGCCGCATCCGGTCGCAGAAACCATCGTGGAAGAGGCGGTTCAGCCGGCGGCCGCGATAGACGCTGCGCCGACCGTTGACGAAGTGGCAGACGAACCTGTCGTCGAGCCGCAAGCGCTACCGGCCGTCGTCGAAGAAGAGCCGGTGGAAGAGCCGCTGGTTGAAGAGGTGATTGCCGAGCCGGCGGTCGCCGAAGCGCTTGCTGAACAAGAGCCGGAAGAGACTATCGCCCAGCCGCAGGCTGCCGTCGCGGAAGATGCGCTGATTGAGGACGAGCCCGCGCTGTCCGACGATGAGCTGGAAGCCCAGGCGCTGGCGGCGGAAGCTGAGGACGAGGTCGAGCCGCAGGAAGCCGCTCAGATCGAGCAGGAGAAGCCGACGAAAGAGGGCTTCTTCGCCCGACTCAAGCGCAGCCTGGTTAAAACCAAACAGAACCTCGGTTCCGGATTTATCAGTCTGTTCCGCGGCAAAAAAATAGATGATGATCTCTTCGACGAGCTGGAAGAACAGCTGCTGATCGCCGACGTCGGCGTGGAAACGACGCGTAAGATTATTACCCATCTTACCGACGTCGCCAGCCGCAAGCAGCTCCGCGATGCCGAAGCGCTGTATGGCCTGCTGAAAGAGGAGATGGGCGATATTCTGGCTAAGGTTGACCAGCCGCTGAACGTTGAAGGGAAAACGCCGTTTGTTATTCTGATGGTTGGCGTCAACGGCGTGGGTAAAACCACGACCATCGGCAAGCTGGCGCGTCAGTTTGAGCAGCAGGGCAAGTCGGTCATGCTGGCCGCGGGGGATACCTTCCGCGCCGCCGCGGTAGAGCAGCTGCAGGTTTGGGGTCAGCGGAATAATATCCCGGTGATTGCGCAGCATACCGGCGCGGATTCGGCTTCGGTTATTTTCGACGCCATTCAGGCCGCTAAGGCGCGCAACGTTGACGTCCTGATTGCCGATACCGCGGGTCGTCTGCAGAATAAATCGCACCTGATGGAAGAGCTGAAGAAAATTGTCCGCGTGATGAAGAAGCTCGACGAAGATGCCCCGCATGAAGTGATGCTGACAATTGATGCCAGCACCGGGCAGAACGCGATTAGCCAGGCCAAACTGTTCCATGAGGCCGTTGGCCTGACCGGCATCACGCTGACTAAGCTGGACGGTACCGCGAAAGGTGGGGTTATCTTCTCGGTTGCTGACCAGTTCAGTATTCCGATTCGCTATATTGGCGTTGGTGAACGTATTGAGGATCTGCGTCCGTTTAACGCGGGCGACTTTATTGAGGCACTTTTTGCCCGAGAGGATTAATCATGATTCGCTTTGAACAAGTCAGCAAAGCCTATCTCGGTGGGAGACAAGCGCTGCAGGGGGTGAACTTCCACCTGCAGTCGGGCGAGATGGCGTTCCTGACCGGCCACTCCGGCGCGGGGAAAAGTACCCTGCTCAAGCTTATCTGCGGCATCGAGCGGCCGAGCGCCGGCAAAATTTTGTTCGGCGGCCACGATATTAGCCGCCTGAAGAGCCGTGAGGTGCCGTTTTTGCGCCGCCAGATCGGCATGATTTTCCAGGACCACCATCTGCTGATGGATCGCACCGTGTTTGATAACGTGGCGATCCCGCTGATTATTGCCGGCGCCAGCGGGGATGATATCCGCCGCCGGGTGTCGGCGGCGCTGGATAAAGTCGGGCTGCTGGACAAAGCGAAAAATCTTCCGATCCAACTCTCCGGCGGTGAGCAGCAGCGCGTGGGCATCGCCCGCGCGGTGGTGAACAAGCCGGCGGTGCTGCTGGCGGATGAACCGACCGGTAACCTCGATGAGGCGCTCTCGGAGGGGATTTTACGACTGTTTGAAGAGTTTAACCGCGTAGGGGTTACGGTTCTGATGGCGACGCACGACCTGGGGCTGATCTCCAGTCGTTCGTATCGCATGCTGACCCTGAGCGACGGGCATATGCACGGAGGCCACTGGGGTGAATAAGCGCGACGCAATAAACCACATTCGCCAGTTTGGCAGCCGATTTGACCGCATCCGCAATGCCGCAGGGGCCGGCGGCGGGCGCAATGCGCCGAAGCGGTCAAAAGCGGCGCCGAATCCGGCTTCTCGTAAAAGCAACGTTTTCAATGAGCAGGTGCGCTACGCCTGGCACGGCGCGGTTCAGGATCTGAAAAGCACGCCGCTGGCCACTTTCCTGACCATTATGGTCATCGCCATTTCGCTGACGCTGCCGAGCGTGTGCTACATGGTGTACAAAAACGTTAACAGCGCGGCGTCGCAGTACTATCCATCGCCGCAGATCACCGTCTACCTGGAGAAGACGCTGGACGATGACGCCGCGGCGCGGGTGGTTGGGCAGCTGCAGGCGGAGCAGGGCGTAGAGAAGGTCAACTATCTGTCGCGGGATGAAGCTTTAGGCGAGTTCCGTAACTGGTCCGGCTTTGGCGGCGCGCTGGATATGCTGGAAGAGAACCCGCTGCCGGCGGTGGCGATTGTCGTGCCGAAGCTGGATTTCCAGGGGACCGACTCGCTCAACACCCTGCGCGATCGGATTAAGCATATTCAGGGCATCGATGAAGTCCGCATGGATGACAGCTGGTTTGCGCGCCTCTCTTCGCTGACCGGGCTGGTTGGCCGCGTCTCGGCGCTGATCGGCGTGCTGATGGTGGCCGCCGTGTTCCTGGTGATCGGCAACAGCGTGCGCCTGAGCATCTTTGCCCGCCGCGATACCATCAACGTGCAGAAGCTGATTGGTGCAACGGACGGTTTTATCCTGCGTCCGTTCCTCTACGGCGGCGCGCTGCTGGGCTTCTGCGGTGCGTTTTTATCGCTGATCCTGTCGGAGATTATGGTGATGCGCCTGTCATCGGCGGTAACGGAAGTGGCGAAGGTATTCGGGACTCAGTTTGAGCTCAGCGGTCTGGGCTTCGACGAGTGTCTGCTGATGCTGATCGTCTGCTCGATGATCGGCTGGGTTGCGGCCTGGCTGGCGACGGTGCAACATTTACGTCACTTTACTCCCGATTAAAAATTTTCTGGTATAATCTTTCCCTGCACTGACTGAATGTCTCTCTGCAGGGAAAGAGTCCCTGTTGTCTCTTCCCTACGCTTCATCTCCATGTCACATTTTGTGCGTAATGTATTCACACCGTTGCATGGAACTTGTGGATAAAATCACTGTCTGATACTAATGTGGGTGATATTCTCGTTGCTCATAAACGCTGGCATGATTGTTGCCCGGCTGTCTAAGCGGGAACTGTCGAGCCAGACGATATCGATTGAGAGGATTTGAATGACCAAAGATATGCAAACTTTAGCCTTAGCCCCCGTTGGTAACCTGGAATCCTACATCCGGGCTGCGAACACATGGCCGATGTTATCGGCCGATGAAGAGCGGGAGCTTGCTGAAAAGCTGCATTACCAGGGCGATCTGGAAGCAGCGAAAAGGCTGATCCTGTCTCACCTGCGCTTTGTTGTTCATATTGCTCGTAACTACTCGGGCTATGGCCTGCCGCAGGCGGACCTGATTCAGGAAGGCAACATTGGCCTGATGAAAGCCGTGCGCCGTTTTAATCCGGAAGTCGGCGTGCGTTTGGTCTCCTTTGCCGTGCACTGGATTAAGGCCGAAATTCACGAATACGTTCTGCGTAACTGGCGTATTGTGAAGGTCGCGACCACCAAAGCCCAGCGTAAGCTGTTCTTTAACCTGCGTAAAACCAAGCAGCGTCTGGGCTGGTTTAACCAGGATGAAGTCGAAATGGTTGCCCGCGAGCTGGGCGTATCAAGCAAAGACGTGCGCGAGATGGAATCGCGTATGGCGGCGCAGGATATGACCTTCGACATGTCGTCGGACGACGAGTCCGATAGCCAGCCGATGGCTCCGGTGCTCTATCTGCAGGATAAAACGTCTAACTTTGCCGACGGTATTGAAGATGATAACTGGGAAGAGCAGGCGGCAAACAAGCTGACCGACGCGATGCAGGGCCTCGACGAGCGTAGCCAGGATATCATCCGCGCCCGCTGGCTGGACGAAGACAACAAGTCCACGCTGCAGGAGCTGGCGGATCGCTACGGCGTTTCGGCTGAGCGCGTGCGCCAGCTTGAAAAGAACGCCATGAAGAAACTGCGTACCGCTATCGAAGCGTAAGTCTGTTCCCGGCATTAAAAGAAGCCCCCGCTGTCTCAGCGGGGGCTTTTTGTTTTTTATCCCTCCAGGCTTCAACCATATTAATTTCTTCTTCCGCTGGGCTTGAATGCCGGGCAGGCGCTATTGTTTTTAGACAGGCATGACTTACTAAATTCATATAGGGAGAAGGCGGGTGAAAAATAACGATCTTAATCAGCGTCGACAGCAGGCGACGCCGCGTGGCGTGGGCGTCATGTGCGACTTCTACGCGCAAAAGGCCGAGAACGCGACGCTGTGGGATATTGAAGGCCGGGAGTTTATCGATTTTGCGGCGGGGATTGCGGTGCTCAACACCGGGCATCGACACCCCAAAGTTGTCGCCGCGGTGGCCTCGCAGCTGGAGGCTTTTACCCATACGGCCTATCAGATTGTCCCCTACGCCAGCTACGTCACGCTGGCCGAACGCATTAACGCTTTGGTGCCTGTCTCCGGCGCCGTCAAAACGGCCTTCTTCTCCACCGGCGCGGAAGCGGTAGAGAATGCGGTCAAAATTGCCCGCGCCTGGACCCGTCGTCCGGGAATCATCACCTTTGGCGGCGCTTTCCACGGCCGAACCTACATGACGATGGCGCTGACCGGCAAGGTGGCTCCCTATAAAATCGGCTTCGGCCCGTTCCCGGGCTCCGTTTTCCACGCTCAGTATCCCAATGCGCTGCACGGCGTCAGCAGCGAAGAGGCGATAAAAAGCCTCGAGCGCCTCTTTAAGGCCGATATCGCAGCGGATCAGGTGGCGGCCATCGTCATTGAGCCGGTACAGGGCGAGGGCGGGTTCAACGCAGCGCCTGCCGGATTTATGCAGGCGCTGCGTGCGATCTGTGATACCCACGGCATCCTGCTGATTGCGGATGAGGTGCAGTCTGGCTTTGGGCGAACCGGCAAGCTGTTTGCGATGGAGCACTATAGCGTGCAGCCCGACCTGATAACGATGGCGAAAAGCCTGGCGGGCGGGATGCCGCTTTCGGCGGTGGCCGGGCGGGCGGAGGTGATGGATGCTCCCGCGCCGGGCGGCCTTGGCGGCACCTACGCCGGGAACCCGCTGGCGATTGCCGCCGCGCACGCGGTGCTGGATGTGATTGCCGAAGAGCAGCTTTGCCAGCGGGCAAATGAGCTTGGCCACCATCTGGTTGAGGTCCTCAACCAGGCCAAAGCGTCGTGCCCGCAGATTGCCGAGGTGCGGGCCCAGGGGTCGATGGTGGCGGTCGAGTTTTTTGATCCGCAAACCGGCGAGCCGTCGAGCGCGTTCACCCAGGCCGTCCAGCAGCGCGCGCTGGCCGAAGGGCTGCTGCTGCTGACCTGCGGCGTTTACGGCAACGTCATCCGCTTCCTCTATCCGCTCACCATCCCCGATGCACAATTCCGCCAGGCGCTGGCGATTATTCAGCGCGCGCTGGCCGCATAGCCCCACATCTCGCCACTCTGCGGAGTGGCGTTCTGCTTCAGTCACATAACTGTTACATAACCTAAAAAAATGTTGTTTCAAATTCTGAAAAATGGGATATGTTCTAGCATAGTGTGCTGCAAAGGCGCGAGCGGCAGACCTTAATCTAGCTATCATATGCTTTTCTTATGTGATTGATTAGAATAATGCGCTAAAAAACAACATCACAACAAATGCAAAAAACCATAATAGTGGGGAGCTTCAGGATGAATATGAAGGGTAAAGCGTTACTGGCAGGATGTATCGCCTTGGTAATGAGCAATGCAGCGCTGGCTGAAGATATCAAAATTGCCGTGGTTGGCGCGATGTCTGGCCCGGTGGCGCAGTATGGCGATCAGGAGTTTACCGGCGCTGAGCAGGCGGTTGCCGATATTAACGCGAAGGGCGGTATCAAAGGCAATAAGCTGCAAATCGTAAAATATGATGATGCCTGCGACCCGAAACAGGCGGTAGCGGTGGCTAACAAAGTCGTTAATGACGGCATTAAGTACGTTATCGGCCACTTATGCTCCTCTTCTACTCAGCCGGCGTCCGATATCTATGAAGACGAAGGCATTCTGATGATCACCCCGGCCGCAACGGCGCCGGAGCTGACCGCGCGCGGATATAAAATGATTCTGCGCACCACCGGCCTGGATTCTGACCAGGGCCCGACGGCGGCTAAATACATCATTGATAAGGTGAAACCGAAGCGTATCGCTATCGTTCACGATAAGCAGCAGTACGGTGAAGGTCTGGCGCGCGCGGTGCAGGATGGCCTGAAAAAAGGCGGCGCTAACGTCGTGTTCTTTGACGGCATCACCGCCGGTGAGAAAGATTTCTCCACGCTGGTGGCGCGTCTGAAGAAAGAAAATATCGACTTCGTTTACTACGGCGGCTATCACCCGGAAATGGGGCAGATTCTGCGGCAATCGCGCGCGGCCGGCCTGAAAACGCAGTTTATGGGACCGGAAGGCGTAGCGAACGTTTCCCTGTCTAACATTGCCGGTCAGTCCGCTGAAGGCATGCTGGTCACCAAGCCGAAGAACTATGACCAGGTTCCGGCGAACAAACCGATCGTTGACGCCATCAAGGCGAAAAAACAGGATCCGAGCGGCGCGTTTGTCTGGACTACCTATGCGGCTATCCAGTCGCTGCAGGCGGGCCTGAACCAGTCTGAAGACCCGGCAGCCATTGCGAAATACCTGAAGGCAAACTCTGTTGATACCGTGATGGGGCCGCTGTCATGGGATGCGAAGGGCGACCTGAAAGGCTTCGAGTTCGGCGTGTTTACGTGGCATGCCGATGGCACCGCGACCGACGCCAAATAATTTAACCTTCGCCTTTCACGCTACAGGTGCGTTGGCTGCGCTCTTCAACCCCGGTCACTTACTCATGTAAGCTCCCGGGGATTTCAGAGCTTGCCGCCTGCCTGTAGCGCGAAATTCTCGGTTAAATAAATGGCCTCTTTTAGGCCGGGAAAAGCAGGGGATTATTGGTTAAATGCGGCGTGATTGTGGTCGGAGAAAGCGGTCGTTCTCGGCTAAATAAATGTCATGCTGGACAAACTGAAGTTACCGTCGCCCGGATAAGGCGTGATATGCCGCTATCCGGGATTCTCCCGCTGCGTTTTTAATACTTTTGCCAACCGCCGTCATGGGCGCTGAAGCCCAGAGCCTGCATAAACGCGGACATGACGCGGTGGTCTTCAATACCGGTATCCGCCATCCGCCAGCGACCGATTTCTGGATTTCTTTGCAGCACTTCTTCCACCAGATACTGCCCGACGCCGCGACGGCGGGTGACTTCGCGCACGCACAGCGCGCTCAGCTCGCCCTCTGCGCCGTCTAAGGTCACACAAACGGCGGCCAGCAGGCGCTCGTTAAAGCGGGCGGCGTAAATAGCGTGGCTTTCATCCATTGGGATCCCGGCCAGATCGCGTGACGGCCAGATTTTCCCTAAATCGATGCGATCCTGATCGCTGAAGTGCGTTAAACGAATAATGGTCAGTTTCATGCGCGGCAAGTCCAGTCAAAACGGATGCGTCAGTGTACCTAAAATGACTGCCCGGCGGAGCGCTGTTTTTTGCGCATTCATCAGGCGATTCGTTTTCCTGGCGAATGCAGGGTAGCGCAATGCGTTATGGATCGAAAAATAAGCAGAGTTTTAACCTAAAGTGCAGCGTTTTATTCCGCCATAAGTATCGTTATTTTATGCTGAAAACGGGACTTTTTTTGTTTATCTTCGCGTGAATACAGAATATTATCTTTGCTTAATCGCCTGAAAAATAGAGATTTTAATCTGGTTTCCGGCAAAAAACTGCGCTAAACCATTAAAGATCATGGTAAAAGTAGCGTTGTTTAATAAAAGCACAGAATGCTTTTTAACCATAAAAATACAAAATATTTACACCACATTACGAACGGGGTTCTGAAGCATGAAAAGGAACGCGAAAACAATCATTGCGGGATTAGTCGCACTGACCATGTCGCACGCGGTTATCGCCAAAGAGATAAAAGTCGCCGTCGTGGGGGCGATGTCCGGTCCGGTAGCGCAATGGGGCGATATGGAGTTCAACGGTGCGCGTCAGGCAATTAAAGATATTAACGCGCAGGGCGGGATTAAGGGCGATAAGCTGGTTGGCGTGGAGTATGACGACGCCTGCGACCCTAAACAGGCCGTCGCGGTGGCGAACAAAATCGTTAACGAAGGGATTAAATACGTTATCGGCCACCTCTGCTCCTCCTCAACCCAGCCGGCCTCCGATATCTACGAAGATGAAGGCATTCTGATGATCTCTCCGGGGGCCACTAACCCCGAGCTGACCCAGCGCGGCTATCAGTACATCATGCGTACCGCCGGCCTCGACTCCTCGCAGGGGCCGACCGCCGCAAAATATATTCTGGAAAAGGTTAAACCGCAGCGTATTGCTATCATTCATGACAAGCAGCAGTACGGTGAAGGCCTGGCGCGTTCGGTCCAGGAGAGCCTGAAAAAAGGTAACGCCAACATCGTCTTCTTCGACGGGATCACCGCCGGTGAGAAAGACTTCTCCGCGCTGCTGTCTCGCCTGCAGAAAGAGAATATTGATTTCGTTTACTACGGTGGCTATTACCCGGAAATGGGGCAGATGCTGCGCCAGGCGCGGGCTAACGGCCTGAAAACCGTCTTTATGGGTCCTGAGGGCGTGGGCAATGCTTCGCTGTCCAATATCGCAGGCGCCGCGGCAGAAGGCATGCTGGTGACAATGCCGAAACGCTATGACCAGGATCCGGCAAACAGCGCTATCGTAGACGCGCTGAAAGCGGAGAAAAAAGATCCGAGCGGGCCGTACGTCTGGATTACCTATGCCGCCGTGCAGTCCTTAGCGCAGGCGATGGACAGAAGCAGCAGCCAGGAGCCGCTGGACTTAATCAAAGATCTGAAAGCTCACGGCGCGAAAACCGTGATTGGGCCGCTGAATTGGGACGAAAAAGGCGATTTGAAGGGATTTGAGTTTGGTGTCTTCCAGTGGCACGCGGATGGGTCATCCTCGGCCGCAAAATAAGACAACCCCTCGTCATGGTTCGAGCCGCAGATGCGTCGACGACGTTTCCGCTCCGGGGCTTCCGGGAAGGGAACGGTTTGCCGTCCGTCCGCCGCTCGAATCGTTGAGAGTGGGATTCAACATCCCGCCTTGCCGGGTTTAGAAAGGTTACCTTATGTCCGAGCAGTTTCTCTACTTTCTGCAGCAGATGTTTAACGGCGTCACGCTGGGCAGTACCTATGCGCTGATCGCCATCGGTTACACGATGGTATACGGCATTATTGGCATGATTAACTTCGCCCACGGCGAGGTGTATATGATAGGGAGCTACGTCTCCTTCATGATCATTGCCGCGCTGATGATGATGGGTATCGACACCAGCTGGCTGCTGGTCGCCGCCGGATTCGTTGGGGCGATCATTATTGCCAGCGCCTATGGCTGGAGTATTGAACGCGTGGCCTATCGGCCGGTACGCAGCTCCAAGCGCCTGATTGCGCTGATTTCCGCCATCGGGATGTCAATCTTCCTGCAAAACTACGTCAGCCTGACGGAAGGGTCGCGCGACGTGGCGCTGCCGAGCCTGTTTAACGGCCAGTGGACGGTGGGCAGCAGCGAAAACTTCTCCGCCACGATCACCACCATGCAGCTGGTGATTTGGATTGTCACCTTTGTGGCGATGCTGGCGCTGACGCTGTTTATCCGCTATTCGCGCATGGGGCGCGCCTGCCGCGCCTGTGCGGAAGACCTGAAAATGGCCAGCCTGCTGGGAATTAACACCGATCGCGTTATTGCCCTGACCTTTGTTATCGGCGCCGCTATGGCCGCGGTCGCCGGGGTGCTCCTCGGTCAGTTCTACGGCGTTATCAACCCCTATATCGGCTTTATGGCCGGGATGAAAGCATTTACCGCCGCGGTACTGGGCGGCATCGGCAGTATTCCTGGCGCGATGATCGGTGGTCTGATTTTGGGTATCGCCGAAGCGCTCTCCTCCGCCTATCTCAGCACCGAATATAAAGACGTGGTCTCCTTTGCGCTGCTGATTCTGGTGCTGTTAGTGATGCCTACCGGTATCCTCGGTCGCCCGGAGGTTGAGAAAGTATGAAACCGATGCATATTGCAATGGCGCTGCTCTCCGCGGTGATGTTCTTTATTCTGGCCGGCGTCTTTATGGGCGTGCAGCTGGAGCTGGACGGCACCAAACTGGTGGTGGATACCGCGGCGGATATCCGCTGGCAGTGGATCTTCATCGGCACGGCGGTGGTCTTCCTCTTCCAGCTGATGCGCCCGCTGTTCCAGAAAACCCTGAAAAACGTCTCCGGGCCGAAGTTTATTCTGCCGGCCATCGACGGGTCGACGGTAAAGCAGAAGCTGTTCCTGGTGGCGCTGCTGGTTATCGCCGTCGCGTGGCCGTTTATGGTGTCGCGCGGCACGGTGGATATCGCCACCCTGACCATGATTTACATCATTCTCGGCCTGGGGCTGAACGTGGTGGTGGGGCTGTCCGGCCTGCTGGTACTGGGCTACGGCGGCTTCTACGCTATCGGCGCCTACACCTTCGCGCTGCTGAACCACTATTACGGCCTCGGCTTCTGGACCTGCCTGCCGCTGGCGGGGCTGGTCTCGGCCGCTGCGGGCTTCCTGCTGGGCTTCCCGGTGCTGCGCCTGCGCGGTGACTATCTGGCGATTGTGACCCTCGGCTTCGGCGAAATTGTGCGTATTTTGCTGCTCAATAACACCGAAGTGACCGGCGGCCCGAACGGCATCAGCCAGATCCCTAAGCCGACGCTGTTTGGCCTCGAGTTTAGCCGCAGCGCCCGCGAAGGCGGATGGGATACCTTCAGCAACTTCTTTGGCGTCAAATACGACCCCAGCGATAGGGTGATTTTCCTCTACCTGGTGGCGCTGCTGCTGGTGGTCTTCTCGCTGTTCGTGATTAACCGCCTGCTGCGCATGCCGCTGGGCCGCGCGTGGGAAGCGCTGCGTGAAGATGAGATTGCCTGTCGTTCTCTGGGCCTCAATCCGACGCGCATCAAGCTCACCGCCTTTACCATCAGCGCCGCGTTTGCCGGCTTTGCCGGGACGCTGTTTGCCGCCCGCCAGGGCTTCGTTAGCCCGGAATCCTTTACCTTCGCCGAGTCGGCCTTCGTGCTGGCCATCGTCGTGCTGGGCGGGATGGGCTCGCAGTTTGCGGTGATTCTGGCCGCTATTTTGCTGGTGGTCTCACGCGAGCTGATGCGTGATTTCAACGAATACAGCATGCTGATGCTGGGTGGCCTGATGGTACTGATGATGATCTGGCGTCCGCAGGGTCTGCTGCCGATGACGCGCCCGCAGCTTAAGCTGAAAAAAGGTCAGGCTAAAGGAGAGCAGGCATGAGTCAGCCATTATTATCCGTAAGCGGCCTGATGATGCGCTTTGGCGGCCTGCTGGCGGTCAACAACGTGTCGCTGGAGCTGCGTCCGCAGGAAATTGTTTCGCTGATCGGCCCTAACGGCGCCGGGAAGACCACGGTTTTTAACTGCCTCACCGGTTTCTATAAGCCGACCGGCGGTTCGATTATGCTGCGTGACCAGCACCTGGAAGGGCTGCCGGGTCAGCAGATTGCCCGCATGGGCGTCGTGCGTACCTTCCAGCACGTGCGCCTGTTCCGCGAAATGACGGTGATTGAAAACCTGCTGGTAGCGCAGCATCAGCAGCTGAAAACCGGCGTCTTCTCCGGGCTGCTGAAAACGCCGACCTTCCGCCGTGCGCAGAGCGAAGCGCTGGATCGCGCCGCCGCCTGGCTTGAGCGTATCGGCCTGCTGGAGCAGGCTAACCGCCAGGCCAGCAACCTCGCCTACGGCGACCAGCGGCGTCTGGAGATCGCTCGCTGCATGGTGACGCAGCCGGAAATCCTGATGCTGGACGAACCGGCGGCGGGCCTGAACCCCAAAGAGACCAAGGAGCTCGACGAGCTGATCGCCGAGCTGCGCAGTCATCACAACACCACCATCCTGCTGATTGAACACGATATGAAGCTGGTGATGGGCATTTCCGATCGCATTTACGTGGTAAACCAGGGCACGCCGCTGGCCAACGGAACGCCGGAAGAGATCCGCAACAACCCGGACGTGATCCGCGCATACCTTGGTGAGGCATAAGCATGGAAAAAGTGATGTTATCTTTTGACAACGTAAGCGCCCACTACGGCAAGATTCAGGCGCTGCATAACGTCAGCCTGCATATCAATCAGGGCGAGATTGTGACCCTGATTGGCGCCAACGGCGCGGGTAAAACCACGCTGCTCGGCACCCTGTGCGGCGACCCGCGCGCCAGCAGCGGAAAGGTGGTGTTTGACGGTAAGGATATTACCGACTGGCAGACCGCGAAAATCATGCGCGAAGCGGTGGCGATTGTTCCGGAAGGGCGTCGCGTCTTCTCGCGGATGACGGTCGAAGAGAACCTCGCGATGGGCGGCTTTTTTGCCGACCGTGACCAGTTCCAGACCCGCATTAAGTGGGTATACGAACTGTTCCCGCGTCTGCTTGAGCGCCGCATTCAGCGCGCGGGCACCATGTCCGGCGGCGAACAGCAGATGCTGGCAATTGGCCGTGCGCTGATGAGCCAGCCGCGCCTGCTGCTGCTGGATGAACCTTCTCTGGGCCTGGCGCCGATTATCATCCAGCAGATTTTCAACACCATCGAACAGCTGCGCGAGCAGGGGATGACCATTTTCCTTGTGGAGCAGAACGCCAACCAGGCGCTGAAGCTTGCCGATCGCGGCTACGTGCTCGAGAACGGCCACGTGGTGCTTGAGGATACCGGCGACGCGCTGCTGGCTAACGAAGCGGTGCGTAGCGCCTACCTGGGAGGCTAATCTCCTCGCTCTTATTCCCGGCCGCCCGGCCGGGATATTCCTCAACCAGAGTGCCGCCGGCCGGCAATCATCCCCTTGACGTGTCGCAGCTCCCACTTTCCTGTCTCCGATCTTTCATCGTCTTGCCATCTCCCTGACGTCTTACTATCTTTTTTTTGTAATAAAAGAGTTATTTTTCTGTAATTCGAGCATGTCATGTTACCCCCGCGAACATCAAACGCGTGAAATCGCGCATCTGGAACAACAAGAGAGATAACCGATGATATCGTTACGACATACGGCTTTAGGACTGGCGCTTAGCCTGGCATTTGCCGGCCAGGCCCTCGCAGTAACTACCATCCCGTTCTGGCACTCAATGGAAGGGGAGCTGGGTAAAGAAGTTGATTCTCTGGCGCAGCGTTTCAACGCGGCCAATCCGGATTACAAAATTACGCCGGTCTACAAAGGTAACTATGAGCAGAGCCTGAGCGCCGGTATCGCCGCGTTTCGTACCGGCAACGCCCCGGCGCTGCTGCAGGTTTATGAAGTCGGCACCGCGACGATGATGGCGTCAAAAGCCATCAAGCCGGTGTATCAGGTCTTCACCGATGCGGGCATTAAGTTTGATGAATCGCAGTTCGTGCCGACCGTTTCCGGCTACTACACCGACTCTAAAACTGGCCACCTCCTCTCCCAGCCTTTTAACAGCTCCACCCCGGTGCTGTACTACAACAAAGACGCCTTCAAAAAAGCCGGCTTAGATCCGGAGCAGCCGCCGAAAACCTGGCAGGACCTGGCCGCCTATACCGCGAAGCTGAAGGCCGCCGGAATGAAGTGCGGCTACGCCAGCGGCTGGCAGGGCTGGATTCAGATTGAGAACTTCAGCGCCTGGCACGGCCTGCCGGTCGCCACCAAAAACAACGGCTTCGACGGCACCGATGCGGTTCTGGAGTTCAACAAGCCGGAGCAGGTGAAGCATATCGCCATGCTGGAAGCGATGAACAAGAAGGGCGACTTCAGCTACTTCGGGCGTAAAGATGAGTCCACCGAGAAGTTCTACAACGGTGACTGCGCGATTACCACCGCCTCCTCCGGCTCGCTTGCCGATATCCGCCAGTACGCCAAATTCAACTATGGCGTCGGGATGATGCCGTACGATGCCGACGTTAAGGGCGCGCCGCAGAACGCCATTATCGGCGGGGCGAGCCTGTGGGTGATGCAGGGTAAAGATAAAGAGACCTACACCGGAGTGGCGAAATTCCTCGAGTTCCTGACAAAACCGGAAATCGCTGCGGAATGGCACCAGAAAACCGGCTATCTGCCGATCACTACCGCCGCCTACGATCTGACCCGTCAGCAGGGCTTCTATGACAAGAATCCCGGCGCCGATATCGCCACTCGTCAGATGCTGAACAAGCCGCCGCTGCCGTTCACCAAAGGCCTGCGCCTGGGCAATATGCCGCAGATCCGTACCGTAGTGGACGAAGAGCTGGAAAGCGTTTGGACCGGCAAGAAAACCCCGCAGCAGGCGCTGGATTCAGCGGTTGAGCGCGGTAACCAGCTGCTGCGTCGTTTCGAGCAGTCGACTAAGTCGTAACGTATTGATGCCGATAGATTCAGGGCAGTAGGTCGAACGGAGGTTCCCTGGTAGCGCCGCGCTTACCGGGGGACATCCGCCTTTGGCGATCGCCGGTAGCAGTGAATCGGTAGGCATCATCGAGCAAAAGAGTAACCTCATGTCATCAACCCGTCCGGTATTCCGCTCGCGCTGGCTGCCCTATCTGCTGGTTGCGCCGCAGCTGATTATCACCATTATTTTCTTTATCTGGCCCGCGGGCGAGGCGCTGTGGTATTCGCTGCAGAGCGTCGACCCGTTTGGCCTCTCCAGCCAGTTCGTCGGCATGGATAACTTCGTTACCCTGTTCCACGACCCGTACTATCTGGACTCATTCTGGACCACCATCAAGTTCAGCTCGATGGTGACGTTCAGCGGCCTGATCGTCTCGCTGTTTTTCGCCGCGCTGGTCGACTACGTGGTGCGCGGCAGCCGCTTCTATCAAACGCTGATGCTGCTGCCCTACGCCGTCGCGCCCGCGGTCGCCGCAGTGCTGTGGATTTTCCTCTTTAACCCAGGACGCGGGCTGATTACCCATTTTCTCGCCGAGATGGGCTACGACTGGAACCACGCGCAGAACAGCGGCCAGGCGATGTTCCTCGTGGTGTTTGCTTCGGTATGGAAGCAGATTAGCTACAACTTCCTGTTCTTCTTCGCCGCGCTGCAGTCGATCCCGCGCTCGCTGGTGGAGGCCGCGGCGATTGACGGGGCCGGCCCTGTCCGCCGCTTTTTCAAGCTGGCGCTGCCGCTGATTGCGCCGGTGAGCTTCTTCCTGCTGGTCGTCAACCTGGTTTACGCCTTCTTCGATACCTTCCCGGTTATCGATGCTGCCACCGCCGGCGGCCCGGTCCAGGCGACGACGACGCTGATTTATAAGATCTATCGTGAAGGCTTTGCCGGGCTCGATCTCTCCGCTTCCGCCGCGCAGTCGGTGGTGCTGATGATGCTGGTGATTGTGCTGACGGTGGTTCAGTTCCGCTATGTTGAACGTAAGGTGCGCTACCAATGATTGAGAACCGTCCCGGGCTGACGATTTTCAGCCACACCATGCTGATTGCGGGAATTGCCGTCATTCTGTTTCCGCTGTACGTCGCCTTCGTCGCGGCCACGCTGGACAACAAGGCGGTCTTTGAGACGCCGATGACGCTGATCCCCGGCGGCCACCTTTTGGAAAATATGGCTACCATCTGGCAGCAGGGCGTGGGGGCCAACAGCGCGCCGTTCTGGCTGATGATGCTCAACAGCTTCATCATGGCGTTCAGCATTACGGTGGGCAAAATCGTGGTGTCGATGCTGTCGGCGTTTGCCATCGTCTGGTTCCGCTTCCCGCTGCGTAACCTGTTCTTCTGGATGATTTTTATCACCCTGATGCTGCCGGTTGAGGTGCGAATTTTCCCGACGGTAGAGGTGATTGCCAACCTGAAGATGCTCGATAGCTACGCCGGCCTGACGCTGCCGCTGATGGCCTCGGCAACCGCCACCTTCCTGTTCCGCCAGTTCTTTATGACCCTGCCGGATGAGCTGATTGAAGCGGCGCGCATCGACGGCGCCTCGCCGATGCGCTTTTTCCGCGACATCGTGCTGCCGCTGTCGAAAACCAATCTCGCGGCGCTGTTCGTTATCACCTTTATCTACGGCTGGAACCAGTACCTGTGGCCGCTGCTGATTATTCAGGATATCAATCTCGGCACCGCGGTGGCGGGTATCAAAGGCATGATCGCCACCGGCGAGGGTACCACGCAGTGGAATCAGGTGATGGCGGCGATGCTGCTGACGCTGATTCCCCCGGTTGTTATCGTTTTAGCCATGCAGCGCGCGTTTGTGCGCGGTTTAGTGGACAGTGAGAAATAAAATGTCAGGTTTGAAACTACAGGCAGTAACCAAAAGCTGGGATGGCAAAACCCAGGTGATTCAGCCGCTGACGCTCGACGTGGCGGACGGGGAGTTTATCGTAATGGTCGGGCCTTCCGGCTGCGGCAAATCGACGCTGCTGCGGATGGTGGCCGGGCTTGAGCGGGTGACCAGCGGCGATATCTGGATTAATCGCCAGCGCGTCACCGAGATGGAGCCGAAGGATCGCGGCATCGCGATGGTGTTCCAGAACTACGCCCTCTACCCGCATATGAGCGTGGAAGAGAACATGGCCTGGGGGCTGAAAATTCGCGGGATGGGCAAAAGCCTGATTGACGAGCGGGTGCAGGAAGCGGCGCGCATTCTGGAGCTTGATGGCCTGCTCAAGCGCCGCCCGCGCGAGCTCTCCGGTGGCCAGCGCCAGCGCGTGGCGATGGGCCGCGCCATCGTTCGCGATCCGGCGGTATTCCTGTTTGATGAACCCCTGTCGAACCTTGACGCCAAGCTGCGCGTGCAGATGCGTCTGGAGCTCCAGCAGCTGCACCGTCGGCTGAAAACCACCTCGCTGTACGTTACCCACGACCAGGTTGAGGCGATGACCCTCGCCCAGCGGGTGATGGTGATGAATAAAGGCGTCGCCGAGCAGATTGGCACGCCGGTAGAGGTTTACGAAAAGCCGGCCAGCCGCTTTGTGGCGAGCTTTATCGGCAGCCCGGCGATGAACCTGCTGGACGGGCGCATCAGCGACGACGGCAGCCGTTTTGAACTGGAAGGCGGCCTGCGTCTGCCGATCAATAGCGAGCATCGTCGCCACGCCGGGCGTAAGATGACCCTCGGCATCCGTCCGGAACATTTTGCCGCAGGCCCCGAGACGGAAGGCGGCGTACCGCTGGTGATGGATACGCTGGAAATTTTAGGTGCCGATAACCTCGCCCACGGGCGCTGGGGCGCGCAGAAGCTGGTCGTCAGGCTGCCGCATCAGCAGCGTCCGGCGGCGGGCAGCACGCTGTGGCTGCATCTGCCGCAGGATCATCTGCACCTCTTTGATGGTGAAACAGGACAACGCGCATGAGTTACTGGCCTTACCCCCATATCGTCGCCCATCGCGGCGGCGGAAAGCTGGCGCCGGAGAATACCCTCGCCGCTATTGATACCGGCGCTCGCTTTGGTCATACCATGATCGAGTTTGACGCCAAGCTGTCGAAGGATGGACAGATCTTTTTGCTGCATGACGATAATCTCGAGCGCACCAGCAACGGCTGGGGCGTGGCGGGCGAGCTGGCGTGGCATGAGCTGCTGAACGTTGATGCGGGAAGCTGGTACGGCCGCGAATTTAAAGGCGAGCCGCTGCCGCTGCTCTCCGCCGTGGCGGAGCGCTGCCGGCAGCTGAACATGATGGCCAATATCGAAATTAAGCCAACCACCGGCACCGGCCCGTTGACCGGCAAGGTGGTGGCCTTAGCGGCCCGCGAGCTGTGGCACGGCATGACCGCGCCGCTGCTGTCATCGTTTGAAATTGACGCCCTGGAAGCGGCGCAGCAGGCGGCGCCCGAGCTGCCCCGCGGGCTGCTACTGGACGAGTGGCGTGAGGACTGGCGCGAGCTGACCGCCCGGCTGGGCTGCGTGTCGATTCACCTGAACCATAAGCTGCTTGATGAGGCGCGGGTGGCGAGCCTGAAGGCCGCAGGTCTGCATATTCTGGTGTATACCGTCAATAAACCCCAGCGTGCCGCCGAGCTGCTGCGCTGGGGCGTCGACAGCATCTGTACCGATGCGATAGACGTCATCGGCCCCAACTTCCAGCCCTAATCTGCCGACGGGCGGCCTTTACGGGGTCGTCTGTCGCGGCAACATGCCACCGTTACTATTCGGCAGCACCTGCTGCTGCGAATTCACATTCCCGCTCTGCAATACGCGCTGCTGGTTGTTGTTCAGCTGCGTTTGAAGATGCTGCTGCTGAGCGCGCGTCTGGTTCTGCATATCCTGCTTCAGCATGTTCTGGTGCTGCTGCTGCTGGACCTGCATCTGGTTTTGCATCCGCTGCTGGCTGGGGACGACGTACCCCGGCTGGTTGGGATTATTGGTGGTATTAAGCGGCTGTGCGAGGGTGGTCAACGGCATCAGCGCTGCCAGAAATAGTATTGCCTTCATTGTTCTCTCCTCCCGTGCGTGGGATCGCTTAAGTGTACCTCCTTTTCGGCATAACAATGATTTTTTAGGACTTATAAACCAGGCTTATGCAGGGACAAAAACAGATTCAGGAGTATGGCAATGATAACAACACTATTCTGGCGTCAGGCGGTCATCGCTTTGCTGCTGGCGGGCGGGAGCTTTACCGTCGCCGCCAGCCCCGCCCCGCCTCCCGTATCCTACGGGGTTGAAGAGGATGTCTTTCACCCGGTTCGCGCCCAGCAGGGGATGGTGGCGTCGGTTGATGCCCTGGCCACCCGCGTCGGCGTGGATATTTTGCGCCAGGGTGGAAACGCCATCGATGCGGCGGTGGCCGTGGGCTATGCGCTGGCGGTCACGCACCCGCAGGCGGGCAATATTGGCGGCGGCGGCTTTATGATGCTGCGCACCAAAGACGGTAAAACGACGGCCATTGATTTTCGCGAAATGGCGCCGGAGCAGGCAACCCGGGATATGTTCCTCGATGACCAGGGCAACCCGGACAGTAAAAAGTCTCTGACCTCGCATCTCGCCTCCGGCACGCCGGGCAGCGTGGCCGGCTTCTCGCTGGCGCTGGAAAAATATGGCACCATGCCGCTGAACAAGGTGATTCGTCCGGCCATCAAGCTGGCTGAAGAGGGCTTCACGGTCAACGATGCGCTGGCGGACGACCTGAAAACCTACGGCAGCGAGGTGATCCCGAATCACGCCAACAGCCGGGCTATCTTCTGGAAAAACGGTGAGCCGCTGAAAAAGGGCGACAAGCTGGTGCAAAAGCAGCTGGGAAAAAGCCTGGAGCTGATCGCCGAGCACGGCCCGGACGCGTTTTATAAAGGGGCGATTGCCGACCAGATCGCCGATGAGATGCAAAAAAACGGCGGGCTGATCACCAAAGCGGACCTGGCGAACTACCGGGCGGTGGAGCGCACGCCGATAAGCGGCGACTATCGCGGCTACCAGGTGTTCTCAATGCCGCCGCCTTCCTCCGGGGGGATCCACATCGTGCAGATCCTCAATATCCTCGAAAACTTCGATATGCATAAGTTCGGCTTCGGCAGCGCGGACGCCATGCAGGTGATGGCGGAAGCGGAGAAGCACGCCTATGCCGATCGTTCTGAGTACCTTGGCGATCCGGATTTCGTTAAGGTTCCGTGGCAGGCGCTCACCAGCAAGGCCTACGCCAAATCGATAGCCGAGCAGATCGATATCAACAAGGCGAAACCCTCCAGCCAGATCCGCCCGGGCAAGCTGGCGCCTTACGAGAGCAACCAGACTACCCACTTCTCGGTGGTGGATAAGGACGGCAACGCGGTGGCGGTGACCTACACGCTGAACACCACTTTTGGTACCGGCATTGTGGCGGGGAACTCCGGTATCTTAATGAACAATCAGATGGATGATTTCTCGGCGAAGCCCGGCGTGCCCAACGTTTACGGGCTGGTAGGCGGTGACGCCAACGCCGTCGGACCGAAAAAACGCCCGCTGTCGTCAATGTCGCCGACGATTGTGGTCAAGGACGGTAAAACCTGGCTGGTTACCGGCAGCCCGGGCGGCAGCCGGATTATCACGACCGTGCTGCAAATGGTGGTGAACTCCATCGATTTTGGGATGAACGTAGCGGAAGCCACCAACGCGCCGCGCTTCCATCATCAGTGGCTGCCCGATGAGCTGCGGGTGGAGAAGGGCTTTAGCCCGGATACCCTGAAGCTGCTGACGGAAAGAGGGCAGAAGGTAGCGGTGAAAGAGGCGATGGGCAGCACGCAAAGTATTATGGTCGGCCCGGACGGCACGCTGTACGGCGCGTCTGACCCGCGTTCACCGGGGGATTTAACCGCCGGATACTAGGCTATTTCCAACCCTCTCCCCGAGCGGGAGAGGGTTGCGAAGGGCTACTCTTTCAGGCGGGCCATAAAGAGGGCATCGACGTATTCACCGTTGCGCAGCGCAAACTTACGCCCGGTTCCCTCAACGCTAAAGCCGTATTTGCGATAGACGGCAACGGCGGAGGCGTTATCAGCGAAGACCGTTAATTCAATGCGTTCGACGCGCAGCCAGTTATCACACAGGTTTATCATCTCGCGCATCAGGGCGCTGCCGACGCCGCGTCCGTGAAAGGGCGCCGCCACGCTCATCCCGAAGGTCGCGACGTGGCTGCGGCGCGGGCGGGATTCAACGCTCAGCATCAGGTGGCCGACGACCTGCTCATCAATGCTGGCGACCAGATGGTGGCCGTTGGGCCGGGGCTGTAGCCGCTCCTGCCACATTTCCATTGCCGGATGGGGAAGCTGTAGCGTGTCGTGATAGACCTCCGGGTGTGCAGTCAGCTGACGTAACGGTTCTGCATCGCGCGGTTCGGCGTGGCGTATCACTATCTCACTCATTCCTCTTCTCCTTAGCGCCTGCATATCAGGCTTAATCTGCTCGTTGAGTCCCTTTCAACATCCCTGACTTTAAAAAAGGCGTCAACGGCTAATTTTTGCAAAAAGAAGTAGACAAGTGCGAATGAGAATGATTATTATTGTCCTGCATTCAGGGAGACCCTTGCGGAAAGCCTGAAAGCACGACATTGCTCACATTGCTTCCAGTATTACTTTAGCCAGCCAGGTGCTGGCTTTTTTTTTGCTTTTTTTTGCCGGTCATTTTCCGCCATCGTCAGTGGGTTAAGGGTTAAGTTCGTCGCCGGGGGGCGCTATGGTTAGCAGCAGAAACCTCAACTAAGGACTGCGTTATGACTCTGCACTGCGCGTTTATTGGATTCGGCAAAAGCACCACCCGCTACCATCTTCCTTACGTCCTGCACCGCAAAGACCGCTGGCACGTGGCGCATATCTACCGCCGCAGCGCGAAGCCGGAAGAGCAGGCCCCGCAGTACTCGCATATCCACTTCACCAGCGATCTCGATGAAGTACTTAACGATCCTCAGGTCAGGCTGGTGATTGTCTGCACCCACGCCGACAGCCACTTTGACTACGCGAAGCGCGCGCTGGAAGCGGGCAAGAACGTGCTGGTGGAAAAACCCTTCACCCCGACGCTGGCGGAAGCGAAAGCGCTGTTTGCGCTGGCAAAAAGCAAGGGGCTGACGGTAACGCCGTACCAGAACCGCCGCTTTGACTCCTGCTTCCTGACCGCTAAGAAGGCGATTGAAAGCGGTAAGCTGGGCGAGATCGTTGAAATTGAAAGCCACTTCGACCTCTATCGCCCGACGGCGGAAACGCAGCCCGGACTGGCGCAGGATGGCGCTTTTTACGGCCTCGGCGTGCATACGCTGGATCAGATAATCTCCCTGTTCGGCCGCCCGGATCGCGTGGCGTACGACATCCGCAGCCTGCGTAATAAGGCCAACCCGGATGATACCTTTGAAGCCCAGCTGTTCTACGGCGACCTGAAGGCGATTGTTAAAACCAGCTATCTGGTGAAGCTGGCGTATCCGAAATTTATCGTTCACGGTCATAAAGGGTCGTTTATCAAATACGGCATCGACCAGCAGGAAACCAGCCTGAAGGCGAATATCATGCCGGGCGAGCCGGGCTTTGCGGCAGATGAGAGCATCGGCCTGCTGGAGTACGTGGATGATAGCGGCGCGAGCGTGCGGGAAGAGCTGCGGGTGGAGCCCGGCGACTACGGGCGGGTGTATGATTCGCTCTACGAGACCCTGGTGAACGGGGCGGAGAATTACGTCAAGGAATCTGACGTTCTCACCAATATGGAGATCCTCGAACGCGGCTTCAGACAGCCATCTCCAGCCACGATAACCTTCGATAAATAAGCTTCCTGAGCTCCTCTGCTCTTATTCATATTTTTTGAACAGAGGAGTCAATTTTCACCCTCTATGATCGTTAGCGGAATGGGTCCACACTTATTCCATCGAAAACATACGGGGGTGCAACATGATCTACTTACGCAAAGCTAACGAACGCGGTCACGCTAATCATGGCTGGCTCGATTCCTGGCATACTTTCTCTTTCGCCAACTATTACGACGCCAATTTTATGGGCTTTTCCGCTCTGCGCGTGATTAACGATGACGTGATTGACGCCGGCCAGGGCTTCGGGACCCACCCGCATAAAGATATGGAAATTCTGACCTACGTGCTGGAAGGGGTGGTTGAACACCAGGACAGCATGGGTAACAAAGAGCAGGTTCCTGCGGGGGAATTCCAGATCATGAGCGCCGGTACCGGGGTGCGCCACTCTGAATACAACCCGAGCAGCACCGAACGTCTGCACCTGTATCAAATCTGGATTATGCCGGAAGAGAACGGCATCGCTCCGCGCTATGAGCAGCGCCGGTTTGATGCGCTGCAGGGCAAACAGCTGGTGCTGTCGCCGGACGCTCGCGAAGGCTCGCTGAAAGTGCATCAGGATATGGAGCTGTACCGCTGGGCGCTGCTGAAAGACGAGCAGTCGGTCCATCAGATTGCCGCGGAACGTCGCGTGTGGATTCAGGTCGTCAAAGGTGAAGTGACCATCAACGGCACCAAAGCGACCACCAGCGATGGCCTGGCGATTTGGGATGAGCAGGCTATCTCGGTTCATGCCGATAGCGACAGCGAAATCCTGCTGTTCGATCTGCCGCCGGTCTAATACTCAGTCCTGCTTTTGTCGCTCACCCGGTCGCCAGCGCGGCCGGGGATTTTTGGCGCAGCGGCCGCAGCGCCGCTCGCATGATTGCGGCCATTAACGCTAAATAAAGTCGTTAGCGCGCGTTTCTCCGGGAAGGTTGCGCTTTGTCCGTGATAAACTGAGAGAATCTCTCCCATTTATTACAGTCAGGACGATGAAAAAGAAAAGACCCGTACTTCAGGATGTAGCCGATCTTGTCGGCGTGACCAAAATGACGGTCAGTCGCTTTTTACGTAACCCGGAACAGGTTTCCGAGGCTCTGCGTGGCAAGATTGCCGTTGCTCTCGATGAACTGGGTTATATCCCCAATCGTGCCCCTGATATTCTCTCCAACGCGACCAGCCGCGCCATCGGCGTGCTCCTGCCCTCGTTAACCAACCAGGTCTTTTCTGAAGTGCTGCGCGGTATTGAAAGCGTCACCGATGCTTTTGGCTATCAGACCATGCTGGCGCACTACGGCTATAAGCCTGAAATGGAAGAAAAACGCCTGGAATCGATGCTCTCGTGGAACATCGACGGCCTGATCCTCACCGAACGTACCCACACGCCGCGGACGCTGAAAATGATCGAAGTCGCCGGGATCCCGGTGGTCGAGCTGATGGACAGCCGATCGCCGTGCCTCGATATCGCCGTCGGTTTTGATAACTTCGACGCCGCACGCCAGATGACCGCCGCCATTATTGCCCGCGGCCATCGCCACGTGGCCTATCTTGGCGCACGTCTTGATGAACGTACTATCATCAAGCAGAAGGGGTACGAGCAGGCGATGCACGACGCGGGCATGACGCCGTACAGCGTGATGGTTGAACAATCTTCTTCCTACTCGTCAGGGATTGAGCTGATGCGCCAGGCGCGTCGCGAATATCCGCAGCTTGACGGGATCTTCTGCACCAACGATGACCTCGCGGTCGGCGCGGCCTTTGAGTGCCAGCGTCTGGGATTACGCATTCCGGATGATATGGCGATTGCCGGCTTCCACGGCCACGATATTGGCCAGGTTATGGAGCCGCGTCTTGCCAGCGTGCTGACGCCGCGTGAGCGGATGGGGCGCATCGGCGCCGAGCGCCTGCTGGCGCGTATTCGTGGTGAGACGGTTACCCCTAAGATGTTAGATTTAGGTTTCACATTGTCACCGGGTGGATCAATTTAAACTGACAAGTTTGAAGTAGATCACACATATTCACTTCTGGCACGAATGGTGATTGCTTCTCCCTAAATCCGGCATGACAATGTTACCGATAACAGTTACCCGTAACAATTAACCTGTGCGCGCGCCCGTTCACCCCCGAATCCAAACGGCCTGAAGGACGACGCGTATGTGTCCAGTGGGAGGAAGCTTTGAGCACGACTAACCATGATCACCACGTCTATGTCCTGATGGGCGTTTCCGGCAGTGGAAAATCCGCCGTCGCCAGCGAAGTGGCGCATCAGATGCATGCCGCGTTTCTCGACGGCGACTTTCTGCATCCGCGTAGCAATATCAACAAGATGGCTTCCGGCGAGCCGCTGAATGATGACGACCGCACGCCGTGGCTTCAGGCGCTGAACGACGCCGCCTTCGCCATGCAGCGGACCAATAAAGTGTCGCTTATCGTCTGCTCGGCGCTGAAAAAAAGCTATCGCGACATTCTGCGCAAAGGCAACCCGAACCTCTCCTTCGTCTACCTGAAAGGTGATTTCGACCTGATCGAAAGCCGCCTGAAGGCGCGCAAGGGCCACTTCTTCAAAACCCAGATGCTGGTAACGCAGTTTGAAACTCTGCAGGAGCCCGGCGCGGACGAAGGCGATGTGTTAATCGTCGATATTGATCAATCGCTGGAAGGCGTGGTCGCGAGCACCATTGAGGTGATCAACAAAGGCAGTAACTAGTGAGTACATTAACGCTTGTTTTAACAGCAGTCGGCTCCGTTTTGCTGCTGCTGTTTTTAGTCATGAAGGCGCGTATGCATGCCTTCGTGGCCTTGATGGTGGTTTCTATTGGTGCAGGTCTCTTTTCCGGGATGCCGCTGGATAAAATTGCGGCAACCATGGAAAAAGGGATGGGGGGGACGCTCGGCTTTCTGGCGATCGTCGTGGCGCTGGGGGCGATGTTCGGTAAGATCCTTCATGAAACCGGCGCCGTCGACCAGATAGCCGTTAAGATGCTGAAATCTTTCGGCCACAGTCGGGCGCATTACGCCATTGGCCTGGCCGGCCTTATCTGCGCGCTGCCGCTGTTTTTCGAAGTGGCCATCGTGCTGCTGATTAGCGTCGCCTTCTCGATGGCGCGCCATACCGGCACCAACCTGGTGAAGCTGGTCATTCCGCTGTTTGCCGGCGTAGCCGCCGCTGCGGCATTTCTGCTGCCGGGGCCCGCGCCTATGCTGCTGGCGTCGCAAATGCACGCCGATTTTGGCTGGATGATCCTGATTGGCCTCTGCGCCGCGATCCCGGGGATGCTTATCGCCGGGCCGCTGTGGGGCAACTTTATCAGCCGCTATGTCGAACTGCATATTCCTGACGACATCAGCGAGCCGAGCCTCGGTGAAGGCAAGATGCCGTCGTTCGCCTTTAGCCTGTCGCTGATCCTGCTGCCGCTGGTGCTGGTGGGGCTGAAAACGGTCGCCGCGCGCTTTGTCCCGGTTGGCTCGGGCACCTATGAATGGTTCGAATTTATCGGCCATCCGTTCACCGCGATTCTGGTGGCGTGCCTGGTGGCGATTTATGGCCTGGCGGTACGTCAGGGGATGGCGAAAGATCGGGTGATGGAGATCTGCGGCCACGCGCTGCAGCCGGCGGGGATTATCCTGCTGGTCATCGGTGCCGGCGGCGTCTTTAAGCAGGTGCTGGTGGATTCCGGCGTCGGCCCGGCGCTCGGTGAAGCGCTGACCGGTATGGGTCTGCCGATTGCGATTACCTGCTTCGTGCTGGCGGCCGCGGTGCGCATTATCCAGGGCTCTGCGACGGTCGCCTGCTTAACGGCGGTTGGTCTGGTGATGCCGGTTATCGAGCAGCTGAACTACAGCGGTGCGCAAATGGCGGCCCTGTCGATTTGTATCGCCGGCGGTTCAATCGTCGTGAGCCACGTCAACGACGCGGGCTTCTGGCTGTTCGGTAAGTTTACCGGCGCAACGGAAGCCCAGACGCTGAAGACCTGGACCATGATGGAAACCATTCTCGGCACCACCGGCGCCATCGTCGGTATGATTGCGTTTTCGCTGCTCAGCTAAACGTTAAATAAGAGAGCCCGGCGCAGCGCTGCCGGGCTCTTTTCGCCTGACGGCAGACGCCGTTTTTATCCTCGCTTCCTGCCCGCATCCATGCCCCCTTTTTCGCCTGACTCCGCGCCATAATGAGCGCTACGACAAAAGCCTGACGCCTCAGCAGCCCAGGCACCGCAAGGGTTTGTCGGGTTTCGCCGCGCTGCCGCTAGCGACCCATTTTCCGCGTAAATCCATAATCCAGATCAATAAAAACGCGGCGGAAATTATTCCCTTTTCGCCACGCTTTCCCCGATAATCTTTAAGGTTTTCCTGAATGCCGATGGCTGCGGATGCTGCATAAGATAAGTTGCTTTACTGATTGCCGGGCAATCATTGATTAATTTCACTTGCGACTTTAGCTGCATTTTGTAATGTGAGGGATGATCCAGTAGGAAACTGGCTTGGCACAAACAGCACACATCTTCCCGGGAAATACGTTATGAAAAATGTTGGTTTTATCGGCTGGCGCGGAATGGTCGGCTCTGTACTCATGCAACGCATGGTTGAAGAGCGCGATTTCGACGCCATTCGCCCTGTTTTTTTCTCCACCTCCCAGCTGGGGCAACCAGCTCCATCATTCGGTGGCAGCACCGGCGGTACGCTTCAGGATGCATTTGACCTGGAAGCACTGAAGGCGCTGGATATTATCGTGACATGCCAGGGCGGCGATTATACCAACGACGTATATCCGAAGCTGCGTGAAAGCGGCTGGCAGGGTTACTGGATTGACGCGGCGTCTTCGCTGCGCATGAAGGACGACGCCATCATTATTCTTGACCCGGTTAACCAGGACGTGATTACCGCCGGTCTGAATAATGGCGTCAAGACCTTCGTTGGCGGCAACTGTACCGTCAGCCTGATGCTGATGTCCCTCGGCGGCCTGTTTGCACAGGATTTAGTCGAGTGGGTCAGCGTCGCGACTTACCAGGCGGCCTCCGGCGGCGGCGCGCGCCACATGCGTGAACTGCTGACCCAGATGGGCCAGCTGCACGGCCACGTTGCGACGGAGCTGGCCAATCCGGCTTCCGCTATTCTGGAGATTGAGCGCAAGGTCACTTCGCTCACCCGCAGCGGCGATCTGGCGGTAGATAACTTTGGCGTACCGCTGGCCGGTAGCCTGATCCCGTGGATCGACAAGCAGCTGGATAACGGCCAGAGCCGCGAAGAGTGGAAGGGCCAGGCGGAGACCAATAAAATCCTCGCCACCTCAGCGGCCATTCCGGTTGACGGCCTGTGCGTGCGCGTTGGCGCGCTGCGCTGCCACAGCCAGGCGTTCACCATCAAGCTGAAAAAAGACGTTTCTATCCCGACCGTTGAGGAGCTGCTGGCGGCGCACAACTCGTGGGCGAAAGTGGTACCTAACGATCGTGATATTACCATGCGCGAGCTGACTCCGGCTGCCGTCACCGGCACCCTGACGACGCCGGTTGGTCGCCTGCGTAAGCTGAATATGGGGCCGGAGTATCTCTCGGCCTTCACCGTCGGCGACCAGCTGCTATGGGGCGCAGCCGAGCCGCTGCGCCGGATGCTGCGGCAGCTGGCGTAATCACAGGATGAATAAAAAGGGGGTGTCTGACACCCCCTTTTTTTGCGTAATACAAGGAGTAAACGCGGATGTTTGATTTTTCTCAACGGGGGTAAGAAAGCCTTGGCTATGCTTTAGTAAGGAACGACGTTTCCTTACCTGAAGGTGGGACGGAGCAGAAGGATGCACAGTGTGCTGCACCGTTCAGGTCAAAAAAAGTCGCCAGATACAGGAAAGGGCGGCACTTACAACAGGATGAAACCATGTCTAATCATATTGATAGAGACGTGATTAACGCGCTAATTGCCGGTCATTTTGCGGACCCTTTTTCCGTGCTGGGCATGCACGCCACCGATGCCGGGCTGGAAGTACGCGCGTTGTTACCCGATGCCACCGACGTGTGGGTCATTGAACCGAAAACCGGACGCAAAGTCGGCAGGCTCGAATGCCTCGACTCGCGCGGTTTCTTTAGCGGCGTTCTGCCGCGTCGAAAAAATGCTTTTCGCTATCAGCTGGCCGTTACCTGGCACGGTCAGCTCAATCTGATTGATGACCCTTACCGCTTTGGCCCGCTGCTGCAGGATCTGGACGTCTGGCTGCTCTCCGAAGGCACCCACCTGCGGCCGTACGAAACCCTCGGCGCCCACGCCGATACGATGGACGGCATTACCGGCACGCGCTTCTCGGTGTGGGCGCCGAACGCCCGCCGGGTTTCCGTGGTCGGCCAGTTCAACTACTGGGACGGCCGCCGCCACCCGATGCGCCTGCGCAAAGAGTCGGGGATTTGGGAGCTGTTTGTCCCCGGGGCGCAGAACGGCCAGCTGTATAAATTTGAGATGATCGACGCGCACGGCCACCTGCGGGTGAAGTCCGACCCTTACGCCTTTGAGGCGCAGATGCGCCCGGACACCGCCTCGCTGATCTGCGGCCTGCCGGAAAAAATTACCCAGCCGCCGGCGCGCAGGCAGGCGAACCAGTTCGATGCGCCGATTTCGATTTATGAGGTTCACCTGGGCTCCTGGCGTCGCCACACCGATAACAACTTCTGGCTGAGCTATCGCGAGCTGGCGGACCAGCTGGTGCCCTATGCCAAATGGATGGGCTTTACCCATCTGGAGCTGCTGCCGGTGAACGAGCACCCGTTTGACGGCAGCTGGGGCTATCAGCCCACCGGGCTGTACGCGCCGACCCGACGCTTTGGCACCCGCGAAGACTTCCGCTACTTCATTCACGCCGCGCACGCCGCGGGCCTCAACGTGATCCTCGACTGGGTGCCGGGGCATTTTCCCTCGGATGATTTTGCTCTCGCGGCGTTTGACGGGACCTCGCTGTACGAACACAGCGACCCGCGCGAAGGCTATCACCAGGACTGGAATACCCTGATCTACAACTACGGCCGCCGGGAGGTCAGCAACTTCCTCGTGGGCAACGCGCTGTACTGGATTGAGCGCTTCGGCATTGACGCCCTGCGCGTCGATGCGGTGGCCTCGATGATCTACCGCGACTACAGCCGTAAAGAGGGCGAGTGGGTGCCGAATGAGTACGGCGGGCGGGAAAACCTGGAAGCGATTGAGTTCCTGCGTAATACCAACCGCGTGCTCGGCGAGCAGACCCCCGGCGCGGTCACCATGGCGGAAGAGTCCACCGACTTTGCCGGCGTGTCGCGTCCCGCCTCGACGGGCGGGCTCGGCTTCTGGTTCAAATGGAACCTCGGCTGGATGCACGACACCCTCGACTACATGAAGCTCGATCCGGTTCACCGCCGTCATCACCACGACAAGATGACCTTCGGCATGCTCTACAACTACACCGAGAACTTCGTTCTGCCGCTCTCCCACGACGAAGTGGTCCACGGCAAAAAGTCGATCCTCGACCGCATGCCCGGCGATGCGTGGCAGAAGTTTGCCAACCTGCGCGCCTACTACGGCTGGCTGTTTGCCTTCCCCGGTAAAAAGCTGCTGTTTATGGGCAACGAGTTTGCCCAGGGGCGGGAGTGGAACCACGACGCCAGCCTCGACTGGCATCTGCTGGAAGGCGGCGACAACTGGCACCACGGCGTCCAGCGTCTGGTTCGCGACCTGAACCATACCTATCGTCGTCACAGGGCGCTGCACGAGCTTGATTTTGACCGCTACGGCTTCGAATGGCTGGTCGTGGACGACCACGAGCGCTCGGTGTTTGTCTTCGTCCGTCGCGATAAGGCGGGGAATGAGATCATCGTTGCCAGCAACTTCACGCCGGTGCCGCGCCACGGCTATCGCTTCGGGATTAACCAGCCTGGGCGCTGGCGGGAGGAGCTGAATACCGACTCGATGCACTACCACGGCAGCAATACCGGCAACGGCGGGGTAGTGGCAAGCGAGGCGATCGCCAGCCACGGCCGCGAGCATTCGCTGTCGATTACCCTGCCGCCGCTGGCAACCGTCTGGCTGGTACGGGAGGCGGAATGACGACGCTCTCGCCAGGAAAGCCCGCTCCGCTGGGCGCCAGCTATGACGGAAAGGGGGTGAACTTCACCCTCTTTTCCGCCCATGCCGAGCGGGTAGAGCTATGCCTGTTCGATGAGCAGGGGAACGAACGACGTGTTGATCTTCCCGCGCGCAGCGGCGACGTCTGGCACGGCTGGCTGGCCGGCGTTGGCCCTGGTTTGCGCTACGGCTATCGCGTCCACGGCCCGTGGGAACCCGAGCAGGGGCATCGCTTTAACCCGGCGAAGCTGCTGCTCGATCCCTGCTGCCACCGGGTGGATGGCGCGCTGCCTGACGATGAGCGTCTTCACGGCGGCGACCGGCAGCCCGATAACCGCGATAGCGCGGCAATCGCGCCGAAGTCGCGGGTCGTTGACCTGCATTACGACTGGCTGGGCGACAAGCCGCCGCGCACGCCCTGGGGTCAGACGGTCATTTATGAAGCCCACGTCAAAGGGCTGACGTACCTGCATCCCGGGCTGCCTGAGGAGATTCGCGGCACCTACCGGGCGCTGGGTCATCCGGTGATGATCGACTATTTCAACACGCTGGGTATTACCGCGCTGGAGCTGATGCCGGTAGCGCAGTTTGCCAGCGAACCGCGCCTGCAGCGGATGGGGTTGAGCAACTACTGGGGCTACAACCCGCTGGCGATTTTCGCCCTCGACCCGCGCTATGCCAGCGAGCCCGAGCGCGCGCTCGACGAATTTCGCGACGCGGTGAAGGCGCTTCACGCCGCGGGCATCGAGGTGATCCTCGACGTGGTGCTGAACCACAGCGCTGAAATCGATCTTGAAGGGCCGACCTTCTCCCTGCGCGGAATCGATAACCGTAGCTATTATTGGATAAGAGAAGACGGCGACTATCACAACTGGACCGGCTGCGGGAACACCATCAACCTCAGCCATCCTGGGGTCGTGGAGTACGCCCGCCGGTGCCTGCGTTTCTGGGTGGATGAGTGTCACGTTGACGGCTTCCGCTTCGATCTGGCCTCGGTTATGGGACGGACGCCGGAATTTCGTCAGGATGCGCCGCTGTTCGAGGCGATCCGCCGCGATCCGCAGCTGGCAGAGGTGAAGCTGATTGCTGAGCCCTGGGATATCGGCGCTGGCGGCTATCAGGTGGGCAATTTCCCGCCGCTGTTTGCCGAGTGGAACGATCATTTCCGCGATGTTTCGCGCCGTTTCTGGCTGCAGCAAAACGCCTCGTTGGGGGAGTTCGCCCAGCGCTTTGCCGCATCCAGCGATCTCTTCCAGCGCAGCGGGCGGCAGCCTGCGGCGGCGGTGAATCTGATTACCGCCCATGATGGCTTCACCCTGCGTGACTGCGTCTGTTTCAATCAGAAACATAATGAGGCGAACGGTGAAGAGAATCGCGATGGGACTAACAATAACTACAGCAGCAATCATGGTATAGAGGGCTTAGAGGCTACGCTCGACGTGATTGAAAGGCGGCGGGACAGCGTTCACGCCCTGCTGGTGACGCTCCTGCTGTCGCAGGGAACGCCGATGCTGCTGGCGGGTGATGAACACGGCCATAGCCAGCATGGCAACAATAACGCGTACTGTCAGGATAACGCGCTGACCTGGCTCGACTGGGACAAGGCGAACCGCGGGCTGACCGCGTTCACCGCGGCGCTTATTCATCTACGCCGCCGTATCCCCGCCTTAACCGGCAACCGCTGGTGGCAGGAGGGAGACGGCAGCGTTCGCTGGCTAAATCAACACGCTCAGCCGCTGAGCGCTGATGAGTGGCAGCACGGCGTGATGCGTTTGCAGATCCAGCTATCCGAACGCTGGCTGATAACGCTGAACGCCACCCCAGAAGTCACAAATATGGAATTACCAGCGGGGGAATGGCACGCCGTTCTTCCGTTCGCCGGAGAGAACAATCCGGTCATCATGGATGTCTGGCATGGGCCCGCGCACGGAGTGTGCGTATTTCAAAGGTCGTAAGCCCTGAGGCTTCCGGTAAGTTTCGCGGCGGCAACGCGGCGGGAAGGGCAGGAAGGCTGGGATGTAAAAAGGAGTTAATCATGGTTAGGCTAGAAAAGAACGATCCGTTGATGCTGGCGCGTCAGCTGCCCATCAAAACCGTTGCGTTGATTCTCGCGGGTGGTCGCGGTACCCGACTGAAAGATTTAACGATTAAGCGCGCAAAACCGGCCGTCCATTTTGGCGGTAAGTTTCGCATTATCGATTTCGCATTATCTAACTGCATTAACTCAGGTATTCGCCGCATTGGCGTTATCACCCAGTATCAATCGCACACGCTGGTACAGCATATCCAGCGCGGCTGGTCGTTCTTTAGCGAAGAGATGAACGAGTTCGTCGATTTGCTTCCGGCACAGCAGCGCGTGCATGGTGAAAACTGGTATCGCGGCACCGCGGATGCGGTAACCCAGAACCTCGATATTATTCGCCGCTACAAGGCGGAGTACGTGGTGATCCTCGCCGGGGATCATATCTATAAGCAAGACTACTCGCGCATGCTTATCGATCACGTCGAAAAAGGGGCACGCTGCACCGTGGCCTGTATGCCGGTGCCCATCGAAGAGGCATCCGCTTTCGGCGTGATGGCGGTTGATGAGAGCGACAAGATCATTGAGTTTGTCGAAAAGCCTGCCGTGCCGCCCGCCATGCCGAGCGATGCCAGCAAATCGCTGGCCAGCATGGGTATCTATGTCTTTGATGCCGATTATCTTTATGAGCTGCTGGCGGAAGATGATAACGATGAAAACTCCAGCCACGACTTCGGCAAAGATATCATTCCGAAGATAACCGAAGCTGGCATGGCTTATGCACATCCTTTCCCACTCTCCTGCGTACAGTCGGATCCCGAGGCGGAACCCTACTGGCGCGACGTGGGGACGCTCGAGGCCTACTGGAAAGCCAACCTCGACCTGGCATCGGTGACGCCGGAGCTGGATATGTACGATCAGAACTGGCCGATTCGCACCCACATGGAATCGCTGCCGCCGGCTAAATTCGTTCAGGATCGCTCCGGTAGCCACGGTATGACGCTGAACTCGCTGGTCTCCGGCGGCTGCATTATCTCCGGTTCGGTGGTGGTGCAGTCGGTGCTGTTCCCGCGCGTGCGGGTGAACTCATTCTGTAACATTGATTCGGCAGTCTTATTGCCAGAAGTTTGGGTCGGACGCTCGTGCCGCCTGCGCCGCTGCGTGATCGACCGCGCCTGCGTGATTCCGGAAGGCATGGTGATTGGTGAACACGCGGAAGAAGATGCGCGTCGGTTCTACCGCTCAGAGGAAGGTATTGTGCTGGTCACCCGGGATATGCTGCGGAAGTTGGGGCACTCACAGGAGCGATAATGCAGGTCTTACACGTATGTTCAGAGATGTTCCCGCTGTTAAAAACCGGCGGTCTGGCGGATGTCATCGGCGCGCTGCCTGCGGCACAAATTGCAGAAGGTATCGATACGCGCGTGCTGCTGCCCGCGTTTCCTGATATTCGTCGCGGGATAACCGATGCGCAGGTGGTGACGCGCAGAGACACCTTTGCCGGCCGCATCACGCTGCTATTTGGCCATTTTAACGGCGTGGGCATCTATCTTATTGATGCACCACATCTTTACGATCGCCCGGGGAGCCCTTACCACGACACCAACCAGCATGCCTACACCGATAACGTGCTGCGCTTTGCGCTGCTTGGCTGGGTAGGCAGCGAAATGGCCTGTGGGCTGGATCCCTTCTGGCGCCCTGACGTTGTGCACGCCCACGACTGGCATGCGGGCCTGACGCCGGCCTATCTCGCGGCGCGGGGCCACCCGGCGAAATCGGTTTTCACGGTGCACAACCTGGCCTATCAGGGGATGTTCTACTCCTGGCATATGAATGAGATCGAGCTGCCCTGGTCGTTCTATAACATGCACGGCCTCGAGTTCAACGGCCAGCTCTCGTTCCTGAAAGCGGGCCTCTATTATGCCGACCATATTACGGCGGTCAGCCCAACCTACGCCCGTGAGATAACCGAACCGCAGTTCGCTTACGGCATGGAGGGGCTGCTGCGCCAGCGGCAGCACGAGGGGCGCCTGTCGGGCATCCTTAACGGCGTAGATTCAAACATCTGGAATCCACAAAACGATCTGCTGCTGGCCGCGCGATACGACCGCGATAGTCTCGAAGATAAAGCGGAGAACAAGCGCCAGCTGCAAATTGCGATGGGGCTGAAGGTGGACGACAAGGCGCCGCTGTTTGCCGTGGTCAGCCGCCTGACCAGCCAGAAGGGGCTGGACCTGGTGCTTGAAGCGCTGCCGGGCCTGCTGGAGCAGGGCGGGCAGCTGGCGCTGCTGGGCGCCGGCGATCCGGTGCTGCAGGAGGGCTTCCTGGCCGCGGCGGCCGAGCATCCGGGCAAAGTGGGCGTGCAGATTGGCTACCATGAGGCCTTCTCGCACCGCATTATGGGCGGCGCCGACGTCATCCTGGTTCCCAGCCGCTTTGAACCTTGCGGCCTGACGCAGCTGTATGGCCTCAAGTACGGCACGCTGCCGCTGGTACGGCGTACCGGCGGCCTGGCGGATACCGTCACCGACAGTTCCCTGGAAAACCTGGCCGATGGCCTGGCCAGCGGGTTTGTCTTTGAAGACAGCAATGCCTTGTCGCTACTGCGAGCAATTCGGCGCGCATTCGTTCTGTGGTCGCGCCCTTCGCTCTGGCGTTACGTGCAGCGTCAGGCGATGAATATGGATTTTAGCTGGCAGGTCGCAGCGAACTCTTATCGCGAACTTTATCAACGCTTGATGTAACCACAGGAGTCATTGCGATGAATGTACCCTTTAGCTACGCATCACCCACGCTGAGCGTTGAGGCACTGAAGCACTCTATCGCCTATAAGCTGATGTTCATCATCGGCAAGGATCCGGCGATCGCCAACAAGCATGAATGGCTTAACGCCACGCTGTTCGCCGTGCGTGACCGAATGGTGGAGCGCTGGCTGCGCTCTAACCGCGCCCAGCTTTCGCAGGAAGTTCGTCAGGTCTACTATCTGTCGATGGAGTTTTTGATTGGTCGCACTCTCTCTAACGCGCTGCTGTCGCTGGGCATCTATGAAGATGTGAACAACGCGCTGGAAGAGATGGGGCTCAACCTTGAAGAGCTGATCGACGAGGAGAATGACCCGGGGCTGGGCAACGGCGGGCTCGGGCGCCTGGCGGCCTGCTTCCTCGACTCTCTGGCGGCTCTCGGCCTGCCGGGTCGCGGCTACGGCATTCGCTATGACTACGGGATGTTTAAGCAGAATATCGTCGACGGTCGGCAAAAGGAGTCGCCGGACTACTGGCTGGAATACGGCAACCCGTGGGAGTTTGAGCGCCATAACACGCGCTACAAAGTGCGCTTTGGCGGCCGAATTCAGCAGGAGGGGAAAAACTCCCGCTGGGTGGAAACCGAAGAGATCCTCGCGGAAGCCTACGATCAGATTATCCCGGGCTTCGATACCGATGCCACCAATACCCTGCGGCTGTGGAGCGCTCAGGCCAGCAGCGAAATCAATCTCGGTAAATTCAACCAGGGCGACTACTTCGCGGCGGTAGAAGATAAAAACCACTCCGAAAACGTATCCCGCGTGCTCTATCCGGATGACTCCACCTATTCCGGGCGCGAGCTGCGCCTGCGCCAGGAATATTTCCTCGTCTCCGCGACGGTGCAGGATATCCTTAGCCGCCACTATCAGCTGCATAAAACCTACGCCAACCTGGCCGACAAAATTGCTATCCACCTCAACGACACCCATCCGGTGCTGTCGATCCCGGAGCTGATGCGTCTGCTGATTGACGAGCATAAGTTTAGCTGGGATGAGGCGTTCGAGGTGACCTGCCAGGTCTTCTCCTACACCAACCATACCCTGATGAGCGAAGCGCTGGAGACCTGGCCCGTTGATATGCTGGGTAAAATTCTGCCGCGCCATCTGCAGATTATCTTTGAGATTAACGACTACTTCCTCAAGACGCTGCAGGAGCAGTATCCCAACGATACCGCGCTGCTGAGCCGGACCTCGATTATCGATGAGTCCAACGGCCGCCGGGTGCGGATGGCCTGGCTGGCGGTGGTCATTAGCCATAAGGTGAACGGCGTTTCCGAGCTGCACTCGAGGCTGATGGTGGAGTCGCTGTTCGCCGAGTTTGCGCGGATTTTCCCGATGCGCTTCACCAACGTGACCAACGGCGTGACCCCGCGCCGCTGGCTGGCGCTGGCGAACCCGCCGCTGTCGAAGGTGTTGGATGACAATATCGGCCGCACCTGGCGCACCGATCTCAGCCAGCTCAAGGAGCTGGAGCAGCATATTGATTATCCGACGGTGAACCAGGCGGTGCGCCAGGCGAAGCTGGAGAACAAGCAGCGGCTGGCAAACTATATCGGCCAGCAGCTTAACGTGGTGGTGAACCCGAAGGCGCTGTTTGATGTGCAGATCAAGCGCATCCACGAGTACAAGCGGCAGCTGATGAACGTGCTGCACGTGATTGCGCGCTATAACCGCATCAAGGCCGATCCCGACGCCGAGTGGGTGCCGCGGGTCAATATCTTCGCCGGAAAAGCCGCTTCGGCCTACTACATGGCCAAGCACATTATTCATCTCATTAACGACGTGGCGGCGGTGGTCAACAACGATCCGCAGATCGGCGATAAGCTGAAGATCGTGTTTATCCCTAACTACAGCGTCAGCCTGGCCCAGCTGATTATTCCGGCGGCGGATCTCTCCGAGCAGATCTCGCTGGCGGGAACGGAAGCCTCCGGGACCAGTAACATGAAGTTTGCGCTCAACGGCGCGCTGACCATTGGTACCCTCGACGGGGCTAACGTTGAAATGCTGGAGCACGTGGGCGAGGAGAATATCTTCATCTTCGGCAATACCGCGGAGGAGGTTGAGGCGCTGCGGGCCAGCGGCTACAAACCGCGCGACTACTACGAGCAGGACCCGGAGCTGCACCAGACGCTGACCCAGATCGGTACCGGCCTGTTCAGCCCGTCGGAGCCGGGCCGCTATCGCGACCTGCTGGATTCGCTGATTAACTTTGGCGACCACTATCAGGTGCTGGCGGATTACCGCAGCTACGTCGATTGTCAGGATAAGGTGGACGAGCTCTACCGTCACCCGGAAGAGTGGGCCAACAAAGCGATGCTCAACATCGCCAATATGGGCTACTTCTCTTCTGACCGTACGATTCAGGAGTACGCCGACCATATCTGGCATATCGATCCGGTGCGGCTGTAACCACCGCGATACCACAAAAAACGGGGCCGTCAGGCCCCGTTTTTTTATCCTTCTTATCCTCTCAGGCCGCGCTTTTCGGCCAGCGAGAAACCCCGCCGGGGCGCCTACGAGGCCAGAGAGAGCTCAGACTTTCCCACGTGCTGCGCCAGCCATTCGCTAATGCGCGCCTGCTGCACGGGGCTGAGCCACATGCCCTGTTTGGTTCGACGCCAGATGGCGTCATCGAGGCTGCGAACCCACTCATGCTCCACGAGGTATTTCAGCTCGGCTTCATAGAACTCGTGGCCAAAATCTTCGCCCAGATCGGCAAGCGATGTTGCCTCGCCGAGCACCCACTCGCTGTTGCTGCCGTAGGTGCGGGCGTAGTGACGCGCCATTGATTCGCTGATAAACGCGAAGCGGCGGCGCAGTTTGGCGGCGTAATCGTCGCGATCGCCGTCGATCTCGCCCCCGGGCAGAACGGCGGTTTTGGTCCACGCCGGGCCGATACCTTTATAGTACGGGGTCAGCTTTTCCAGCGCGTGCTCTGCCAGCTTGCGATAGGTTGTAAGCTTGCCGCCAAAGACCGACAACAGCGGCGCCTGGCCGTTTTCGTCATGAATATCGAGCGTATAGTCGCGGGTAATCGCCTGCGGTGAATCAGATTCATCGTCGCACAGCGGGCGGACGCCGGAATAGGTCCAGACGATATCGTCGCGGGACAGCGTCTTTTTAAAGTGCGCGTTGTAGGCGTTGAGCAGGTAGCTAATCTCTTTCTCATCGATCGCCACCTTCTGCGGATCGCCGTTGTACTCCACGTCGGTGGTGCCGATTATCGAGAACTCGTCCATCCACGGGATCACGAACACAATTCGCTTGTCTTCGTTTTGCAGAATGTAGGCCTGCTTCTGGGTATGCACGCGCGGCACCACGATGTGGCTGCCCTTAATCAGGCGGATGCCGTAAGGGGAGCGCAGGTGCATCCCTTCATCAAAGAAGTGTTTGACCCACGGGCCGGTGGCGTTCACCAGGCCCCGCGCCTGCCAGGTAAACTTCTCGCCGCTGTCGATATCTTCCGCCTCAACAATCCACAGCCCGTTTTCACGCCGGGCGGAGACGGCACGGGTGCGGGTACGAACCTCGCCGCCCTTGCGCACCACCATCTGCGCGTTCGCCAGCACCAGCCGCGCATCGTCTACCCAGCAGTCGGAATATTCGAAACCGCGCACGATTTCAGGTTTAAGTACCGATTCTGCGCCAAATCGCAAGCCGGTTGAGCTGGGTAAGCTGGTGCGTTTTCCCAGGTGATCGTACATAAACAGACCAATACGGATCATCCACGCCGGGCGCAGATGCGGGCGGTGCGGCAGGCGGAAACGCATCGGGAACGCGAGGTGCGGCGCCATTTTTAGCAGCACTTCACGCTCGGCCAGCGCTTCGCTGACCAGGCGGAATTCGTAGTGTTCAAGGTAGCGCAGCCCGCCGTGAATTAGCTTTGAGCTGGCGCTGGAGGTGGCGCAGGCGAGATCGCGCGCTTCCAGCATCAGTACGGATAAACCACGCCCGGCGGCGTCTGCCGCGATACCGGCACCGTTGATGCCTCCGCCTATCACAATCAGATCTTTGGTTTCCACGTTCGCTACCTCTTGCACTTTCGTTTAAGCTCACAAATGTTCGATATCGCTCAATATAGCAAACAAACGCGCTATTGGTAACATCAAAAAAACATTTCAGAGTGATGCATGTAACATATTGGCGTTTATTTCCCGTCTGACGGTAAACTAGGCAGTAGAATCATGGCCGGCAATCAGCCCGCTATATCACCCCGCAATAAAGAGACAAGAGCACATGGATCACTTTGAATGTATCAACGTAGAAGAGGCGCATCAGAAGCTGCAGCAGGCCATGGCGGTACTGGTGGACATCCGCGACCCGCAAAGCTATGCGATGGGCCACACTCCGGGTGCGTTTCATCTGACCAACGATACGCTGGGCGCGTTTATGCGTGATAACGACTTTGAGACGGCGGTGATGGTGATGTGCTACCACGGCAATAGCAGTAAGGGCGCCGCGCAGTATCTGCTGCAGCAGGGCTATGACAAGGTCTACAGCGTGGACGGCGGATTTGATGCCTGGCATCGCCACTTCCCGGCGGAAGTGGCTCACGGGACGCTCTGACCCGTTATCGTATACGTTTTAGGGTTCAAACGGCCTCCGTGCCGGGCAGCGAGGCTCGTTCGCGGCTGCCGTCGCCACGCACCTTGAATGATTTTGCGTATATACTGTCCCCCTTTGTGTGGAATAAGCGATCCGCTGCATGTTAATGATTACCTCTTTTGCCAACCCGCGCGTGGCCCAGGCGTTTGTCGACTATATGGCGACCCAGGGCGTTATCCTGACTATTCAGCAGCACAGCCAGAGCGACGTCTGGCTGGCGGACGAGAGCCAGGCCGCGCGGGTTCAGGCCGAACTGACTCGCTTTCTCGAAAACCCCGCCGACCCGCGCTACCTCGCGGCAAGCTGGCAATCGGGGCAAACTAACAGCGGGCTGCACTACCAGCGCTTCCCCTTCTTCGCGACCCTGCGCCACAACGCCGGGCCCGTTACGTGGTCGATTCTGACGCTCTGCGTGCTGGTCTTTGTGCTGCAAAATGTCCTTGGCGACCAGCCGGTTATGCTGCTGCTGGCCTGGCCGTACGACCCCTCGCTGAAGTTTGAGGTCTGGCGCTACTTTAGCCATGCGCTGATGCACTTCTCGCTGATGCACATTCTGTTTAACCTGCTATGGTGGTGGTACCTCGGCGGTGCGGTTGAGAAACGGATTGGCAGCGGCAAGCTGGTGGTGATCGCCGTCATTAGCGCGTTGCTGAGCGGGTTTGTTCAACATCAGTTTAGCGGCCCCTGGTTTGGTGGCTTATCCGGCGTGGTGTATGCGCTGATGGGCTACGTCTGGCTGCGGGGAGAGCGCGATCCGCAGAGCGGCGTTTATTTACAGCGCGGCTTGATACTCTTCTCCTTAGTATGGTTAATTGCTGGATGGTTTGATGTTTTTGGCATGTCGATTGCGAACGGCGCGCACGTAGCCGGCCTGGTGACCGGACTGGCGATGGCGTTTGTAGATACTCAGCATGTGCGAAAACGAACATAGAGACTCCCCCGTCATCCATGATAAGCGAGTCAAATTTTCCCAGGGATATTGCATGAAACAAACACAACGTCATGACGCTATTATCGAGCTGGTAAAAAAACAGGGATATGTCAGTACGGAGGAGCTGGTTGAGCAGTTTGCCGTCAGCCCGCAGACCATTCGTCGTGACCTGAACGATCTCGCCGAACAAAAAATGATCCTGCGCCATCACGGCGGCGCCGCGCTACCGTCCAGCTCGGTTAACACCTCCTGGCACGACAGGAAGGCGACCCAGACCCAGGAAAAAGAGCGTATTGCCCGCAAGGTTGCCAGCCAGATCCCCGACGGGGCGACGCTGTTTATTGATATCGGCACGACGCCAGAAGCGGTGGCGCACGCGCTGCTGGAGCACAACGATCTGCGCATCGTCACCAACAACCTCAACGTTGCGAATACGCTAATGGTGAAGGACGACTTCCGCATTATTCTGGCGGGCGGCGAGCTGCGCAGCCGCGACGGCGGGATTATCGGCGAAGCGACGCTGGATTTTATCTCCCAGTTCCGCCTTGATTTTGGCATTCTCGGCATCAGCGGCGTCGATAGCGACGGCTCGCTGCTGGAGTTTGACTATCATGAGGTCCGCACCAAGCGCGCGATTATTGAAAACTCGCGCCACGTGATGCTGGTGGTGGACCATTCGAAATTCGGCCGTAACGCGATGGTGAATATGGGCAGCATCAGCATGGTTGATGCGGTTTATACTGACGTGATGCCGCCGGCGGGCGTACTGAAGGTTATTAAGGACAATAACCTGCAGCTGGAGCTGTGCTAAACGGCGTCAGACGCCGTATCCCATCATTTTAAGCAACCGCTGGGCGTGCTGAACGGCATCCTGGCGGTGCGCGACCCCGAGCTTCTGATACAGATTGCGAATGTGCGTTTTAATGGTCGTTGCCGCGACGTCAAGCTCGCCGGCGATCTGCTCGTTGCTGTAGCCGGAATAGATCAGGCCGAGCACCTGCCATTCGCGCTGGGTCAGCGGGCTGGTGCGGATAAGCTCCGGGACTTCCGGGTGGTTGAGCAGCCGTTCGACAAAGCCCTCATCGAAGTGGGCAAACTTGTGGCGATGGTGCTGGTTGATATCGCGCAGAATGCGCTGAGCGCGATGCTGCTCCAGCTCCGGCAGCGTATTAAGCTGAATAAGCTGGCGCAGCTGCTGGGCCATGGCCTCGCCTTCGATAACAAAGTGATTGATAAATCCGGTGCGGTTGGCGAGCGTGAGCGCTTCCAGCAGGACTTTTTGCGCCTCGCTCTTACGTCCCGCCTGCCAGTAGAGCTGGTTGAGCAGCAGCAGGTTGCGGTTAATATCGCTCATCAGGCGCAGCGAACGCGCGTTTTCATTGAGCTCTTCCAGCACCATTTCGGCGGAATCGAAATCACCGAGCAGGATTTGCGCCCTGGCGATGTTGCGCCACTGGCTCTGCAGGAAGTGGTTATTGGCAAACTCGGGCTTCGGCGTCTGGCGCAGCCAGTTGGCCGCCGCGGCTTTATCGCCGATCATCTGCCAGTAGATCACCCGCACCTTGTCGGCATTTGACACCCAGTCGCTGTGATAGTGGCCGTTGCCGAGCAGGTTTTCCAGCCGGTTCAGGTGGCTGCGGGCATTATCTAAATCCCCGCGCGCCAGCGAGCACTGCACCATTAGCGCCAGGCACTGCAGCTGCTGCTGCGGTTGATAGGTTGAAAGGACGTCCATCCCGCCGCGCGCAGAGGCCTCGGCTTCATCCAGCCGCGCCCAGGCCCACAGCAGCTGCGCGCGAATGCGCAGCAGGAATTCGTGCATCGGCAGCTGCTCGAGATGCTGGTCGCGGATGAGCTGGAAGGCCTTCTCCTGAATTTCCCACGCCGCCTGCAGGAAGCCCTGGGCAAAGAGAATCTCGCTCTGCTGGATCATGCTCCACAGGGCGTAGTGCCAGATATCGTGGCGACGCGCCATCTGCTCGGTCTGCTGCATCACCGCCAGCGATTTGCTCAGCTGGCCCTTGCAGTGCAGCACTTCGCCGTGCACCGAGGTGGCGACGATGCGGCTGTAGTAGCTTGCCAGCGGCAGCTCTTCTAAGGCTACCATCGCCAGGCGTTCGGCTTCTTCCTGATCGCCGGCGTTAATGGCGACCTGCGCGCGCAGGGCGTTAAAGTCGCCGTGCATGGCGATATCCATCTCCGCGTCCATCTCCTGCTCGGCGCGGGCCAGCAGGGTGTTCACTTCGCTGTAGCGGTGCTGGCTCTGCATCAGCCAGGCCTGCAGCAGGATCAGCCGCGGGTTTTCCAGCAGGTTTGACCACGGCAGCGCCGCCAGCGACTGCTCGAGCAGCCCCAGCTCGCTGTGGTTGAACATGCCCCAGGCGTGATTCAGTAAAATGTCGCGCAGCATTTTGGCATCGCCGGCCGCCAGCGCGTGGTGGATCGCTTCGCTGGGGAAGCCCTGCGCCATCCAGCCTTCCGCCGCACAGCGGTGAATTTCGGGCAGCTCGGTCGCCAGCTCCCACTGACAGCGCTGGCGCAGGAAGTTGCCGAACAGCGGATGGTAGCGGAACCACTCGCCGGAATCGTCCATGCGCTGCATGAACAGCCCCTGGCGTTCGATCTCTTCCAGCTGCATCTGGCCGTTCTCTTCGCCGGTAACGCGAACGATGAGCGCATCGTTCATCGAGCGCAGCAGCGAGCTTTTTAGCAGCACGTTACGGGTGCGCGCGTCGACGTTGTCCAGCACCTCATCGACGAGGTAGTCGGAAAGGTGGCTGGCGTTAATGCCGGCGAGGCGGCGGGCGGAGTGCTGGGCGGAGGAGTTATTCTGGCGCGCGGAGAGGGCGATGAGCTGGAGGGCCGTTGCCCAGCCGGCGACGTCGTCACACAGCCTGCTGCTATCTTCGGCCTCAATCGGTGAGGCCAGGCGACAGTCGAAAAATTGTTTTGCTTCCTGGTGGGTAAAGGCCAGCTGCTGGCTGCCAATCTCCAGCAGCTGATCGCGCACGCGCAGGTTGGCAATGCCCAGCTGCGGCAGGTTACGCGACAGGACGACCAGCGTCAGGTTTTCCGGCTGGTGGCGCAGGAAGAAGCGCATGGCGTCGTGGATCACCGGGTTATTGATCAGATGATAATCGTCGATGACCAGGAATAGCGGACGCTGCCACTCGGCAAGCTCGATGAACAGCTGGGCAAACAGCGAGGGCAGGCTGGCATACTGGCGCTTTTGCACCATCGTTTCGCTGGCCACGCAGTGGCCCCCGGTCGCCTGTTGAATAGAGGCGATCAGATAGCTGGCAAAACGCTCCTGCTGGTTATCGCCTTCATCCAGCGAGAACCACCCGAGCTCATTTTTTCCTGCCGCCCACTGAGAAATGAGCGTGGTCTTGCCGTACCCGGCGGGGCTGGTGACCAGCGCGAGACGATAATTGTTCGCGCCGGAAAGTTTCGCCAGCAATCGTTCGCGAACCACGGTGTGTTCAAGGCGGACTGGGCGACTTAATTTAGACGGAATCAACATAGTTCAACATTTCGCTGTGCAAGAGAGGGGTGCGATTTTTTTTGCGCTTCGTAATTAATACCTAATAAGGTCGGCGATAATGAAAGTTATTGCAAGTTATGTCCGAATTTTATGCTCTTGAATTTGCACCGTGTCACAAATTCTCAATAAGATCGTCAGCATCCTAAAACCGGTACCAGTGTGCATGCCGTCTGGGTTTGCCTCACTTCCGCCTACCAGGAAATCACTTTTATTCCCATTTTTTGTAGTTGTTTGTTTTTATTAAGTTAATGTCAGTTAATTCTGATAAGTAATCTCTTTGACGTATTTACATCATCAAACATGTTTATTTTGCTGCAGGCCTAATTGTTATTTACAGATAATTAGCAGGGCCTTTTTTATTCATCCGTGCGGTATTGGCCTGTAACAAATCTGTTAGCACGGTAATTGAACGGTATATTGTTTCGAAGCGGTGAATTTTGCAGCATCTTTTTAGCGGGAGGCTAACGTTATAGTGGCCGCGATCACACTTTTCGCTCATCCCTGCTACTCCTCCCTGCCTAATCCCTGCCGGGATGAGGACGTTACCCCGGGAGGTCGGCACACTAACGCTAACGTTTTAGTAAAGGACCCGGATTTCTTATGTCACAGACTTCTTTTAACAAAGATCGGTTTCAGGCTGCACTGACGCGTCAGTGGCAGCATTTTGGCCTACAGTCCGCTTCTGAGATGACCCAGCGTCAGTGGTGGCGTGCCGTGAGCGGCGCGTTAGCCGAGCTGCTGGCGGCTCAGCCGGCGGCCATGCCTGCCGAAGGCCAGCGCCACGTTAACTACATTTCGATGGAGTTTTTAATCGGGCGTCTGACCGGCAACAACCTGCTTAACCTTGGCTGGTATCAAGGGGTGAGCGACGAGCTGAAGGCGCACGACGTTCACCTGACTGACCTGCTGGAAGAGGAGATCGATCCGGGCCTGGGTAACGGCGGTCTGGGTCGCCTGGCGGCGTGCTTCCTGGATTCGATGGCCACCGTCGGCCAGTCGGCAACCGGCTATGGCCTGAACTATCAGTACGGCCTGTTCCGTCAGTCTTTCGACGACGGCCAGCAGGCGGAAGCGCCGGATGACTGGGGACGCAGCAGCTATCCGTGGTTCCGCCACAACGAGCAGCTCGACGTGCAGGTAGGGTTAGGCGGCAAGGTCTCGAAAAACGGGCTTTGGCAGCCGGCGTTCGTGATTACCGGTGAAGCCTGGGATCTGCCGGTGCTGGGCTATCGCAACAACGTCGCGCAGCCGCTGCGCCTGTGGCAGGCTAAGCACGCGCATCCGTTCAACCTGACCAAATTTAACGACGGCGATTTCCTGCGCGCCGAGCAGCAGGGCATCGACGCGGAAAAGCTGACCAAGGTGCTCTATCCGAACGACAACCACCAGGCCGGGAAAAAGCTGCGCCTGATGCAGCAGTACTTCCAGTGCGCCTGCTCGGTTGCCGATATTCTGCGTCGCCATCACCTGGCGGGCCGTAAGCTGGCCGAGCTGGCGGATTATGAAGTTATTCAGCTGAACGATACCCACCCGACGATTGCGATCCCTGAACTGCTGCGGGTGCTGATCGACGAGCACCAGCTGAGCTGGGACGACGCGTGGGCAATCACCAGTAAAACCTTCGCCTACACCAACCACACGCTGATGCCTGAAGCGCTGGAGTGCTGGGACGAGAAGCTGGTCAAAGCGCTGCTGCCGCGCCATATGCAGATTATCAAAGAGATTAACGCCCGCTTTAAGACGCTGGTGGAGAAAACCTGGCCCGGCGACGAGCAGGTATGGGCTAAGCTGGCGGTGGTGCATGACAAGCAGGTTCGCATGGCGAACATGTGCGTGGTCAGCGGTTTTGCGGTAAACGGCGTGGCCGCGCTGCACTCCGAGCTGGTGGTGAAGGATCTGTTCCCGGAATATCACCAGCTGTGGCCGAACAAGTTCCACAACGTGACCAACGGCATCACGCCGCGCCGCTGGATCAAACAGTGCAACCCGGCCCTGGCCGCGCTGCTCGATAAATCGCTGAAAAAAGAGTGGGCGAACGATCTCGACCAGCTGATTAACCTGGAAAAGTACGCGGATGATGCGGCGTTCCGCCAGAGCTATCGCGAGATTAAGCAGGCCAACAAGGTTCGCCTCGCCGAGTTTGTGAAGGCGCGTACCGGGATCGACATTAACCCGCAGGCGATTTTTGATATCCAGATTAAGCGCCTGCATGAGTACAAACGTCAGCACCTCAACCTGCTGAATATCCTGGCGCAGTATAAAGAGATTCGCGAAAACCCGCAGGCCGACCGCGTACCGCGCGTGTTCCTGTTCGGCGCGAAGGCGGCACCGGGCTACTACCTGGCGAAGAATATCATTTTCGCTATCAACAAGGTGGCGCAGGCCGTCAACAGCGATCCGCTGGTTGGCGATAAGCTGAAGGTGGTCTTCCTGCCGGACTACTGCGTGTCGGCCGCGGAAATGCTGATCCCGGCGGCGGACATCTCTGAACAGATCTCGACGGCGGGGAAAGAAGCCTCCGGTACCGGCAACATGAAGCTGGCGCTGAACGGCGCGCTGACCGTCGGCACGCTGGACGGCGCGAACGTTGAAATCGCCGAGCAGGTGGGCGAGGAGAACATCTTTATCTTCGGTAATACCGTGGAAGAAGTTAAGGCGCTGAAGGCCAAAGGCTACGATCCGCTGAAATGGCGTAAGAAAGACAAGCTTCTGGACGCGGTGCTGAAAGAACTGGAAAGCGGTAAGTACAGCGGCGGCGATAAGCACGCGTTTGACCAGATGCTGCATAGCCTGCTCAAAGGCGGCGACCCGTACCTGGTGCTGGCTGACTTCGCGACCTATGTGGCCGCGCAGAAGCAGGTGGATGAGCTCTACCGTGACCAGGAAGCCTGGACCCGGGCAACGATCCTGAATACCGCCCGCTGCGGCATGTTCAGCTCCGATCGCTCAATTCGCGATTATCAGCAACGTATCTGGCAGGCAAAACGCTAAGGACAGGCCTATGGAGACGAAACGCCTTGATAACGCCGCGCTAGCGGCGGGGATCAGCCCGAGCTACATCAACGCGCACGGCAAGCCGCAGTCGATTGCCGCGGTGACCAAGCAGCGTCTGCTTGATGCGATGCATCGTACGACCACCGTCGCGAAGGCGGCGGTTAATCCGCTGCCGAACGTACAGGTTTTCACCCACGGCAAAAAAATGTCGCTGCCGGTGGCCGGACACGGTGAGTTTCACTGGATCCTGACCACCGAAGAAGGGAAGCAGTATCAGGGGCAGGTAAAAGGTGGCGACACGCTGTCGCTGCCGACCAAACTGCCGGAAGGCTACCATACCCTGACGCTCACCCGGAACGGTGATCGCTGGCACTGTCGGGCGATTGTCGCCCCGGTGCGCTGCTACGAGCCGCAGGCCCTGAAAGAGGGGCAGAAGCTGTGGGGCGCCTGCGTGCAGCTGTATACGCTGCGTTCGGAAAAAAACTGGGGGATTGGCGACTTCGGCGACCTGCGCGCGATGCTGCCGGAAATCGCTCAGCGAGGCGGGGCGTTTATTGGCCTCAACCCGATTCATGCGCTCTATCCGGCCAACCCGGAAAGCGCCAGCCCGTACAGCCCCTCCTCGCGCCGCTGGCTGAACGTTATCTATATCGACGTTAACGCGGTCGAAGATTTCCGCCTGAGCAAAGAGGCGCAGGCGTGGTGGCAGCTGCCGGCGACCCAGCAGGCTTTACGGGCGGCGCGGCAGACGGATGATGTTGACTACACCGCCGTCACGGCGTTGAAAATGACCGCGCTGCGCATGGCCTGGAAAGGCTTCTCTGCCCGCAGCGATGAGGCGATGACGGAGTTCCGTCAGTTCGTTCAGCGCGAAGGGGAAAGCCTCTACTGGCAGGCGGCGTTCGATGCGCTGCACGCGCGGCAGGTCCAGCAGGATCCGCTGCGCTGGGGCTGGCCGGCCTGGCCAAAGGCGTACCAGGATATCTCCAGCCCGGAGGTGAAAGCGTTCTGTTCTGAACACGCTGATGAGGTGGATTTTTACCTCTGGCTGCAGTGGCTGGCCTGTTCGCAGTTTGCCACCTGCTGGCACACCAGCCAGCGCGATGCGATGCCGATTGGCCTCTATCGCGATCTGGCGGTTGGCGTAGCGGAAGGCGGGTCTGAGACCTGGTGCGATCGCGAGCTTTACTGCCTGAAAGCCTCGGTAGGAGCTCCGCCGGATATTCTGGGCCCGCTCGGGCAAAACTGGGGCCTGCCGCCGATGGATCCGCACATCATCGTCGCCCGCGCCTACGAGCCGTTTATCGAGCTGCTGCGCGCCAACATGCAAAACTGCGGCGCTCTGCGTATCGACCACGTGATGTCGGTGCTGCGCCTGTGGTGGATCCCGTACGGCGAAACCGCCGATCACGGGGCCTACGTTCAGTATCCGGTAGACGATCTGCTGTCTATTCTGGCGCTGGAGAGTAAGCGCCATAGCTGCATGGTGATCGGTGAAGATCTGGGTACCGTGCCGGTGGAAATTGTCAGCAAGCTGCGTAAGAGCGGCGTCTACTCCTACAAAGTGCTCTATTTTGAAAATGACAATGAGAAAACGTTCCGTGCGCCGCAGACGTATCCGGAACAATCAATGGCTGTGGCAACAACGCATGACCTGCCAACGCTGCGCGGCTACTGGGAAAGCGGAGACCTGACGCTCGGCAAATCTCTGGGACTCTATCCGGATGAAGTGGTGCTGCGCGGGCTATATCAGGACCGGGAGCTGGCGAAGCAGGGGCTGCTGGATGCGCTGCATAAGTACGGCTGTCTGCCTAAGCGCGCCGGGCATAACGCGTCGCTGATGACGATGACCTCAACCCTCAACCGCGGGATGCAGCGCTACATCGCCGACAGCAACAGCGCGCTGCTGGGCCTGCAGCCGGAGGACTGGCTGGAGATGGCTGCGCCGGTTAACATTCCGGGTACCAGCACCGAGTATCCGAACTGGCGGCGCAAGCTGTCGACTTCGCTCGAGCAGATGTTTGCCGATGCGCAGGTCAATAAGCTGCTCAAGGATTTAGACAAGCGCCGCAGGGCGGCAGCAAAGAAGAAACCGTAATGAGCTAGCGCTTCCCCGGCGGCGGGGAAGCGGCCAAAACGATAAATAAAAAGGCCGGGTAGCATCACGCATACCCGGCCTTTTTTATGCTTAATTGATCCTTACACGACCATTCCCAGCAGCAGACAGCCGATCAGGCCGCAGACCGAGATAATCGTTTCCAGCATCGACCACGATCTAATGGTCTCGCCGATGGTCAGGTTGAAGTACTCCTTGAACAGCCAGAATCCCGGGTCGTTGACGTGAGAGAAAATCACGCTGCCGGAGCCCACGGCGATAACCATCAGCTCCGGGCTGACGCCGGTGGTAGCGATCAGCGGAGCCGCAATACCGCCCGCGGTAATTGCCGCAACGGTCGCCGAACCCAGCGCAATACGCAGAACCGCCGCAATTGACCACGCCATAAACAGCGGAGACATGCTGGAACCATGCATCATCGAGGCGATGTACTTATCCATGCCGCTATCAACCAGAACCTGCTTAAAGGCGCCGCCGCCGCCGATAATCAGCAGCATCATGGCGATGATTTTAATGGACGAGGTCAGCGTTTCGTTGATCTGTTCCATCGAGCGGCCGCGGTTGAGGCCAAAGGTAAACAGGGCAATCAGAACGGCGATCAGCGTTGCCATCACCGGGTCACCAAAGAACTCGGCGTATCTGAGGAACGCATGGCCTTTCGGCAGCAGCATTTCGGCAACGGCACGCATCGCCATCAGCACCACCGGCACCAGAGAGGTCCAGACGCTGACGCCAAAGCCCGGCATCTCTTCTTCAGTGAAGGTCTTCGGGTTGTGCAGGCCTTCTGGAATCGGCTTATCGATGTTTTTCAGGAAGCGGGCGAAGACCGGGCCGGCAAGAATTACGGTCGGGATTGCCAGCAGCGTACCGTACAGCAGGGTTTTACCCATATCGGCGTGGAAGATAGTGGCGATCGCCGTCGGGCCCGGGTGCGGCGGCAGGAAGCCGTGGGTCACGGAGAGCGCGGCCGCCATCGGCACGCCAACGTACAGCAGCGGGATGCGGGCAGATGCGGCGATGGTGAATACCAGCGGCAGCATAAGGACGAAGCCCACTTCATAGAACAGCGCGAAGCCGACGGTGAAGCCGGTCAGAACGACCGCCCACTGGATATGCTTTTTGCCAAATTTAGCGATAAGCGTGGTGGCAATTCGCTGCGCGCCGCCGCAGTCTGCCAGCAGCTTGCCGAGCATTGCGCCGAAGCCCATGATCAGCGCGAGGCTGCCGAGGGTGCCCCCGACGCCGTTTTTGATGGATACGATGACTTTATCCAGAGGCATGCCCTGCATAAGTCCGACGGCGAGCGCCACCAGAATCAAAGCGATGAAGCCGTTCATTTTGAAGCGGATCATCAGCAGTAATAACAGGGCGACCCCGATAGCAACGATGACTAATGGCATAATTTACCTGGCCTTTCATTTGTTATGGGTAACGTAAAACTTCAATCTTGTTCCGTTTGCTCCGGGCGGGGATACAAACTGTATGGCGCCATAAAATCGACTATCACTTCTTATAAGAAAGGATAGCTGGCTATTTTTATAGCAGCGGAGCCTGAGGGAGATGATACGGGTAACATATGAAGGTTGAGAATCACCCTGGCGGTGAATATTTTAAATATGAGACTTAAGTCATACTCTTTCCCGGGTTTTTTGCATGTGCGACTAGCGATAAAGCGGGCGGAGTAACATCAGGAGGGGGCGGCCCGGCAGCAAAAGTACGGCCGGGCTGGGGAGTGCGGTATGGCGGACGGCTTAGTAGTAGGAGTGCTCGCCGCGCTGATGCTCGGTCAGATCGCGCACGCCTTTCAGGTCCGGGAATTCGTTCAGCAGCTGCTTCTCGATCCCTTCCTTCAGGGTCACATCGACCATCGAGCAGCCGTTACAGCCGCCGCCGAATTGCAGAATCGCCAGGTTGTCTTCGGTGATTTCCATCAGCGTAACGCGACCACCGTGGCCTGCCAGCTGCGGGTTGATCTGCGACTGCAGCATATATTCAACGCGTTCCATCAGCGGCGCGTCGTCGGACACTTTACGCATCTTGGCGTTTGGCGCTTTCAGCGTCAGCTGGGAGCCAAGCTGATCGGTCACGAAGTCGATTTCAGCATCTTCCAGATACGGCGCGCTGAGTTCGTCGACGTACGCGGTCAGCTGCTCAAACTTCAGCGTCGTGTCGGTGTCTTCCACCGCATCCGGTGGGCAGTAGGATACGCCGCACTCAGCGTTTGGGGTGCCGGGATTAATCACAAATACGCGAATTTGTGTCCCTTCTTCCTGATTTACCAGCAGTTTGGCAAAGTGCGCTTGTGCAGCATCGGAAATACGGATCATAGCGTTGGCCTAATAGTTGACTATTTCACTGGGTTATTATACGCCCATCAGCAGGGGTCTACAAGGTACGGCATATACACCATACCTGAACCGTCGCGGCACCGTTTCGCAAAAGCAGGCGGGATATCTCGGCGACGGTGCTTCCGGTTGTGACGACATCATCCACAATGGCGATATGGTGACCCCGAACCGATAATTCAAGCTGAAACGCATTTTTCAGGTTCCGCTTGCGCAGCCTCGCGGTGAGCTGATGCTGAGTTGCAGTAGGACGGCTGCGCCGCAGCGCGTCGCTGCGCCAGGCGGCGCGCGTCCAGCGGGCCAGAGGGCGGCACAGCAGATCGCTGTGGTTAAAACCTCGCCGCCATTGCCGCCGCTGCCACAACGGGACGCCGACAATCCTGTCCGCAGGGGGCAGGCCTTCGCTCTGGCGGATACGCAGCAGCAGCAGGCGAGCCAGCGCCGGGGCCAGCTCCGGGCGGCGGGTAAATTTCAACTGGTGGATCAGGCCGCTGAGCGGCGGAAGGTAGTCGCTGACGGCCACCAGCCGCTGCCACGGCGGAGGATCCTGGATGCAGCGACCGCAGGGGACGGTGCCGGTGCCGGCGGGCAGTCCGCAGCGCGGGCATCGGGGCTGACGGGTGGCAAGCGATGCGCTGCAGCGGGAGCAGAATCCCCAGCTGGCTATGGCCAGCGGCATTTGGCATAGCCAGCATAAGCCGTGTGCTGTTAGCATATTTCCCCCTGATATCTGGTGAAAAGAGAACAATAGCTGATGAACGACATCTGGTGGCAAACCGTGGGCGAAGGGAAGTGTCATCTTGTGCTGCTGCACGGATGGGGGCTGAATGCCGGGGTGTGGGATTGCATTACGCCGCAGCTGGCTTCGCACTTCACGCTGCACGTGGTTGACCTGCCGGGCTATGGTCGCAGCAGCGGCTTCGGCGCGCTGTCGCTGGAGGAGATGGCGCAGCAGGTGCTGGCAAAAGCCCCCGAGCAGGCCATCTGGCTGGGCTGGAGCCTGGGGGGCCTGGTGGCAAGCCAGATAGCCTTACGGCATCCTCAGCGCGTGCTGGCGCTGGTTACCGTCGCCTCTTCCCCGAGCTTCAGCGCGCACGACGACTGGCCGGGTATTAAGCCGGAAGTGCTGAGCGGTTTTCAGCAGCAGCTCAGCGATGATTTTCAGCGCACCGTCGAGCGTTTTCTGGCCCTGCAAACGATGGGAACCGAAAGCGCGCGCCAGGATGCCCGGGCGCTGAAAAGCACCGTCCTGTCGCTACCGATGCCGTCGATAGCGGTTCTGAACGGCGGGCTCGAAATCCTGAAAACTGCCGATTTGCGCCAGCCGCTGGCGGCGCTGCCGATGCCGTTCCTGCGGCTGTACGGTCGCCTGGACGGCCTGGTGCCGCGCAAAATCGTCCCCCTTCTTGATACAATGTGGGAAAAGAGTGAATCCATCGTCTTCGACAAGGCGGCCCATGCGCCGTTTATCTCGCATCCACACGACTTCTGCCAGCCGCTGCTGGCGTTAAAAAACCGGCTGAGGAATTATTTTTAGCAGAACGTGGTAAAAATCCGGGGCATAGCAATACTTAGATTGTTGCGGCAGATGATTATTTCATTTCATCTCGGCGGCCTAAAAAAACAACCTAATGGAGAGTAGAGGCTATGAAACTTATTACGGGTATTTTGACATCTCTGGTGATTGGCAGTCTGTCGTTTGGCGCGTTCGCAGCGAAAGAAATTCAGAAAGATGAGGTCGCGACGATGAATCTGACCAAAGTCGGCAGCATCACCACCTCTAAAACGACCTCGCCGATGGATGCGAAGCGCGATCTGTCGAAAAAGGCGGATGAGCTCGGCGGTAAATACTTCGTGGTGATTGCCGGTAACAAAAACGAAAAAACGGTTCACGCTAACGCAGACGTCTACAAATAATTCGCCTGGCGGGTCCGAGGACCCGCTTCTCCCCGCCGACGGCGGCCCGTGCTTACTCTGTACACACCGTCAACGCAGCGACCACCATTCCGTTAAGCAGGCCTTTCCTTCCGGGCAGCTTTTGCAGCTGCCGGAGAGGCATCCCTCTGGGTCCTGGGCTACCCGCTGAACCTTGCCCATGGCTTCGAGCCGGCCCAGCATCGCGTCAACCAGCGGCTGCGGCGCGTGCAGGCGGGCGCTGAGCTGCGCGGCCTCCATCCGCCCCTGCAGTGCCAGCATATCGCGTACTTCAATTAACGACGCCATCATCGCTCCTTAGTGGCAATCGCCGGCCGGGCTCTGGCAGCATGACGACGGCGTTTTACGCGTTGCCAGCAGCGAGATGTCGACCCGGCTGCGCGCGCGACGGAGCAGGCCAAAGAGCACGACGTTGAACAGCACGACGGCGAGGATGCACACCAGGCTGTAGCGCGGGTGCTGGCTAAAGCTCACGGTTTGATAGTAGAGCGTGGAGAGTGAGAAGGCGATATTCAGCCCCCACAGGATGGAGAACGACATCCAGCCGCGGCTTGATTCGCGAGCGACGGCGCCCATCACCGAGATACACGGAATATAGAGCAGGACGAAAATCAGATAGCTGTACGCCGCGGCGGTGCTGCCAAATTTGCTGCTCATCACGCCCATGGCGCCGGTTGCCATTTCGCCATCGCCCTTGCTGGCTTCAATCGGGTTCGCCAGCACGCTGAGGCTGAAGGTGTCTTTCAGGCTCTGCCAGGTTTCATCCGCCGCCGCCAGCAGCTCGTCGCCGAGGTGGAATTCCTGAGGATTAAAGGCTTCATTCTGAATGTTTTCGGCGGTGTAAAGCGTGTTTAACGTGCCGACGACCACCTCTTTGGCCATTGCGCCGGTAAACAGCCCGACGGTCGCCTGCCAGTTGTCTTCATGAATGCCAATCGGCTTAAACAGCGGGGTGATGACCCGGCTGACCGACGCCAGCGCCGAGTCGTTAATGTTATCCACCAGCCTGCCGTTGAGCGAGAAGCTGTTCAGCGCGCTGAGGAAGATGCTGACGATCACGATGACTTTACCCGCCCGCAGGACGAAGCCTTTCAGGCGCTGCCAGGTCTGGATGACCAGGCTTTTGATATGCGGTACGTGATATACCGGCAGCTCCATCACGAACGGCGAGGCTTCACCGCGCATAATGGTGTGCTTGAGCATCAGGCCGGTGAGGATTGCCATCACGATGCCGAGCAGGTACAGCGAGAAGACCGCCAGCGCGCCGTTTTGCCCGAAGAAGGCTGCGGCGAATACGGCAAAGATAGCCAGCCGCGCGCCGCAGGACATAAACGGCGCCATCATGATAGTCATCAGGCGCTCGCGGGGTGCATCCAGCGTACGCGCGCCCATCACCGACGGCACGTTGCAGCCGAAGCCGACAATCAGCGGCACGAAGGATTTCCCAGGCAGGCCCAGCGCCTGCATCAGGCGGTCCATTACGAACGCCGCGCGCGCCATATAGCCGGAGTCTTCGAGAAAGGAGAGGAACAGGTACATCATGCCGATTTGCGGCACCAGCGGCAGCACGGTGTTAATACCGCCGCCGATCCCCTGAGCGAGGAACACGGTCAGCCACTCCGGGAGATGCAGGGTATAGCCCAGCCACTGAATGCCGTGGATAAAGATAGCCACCGATCCGGCGTCGAATATCGGCTGCAGCGCGCCGCCGATGTTGATGGCCAGTAAAAACATCAGATACATGACGAACAGGAAAATGGGCAAGCCAAGCACCCGGTTGAGGATAATTTTATCCATCGCGGCGGTGAATCGGCTCGGCTCGGCGGTCAGCGTGTTGCTGACCGCATCGCAGATGGCGGCAATGCTCTGGTAGCGGGCATCGGCAATATGCAGCGCCGGATCGTCAATCTCTTTGCTCAGGTTCGCAAGGGCGGCATCGAGCCTATCGGCGGCGTTGCCGGCGTAGGCGCGGCTGTAGATATCGCCTTCCAGCATCTGCAGGCCGAGCCAGCAGCGCTGGCGCTGCGGAATGTCGCGGGACATGGCCTGCGCCAGTTTTTCCGCCTCGCGCAGCAGCGGCTGCGGATAGTGCACCAGCTCAATCGCGCTGTTTTCCTGATGACGATCGATAGCCATTTTCAAGGCTTCGATACCGCGGCCGCGGGTCGACACCAGCGGGATAACCGGGCAGCCAAGGCGCGCGGAGAGGGCGTCGACGTCGATGCGAATTTTCTGCTTCTCGGCGATATCCAGCATGTTCAGGGCAACGACGCAGGGGATCCCCAGCTCCAGCAGCTGGAGCGTCAGGTAGAGGTTGCGCTCAAGGTTTGACGCATCCACGACGTTAATCAGCAGGTCTGCGTCGCCGCTGAGAATATAGTGGCAGGCAATCTGCTCATCCAGCGAGGTTTGCGAGGAGATGGTGGTCAGCGAATAGGTACCGGGCAGATCAACCAGCGTGACCTGATTATCCGTGGTGGTAAAGGCTCCCTCTTTACGCTCAACGGTTACGCCGGCCCAGTTCCCCACGCGCTGGCGGGCGCCGGTGAGCTGATTAAATAACGTGGTCTTGCCGGAGTTAGGATTACCAATTAAACCAATGGTTAATTTTTTCATATTTCAGACTCTTGTTGCCGGGCCGGGCGTTATTGTGCAACCGCTTCCAGTTCTATTAGGTCGAGATCTTTTTTACGTAATACCAGGCTCACGCGTCGGGTTTCGATATGCACAGGATCGCCAAGCGGCGCCACGCGTACCACGTTAAAAGAGGAGCCAGGCAACATGCCAAGGGATAACAGTTTCTGCCGATAAGCCGGGCTTATATCGCGAGAGAAACCGGTAATTTTCCAAGCGCTATCAGGAGTGAATTGCATAGGGCCTACTTGTATATCGCTAACTGAACGAGAGTTTACCGTGCGCGCTGGGCGGCACCGGGGAGCATAGCCAACGAAGAAGAATAGATACTGCAAATAATGATAATGAGAATAGTTTTTATCATCAATACATAACGGGCGAAATAATAGACTTTGCGCGGAAATTCGCTGTTTTATTGATATGACTCAAGGTCTGTGCGATAGGAGTAAATAAATAAAATATTACATTCTGACATTACTGTTTAATTGAGGTTTCATTGGTTAATGAAATGAATATTTAATAAATAGACTTGCGCTCGCCTTTATTAACAGATTATTGGAATTTATCGTGAAGCGTTTACGCAATATTGCTGCTTTGTCGGCGGGAGATTGCCCCCCGAAGCGGGGGGCGAAGAGGGGCTAGCGTTTTTTACCCATTGCTGCTGCCAGCGCGTCCATCATCGCGCTATTGCCGTTCGACTGGGCTTCACGGCCGCGCGGCTTCGCCGCTTTTGCCGGCGGACGATTACCCTGCGGGCGCTCGCCGCCGCCGCGGCGCGAGTTGCTCTCGCCTGGCTGCTCATCCAGGCGCATCGTCAGAGCAATACGCTTACGCTGCAGGTCAACTTCCATCACCTTAACCTGGACGATATCACCCGCTTTGACCACGGTATGCGGGTCTTCAACGAACTTGTTCGATAGCGATGATATGTGCACCAGGCCATCCTGGTGCACGCCGATATCGACAAACGCGCCAAAGTTGGTGACGTTGGTGACCGCCCCTTCCAGCACCATGCCCGGCAGCAGATCGTTCATGGTTTCTACGCCATCAGCGAACTTCGCGGTTTTGAATTCCGGACGCGGATCGCGGCCCGGTTTTTCCAGCTCTTTGATGATGTCGGTCACCGTCGGCACGCCGAATTTCTCATCGGTGAACTCGCTGGCCCTGAGGTTGCGTAGCTCGCTGCTGTTACCCATCAGCTCTTGTAGCGCCTGCTGAGTGGCGGCCAGAATCCGCTCAACGATCGGATAGGCTTCCGGGTGAACGGTGGAGGCATCCAGCGGGTTATCGCCGTGGTTGATGCGCAGGAAACCCGCGCACTGCTCAAAGGCTTTTGGACCGAGGCGGCTCACCTTCAGCAACTGCTGGCGGTTCTGGAACTGACCGTTTTCATCGCGCCAGGCGACGATGTTCTGCGCCATCATGCGGGTCAGCCCGGCGACGCGGGTGAGCAGCGGCACGGAGGCGGTATTCAGGTCAACGCCGACGGCGTTTACGCAGTCCTCAACTACCGCATCCAGCTTGCGCGCCAGCTGGGACTGGCTAACATCGTGCTGGTACTGGCCGACGCCGATAGACTTTGGATCGATCTTCACCAGCTCGGCCAGCGGATCCTGCAGGCGGCGGGCGATAGAGACGGCGCCGCGCAGGGAAACGTCAAGGTCCGGGAACTCCAGCGCCGCCAGCTCGGAGGCCGAATAAACCGACGCCCCCGCTTCGCTGACGATCACCTTCTGCGCGGTGACCTTCGGGAACTGCTGCTGCACGTCGAGGAAGAAGCGTTCGGTTTCGCGCGATGCGGTGCCGTTACCGATAGCGACCAGCTCAACGTTGTGCTTTTGACAGAGCCCGGCGACCGCCACCGCGGCTTTAGCCGCCTGGCCGGTATGCGGATAGATGGTGTCGGTGGCGACCAGCTTGCCGGTCCCGTCAACGACCGCCACCTTCACGCCGGTACGCAGGCCAGGATCGAGGCCCATCGTCGCGCGCAGTCCCGCAGGCGCCGCCATCAGCAGGTCGTGCAGGTTGCGGGCAAAGACGTTAATGGCTTCATCTTCCGCGCGTTCGCGTACGGTGCCCATCAGCTCGGTTTCGAGATGCATCAGGACCTTGATGCGCCAGGTCCAGCTCACCACCCCTTTCCGCCAGCTATCGGCCGGCGCGCCGTTCAGGCGCAGGCCGAGATGGCTGATAATAATCTGCTCGCAGTGGCTCTCTTTCGGCGGCTCGTCGAACTGCGGATCGGCGTTCAGGGCCAGCTGCAGGATGCCTTCGTTGCGGCCGCGGAACATCGCCAGCGCGCGGTGAGAAGGCACGGTTGAAATCGGTTCGTGATGATCGAAGTAGTCGCGGAACTTCGCGCCTTCCTCTTCTTTCCCGCTGACCACGGTCGCGACCAGATGCGCGTTCTTCCACAGATAGTCGCGCACCTTTGCCAGCAGCCCGGCATCTTCAGCGAAGCGCTCCATCAGGATATAGCGTGCGCCGTCGAGGGCGGCCTTGGTATCCGCCACGCCGCCGTCGGCATTGATAAATTTGCCGGCTTCGGCTTCCGGATCGTGGGACGGCTCGTTCCACAGCAGATCCGCCAGCGGCTCCAGCCCGGCTTCGATCGCGATTTGCCCGCGGGTGCGGCGCTTTGGCTTATACGGCAGGTAGAGATCTTCGAGCTCGGTTTTGCTCAGGGTGGTGGTGATGGCTTTTTCCAGCGCATCGGTCAGTTTACCCTGCTCGCCGATCGATTTGAGGATCGACTGGCGGCGGTCTTCCAGTTCGCGCAGGTAGCCGAGGCGGGTTTCCAGATTACGCAGCTGCGTGTCATCCAGACCGCCGGTGACTTCTTTACGATAACGTGCAATAAACGGCACGGTGTTCCCTTCATCAAGCAGGCGAACGGCAGCTTCTACCTGTTCAGTCCTGGCCTGAAGTTCACCCGCAATAATGCGGCAGAGCGAATCATTCATCATGGCTTGGCTTCATCTACTGGATCAAAAAATCAGGGGATAGTTATACGGACTGGCACCGCAAAACGCCAGTCGCGGCGGAGGTCTCTCGGAATCTTCCGGGCAGAGATCCGCGAGCAAAGCGGCAAATAGAATCGCCTGATGGCACAAGGACCTATTTGACGTATTCAATGTCGTTAACGTACCAGCTGGCTTCGCCGGCGGGCGTCTGGACGGTAGCCAGGTCGCCGACCTCTTTTTTCAGCAGGGCGCGGGCCATGGGCGAGTCGATCGAGATATAGTCTTTGCGGCCGAAGATTTCATCGTAGCCGACGATGCGAAAGCGCTTGCTGTCGCCGCTGTCGTTTTCAATCTCGACCCACGCGCCGAAGAACACCTTGCCCTCCTGCTGCGGGGAGTAATCAACGATCTTCAGATGCTCAAGACATTTGCTCAAATAGCGTACCCGGCGGTCAATTTCGCGCAGGCGTTTTTTATTATACTGATAGTCGGCGTTTTCACTGCGGTCGCCGAGACTTGCCGCCCAGGTGACTTTTTTGGTGACTTCAGGACGCTCTTCGCGCCACAGGTAGTCCATCTCTTTTTTAAGTTTTTCATACCCTTCACGGGTGATCAGCGGCGTTTTCATTAATCGTTCTACCTTCTGACTGTCTGGTATTGCGCAGGGTTCTGTGCGGCTGCGCACAATTCGTAGCGCGTAATAATACCGACAGGATAAATAATGTGTCTTATGATTAAATGTATACTTAAGCTGCTGTTAAATATGCTTTGTAACAATTTAGCCTGGAATATATACCAGATTTAGCTGGTGGCCGGCACGGGCTTTTTTGAGAATACGCACTGACAATTGCAGTGAACCTTTGGGAGTATAAACAATGCAAGAGAATTATAAGATTCTGGTTGTCGATGACGACATGCGCCTGCGCGCGCTGCTCGAGCGTTATCTGACCGAGCAGGGCTTCCAGGTTCGAAGCGTAGCCAACGCTGAACAGATGGATCGCCTGTTGACCCGCGAGTCCTTCCACCTGATGGTGCTGGATTTAATGCTGCCTGGCGAAGATGGTCTGTCCATCTGCCGTCGCCTGCGTAGCCAGAGCAACCCGATGCCGATCATTATGGTGACGGCGAAAGGGGAAGAAGTTGACCGCATCGTGGGCCTCGAGATCGGCGCCGACGACTACATTCCCAAACCCTTCAACCCGCGCGAGCTGCTGGCGCGTATCCGCGCCGTGCTGCGCCGTCAGGCGAATGAGCTGCCGGGCGCTCCCTCGCAGGAAGAGGCGGTTATCGCTTTTGGTAAATTCAAGCTTAACCTCGGCACCCGCGAGATGTTCCGTGAAGATGAGCCTATGCCGCTGACCAGCGGTGAGTTTGCGGTGCTGAAGGCGCTGGTGAGCCACCCGCGCGAGCCGCTCTCCCGCGATAAGCTGATGAACCTTGCCCGCGGCCGCGAATACTCGGCGATGGAGCGCTCCATCGATGTGCAAATCTCCCGCCTGCGCCGCATGGTGGAAGAGGACCCGGCACATCCGCGCTATATCCAGACCGTGTGGGGCCTTGGCTACGTCTTCGTACCGGACGGCTCTAAGGCATGAAACGCGTGCGCTTTTCGCCGCGAAGTTCGTTTGCTCGCACCCTGTTGCTGATTGTCACCCTGCTGTTCGTCAGCCTGGTGACGACCTATCTGGTGGTGCTGAATTTCGCGATCCTGCCGAGTCTGCAGCAGTTTAATAAGGTTCTGGCCTACGAAGTCCGTATGCTGATGACCGATAAGCTGCAGCTCGAGGATGGCACCCAGCTGGTGGTGCCTCCGGCCTTTCGTCGCGAGATTTATCGGGAGCTGGGCATTTCGCTTTACTCCAACGAAGCGGCGGAAGATGCGGGTCTGCGCTGGGCGCAGCACTATGAGTTTTTAAGCCAGCAGATGGCGCACCAGCTCGGCGGGCCAACCGAAGTGCGGGTTGAGGTCAACAAAAGCTCGCCGGTGGTGTGGCTGAAAACCTGGCTCTCTCCGAATATCTGGGTGCGCGTCCCGCTGACGGAAATCCATCAGGGCGATTTCTCGCCGCTGTTTCGCTATACCCTGGCGATTATGCTGCTGGCGATTGGCGGCGCCTGGCTCTTTATCCGTATTCAGAACCGGCCGCTGGTTGATCTTGAACATGCGGCGCTGCAGGTTGGGCGGGGCATTATTCCGCCGCCGCTGCGGGAGTACGGGGCGTCCGAGGTTCGCTCGGTGACCCGCGCCTTCAACCATATGGCCGCGGGCGTGAAGCAGCTGGCTGACGACCGCACGCTGCTGATGGCCGGAGTTAGCCACGATCTGCGCACGCCGCTGACCCGCATTCGTCTGGCGACGGAGATGATGGCGGCAGAAGACGGTTACCTCGCCGAGTCGATCAATAAAGATATCGAAGAGTGTAACGCCATCATCGAGCAGTTTATTGACTATCTGCGTACCGGTCAGGAGATGCCGATGGAGCTGGCGGACCTGAACTCGGTGCTGGGTGAGGTTATCGCGGCGGAAAGCGGCTATGAGCGCGAAATTGCCACCGACCTGCAGGCCGGGGAGATCCCGCTGCGCATCCATCCTCTGTCCATCAAGCGCGCGCTGGCCAATATGGTGGTGAACGCCGCGCGCTACGGCAACGGCTGGATTAAGGTCAGCAGCGGAAGTGAAGCAAGCAGCGCGTGGTTCCAGGTCGAGGACGATGGCCCTGGCATCAAGCCGGAGCAGCGCGAGCACCTGTTCCAGCCGTTTGTGCGCGGCGATAGCGCCCGCAGCACCAGCGGTACCGGCCTGGGGCTGGCCATCGTGCAGCGTATTATCGATAACCATAACGGTCGGCTGGAGATAGGTTCCAGCGAGCGGGGTGGGCTGTTGATTCGCGCATGGCTGCCGATCCCCGTCCACCGCGCCCTCGCGCCGGCGAGACAGAACAAAGAGAGCTGATAGCGCGCTACGTCAGGCTGTCAGCCCGCGAAGCCGGGCAACGAGGCATAAAGATGAGGCATAAAAAAAGCCGGGCAAAGCCCGGCTTTTTCTTAACCCGCGTTCACGCTTAGCGCTTCGGCCCTGCGGCAACCAGCGCCGCGCCCGCCGGCGTATCGGTATATTTCTCGAAGTTTTCCACAAACAGCTTCGCCAGCTGCTCGGCCTTTTCCTGCCACTGCTCCGGCGAACCGTAGGTGTTGCGCGGATCGAGGATATGGGTATCCACGCCCGGCAGCTCGGTCGGGATCTGCAGGTCGAACATCGGCAGCGTAAAGGTTTCCGCGTCATCCAGCGAGCCGTTAAGGATCGCATCGATGATCGCGCGGGTATCTTTAATCGAAATACGCTTGCCGGTGCCGTTCCAGCCGGTGTTCACCAGGTAAGCCTGCGCGCCGGATGCCTGCATACGCTTGACCAGAACCTCCGCGTACTGCGTCGGGTGCAGCGACAGGAAGGCGGCACCGAAGCAGGCGGAGAAGGTCGGCGTCGGTTCCGTCACGCCGCGCTCGGTTCCCGCGAGCTTGGCGGTAAAGCCGGAGAGGAAGTGGTACTGCGTCTGATCGGCGGTCAGGCGCGATACCGGCGGCAGTACGCCAAAGGCATCGGCCGTCAGGAAGATAACCTTGGTGGCGTGGCCCGCTTTCGATACCGGCTTAACAATATTTTCGATGTGATTGATCGGGTAGGAGACGCGGGTGTTCTCGGTCTTTGAGCCGTCATCAAAATCAATGGTGCCGTCCGGGCGAACGACGACGTTTTCCAGCAGCGCGTCGCGGCGAATGGCGTGGTAGATATCAGGCTCAGCGGCTTCGGAAAGCTTAATGGTCTTCGCGTAGCAGCCGCCTTCGAAGTTAAACACCCCGTCGTCGTCCCAGCCGTGTTCGTCATCGCCGATCAGGCGGCGCTTTGGATCGGTGGAAAGGGTGGTTTTACCGGTGCCGGAGAGGCCGAAGAAGACGGCGACATCGCCTTTTTCACCGACGTTGGCCGAGCAGTGCATTGACGCGATGCCCTGCAGCGGCAGCAGGTAGTTCATGATCGAGAACATCCCTTTTTTCATTTCGCCGCCGTACCAGGTCCCGCCGATCAGCTGGATACGCTCGGTCAGGTTGAAGGCGACAAAGTTCTCTGAGTTCAGCCCCTGCTCCTGCCACTGCGGGTTGGTGCATTTCGCGCCGTTCATCACGATGAAATCCGGCTCAAATACCGCCAGCTCTTCATCCGTCGGGCGGATAAACATATTTTTGACGAAGTGCGCCTGCCAGGCCACCTCGGTAATAAAGCGTACGCTCAGGCGGGTGTCGGCATTGGCGCCGCAGAAGGCGTCAACGATAAACAGACGCTTGCCGGAGAGTTGATGGGTAACCAGTCCCTTCAGGTGCTGCCAGGTCTCCTGTGAGAGCGGCTTGTTGTCATTCTTGCCCTTACCCTTATCAGACCACCAGACGGTGTCACGGGTCGTATCGTCACGAACGATATATTTATCTTTCGGCGAACGGCCGGTGAAAATACCGGTATCGACAGCGATAGCACCAAGATTGGTTAATACGCCACGCTCATACCCTTCCAGATTGGGGTCGAGCTCCTCCTGATACAATGTGTCGTAGTCGGGATTGTGGACGATATCCTGGACGTCGTTGATACCATAAGCCTTGAGATCCTGCGGGGTTAAACCATTATTAACGCGCATGTCACTGCTCCTTAGCCAATATATACTGCTTTAAATTGTAGGGGTTATTGAGGGGTATAGACCGCGACCAGGCTCATAGATTTACGTATCTCGACAAACGCCTTGCTGACGGAAAACACGGTGACTCCTGTCACGAAACGGGTGGATTATCTCAGGAAATTGGCTATTGGTGGGGATAGATGTTTCTTAATGGTTAAAAAGTAATTAAAAAAACTGCCGAACTGTGAATGTAATCGCTTTCCTGAAAGAAAATTACGTAACCCTTTCAGTGGGAATCGATTCATCTCGCGCGTAAAAAACTTGACGCCAGGAGCGGCGGGGGTGAAAACCCCCGGCGAAGCGCCTGGCGGAGGGGACGATTAGTGAAGCTGGGGATCGGCCGGGGAAGCGTTATTGCGGATTTCAGCAATATCCATGGCGTTGAAGAGATAGTGATTGCCGCAGTAATCGCAGTGCATATCAATTTCGCCCTCGTCGGCCAGGATGCTATCAATTTCTTCATCCGGCAGGGTCTTCAGCGCGCCCGCACAGCGTTCGCGGGAGCAGGTACATTTGAACTCCACGTTCTGCGGATCGTAAACCGTGACCTCTTCTTCATGATACAGGCGCCACAGGACATCGTTAGCCGGCAGGGTGAAAAGCTCCTCGGCCTTGATGGTCTCCGTCAGGGTCGCCAGGTGCTCGAAATCTGCGGCCTGAGCGTCCTGCGCCGGCATCACCTGCAGCAGCATGCCGCCGGCCATTGGTTTTCCGTCATGTTCACCGGTGCGGATGATCAGGCGGGTCGGCAGCTGCTCCGAGCGCTGGAAGTAATCTTCCAGGCAGGCGGCCAGGGTTTCGCCTTCCAGACCGACGACGCCCTGATAGCGCTCGCCCTCATCCGGGGAGATGGTAATGACCAGGTAACCGTTACCCACCAGCGTTTTCAGATCGGCATCTTCCGGGATCTCGCCCTGGATGCGCGCGACGCCGCGCAGCTGCTGCTGGTTAGTGCCGTTAATCACCGCCAGAGAGAGGGGACCGTCGCCCTGTAGCTGCACGGTAATATCGCCGGCAAACTTCAGCGTTGCGGTCAGCAGGCTGGTAGCCACCAGCAGCTCCGCCAGCACGGTTTTGACCGGCTGCGGGTAGCTATGGTTAGCCAGAATTTGTTCCAGCGTTTCTGAAACGGTAACCAGCTCGCCGCGCACGGCATAGTTTTCAAACAGGTAACGATGTAATTGATCGTGTTGAGTCATAATAGTCTCTCTTGCTGGCAACAGCGCTGCCTGGAGTTCAGGCCGTTATTCACTATCGCCGTGTTTAAATCTCATCAGGTCGCGGCGCTCTTTCTTGTCCGGACGTCTGTCGGGATGCGGCATGGTTAGCGCGTTCATTTTGCGCGCCAGCGCCATTTTTTCGCGTTTCTCGATGCTCTCTACCGTCTCTTCGTACAGCGCGACGGCTTCGCTGGCGGGCCGGCGCTGTTCAGTCATGCCTTTTACGACGACGGTGCGTTCGTCGTTGCCCTGGCGTAGCGTCAGGGTGGCGTCCAGCTCGACGATTTTTCCAGGCTTGCTGCGCTGTCCGTTATAGTGCACCTTGCCGCCTTCAATCATCTCGCGCGCCAGCGCACGGGTTTTATAGATGCGGGCTGCCCAAAGCCATTTGTCCAGCCTGATGGCGACGACGGGCTTCTCTTTCATGGCCTCTCCTTATTGCGTCAGCGAGGGGATCAGGCGCCGGTAATCATTCATGCCAGGATGGCGGGCGTAGCGCTTTTCCGCCAGCCCGGAATCAGGATTGGTCACCCCAAGACAGTAGCGAATGCCATACTGCGCTGCCGCATCGAGGATCGCCTCGTTGTCATCAACAAACAGCGTTTTATGCGCATCGAAGCCGGTTTCCTCAGCCACCGCACGCCACAGGCGCTGATCCTCTTTCGGATAACCAAATGTGTGGGTGGAAAGCAATAAATCAAGGTGTGCATCAAGACCGGTGTGCTTGAGCTTGACCGCCAGGTTGTGCGGATGGGCGTTGGTCAGCAGGATCCGCCGCTTGCCGCTGGCTTTGAGAGCGTCAAGGAACGGCACGGTATCTTCGCGCAGGGCGGCCTTCGGCCCCTGCTCGCTGGTCATCGCACGAATATCCAAATTCAGGCGCTCGCTCCAGTAGTCAAGACAGTACCAGTTTAGCGTATGCTGCACCGCGTGATACTCCTGGTGCATCGCTTCTCTGGCCTCCTGCAGGTTAAGGCCGCGGGCGGCGCCCCAGGTTTCCGGAACCAGCTTTTGCCAGAAATAGTTGTCGAAGGCGAGGTCGAGCAGGGTGCCATCCATATCCAGCAGAACGGTATCAACCTCCTGCCAGGCGATATCAAAGTGCATGGTGAGTCTCCAGCGAGGGGAAATGCGCGACAGGTTAACACACCCCGTCGCGCAAAGGATTACTCGTGATGTTCCGGCGAGGAGATGAGTACCGGGTTCAGGCAGCTTTCATAATACTTCTCAATTTCTTCCATCCGCTGGCGATGGCGCTGGTAGCGGCGGATCGCCAGCACGCCGTGCCAGGACATGCAGCCGAGCATCGCCAGCAGCAGCAGCGTCGTGCCGAGATAGCGCCACAGCCCTGAGCGATCGGGAATGCGGTGCAGATTGATATGCTGCGTGCCGTTGGCATCGGTATAGAGATTGGTGACGATGCCCTCGGCGTGGAAAGGGGTATGCATCAGCATTCCGGCCAGCCGCTGCAGCTCGCCCCACTGATCGTGGGCAGGGTAATCATACAGGCTGACGGTTGGCCACGGCTGGCTGACCAGATCGCTGCCCTCATCGCTGGCGATTAAAAAACCGCCGGGAGCCGGGCTGTTCAGCGCCTGCGCCGCGCGCGAGGTTTCGCGGATCACGAACGGCGCCGTGGAGGTGGTCACCAGGTTTTCCAGCGACTCGGCGCTGACCGGGCGTAGCAGCACGTTGATGCCGTCCAGTTTGCCCGAGCTGGCGCGTTTGGTCAGGGCATCCCAGCTGCGCGTATTGCCAAGGTTGACCAGCGCATTCTTCAGGCGCGTGCAGTCATCTTGCGCCGAGCACAGGCTATTGGTTTTGATAACGATATCGCCAAAATCATCCAGCAGCACCATTCCTGATTTCTGAATGGCCGAGCGCAGCGCCGGGCTAACGCGTGAATCATCGTCCGGGTCAGGATGCAGCTGGCGCTGGACGGACTGCATCAGCGCGGTGGCTTTGCCGACGATGTCGGACTCCGGCAGCGGCAGGGGAGGGGCATCGTTCCAGACGATTTGCGAGCAGTCAAACGGCATAAACGGCGAGTTCTCTTTTTTTGCCGTCCAGGTATCCGGAGTGTGGATATTGCACATGCCGGTGCCCTTCAGCCGCAGGGTATCGCCGATGCGGACCTGCGATTTCTCTAGCTGAGCAACGGTCGTCGCTTCGATGGTCTGCGCGCCCTTGAGCCACGAAAGCGTGAATTTAAACGGCATATTCAGCGGCACGCTGGCCCACAGCATCACCACCACCAGCAGGGCGCCGGCGGCGATAATGGCGCTGCGTAGCCAGTACTGGAGCGGGAAGTGCCTGACCTCATCGTGTAGCGACAGGAAGCGTCCCTGGCGCGCGACGTGACGGCTGAGGTAGATATCGACATCCGTTTGCTGGCCGAGATCCTGGGCAATCCAGGGCTGCCAGTGGCGGGGATAGATAAGGTCGATGATCCCCAGGGAGATATTATTGATGTGCTCCTGATCGTTTTCACCAAACAGACCCCAGCGTTTTGGCATTCCGCGCAGGCAGTGGATCTCCCGCAGGGAGTTTTTACGCGGCGGAGCGTACATCCCCCACAGGCCAGCGAACAGCAGCAGGAGCCCGCCGCCGAGCAGCCAGGGAGTGAAAACGTAGGGGCTGATCAGGCTGAAGTAAAACAGCAGGAACGCGGCGACTATCAGCACCGCCTCGCGCAGACCGTCGGGGCGGCTAAGCGCATGCTCTTCGGCGGTCTCCTGGCGAATATTCAGCAGCTCTACCTGCTCACTCTCTTCACCGCGGATGGAGGCCTGGGTAGCCGACGCCCTTTCAAGCGCGTAGCCGCGGGCCTCCTGCGGGTAGTCGCTGAGCGCGTGGCCGTTGAGGGCAATAACCAGCGGCAGGCTGTCGGTTGGGATCAGGTCGACGCTATTTTCGTCGTTGATGTGCTGTTCCCAAAACGGCGGCAGGTGAACCTCCACCGAATCAAGGAAGTAGCGCCATTTGTTCGGATCGTCGGTGGTGATGCCGTAGCGGGTGATGGCCCGGGTTACCGTAATAACGGTCTCGCTCTGCGCGTTCAGCGTCAGAGAGACCGGCGCAACGCTGGCACCGGTAGCCGGTATCTTCTGCGCCTGGCTGAGCCCCTCGAGATACTTTTCTACCGCCCGGCGCTCCTCGGCGGAGAGCTTGCGCGTAGCGGCATCGCTGAAGGCGTGCAGTAAAGGGAGGCGACGACGTCTGGCATGCGCGCGATACCACCACCCGATCAGCAGTGCGCAGAGCAGCAGTGCCGTGAAGAAAATCAGAAAGGTGCCCATGCCCATCCCATCATAGTTATTCTTTTCTTAGCGGTATCGTTGGCTGCCATTAACACTCAAAAGCCATCCTTCAGGATTATGTTACCTGCGATTATGGGCCTGGGAAGAGCGCGAAATCCTCGGGTACGCTGGGTACGCTTCGGTTTCTGCGCGCTATCCGCTCAGACTGCCGGCGACACTTACGCCCGACGGGAGAGGCTCGTCGCGTGAGCCTGCAGTTTGCTACCGGCAGATATTGTGTAAGTAAGGGAAAATTTATTGTGCGTTACAGCAGCATACAAGCTTATCAAAAACGTTAAAATGCAGGAATCGGTAAATTCTCAAATACATTTCAACCTATTGACTTTTTTATCTTTATGATTCTCTCATTGAGCGCTGATACGTTGCAACTATGTAAATTAGTGGCGAATTGAATTGCCGAAAGCGTGCTCCATATCGCACAATGACCTCTGTAATCACAGCATAGACCGATGACGATGAGCAAATCATTACAAAAACCCACCATTCTCAATGTTGAAACGGTAGCGCGTTCGCGTCTTTTTAACGTTGAAAGCGTGGATCTGGAATTCAGCAACGGCGTGCGCCGCGTTTATGAACGCATGCGGCCTTCTACGCGTGAAGCCGTGATGATTGTGCCGATTGTCGATGACCATATTATTCTGATTCGCGAATATGCGGTAGGAACGGAGTCCTACGAGTTAGGTTTCTCGAAAGGGCTGATCGATCCGGGTGAAAGCGTGCTGGAAGCGGCCAACCGCGAGCTGAAAGAAGAGGTTGGCTTCGGCGCGCAGAAGCTGACGTTTCTGAAAAAGCTGAGCATGGCGCCGTCCTACTTTTCCAGCAAAATGAATATCCTGGTTGCCGAAGATCTCTATCCTGAGTCGCTGCCGGGCGATGAGCCGGAACCTTTACCGCAGGTGCGCTGGCCGCTTTCCGAGCTAATGACGCTGCTGGACGAAGAAGATTTTAACGAAGCGCGCAACGTCAGCGCGCTGTTCCTGCTGCGCGAATGGCTGCAGGCGCAAGGGCGGCTGTAGTCCGAAGCGCGCCTCGAGGCGACGCGGGGCATCGCCCGTACGAATGGATGAAAAAGAAAAAGCGCCCGCAGGCGCTTTTTTTGTCAGAACAGCTCGTGGGTCTCTCCCCCACCGTCGGTGAGGGTCGTCCCCACTTCATGCACCGCCTGCTGGGTGGGCTGCGTGCCGTCGATAAAGTACTCCGCACGACTATTACCGCCGCTGGCCAGCTGGCCGGTGCTGCGATCGATATTCACCGTGACGATGCCAGACGGCGGCGTTAGCGGCTCTTCCGGCACGCCTTCAAGCACTCTCTTCATAAAGTCATCCCACGCCGGCTGGGCGCTTTTTGCCCCGCCTTCGTAACCGGAGATCTGCTCTTTAATGGCGCCGGAAGCGGTTGTACGGCCCAGATCGCGTCGGTGGTCGTCAAAGCCAATCCATACTGACGTCACGACGCCTGGGCCATAGCCTGAGAACCACGCATCTTTCGAGCTGTTGGTGGTCCCCGTTTTGCCGCCGATATCGTGGCGCTGTAGATCGCGGCCGGCGCGCCAGCCGGTTCCCATCCAGCCCGGTTCGCCGAAGATGTTGCTGTTCAGCGCGCTTTTAATCAGGAAGGCCAGCGGCGTATTAATCACGTGCGGCGCGTACTCCGGCGCTCCGCTCTGGGCCACCAGGGCCTGGTTCGCCTGCTCAAGCTGCGGCTGCGGCGGCACCGCCGGGTTTTGCGGATCTTCAGAGGTCGCGACCTCTTCGACGTCTTTATTCTCCAGAACGTTGGACTTCGGCGTATCGCCGTAAATCACCGGGGAGTTGCACTGTGGGCAGGCAACTTTTGGCCGCTCTTCGAAGATGACGCCGCCCTGATCGTTTTCTATCTTGCTGATAAAGAACGGCGTAATCAGGAAACCGCCGTTAGCCATCACCGAGTAGCCGCGGGCAACCTGCAGCGGCGTAAACGAGGCAGAGCCCAGCGCCAGCGATTCGGTGTGCACGATATTCTGCGCCGGGAAGCCGAAGCGCTGCAGATATTCCGCCGCGTAATCAACGCCCATCGCGCGCATCGCGCGAACCATCACTACGTTTTTCGACTGTCCCAGCCCCTGACGCAGACGAATAGGGCCCGCGTACTGCGGCGGGGAGTTTTTCGGCTGCCAGTCAGAACCCGCGCCGGCATCCCAGCGGGAAATGGGTACATCGTTGAGCATGCTCGCCAGGGTTAGGCCTTTATCCATTGCCGCGGTGTAGAGGAACGGCTTAATGTTCGACCCCACCTGACGCAAGGCCTGAGTGGCGCGGTTAAACTTGCTCTGGTTAAAGTCGAAGCCGCCGACCAGCGCGATAATGGCGCCATTTTGCGGGTTAATGGAGACCAGCGCCGAGTTCACGTCCGGCACCTGCGACAGCCACCAGCTGCTGCCCACCTGGCGGACCCAGATCTGTTGTCCCGTCTGCACTACGTCGGTCACTTTGCGCGGCGTCGCGCCCTGCTGAGTATCGGAGATAAAGCGCCGGGCCCAGCGAACGCCCTCCATATTGAGCATCACCGAGGTGCCGTCGCCGAGCAGCGCAACGGCTTCCTGCGGGTTGGCCGACGTCACGACCGCCGGAGAGAGCGGCCCGGAGCCGGGCTGATTTTTCAACGTGGCGATGATTTTCTTGCTGTCCCACGGGGTTTCGCCCACTTTCCACAGCACCGCTGACGGCCCGCGGTAGCCGTGGCGCATATCGTAGTCCAGCACGTTATTGCGTACCGCCTGCTGGGCGGACTGCTGGTTTTTACGGGTGATTGTGGTGTAGACGCGATAGCCGTCTTCATAGGCCTTTTCACCGTAGCGGTTAACCATCTCCTGGCGCACCATCTCGCTGAGGTACGGCGAGGAGAAGGCGATTTCCGGCGCATGGTATCGGGCATCGATCGCTTCCCCGCGCGCCTGGTCGTACTGAGGCTGCGTGATATAGCCTTCGCTCAGCATACGCGCCAGCACCACGTTGCGGCGGGCGGTCGCGCGGTCCAGCGAGTACAGCGGGTTAAAGGTCGACGGCGCCTTCGGCAGGCCGGCGATGACGGCCATTTCGCTCAGGCTGAGCTGCTCGACCGATTTACCAAAATAGACCTGCGCCGCGGCGCCAACGCCGTAGGCGCGATAGCCGAGGTAGATTTTATTGACGTACAGCTCAAGGATTTCATCTTTGCTCAGCAGCTGCTCGATGCGGATCGCGAGGAATGCCTCTTTGATCTTACGCATCAGCGTCTTCTCCGGGCTCAGGAAGAAGTTACGCGCCAGCTGCTGGGTGATGGTGCTGGCGCCCTGCGACGCATGGCCGGAGAACATGGCGATGCTGGCCGCACGGAAAATACCGACCGGGTCGACGCCATGATGCTCGTAAAAACGGCTGTCTTCGGTGGCAATAAACGCTTTGAGCAGCTCAGGCGGCATTTGTTGCAGGGTTACGGGAATACGGCGCTTCTCGCCATATTGCGCAATAAGCTCGCCATCCGCGCTGTAGACCTGCATCGGGATCTGCAGGCGCACATCCTTCAGGGTCGCGACGTCGGGGAGCTGTGGCTCAATATATTTATAAAGGCCAAAAATCGAGCCTGCACCCAGCAGAACGCAACAGACTGCAAGGATGAATAGATACTTTACGAACTTCACCGGAGATTTCCCATTTAGTTTTATTTGGGCAGTTTATAAACAAACGCGCGGTAGTATAAAGGCAAGCCTGGTGCATTGATAGAGCTCAACCGTAACGGCGGATAAGGAGATATCACCATGGCTTTCAGGAACTGGCGAATAGGGATGCACATCCAGCAGGATAAGATAGCGATCGTGGCGCTGCGGTTTGAGCGCTCCCGCTGGGCGCTGTGCCGCTGGTGGCATATCGCGCTGGCACCCGGCATCGTCCGGAATGGACAGGTGGCTGACGGCATGGCGCTGGCCGAGCGGCTGCGCGGCTGGCGACGAGAGCTGCCGCTACAGCATCAGGTGAGTATCGCGTTTCCGGCCAGCCGAACGCTGCAAAAAAGAGTCCCGTCACCCCAGCTCTCTCTGCGTGAAAGCGAGCAGGCGATGTGGGCGGCCAGCGCCATGGCGCAGCAGCTGGAAATGCCCGTATCCTCGTTATGCGTCGATTATAGCGCATCCCCGGACGCCAGCGAGTGGCAGGTCACCGCCGCTCAGCGACTCGATATCGACGCGCTGCGCCAGCTTGCCGCCCGGCTAAAGCTCAGGGTGAGCGCAATTGTCCCCGATGCCAGCGCGCTGAGCGCCTTTTTCCCCTGGCTACCGGCGGAACTATCAGGCCTTGCGTGGCACGATGAAATGCACTGGATATGGGCTTTGCCGGATAGCTGGGGCAGCTGTCCGCGGGCTGAAGTCGCCGCATTTGCTCAGCTCTCGGCACGATTAAACGCCCGGCAGCTCGGGCTTTGTTCGACCCGGCCTGCCGACGAATGTCGCTTTGACCCGTGGAGCGTGATACATCGCCTGCAGCCTCCTCTCCCCTCCTGCGGCGACAGCTTCGCCGTGGCGCTGGGCCTCGCGCTGGGAGTGCACTGAGCGTGGCGCAGGCTATCAACCTTCTTCCCTGGCGAGCCGCGCGTCGGCGGCAGCGGCTGCGACTTTGGCTACTCTCCGCCGGCGGGCTGCTGCTGGGCCTGCTGCTGGCGCTGTCGGTTTCCCGGACGTCGCGCGAGGCTGACGACAGGCTCGAAGCGGTGAGATTAGCCGCCGAAAATCAGCTTTATGCGGCACTCCAGCAGCGTGAACGCCTGATGCAGGAGCAGCTCCAGCAGCATGAAAAGCAGCGCTTGCGCCACCAGCGGCGGGAGCTGACCCGAGCCTGGCAGCCGCGGCTGGGCAGGATTGCGTCGCTGATGCCGGAACAGGCCTGGCTGACCCGGCTGGAGTATCAGCAAAACACCCTGACCCTCAGCGGCCTGACCCTACGCCTGAACGCCCTATCGGCGCTGGAAACCGCGCTGACGACGGTCGATGGATTTCGGCCGGCCAGAACCGGTGAAACCCGGCGCGATACCGGTGGCCGCTGGCTGTTTAGTTTTTCCCTTGCAGGAGAAGGCCTTTATGCGGGCACTTATTGAGCGCGGGAAGGCATCACTTTTCCCTCTGCGCGGCGGCTGGCTAACGCTGGCGATCGCCTTGCCGCTTACTCTCACCGCCGGTTTGTGGCTGATATCTCCGCCGCCGGCGCAGGAAAGCGTTCGCTCGGATCGTCTGCGCCAGCAGTGGCTGAAGCTGCTCCCGCTGCGGGTAGCCCTTGCCCGGGAAGCGGTCGCCGGGCCCGCGAGGCGGGTTTTTTCCCCGCTTCATCTGCCGGTCGATGGGGCGGCGCTAATTGCCTGGAAACCCGCAGGAAAAGGCGGGGAGATGGTGCTTGAGCTGCGCTGGCCGTCGGTACCGGCGCTGTTTTCCTGGCTGGCAGACTGCGGGATGCGGGTTGCAGCGTTTTCGCTACAGCCGCAGAAGCAGGTGCTGCGGCTGAGCCTGCAGCTGGAGGCCGAAGATGCGGAGTAAAGGGTGGCGCCTGGCGCTGCTGCTGTCTGTGCCTCTGCCGCTGGTCGGCGAGGCGCGTGACCCCTTCCAGCCGGCGGAAGATCGCTGTCAGGTGGCGGCGCTGACCCAGTGGCGCTACGGCGGGGCGATAGGCTCCCCGCAGCTGTGGATCGGTATCCTGCAGGACAGCGCGGGAAAGTGGCGTCGGGTGAGGATAAACGACACCCTCGCGGCCGGCTGGAAGATTAGCCTGCTGACGGCGGAAAAAATCGAAATAACGACGGGGCCGGGATGCGATCCTCTGCACTGGCGCTGGCTGCGTGAGGAGAAAAAAGATGCGATGGATAAGCCTGTTATTTCTGCTGCCGCTGGCGGCAGCGGCGGCCAAAAAAGAGCCGCCGATCTCTCTGGTGGTCGATGAGGCCCCGGTGGTTCAGGTGCTACAAACGCTGGCGGCGCTGCGACAGCAGAATCTGGTGGTCGCTTCCGACGTGAGCGGGACGCTCTCGCTGCACCTGCACAACGTTCCCTGGCAGCAGGCGCTGAGGTCAGTCGTCGATAGCGCCGGGCTGGCGTTCAGCCAGCAGGGAACGATTCTGTACGTGCATACTTTGGCGTGGAAAAAAGCGCAGCAGGCGCAGCTTGAATCCGATCGCGCAAAGCGAAGACAGAATCTCCCCCTGCAGCGGCATAGCATCGTGCTGCGCTATGCCGATGCGGGCGAGCTGGCGAAGGACGGCGACAGGCTGCTCAGCCCGCGCGGTAGCCTGACCGTCGACAGGCGCACCAACCGGCTGCTGATTCGGGACGACGCTGAGCATCTGGCCGCGCTCAAGAGCTGGGCTCTGGAGATGGATCTCCCCGTCGGTCAGGTAGAGCTGGCGGCGCATATTGTCTCAATGAGTGAAACCAGCCTGCGCGAGCTGGGGGTTAAATGGAGCCTGGCTGAAGCCAGCAGTATGCCAGGTTCAGGCCAGTTTACTGGGCTGGGCAGCCAGCTGGCGGTAGGCGATGCCAGTACGCGCACGGGCTTTAATATCGGGCGCATCAACGGTCGCCTGCTGGCGCTAGAGCTGTCGGCGCTGGAGCGAAAGCAGCAGGTCGACATCATCGCCAGCCCGCGGCTGCTGGCTTCCCATATGCAGCCCGCCAGCATCAAGCAGGGGAGCGAAATACCCTATCAGGTTTCCCGCGGAGAGAACGGCGCAACGTCGGTCGAGTTCAAAGAGGCGGTGTTGGGAATGGAGGTGACGCCAACGGTGCTGCAGCAGAACCGCGTGCGCCTGAAGCTGCGAATCAGTGAAAATACGCCGGGTCAGGTGCTGCAGCAGGAAAATGGCGAGGTGCTGGCGATCGATAAGCAGGAAATTGAAACCCAGGTTGAGGTGAACAGCGGTGAAACCCTGGCGCTGGGAGGGATTTTTTCACAAAAAAACAAATCTGCCCGCGACAGTATTCCGCTACTCGGCGATATCCCTCTGCTCGGTCAGCTGTTTCGCCGGGACGGGAAAGATAATGAGCGACGCGAACTGGTTGTCTTCATTACCCCACGGATTCTGGCAGTGCATTAGGCGTTTTTCTTGCTAAACACGTTTCAGGTGTTTGACGTGAGGACGGATTTAGCATACAAGGGGTACCGATTTGAGAGTCGGGTTCGGCATCAATCCTCCCTTTTTGTCCGGTGATTTATTCTCATAATCGTTCAAGACGTATTGAGGCGGTAAGCAAGTTCACCCCCAGAAACATAGCTAGCTATGCACCTGGAGGCGAATAAGTGCAGCCAACGGTGAGGTAGTTTGAATAATGAAGCGTATATTCAGTTGCCAAACCTGCCGGAGTATTGAGATAATTTTTAGTCTGACTCTCGCTCTATTGCATATGAGGTTTCAGTTCATGTCCTGCCGCGCTGGGTATTCGCGAAGCGGGTTTATCATTAACGAATAGTCTTAGTAGTACCGAAAAAATGGCAGAGAAACGCAATATCTTTCTGGTTGGGCCTATGGGTGCCGGCAAAAGCACTATTGGGCGCCAGTTAGCCCAACAGCTCAACATGGAATTTTACGATTCCGATCAAGAGATTGAGAAACGCACCGGCGCTGACGTTGGCTGGGTCTTCGATGTTGAAGGCGAAGACGGCTTCCGCGATCGTGAAGAAAAAATCATCAATGAATTGACGGAAAAACAGGGAATTGTGCTGGCAACAGGCGGCGGCTCTGTAAAATCCCGTGAAACGCGTAACCGTCTCTCCGCCCGCGGCGTGGTGGTCTACCTGGAAACAACGATCGAAAAACAGCTTGCCCGTACGCAGCGCGATAAAAAGCGTCCTCTATTACAGGTTGAAGCGCCGCCTCGCGAAGTGCTTGAAGCGTTGGCAGACGAGCGCAACCCGCTGTATGAAGAGATTGCTGACGTCACTATTCGTACTGACGATCAGAGTGCGAAAGTGGTGGCAAACCAGATTATTCATATGCTGGAAAGCAATTGATTCTGGCTTAATAAAGTGCGTCAGAGTAAAAGCAACTGAGGTGGACGTCGCGTTATGGAGAGGCTTACTGTAACTCTCGGGGAACGTAGTTACCCGATTACCATCGCGGCTGGTTTGTTTAACGATCCAGCTTCCTTTCAGCCACTGCAATCAGGCGACCAGGTTATGCTGGTCACCAATGAAACGCTGGCGCCGCTTTATCTGGATAACGTTCGTTCCGTGCTGGAGCAGGCGGGTGTCAAGGTAGACAGTGTTATTTTGCCCGACGGCGAGCAGTACAAAAGCCTGACGGTGATGGATACGGTCTTCACCGCTTTGTTGCAAAAACCGCACGGCCGTGACACCACACTGGTAGCACTCGGCGGCGGCGTGGTCGGTGATTTAACCGGCTTTGCTGCGGCTAGCTATCAGCGCGGTGTGCGTTTTATTCAGGTTCCAACCACCCTGCTGTCGCAGGTGGATTCTTCGGTCGGTGGTAAAACTGCCGTCAATCATCCTCTCGGTAAAAATATGATTGGTGCCTTCTGGCAGCCAGTTTCTGTCGTTGTCGATCTCAACTGTCTTAAGACGTTGCCGGCGCGCGAACTGTCTTCCGGCCTGGCTGAAGTCATTAAATACGGCGTCATCCTTGACGGTGAATTCTTCGACTGGCTGGAAAACAACATCGATGCGCTGATGGCGCTGGATGAAAAAGCAATGGCGTACTGTATTCGCCGCTGCTGTGAGCTGAAAGCCGAAGTTGTTGCCGCCGACGAGCGTGAAACCGGGTTACGTGCTTTACTGAATCTTGGACATACTTTTGGTCATGCTATCGAGGCCGAAATGGGCTACGGTAACTGGCTGCACGGCGAGGCTGTCGCTGCCGGCATGGTCATGGCTGCGCGTACGTCCGAACGATTAGGGCAGTTCAGCGCACAGGATACGCAGCGTCTTATTACGCTGCTGCAGCGTGCGGGTCTGCCGGTCAGTGGGCCGCAGGAGATGACCGCGCAGGCGTATCTGCCCCACATGATGCGTGATAAAAAGGTGCTGGCAGGCGAAATGCGGCTGGTGCTACCGCTCGCTATAGGGAAAAGCGAAGTTCGCGGCGGAGTGTCGCACGATGTAGTTCTTGGCGCGATTGCTGATACTGAGCAGGCGCAACAATAAGAAGGTCTAGCCGCGTCCGCGCGGCGTTATCATTTCAGGTGACATGCAATAGTCGTGAGCATAAGCCTTTTAGTGGGGTGTTAAATGGATGAATTAAAACCAGAAGACGATTTGAAAGCCGATCGCAACGATCGTCGTGCTGGTCGTTCCCGTCAGTCTTCCGAGCGCGATAGCGATCCGCAGATCAATTTTGATGATGTCGATCTTGATGCGGACGAGAGCCGTCCGACGCGCGCCAGTAAAGCACGCCGTGAGCGCGATGAAGAAGAGTATGAAGAAGACCTGGAGTCTGAAGAAGACGAGGTCGAAGAGCAGCAGGTTGAGCGCCGTCCGCGTAAGCGTAAGAAAGCGCCAGCGAAGCCTGCCTCTCGCCAGTACATTATGATGGGGGTGGGGATCCTCGTGCTGCTGCTGCTGATTGTCGGCATCGGTTCTGCACTGAAGTCGCCATCTTCCTCGAACGAACAAGCGGCGACAGGTGAGAAGAGTATCAATCTGTCAGACGCGCAGGACAATAGCGCTCAGCCTGCCGCGCAGGACCAGACCGCGGGTAACGCCCAGCAGCAGGACGTTTCTCTGCCGCCAATTGCGTCTAACCCAACCCAGGGCCAGACTACCGCTGAGCCGCAGGGACAGCAGCGCGTCGAGGTTCAGGGCGATCTGAACAACGCGCTGACTCAGCAGCAGGGCCAGATTGACAGCGCCGTGGCAAGCTCGACGTTACCGACCGAACCTGCAACCGTCGCCCCGATGCGCAACGGTACGGCTCCGCGTCAGGCAACCACCGAGCGCCAGACGCAGACCGCCGCCGCACCGCGTCCGGCCGAGCGTAAGCACACGGTTATTGAGCCGAAGCCGATGGCTACCGCGAAAGCACCGGTTGAGTCGAAGCCGGCACAGCAGAAGCGTGTTGAAAGCACCGCCGCTGCGGCACCGGTGAAAACGCCTGCCGTCGCGCCAGCGAAGCCTGCCGCTACTGCCCAGGCTAAGCCGACTCCGGCCGCCGCGCCTGCTACAACCGCTACTGCTGCAGCGACCGCTGCTCCGGCGGCGACAGCGGCCGCTTCTGCTGGCAAAACTGCCGGTGACGTGAGCTCGATGAAAGCCGCTCCGTCCGGCAACTACACCCTGCAGCTCAGCTCTTCCTCCAACTACAACAATCTGAGTAGCTGGGCGAAGAAAGAGAAGCTGGATAAGTACGTCGTCTATGAGACTACCCGTAACGGTCAGCCCTGGTACGTGCTGGTCAGCGGCATTTATGCTTCGAAAGATGAAGCTAAACGCGCTGTAGCGACTCTGCCAGCGGACGTGCAGGCGAAAAACCCGTGGGCAAAACCGCTGCATCAGGTCCAGGCTGACCTGAAGTAAGCTGCGGCGTAGTCTTAAGCGCAGGGTGCTGTCGGAGCTTTCTCCACAGCCGGAGAATGTGTAATTATTTAGGCAGCATGAAAAAGAATCGCGCTTTTCTGAAATGGGCGGGGGGGAAATACCCCCTGCTTGACGATATAAAAAAACATTTGCCGCAGGGCGACTGTCTGATTGAGCCCTTTGTGGGCGCCGGGTCGGTATTTCTTAATACCGACTTTTCTCGTTATATCCTCGCGGACATCAACAGCGATCTGATTAGCCTTTACAACATCGTCAAATCGCAGACGGATGATTATGTTGCCGCGGCGCAGGAGATGTTTACGCCCGAGAATAACGTGGCGGAGAGATACTACCAGTTCCGTGCTGAATTCAATCAAAGCCAGGACCCGCTTCGTCGTGCGGTGCTGTTCCTGTATCTGAATCGCCATGGCTACAACGGTCTGTGTCGTTACAATCTGCGCGGTGAGTTCAACGTGCCTTTTGGCCGCTATAAGAAGCCCTATTTCCCCGAAGATGAACTGTATCATTTTGCGCAGAAGGCGCAGAATGCCTACTTCTACTGCGAATCGTACGCCGACAGCATGGCGCGGGCCGACGGGACATCTGTGGTCTACTGCGACCCGCCGTACGCGCCTTTGTCTGCTACCGCGAACTTTACGGCGTACCATACGAGCAGCTTTAATTCCGAACAGCAGGCCCATCTGGCGCAGCTGGCGGAGAATCTGTTCGAGCAGCGGGTTCCGGTTCTGATTTCTAACCACGATACCGCGCTTACCCGCGAATGGTATCGTCTGGCTAAACTGCACGTCGTCAAAGTTCGACGCAGTATCAGCAGCAACGGTGGTACCCGAAAGAAGGTGGACGAGCTTCTTGCTCTTTACCGTCCGCCGAAGACTAAATAATTTTCAAGGAGATGCGGATGAAGCAGTATTTGATTGCCCCTTCGATTCTGTCGGCTGATTTTGCCCGTTTGGGTGAAGATACCGCCAAAGCGTTGGCTGCAGGTGCAGACGTTGTGCACTTTGACGTGATGGACAACCACTACGTGCCGAATCTGACTATCGGCCCAATGGTGCTGAAAGCGCTGCGCGGCTATGGCATCACCGCGCCTATCGACGTGCACCTGATGGTTAAGCCGGTCGACCGCATCATTCCTGATTTCGCCGCCGCGGGCGCCAGCATCATCACCTTCCATCCGGAAGCGTCAGAGCACGTCGATCGCAGCCTGCAGCTCATCAAAGAGCACGGCTGTAAGGCCGGCCTGGTATTCAACCCGGCAACCCCGCTGAGCTACCTTGATTACGTGATGGATAAGCTGGACGTGATCCTGCTGATGTCCGTCAACCCGGGATTCGGCGGCCAGTCTTTCATTCCGCAGACCCTCGACAAACTCCGTGAAGTTCGCCAGCGCATCGATGCCTCCGGCTACGATATTCGCCTCGAAGTCGACGGCGGCGTAAAAGTTAGCAATATCGCGGATATTGCGGCCGCAGGGGCGGATATGTTCGTGGCCGGCTCGGCCATTTTCGACCAGCCGGACTATAAAACAGTCATCGATCAAATGCGCAGTGAATTAGCGAAGGTTAGTCATGGATAAGTTACAGGCTATTCGCGGTATCGCGTTTGACCTCGACGGCACGCTGGTGGACAGCGCGCCGGGTCTGACGGCGGCCGTTGATAGCGCGCTTTACGCTTTAGAACTCCCGATGGCGGGAGAGGATCGCGTTGTCACCTGGATTGGCAACGGCGCGGACGTGCTGATGGAGCGCGCCCTTACCTGGGCACGCCAGGAGCGCGCGACGCTGCGCGCGGCCGGGGGGAAACCTTCCGCCGATCGCGACGATATCCCGCAGGCCGAGCAGCTGGCGCTGCTGCGCAAGCTGTTTGACCGCTACTATGCTGAAGCCGCGGAAGAGGGCAGCTTCTTGTTCCCGGCGGTTGCCGATACGCTGGGCGCTCTGCACGCTAAAGGGCTGCCGCTGGCGCTGGTCACCAACAAGCCGACGCCGTTCGTTGCGCCGATGCTGGCCGCGCTGGATATCGCTAAATATTTTAGCGTGGTTATCGGCGGCGACGATGTACAGAACAAGAAGCCGCATCCTGAACCGCTGCTGCTGGTTGCGGAAAAGCTGGGGCTGGCTCCCGCTGAGCTGCTGTTTGTCGGCGATTCGCGTAACGATATCATGGCGGCGAAAGCGGCCGGCTTTGGCTCGGTTGGCCTGACCTACGGCTACAACTACGGCGAGCCCATCGCGCTCAGCGAGCCGGATTACATCTTTGACCAATTTAACGAACTCTTACCCGCTCTCGGGTTACCGTCCAGTGAAACTCAGGAATTAAAAAATGACTAAGCCCATCGTTTTTAGTGGCGCACAGCCCTCAGGTGAATTGACCATTGGCAACTACATGGGTGCGCTGCGTCAGTGGGTGGGCATGCAGGATGATTTTCACTGCATCTACTGCATCGTGGATTTGCACGCCATCACCGCGCGTCAGGATCCTGAGAAACTGCGTAAGGCCACGCTGGATACGTTGGCGCTTTACCTGGCATGCGGTATCGATCCGGCGAAAAGCACCATCTTCGTTCAGTCGCACGTGCCGGAGCATGCGCAGCTGGGCTGGGCGCTGAACTGCTACACCTATTTCGGTGAGCTGAGCCGCATGACCCAGTTCAAGGACAAGTCCGCGCGCTACTCGGAAAACATTAACGCCGGCCTGTTTGATTATCCGGTGCTGATGGCGGCCGACATCCTGCTTTATCAGACCAACCAGGTGCCGGTGGGCGAAGACCAGAAGCAGCACCTGGAGCTGAGCCGCGATATCGCGCAGCGCTTCAACGCAATCTACGGCGAAGTGTTCAAGGTTCCTGAGCCGTTTATTCCGAAATCCGGCGCGCGCGTCATGTCGCTGCTTGAGCCGACGAAAAAGATGTCCAAGTCGGACGACAACCGCAACAACGTGATTGGCCTGCTGGAAGACCCGAAATCGGTCGTCAAAAAGATCAAGCGTGCGGTAACGGATTCCGACGAGCCGCCGGTAGTGCGCTACGACCAGCAGAACAAAGCCGGCGTATCTAACCTGCTGGATATTCTCTCCGGCGTGACCGGCCAGAGCATTGCGGAGCTGGAGCAGCACTTCGACGGGAAAATGTACGGTCATCTGAAGGGCGAAGTAGCCGATGCGGTGTCCGGCATGCTGGTTGAGCTGCAGGAGCGCTATAACCGCTTCCGTAACGATGAAGCCTTCCTGAACCAGGTGATGAGAGACGGGGCGGATAAAGCCAGCGCTCGCGCTTCACAAACGCTGAAAGCGGTATACGAAGCGATTGGTTTTGTTGCGAAGCCGTAAGCGGCGGCGATAAATGCCTCGCGCACAAAGCCGAAAAAAAGGGCGGGTTAATCCCGCCCTTTTGCTTTTTTTACCGTTGTCGCTACTCGCCCGTTCAGCACGATGCGGGCAGAGGCGCGGCGAATCTTAGTGGTTAGAGAACCAGTTGAGCCTGTCGCGCAGGCTCACCACGCGGCCGACGATAATCAGCGCCGGGCTCGCCATCTGCTGCGCCAGCACGTCCAGCCGATCCAGGGTGCCGGTCACCACCTTCTGGCTGACCGCCGTACCGTTTTCAACAATAGCCGCCGGCATATCTGCCGCCATGCCGTGGGCAATAAGCTTCTCTCTGATCGCTGACGCCTGGTTTAAGCCCATATAAAACACCAGCGTCTGCTTTTCTACCGCCAGGTTTTGCCAGTCCAGCTCGGCCCCGGTTTTCAGATGCCCGGTGACCAGACGTACTCCCTGCGCGAAGTCGCGGTGGGTCAGCGGAATACCGGAATAGGCGGAGCAGCCGGAGGCGGCGGTGATCCCCGGAACCACCGAGAAGGGAATACCGGCATTACACAGGGTTTCGAGCTCTTCGCCACCGCGGCCGAAAATAAACGGATCGCCGCCCTTCAGACGCACGACGCGGCGGCCGTTCTGCGCTTCCCGCAGCAGGATCTGGTTAATCTCATCCTGCGGTACGCAGTGGTAGCCCGCCCGCTTGCCGACGAATACCCGGTCGGCGTCGCGGCGAACCAGATTCATAATATCGTCTGAGACCAGCCGATCGTAAACCACGACGTCCGCCTGCTGGATCTGCTGCAGCCCTTTCAGGGTCAGCAGACCGGCATCACCCGGTCCGGCACCCACCAGCACGACTTCACCGCGGTGATCCAGCGGTTCGGTCAGCAGCTGCTCGGTGGTATCGGCTACGGCCTGCCGGTCTTCGTTGGCTAACGACTGCGCCAGGCGGTCGTTCATAAACAGCTTTTCCCAGAAGCGTCGACGCTCGGCCACCGTGGCAAACTGTTTTTTAACCCGCGCCCGCAGCTGGCCGGCATAGTGCGCCAGCTGGCCTAAATGCAGCGGCAGAACCGACTCCAGCTTTTCGCGCAGCAGCCGCGCCAGCACCGGCGACGTCCCGCCGGAGGAGACGGCGACCATCAGCGGCGAACGGTCGATAATCGAGGGCATAATAAAGCTGGCCTGCTGCGGCGAATCCACGACGTTGCAAAAGATGCGTCGCGCTTCCGCCGCCTGGCTGACCTGCTGGTTAACGTCGTTGTCGTCCGTCGCGGCGATCGCCAGCCAGCAGCAGTCGAGCAGTTCGGGATTAAAGCGGTCTTTTACCAGCGTCAGCATCTGCTCATCCGCCCACACCTGAAACTGTGGCGAGAATTCGAGGGCGTTAACCGTTAATTTGGCACCAGCATCGAGCAGCAGCCGCGCCTTGCGTTCGGCAACATCCCCGCCGCCGACCAGCAGACAGTCGCGATCGCGCAACTGGCAAAAAATGGGTAAGTGATCCACGGAATATCCTCGCAGCAGGGCAATGAGAGATGGTGACCCGTCGTAGCATAGCAGCGGAGGAGTGACAAAATATACGACTTTTCCGGTGCTTACCGCTTAGTGGGCATAAGCAGAATGTATGGTTCCCTCTGAGGACCAGAGGGAACCTCGGGGCGTCAGGCTTTAAGCTGAACCTTCCCGTCTTTTACCCGCGCGTCAAAATGGGCGATGGAGTGGCTCTCATCTTCCATACAAAAGCCGTCACGCAGACGGAAGCGCTGTTTTTTCAACGGGCTGGCAACCCACAGGTCGCCTTCGTGTTCGGCAATGATGCCGCGAGAAAGAACGCTGGCGTTGAAGAACGGATCGATGTTGCTGATCGCAAAAACCCGCTCGTCATGATAAGGGCGGAAGACGGCAACCTGCTGCTGGCCAAGCAGGGCGCAGACGCCGGTTGCCGGCAGGATTTCGTCAATCTTGCAGATGTTTATCCACTGGCTCATACGTTTTCCTCCACCAGAGTCACCGGGATACGCTCATACGGCGTAGCCGGGCGATGCTGTTCACGTTCCGGCACAACCTGAACGTTCGGGTCACGCTGGCTGCTGTTGATAAAGTGCCTGAAGCGGGTCTGCGCCGCCGGGCTGTTGACGGTTTCGGTCCACTCGCAGGCGAAGGCTGCACGCAGGCGGGCCAGCTCCTCTTCCAGGTGTTCGTTCAGACCAAGCTTATCGTCGATGATGACGCGCTTCAGATAATCGATCCCGCCTTCCATGTTATCCAGCCATGGCGCGGTACGCGTCAGCTTATCGGCGGTGCGGATGTAGAACATCATAAAGCGGTCGAGATACTTGAGCAGCGTTTCACGGTCAAGGTCGGCGGCCAGCAGATCCGCGTGGCGAGGCTTCATCCCGCCGTTGCCGCACACGTAGAGGTTCCAGCCTTTTTCGGTGGCGATGATGCCGACGTCTTTACCCTGCGCTTCCGCACATTCACGCGTGCAGCCGGAGACGCCAAACTTCATCTTATGCGGCGTACGGATGCCTTTATAGCGATTCTCCAGCTCGACGCCGAAGCCTACGCTGTCGCCCACGCCGTAGCGGCACCAGGTGCTGCCGACGCAGGTTTTGGCCATACGCAGGGCCTTGGCGTAGGCGTGGCCGGTTTCAAAGCCCGCTTCAATCAGCTGACGCCAGATTTCCGGCAGATCGTCTTTCTGAGCGCCAAACATGCCGATACGCTGCGAGCCGGTGATTTTGGTGTAGAGGTTATATTCGCGCGCGATGCGGCCGACTGCCACCAGCCCTTCCGGGGTGATTTCGCCGCCTGCGGAACGCGGGATAATCGAGTAGGTCCCGTCTTTCTGGATATTGGCGAGGAAGTTATCGTTGGTCTCCTGCAGCGGGGTATGCTGAGGCTTGAGGATGTACTCATTCCAGCAGGAGGCCAGCAGTGAGCCAACGGTAGGTTTACATACTTCGCAGCCGTAGCCCTTGCCGTGTTTTTCCAGCAGCTCATCGAAGGTTTTGATGCCTTCGACGCGGATCAGGTGGAACAGCTCCTGGCGCGAGTAGGCGAAGTGCTCGCACAGGTTATGGTTAACTTCGATACCCTGTTTTGCCAGCTCGGCGTTCAGTACCTGGGTCACCAGCGGAATACAGCCGCCGCAGCCGGTACCGGCTTTGGTTTCAGCTTTCAGCGCGGCAACGGTATGGCAGCCCTTATTGATGGCGGAGATCAGCATGCCTTTGGTCACGTCGAAGCAGGAGCAGATTTGCGCGCTGTCTGGCAGCTTATCGACGCCAATAGAAGGCTTGCCGCTGCCGGCATGGGACGGCAGGATCAGCGCGTCCGGGTTTTCCGGCAGTTCGATGGCGTTGAGCACCAGCTGCAGCAGGTTGCCGTAGTCGCTGGTATCGCCGACCAGCACCGCGCCGAGCAGGGTTTTGTTATCTGCGCTGACGATCAGGCGTTTGTAGACTTCTTTGCTCTCATCGAGATAGACGTAGCTGCGTGCGCCAGGCGTGCGGCCGTGCGCATCGCCGATGCCGCCAACGTCAACGCCGAGCAGCTTCAGCTTGGCGCTGAGGTCGGCGCCGGTGAAGGCGTTGTCCGTACCGAGGATATGGTCGACGGTCACCTGGGCCATTTTGTAGCCCGGCGCGACCAGACCATAGACGCGGTTGTTCCAGCTGGCGCATTCGCCGATGGCGTAGATATCCGGATCGGAGGTCTGGCAGGTATCATTCACGACGATACCGCCGCGCTGTGCCACCGCCAGACCGCATTGGGTCGCAAGCTTGTCGCGCGGTCGGATACCGGTGGAGAACACGATGAAATCGACCTGCAGCTCGCTACCGTCGGCGAATTGCATGGTTTTCCGCGCTTCGGTGCCCTGCTGGACGATTTCTTTGGTATTTTTGCTGGTATGAACCTTCACGCCCATACTTTCGATTTTGCGCTTCAGCTGCTCGCCGCCCATATTATCAAGCTGCTCGGCCATCAGCATTGGCGCAAATTCGATAACGTGGGTTTCAACGCCGAGGTTTTTCAGCGCGCCTGCGGCTTCGAGGCCCAGCAGGCCGCCGCCGATGACGGCGCCGCGTTTGCTGCGGCGGGCGCAGGATTCGATAGCGTTGAGATCTTCAATCGTACGGTAAACGAAGCAGTCCTGAGTTTCCGCGCCTTTAATCGGCGGGATCCACGGATAGGAGCCGGTTGCCATCACCAGTTTGTCGTAAAATACGGTGCGTCCCGCGCTGGAGTGAATGACCTTCTCCTGGCGGTTAATCGTAATCGCGCGCTCGCCGATAAGGACGTTAACGCCGTGCTTCTCGTAAAATCCTTCACGAACCAGCGAAAGTTCTTCCGCGGTATGATGGGAGAAGTAAGATGACAGGTGGACGCGGTCGTAAGCGATACGGGGTTCTTCGCAGAACACGGTAATGTCAAACTCTCCGGCAGGCGCCTTATCAAGAAGCTCTTCGATAAAGCGATGGCCAACCATGCCGTTACCGATAATAGCGATTCTGACTTTGCTCATTTTTGCCTCGATTTCTTTTCTAATACCGCCTACCTTAACGATTCAGCCGGTACACTTATTGATGCAAATCAAATTCAATCCCGCCTACCACTTAATGGGTATTATCATGATTTATTTGGGTTTTTATAAGTTATGGAAAACTCAGGCCTTTCCTTTTTGTTGATTTTATGTACAAAAATGACAGGAGAACGCGGGGGCGAGCTGAGTGAAAATTAAGCAATGTTAACGGGAGCCATCAAGATGACAGCAGCACCACTTTGGTTGATTCAGAACGTGCGCCTGCCTGGCCGCGACGGGCTATGGCAGATAGCAATAGATAAAGGCTGTTTTGGCGATATTACCCCGATGGGCGACGCGCGCGGCGAGAGTCTTGAAGTGCTCAACGCCCGCGGTGGGCTGGCCATTCCGCCGTTTATTGAACCGCATATTCATCTGGATACGACGCAAACTGCCGGTGAGCCGAGCTGGAATCAATCCGGGACGCTGTTCGAGGGTATTGAGCGTTGGGCGGAGCGCAAGGCGCTGCTGAGCCATGAGGACGTCAAAGCCCGGGCGTGGAAAACCCTGAAGTGGCAAATTGCCAACGGCATACAGTTTGTGCGCACGCATGTCGATGTTTCAGACCCGACGCTGACCGCCTTAAAAGCGATGCTGGAAGTGAAGCAGGAGGTAGCCCCGTGGGTAGATTTGCAGATAGTCGCCTTCCCACAGGAGGGGATTTTATCCTACCCCAATGGGGAGGCCCTGCTGGAAGAGGCGCTGCGTCTCGGCGCCGACGTGGTGGGGGCTATTCCCCACTTTGAATTTACCCGCGAGTACGGCGTTGAGTCCCTGCATATCGCCTTTCGCCTGGCGCAGAAGTATCAGCGTCCGCTGGATATCCACTGCGATGAAATCGATGATGAGCAGTCACGCTTTGTCGAAACGGTCGCGGCCCTGGCGTTAAAAGAGGGGATTGGCCCGCGGGTTACGGCCAGCCATACCACCGCCATGCACTCCTATAATGGCGCCTACACCTCGCGGCTGTTTCGCCTGCTGAAGCTCTCGGGAATTAACTTTGTCGCCAACCCGCTGGTGAATATCCACCTGCAGGGGCGCTTCGACGATTACCCCAAGCGGCGCGGTATTACCCGGGTAAAAGAGCTGATAGCCGCAGGGATCAACGTGTGCTTTGGTCACGACGACGTTTTCGACCCGTGGTATCCGCTGGGCACCGGCAATATGCTGCAGGTACTGCATATGGGACTGCACGTCTGTCAGCTGATGGGCTACCAGCAGATTAACGACGGCCTGAAGCTGATTACCGACAACAGCGCCCGCACCTTTGGTCTGAGCGACTACGGCATTAGCACGGGCAATACCGCTAACCTGATTATTCTGCCTGCGGAAAACGGTTTTGAAGCCGTGCGCTGTCAGGTGCCGGTACGCTGGTCGATTCGTCAGGGGCGGGTTATTGCCACCACGCAGCTGGCGCAGACCTGGATACAGACCGATAGAGGCGGGGAGGAGCTGTTCTTTACCCGCAATAGCCCCTCTGCGGATGCAAAGGGGCCAAAGGGCTAGCGTGGCTTAGTGTGACCCCGCCTGCGCGCCGTGCTGGCGGTGGCGGGAGACGAAGCCGAGGATAATGCACATCACGAATACCACGGCATAGAGGCCGTTAGCGGTTTGCAGCGCTGCCTGCGGGCCGCTGGCGGCAACGATAGGACCGGTGACCACGAAGGTCAGCATCGTCCCGATGGTGCCGCAGGTGAGCACAAAGTTAACCAGCTTCGGCGAGGAGACTTTGGTCTGCTGCGAACCCAGGGTAATCAGCGAGGTGTAGATAGCGCTGGAGAAGAAGCCAAGGGTCAGGATAAACCACGGCATATGCTCCGGCGAACCGTTAATAAACAGGTACATCAGCACCGTTGCCAGGCCCGCCAGAACGGTAAGAATGCGCTGCAGGTCGAAGAAACGCAGAATGAAGCTGAATGACCACATACCGATCATGTACGACATCCAGAAATCGCTCACCAGCTTACCCGCGTCGCCAAGGCTCATGCCCAGGCCCTTGGCATACTCCGGCACCCAGGAGATAAAGCCCAGCTGGCCAAGGATATAGCACAGCGCGGCGATGGACAGAAACAGTACGCCGATACCCCATTTCTCTTTGACGACCGGCTGACTGTCCTGCTGTGCTTTATGGCCCAGCACCGGGAATTCACAGCCGAAGGTCAGGACGAAGATGGCGACGTAAACCAGACCAATGCAGACATATACCCAGTACCACTCGATGCTGCGCGCCAGCAGATAGGCGGCAACCATCGGGAAAATCATTCCCGCCATGCTGAAGAAGGAGTCGGTAAATAGCAGGCGCGCGCCGCGCTGGCGGCCTTCATACATATGGGTTATCAGGAAGGTGCCGATCGACATGGTGATCCCGCTGACCAGACCGAGCACAAACATCGACGCGGAGAACAGCGTCAGGCTGTGGCCAAAGATCAGCCCGATTACCGCCAGTACCATCAGGATAAAGCCAAACCGCAGCTGCGTTTTCAGCGGTACGATTTCCATCAGCCAGGCGTTGAGGAAGATAGAGATCAGGATCCCGGCATTGAGGAAAGTGAAGGTGTTGCTCATACTCGAAACGGGCACATGGAAGTAATCGGCGATATTGCCCATCACCATCCCGGTGACGATCACCAGCGCCCCGGTCAGGGCGTAGGAGAAGAAGCTGATCCATGTGAGCTTGATACGATTGCTGTTAGTCATGACTGGCCTGTGAATAGAAATGTAAAGCGCGTTGACTCTGCGCCAGGGCGGACAGATTTTATTCGTTCGGGTGATGTAAGCAAACGTTTATTATGAAATGTAGATCTTTTTGCATAGATTAGTGTGATGCAGATCGCTTTTATAGATTTGGCCGAGCGAAGTGCGCCTCGTTACAACTGTTTCAGCTACGTAAAATTAGGTAAAAGGCTGGCCCAGGATGCAAAGGCTCTTTAGAATCAATGCACTTGCTTTTTTTCAGCTCCGTTAAGGAATCTCGATGCTCAAATCAACTCTGGCGGCGGTGGTTGCCGTTTTCGCTATTTCCGCTTTCTCCCCGGCTATGGCAGCAAAGGGCGATCCTCATGTCTTGCTGACGACTTCTGCGGGAAATATTGAGCTGGAGTTAAATAGCCAGAAAGCACCGATTTCCGTCGATAACTTCCTGAAGTACGTGAACAGCGGCTTCTACAATAACACCACTTTTCACCGCGTAATTCCTGGCTTTATGGTGCAGGGCGGCGGCTTCAGCGAGCAGATGCAGCAAAAGCAGCCGAACCCGCCAATCAAAAACGAAGCGGATAACGGCCTGCGTAACACCCGCGGCACCATCGCGATGGCGCGCACCGCCGATCAGGACAGCGCGACCAGCCAGTTCTTCATCAACATCGCCGACAACGCCTTCCTCGATCACGGACAGCGCGATTTTGGCTACGCGGTGTTTGGTAAAGTCGTCAAAGGAATGGACGTCGCCGACAAGATTTCCCAGGTCCAGACGCATAACGTTGGGCCGTACCAGAATGTACCGTCCAAACCCGTTGTGATCCTCTCCGCGAAGGTTCTGCCTTAATCTCTCCCGCGCGCGGGCGGCCTACGCTCGCGCCGTTGTTTCCGCCTTTCTGCGTGACCCGAAATTGCTGCTTATACTTGTGGCACAGGGGACGACAAGAGAGGCGAGCATGCGTTCACTCACCGATAAGCAGAAATCCCGGCTCTGGGAACAGACTCGAAACGTGAATTTTCAGGCCAGCCGTCGGCTGGAAGGCGCCGCTGTACCTTTGGTGACGCTAAGCGCTGATGAAGCGCTGGCGCGCCTTGCTGAGCTGAGGGGGCGTCATGAGCAGTAAATTTGGCAACGACCGCGATCCCTATCTCTACCCCGTGCTCGACGTATTGCGCAATCTTCCCGGTATTCGCCAGGCCCGGCGGCTCGAGCAGGTCATGCTGGAGATAACCTCCCTACGCGCGGCAACGATTCCCCTGGGGCCGCGCGGGCGCGGGCTGCCCTATCTCTGCGCGATTCACCATCAGCTTTACCAGGATATTTTTGCCTGGGCCGGACGGTTCAGGGAAATTGATATCTATCAGGGAGATACGCCTTTTTGTCATTTCGCCTGGATTGAAAAGGAGGGCAACGCGCTGATGCGGGCTCTGGAAGAGGAGAGCTATCTTAGCGGCCTCGACCGCAGCGCTTTTACTGCGCGCCTTAGCTGGTACTACGGTGAAATCAATGTGCTGCACCCTTTTCGCCTCGGCAGCGGGCTGGCGCAGCGTATTTTCTTTGAGCAGCTGGCGATTCATGCCGGCTTTATCCTCGACTGGCGCGATATCGATCCCGAGGCGTGGAGCCGGGCTAATCAGCTGGGGGCCATGGGCGATCCGCAGCCGCTGGAAGCGATCTTTGCCAAAGTGGTAAGCGAAGCGTGAGGTTCTGAGTAGAATAGCCCGGTTTTGTTTTTTCCGGAGCCGCTATGATCCTGCTTATCGACAACTATGATTCTTTCACCTGGAATTTGTACCAGTATTTTTGCGAGCTGGGAGCCGAAGTGCTGGTTAAGCGTAACGATGAGCTGACGCTGGAGGAGATCGCGGCGCTGGCGCCGGAGAAAATCGTTATCTCACCAGGCCCCTGCACGCCGGATGAATCGGGGATTTCCCTGGCCGTCATCGGGCATTATGCCGGAAAGGTACCGCTGCTGGGCGTGTGCCTGGGGCATCAGGCTATCGCCCAGGTCTTCGGGGCGACCATCGTCCGCGCCGCCAAAGTCATGCACGGAAAAACCTCCCCCATCAGCCACGACGGACGCGGCGTGTTTCAGGGGTTAAACAACCCCCTCACCGTGACCCGCTATCACTCCCTGGTCATTGACCCGGATACCCTGCCTGACTGCTTCGCAGTGACGGCCCGCAGCGAGAGCGGAGAGATTATGGCCATTCGCCATCGTGAGTGGGATCTCGAGGGGGTGCAGTTTCACCCGGAAAGCATCCTTAGCGAGCAGGGGCATCAGCTACTGGCAAACTTCCTCAAGCGGTGATTTGTAGTTGCCATTGACTGATTTTTTATGCATATTTTGTGATTATAATATCACTATCATCATGGCATAACGAAGAAGGATGGCATCACATGGCAACTGAGCAACCGGCAATTACCCGCGCCACGTTCGATGAGGTTATTTTGCCGATTTATGCACCGGCAGAGTTTATTCCGGTAAAAGGTAAAGGTAGCCGCGTATGGGATCAGCAGGGCAAGGAGTACGTTGATTTTGCGGGCGGTATTGCCGTCACCGCGCTCGGTCATTGCCATCCGGCGCTGGTTGCAGCGCTGCATGAGCAGGGGGAAACGCTGTGGCACACCAGCAACGTTTTCACCAACGAACCGGCGCTGCGCCTGGGCCGCAAGCTGGTCGATGCTACCTTCGCCGATCGCGTGGTGTTTATGAACTCCGGCACTGAAGCCAACGAAACCGCCTTCAAGCTGGCGCGTAACTACACGATCACCCGCCATAGTCCCTATAAAACCAAAATTATCGCCTTCCATAACGCTTTCCACGGCCGTTCGCTGTTCACGGTCTCCGTTGGCGGGCAGCCAAAATACTCTGATGGCTTCGGGCCAAAACCGGCGGATATCGTTCACGTGCCGTTCAACGACCTGCACGCGGTGAAGGCGGTAATGGACGATCACACCTGCGCGGTGGTGGTTGAGCCGATTCAGGGCGAAGGCGGCGTGATGGCCGCGACCCCGGAGTTCCTCAAAGGCCTGCGTGAACTTTGCGATCGGCATCAGGCGCTGCTGGTGTTTGATGAAGTGCAGTGCGGAATGGGGCGCACCGGCTCGCTGTTCGCCTATATGCATTACGGCGTGACGCCGGATATCCTGACCAGCGCGAAAGCGCTCGGCGGCGGTTTCCCGATTAGCGCCATGCTGACCACCCATGATATCGCCAGCGCGTTCCATGCCGGCTCCCACGGTTCGACCTACGGGGGAAATCCGCTCGCCTGCGCCGTCGCCGGCGCGGCGTTTGATTTGATTAATACGCCTGAGGTACTGGACGGCGTCAACGCGAAGCGCGAGCGCTTTGTGCAGCATCTGCAGCAGATTGACGCTCGCTTCGATCTGTTTAGCGATATTCGCGGTATGGGGCTGCTGATCGGCGCTGAGCTGAAGCCTCAGCATCACGGCCGGGCGCGTGATTTCCTGTATGCCGCGGCGGAGGCGGGCGTTATGGTGCTCAATGCCGGGCCTGACGTGATGCGCTTTGTGCCTTCGCTGGTCATTGACGAGAGCGATATTGATGAAGGAATGGCGCGCTTCGCACAGGCGGTACAGCGCGTACTTAGCGCTTAGTTGCGCGTAGCCAGATGCCGTGATGCGGGCGCTGACGCCATGCCACCGATGAGATGGTGTGCATGGTGTTCAGATGATCGAGGATCCGCTGCAGGTGCTGCTCCATGGTGCTCAGCGGGCCGCGGGGCACGTCCGCATCCTGCGACTCCATGATATTCACCTCGCCGGCGCTACCCGGCCCGTCGGTATCCAGCCGCTGCTGGCAGCGCTGCAGCGCAATCTCACAGGATTCAAGATAGCGCCGGGCCAGATCCGGCGTCAGCATATTGTGCTCGCGGGCCAGCGTGGTCATGGCGTTGATATGCTCGACAATAAACTGGCTATGGGTGACCCACAGCTTCATATCGTCAAGGTATTGCGAGTTAAAGCCGGGCTCCTGCATCGCCTGATTCAGCGAGTTATACAGCGAGTTGTGCGCCTGGTTGACGCGCATCCGCCGATAGGCCAGCGCCGGCGCCTGGTGATCGTCGCTGAGAATGAGGCGGATGGCTTCCTGGTCCGCCTCCAGCGCGTCGTGGGCGTTTTTACGCAGCAGCCCGCTCTGCCACTGCGGCCACAGCCATACCATTCCGCCGAAGGCAATCAGGCACCCGATAAGCGTATCGATAAGCCTGGCGACAATAAACTGCTCGCCGTTGAGCGTCAGCAGCTGCAGGGTATAAACCGCCGTGACGGTAAAGCCCACCATCGCCCAGCCGTAGCTCTTGCGAATAATCAGATAGCTCAACAGCGTAATAATCAGCATCGCGGTCAGCGTATAGCCCTCCGGGACGTGGAAGTGCAGCGTCAGTCCGGCAATCACCAGGCCGGCAAGGGTCCCCGCCGCGCGGTGGACGATGCGGACCCGCGTCGCGCCGTAGCCGTTCTGGGTGACGAAAAGCACCGTCATCAGGATCCAGTAGGGTTTAGGCAGGTTTAGCGCGCTGCCCATCAGGCTCGCAGCGGTGAGCATCACGCAGATCCGGGCGGCGCTGCGTAAAGCCGGCGATTTGTAAGAGAGATAGTTTTTCAGCGCAGGCAGCAGCGGCAGGCGCCGTTCCTTATCGGCCATCAGGTTACGCGGGTACAGCGGGCGCTGGGTGCGCAGCACCCGGGCAAGGCGGCTGAAGTGCCATGCGCAGAATTGCCCGACCGGGTTGTCGGGGTGCTGAGAGGCAATCTTCTCCAGGGCGCCGATCTGCTTATCCATGTTAAAGCGCTGCGGATAGCGGTGGTACAGGATGTCATCCGCCAGCACCCTTAGCCGGGCGGCGACGGTTTGCGCATTCCAGCGGATTACCGCTTCCGCGTGGCTGCGTTCGACCAGCTTCTGCACCTCTTCCGGCTGATGCAGGCTGACGGAAATATGCTCCTGCAGATCGAGGGCCACCTGAAACGCCCGCAGCAGGCGCTTATGATCGTTACGCTGATTGGCCGCCAGCATATGCATCTGCTGGTAGCACTGGGTGATCAGGTCGACGACCTTTTGCTGACGGGTAAGCAGCGGAGGCAGCGAGGTTGCCGGGTCGATATGCTGGGTCAGCAGGCTGTATTTGGCTTCGCAATAGTTGGCCAGCTCCCGGTAGAGCAGGCTGAGCGATTCGCGCAGCGGCTGCTCGCGCCACAGCCAAAACCAGAACCAGTTGAAAAGCCCGTACCACAGCGTGCCGAGCGCGTAGATCAGCAGCGGCTCCCAGACCGGCATATTGCCGGCGAGGCTCAGGGTAAAGATGGCGGCAATCAGCGAGGCGGGCAGCAGCCTCGCGTGCAGCGAGCTGATTTCTGCCGTGACGCCAAGGAGAAGGGTCAGGCCGCTGAGAATTAAAGGCAGCGGGATATCCTGCTGGAGAAGGAGCTGAACGATCAGGCTGCAGCCTGCAAAGAGCGAGCCGCCGATAATCAGGCGTTTAAAGAAGCGCTTATGCGGCGTATCAAGGCCGGCGACGTTGCAGCATGCGGGAACCAGCGAGAACAGCAGGCCCTGCTGCAGATGGCCGAGAAGGAGGCCAATTGCGACCGGCAAACACAGCACCAGCGTTTGCCGCAGTGCGTAGTTGACTTCCGGGTGGTAAATCAGCCTGCGCCACATAGAGGGAAAACAAAAACGGCGTATTGCGGGAGCAACACGCCGTTTTATCAGCTTAGCGCGTGCCGTAGACGACGATAGTTTTACCGTGTGCGGAGATCAGATTTTGATCTTCCAGCATCTTCAGAATACGGCCAACGGTTTCACGTGAACAGCCGACGATCTGACCGATTTCCTGACGGGTAATTTTGATTTGCATACCGTCCGGGTGGGTCATGGCGTCAGGCTGTTTTGCCAGGTTCAGCAACGTCTGGGCGATACGGCCGGTGACGTCGAGGAAGGCAAGGTTACCGACTTTCTCAGAGGTAACCTGCAGACGGCGGGCCATCTGCGACGAGAGACGCATCAGAATATCCGGGTTTACCTGGATCAGCTGACGGAATTTTTTATAGGAGATTTCGGCCACTTCACATGCGGTTTTCGCACGTACCCAGGCGCTACGCTCCTGGCCTTCTTCGAACAAGCCTAATTCACCGATGAAATCGCCCTGGTTGAGGTAAGAGAGAATCATCTCTTTGCCTTCTTCATCCTTGATGAGCACAGCCACAGAGCCTTTGACGATGTAGTACAACGTTTCTGCTTTTTCACCCTGGTGGATCAGCGTGCTTTTAGATGGGTACTTATGAATGTGGCAATGAGACAAGAACCATTCGAGGGTAGGGTCTGTTTGCGGTTTGCCAAGCACCATGCGCGGTTATCCTCTGTTATAAGCTATCTCCGGGTGCCGACACTACACGGCATCCGGGCATGCAATCGTATTGTTTCCCTATGCCTGGGAAGCTGGCTGGTGATTTTTCTTCAGCCTGTAATGTGAATTCCTCTGCATACATGCAGTACATCAATGTAATACTGTAGCATCCTGACTGTTTTAGCATAGCTTTTGCCGCGTGTCTCCTGGTGTCTCGCTTCAGCATGATGCAGGTCGCCTTCCGTTGCGAGATTTGTTATGTGCGCGTAATCTGTCAGGAAAATTGCAACCTTGGAGTTAAATTTTATGCAAGCTCGTGTGAAATGGGTGGAAGGGTTAACCTTCATCGGTGAGTCGGCCTCCGGCCACCAGATTTTGATGGACGGTAACTCCGGGGATAAAGCGCCGAGCCCGATGGAAATGGTGCTGATGGCCGCCGGCGGCTGTAGTGCCATCGACGTGGTCTCAATTTTGCAGAAAGGACGTCACGATGTGACCAACTGTGAGGTGAAGCTGACCTCAGAGCGTCGGGAAGAGGCGCCGCGCCTGTTTACCCACATCAACCTGCATTTTATCGTCACCGGCCGCGAGCTGAAGGATGCGGCCGTTTCACGGGCGGTGGACCTGTCGGCGGAGAAATACTGCTCGGTGGCGCTGATGCTGCAAAAAGCGGTAAATATCACGCATTCGTACGAGGTTATCGAGGGCTAAGCCGAAAGGCCAGCCCGTCGCCCCGGTTTGCGTCGCGCAGCCGGGGTGTTTACCGGCTTAACCGATCTTTTTCCCCGCCATCAGCCGTTCAACCAGCGGCGCCATGATCAGCTCCATCGCCAGCCCCATTTTGCCGCCCGGTACCACCAGCGTATTGATATGCGAGATAAACGACCCTTGCAGCATCGCCAGCAGCCACGGGAAGTCGATATCCTGCAGGTTGCGGAAGTGGATCACCACAAAGCTTTCATCCAGCGAGGGAATACCTTTCGCGGCGAAGGGGTTCGACGTATCAACGGTGGGAACCCGCTGGAAGTTGATATGGGTACGCGAGAACTGCGGGGTGATGAAATTAATATAATCTTCCATTGAGCGGACGACCGAATCCATCACCGCTTCGCGGGAGTGCCCGCGCTCGCTGGTATCGCGGATGAGCTTCTGGATCCACTCCAGGTTGACGATGGGTACGACGCCCACCAGCAGGTCGACATTGTGCGCCACGTTGTGCTGCGGGGTGACAACGCCGCCGTGCAGCCCTTCGTAAAACAGGACGTCGGTCGGCTCCGGCAGCGGCTGCCAGGGCGTGAAGGTGCCCGGTACCTGATTCCACGGCACGGCCTCGTCATAGGTATGCAGATATTTTCTCGACTGGCCGGTTCCGCTGCGTCCGTATTCGAGAAAGGTGTTTTCCAGCAGGCCGAAGTCGTTCGCTTCCGGACCAAAATAGCTGATGTGCTTCCCCTGATCCCGCGCTTTGCGGATCGCCATGTCCATTTCCGGGCGGGTATAGCGATGGAAGCTATCGCCCTCGACTTCGGCGGCACGCAGGTTCAGCTGGGCGAAGATTTTGCGAAAGGCGAGGCTGGTGGTGGTGGTTCCCGCGCCGCTGGAGCCCGTGACGGCAATCACCGGATGTTTGGCAGACATATCAACTCCCAGATTAAACGATGGTGTGGCGCCGCCTTAGCCGTGGAACTGCTTGCGGGGCATGATGTTGACCGTCTCGTGCAGCTCTGACCACACCAGTACGGCCTCTCCGCTTTTCAACTGCTGTTTTACATCGGCAACCTTATCGGCCAGCGAGCGTTCATGTTCACCATAATCGGTGCCTTCGCGCAACACAAAGGTTTCAATCAGGTTATCCAGCGTTTCGGGATCCAGATCCTGCCAGGGAATAATCATTTTTTTCCTTCCAGCCAGCGCGTTAGCCAGTCCGGGATCCGTCTTTCCAGCCACATCTCCGGCCTGCGCAGCGTGCCGCCGACAAACCCGACGTGCCCGCCCTGTTCGGTCAGCTGGTACTCGACGTTGGCCGGCAGCTGCTCCTGCGGCGGAATGGAATGATGGTCCATGAACGGATCGTCTTTCGCGTGAATGATCAGCGTGGGTTTCGTGATATCGCTCAGGCGCGGCATCGCGCTGCACTGACGATAGTAGTCCAGCGCATCGGCAAAGCCGTGAATTTTGGCGGTGATGGTATCGTCAAACTCGCGAATGCGCCGCATGCCTTTGAGCTGGCGTAAATCAACCGGCAGTGAGCCCGGGTAGGCTTTCAGCTTGCGCGCGGCGTTCGCTTTTAACAGGTTAAGCAGATAGCGCTGGTAGACGCGGGAGAAGCCTTTATCCATATGGTAGCTGCAGGCTTCCAGCATGAACGGAGCCGACACGATGACCGCCGCGTCGAGCGGGACGCTGTCGCCCTCGTTTGCCAGCAGGCAGCCGAGCATATTGCCGCCCAGCGAATAGCCGACGGCGGCGGTAGGCGCGGGACCAAATTCGCGCTGCAGCCAGCGCAGGAACCAGGTGCCGTCTTCCGTCTCTCCGGAGTGGTAGATGCGGTTATTACGGTTAGGCTCGCCGCTACAGCCGCGGAAATGCATCACCACGCCGAGCCAGCCGCGCTGCATTGCCGCGTGGATCAGACCGTGAGCGTAAGGGCTGTGCAGGCTTCCTTCCAGACCGTGAAAAACCACCAGCCGCGGCTTATGGCGGGCTGATTCGGGATCTTCGCTCCAGGCCAAATCGATAAAATCACCGTCGGGGAGTTCAAGGCGCTGCCAGTGTGGAGTAAAGCCCAGTTTGCGGCGGATCAGTCGCGGCAGCATGGTTTGCAGATGACGATTGCCCACGCCGCGCATCGGGTGAAACTCGCGCGAGTCGTCTTCGGGGGGCGTCATTTCTGTAGGGGTGATTTCAACCATAGCACCAGAGCAATTAATAATCTTATAAACACTATACCGCGCATGCAGTGCGCAGGTTAGCCAATATGTGGTCTTGTGGCCAGCCGGTGGAGATTACGCGAAAAAGAGCGGGTGCTATAGGGCCTTTTGCGGCATGAAGAGTGGCCCCGAAAGCTCACTGCCACTGAACCGTCGAGGCCGCGCGCTCGGCCCGCAGGGCTTAGCCTTCCTGCAGCATCTGCTCCAGCTGTTCCTGCGCCTCCAGCCAGGCCATTTCGTACTCTTCCAAACCTGATTTAGCGCTGGCCTGCTGCTGCAGGCAGGCGGTCAGGTCCGCTTTGCGGGATGCGTCATACAGGCTGCTGTCGCCTAATTTCTCTTCCGCCTGCGCGAGCTGGGCGTTGAGCTTATCCATCTCTTTCTCAAGACGGGTAATCTCTTTGCGCAATGGCTGAGTCAGGGTGCGCAGCTCCGCTTCCCGGCGCTTCTGGTCCTTTCGGGACTGGGCGCTGTTGCCGTTATCTTTGATCGCGTCGGACGACTGGCTCTCCTGCTTCTGCGAGTCGCTCAGCCACTGCTGGTAATCTTCCAGATCGCCGTCGAACTGCTCAACCTTGCCGTCGTGGACCAGATAGAGATCGTCGGTGGTCGAACGGATCAGGTGGCGATCGTGCGATACCACCACCAGCGCGCCTTCGAAATCAATCAGCGCTTCGGTTAAAGCCTGGCGCATATCGAGGTCAAGGTGGTTAGTCGGTTCATCGAGCAGCAGAAGATTAGGGCGCTGCCAGACGATCAGCGCCAGCACCAGGCGCGCTTTTTCGCCGCCGGAGAAGCGCTGGGTTGCTTCGTTGACCTTATCGCTCTGGAAACCGAAGCCGCCGAGATAGTCGCGCAGCTTCTGCTCCAGCTCCTGCGGCGCCAGGCGAGCCAGGTGCTGCAGCGGCGATTCATCCGCCCGCAGAAACTCCAGCTGATGCTGAGCGAAGTAGCCCAGCTTAATCCCTTTTGCCAGCCCCACTTCGCCCTGCAGCGGCTGCAGCTCGCCGGCCAGCAGCTTGATGAGCGTCGATTTACCGGCGCCGTTGCGCCCCAGCAGGCCGATGCGCGAGCCGGGAACCAAATTCAGCTTGATCGAGTCGAGGATAATGCGTTCACCGTAGCCAGCGCTGACTTTTTCCATTTTCAGCAGCGGGTTGGGCAGGCTTTCCGGCGCGCGGAAGCTAAAGTGGAACGGGTTATCGACGTGGGCCGGGGCGATAAGCTCCATGCGCTCCAGCATTTTAATGCGGCTCTGGGCCTGCTTCGCCTTGGTGGCCTTGGCGCGGAAGCGATCGATATAGCTTTGCAGATGGGCGACGCGCAGCTGCTGGCTTTCATACATCGACTGCTGCTGCGACAGACGGGTGGCGCGCTGTATTTCGAACGAGCTGTAGTTGCCGGTGTACTCGAACATATTTTGCTGTTCGATATGTATAATTTTATCGACGATAGGATCGAGAAAATCGCGATCGTGCGAGATAAGGATCAGCGTGCCGGTATAGCTTTTGAGCCACTTTTCCAGCCAGATCACCGCATCGAGATCGAGGTGGTTAGTCGGTTCATCCAGCAGCAGCAGGTCGGAGCGGCAAATCAGCGCCTGCGCCAGGTTGAGGCGCATGCGCCAGCCGCCGGAGAAGTCGCTCACCGGGCGCTCCAGCTGTTCGTTGCTGAAGCCCAGGCCGTGCAGCAGGCTCGAGGCGCGTGAGCGGATGGTCCAGGCGTCAATGGCGTCCAGCTTGCCGTGTACCGTCGCAATGGCGTGACCGTCGTTGCGCTCGTTGGCCTGATTTAAATCAGCCTCGAGCTGGCGATATTCCCGATCGCCGTCAATAACATAATCAATGGCCGGCTGCGCCAGAGCAGGGGTTTCCTGATTAACCCACGCCAGCTGCCAGTTGCCCGGAAAGGTCATACTGCCGCCGTCGGCGCTAATCTCGTTTTTCAAAAGCGATAGCAGCGTGGATTTACCGCAGCCGTTTTTGCCCACCAGACCGACCTTTTGGCCAGGATTGATGGTAGCGGTGGCGTTGTCCAGCAGGACGCGTACGCCGCGACGAATTTGTAACGAGGAGAAAACAATCATAAGGCGCCGTATGTTCAGACTATGTTAATTTGTCATTATGATAATGTAATGTGGTAGCAAATAGCTCCACCGGGCCGCAATGGTAGCCCAAAATGAAGACGATACACAAAGTCATTCTGGTTGCGTTGAGGCGCAGCCGTTGTTCAGGCCACTACAAGACGTTGGGAGGGGAATGATGTCTCAGACAGCGAAGGTTTTGCTGCTGTATGCCCACCCAGAATCTCAGGATTCCGTGGCCAACCGGGTTTTGCTTGAACCGGCCTTACAGCTGCCGAACGTCACCGTGCACGATCTTTACGCACACTATCCCGATTTTTTTATCGATATTGCCTGGGAGCAGGATCTCCTGCGTCAGCATGAGGTGATTGTTTTCCAGCATCCGCTCTATACGTGGAGCTGCCCGGCGCTGCTAAAAGAGTGGCTGGACAGAGTGCTGAGCCGCGGTTTTGCCAGCGGCGCCGGGGGAAATCAGCTGGCGGGAAAGTACTGGCGTAGCGTGATCACCACCGGCGAGCCGGAAAGCGCCTACCGTCGCGACGCTAACCGCTATCCAATGAACGATATTCTGCGTCCTTTCGAACTGACTGCCGGCATGTGCCGGATGCACTGGATGAGCCCGATTATTGTCTACTGGGCCCGCCGGCAATCGCCCGCCGATCTGAAAAGCCATGCGCGCGCCTATCGTGACTGGTTGGCCAACCCCATCGCGACAGGAGGAGTAATCAATGGCGGGAGCTGATCTGCTTTTGGCTGGCGTGCTGTTTCTGTTCGCCGCCGTCGTCGCGGTACCGCTGGCCGCCCGGCTGGGCATTGGCGCGGTACTTGGCTATCTGCTCGCCGGGATCGCCATTGGCCCGTGGGGGCTGGGGTTCATCAGCGACGTCGATGAAATTCTTCATTTCTCCGAGCTGGGCGTGGTGTTCCTGATGTTTATCATCGGGCTCGAGCTCAACCCGTCGAAGCTCTGGCGCCTGAGAAGCTCCATCTTTGGCGTTGGCGCGGCCCAGGTTTTGTGCAGCGCGGCAATCCTCGGCGGTCTGCTGATGGTCACCGGATTCACGTGGCAGGCGGCGATTGTCGGCGGGATTGGCTTAGCGATGTCCTCTACGGCGATGGCGCTGCAGCTGATGCGCGAGAAGGGGATGAGCCGCAGTGAGTCCGGACAGCTGGGGTTCTCCGTTCTGCTGTTTCAGGACCTGGCGGTGATCCCCGCGCTGGCGCTGGTGCCGCTGCTGGCCGGCTCCGGCGACGATCGCTTTGATTGGGTGACGATAGGGATGAAGGTGCTGGCCTTTGCCGGCATGCTGATCGGCGGCCGCTTTTTGCTGCGGCCGGTGTTCCGCTTTATCGCTGCCTCCGGCGTGCGGGAGGTTTTTACCGCCGCGACGCTGCTGCTGGTGCTGGGTTCGGCGCTGTTTATGGATGCACTCGGCCTGTCGATGGCGCTGGGGACCTTTATCGCCGGGGTGCTGCTGGCAGAAAGCGAATATCGCCACGAGCTGGAAATCGCCATTGAGCCTTTTAAAGGTCTTCTGCTCGGCCTGTTTTTTATCTCCGTTGGCATGGCGCTGAATCTGGGCGTTCTCTACACCCATCTGCTGTGGGTTGCCGCCAGCGTCGCGGCGCTGGTGATGGTGAAAGCTCTCGTGCTGTACGTTCTGGCGCGGGTGTACGGCCTTCGCAGCTCGGAGCGGATGCAGTTTGCCGGAGTTCTGAGCCAGGGCGGGGAGTTTGCCTTCGTGCTGTTCTCGTTACCGGCTTCGCTGCGGCTGTTCGAAAATGATCAGATGGCGCTGCTGCTGGTCACGGTTACGCTGTCGATGATGACCACGCCGCTGCTGATGACCCTGATTGATTCCGTGCTCTCCCGACGCTTTAACCAGCCGGAGGAAGAGGACGAAGCGCCGTGGGTTGAGGATGATAAACCGCAGGTGATTATCGTCGGCTTCGGCCGCTTTGGTCAGGTTATTGGCCGTCTGCTGATGGCCAACAAAATGCGCATTACCGTGCTTGAGCGCGACATTAGCGCGGTGAACCTGATGCGTAAATATGGCTATAAGGTTTACTTCGGCGATGCGACGCAGCTGGAGCTGCTGCGCTCGGCGGGCGCGGAAGATGCGCAGTCAATCGTGATTACCTGCAACGAGCCGGAAGATACCATGAAGCTGGTTGAGATGTGCCAGCAGCATTTCCCGCATCTGCATATTCTGGCGCGAGCGCGGGGCCGCGTAGAGGCCCATGAGCTGCTGCAGGCCGGCGTGGCGCAGTTCTCGCGCGAAACCTTCTCCAGCGCGCTGGAGCTGGGGCGCAAGGCGCTGGTCAGCGTCGGAATGCATCCGCATCAGGCGCAGCGCGCGCAGCTGCACTTCCGTCGTCTGGATATGCGAATGCTGCGAGAGTTAATGCCGGTACATACTGATACTCTGCAGATATCGCGCGTGCGGGAAGCCCGGCGGGAGCTGGAGGAGATTTTTCAGCGTGAAATGCAGAAAGAGAGCAGACAGCTTGACGGCTGGGATGAGTTTGAATAAAGGGTAAATCATTATGGCAGTGCGTAAACGTTTTATCGCCGGGGCAAAATGCCCGGCGTGCCAGGCCCAGGATTCTCTGGCAATGTGGCGGGAAAATAATGTCGATATTGTTGAGTGTGTTAAGTGCGGACACCAGATGCGCGAGGCGGATAAAGAGGCCCGCGAGCACGTACGTAAAGACGAACAAGTGATCGGCATTTTTCATCCGGACTAGCGTTATCTGTCGCCTTTTTTTAAGCTAGAGGGTACACGGCTGCAGAATTCCGCTACAATCTGCGCCACTATTCTTCCCATGCTCAGGAGATATCATGAAAGTAGCAAAAGACCTGGTGGTCAGCCTGGCCTATCAGGTACGTACAGAAGACGGTGTGTTGGTTGATGAGTCTCCGGTAAGCGCGCCGCTGGACTACCTGCATGGTCACGGTTCCCTGATTTCCGGCCTGGAAACTGCGCTGGATGGTCATGAAGTGGGCGACAAATTTGACGTTGCTGTCGGCGCGAACGATGCGTACGGCCAGTACGACGAAAACCTGGTTCAGCGCGTTCCTAAAGACGTCTTCATGGGCGTTGATGAGCTGCAGGTTGGCATGCGTTTCCTGGCGGAAACCGATCAGGGTCCGGTACCGGTTGAAATTACCGAAGTTGACGACGAGCACGTAGTTGTTGACGGTAACCACATGCTGGCTGGCCAAAACCTGAAGTTCAACGTTGAAGTTGTGGCGATTCGTGAAGCGACGGCTGAAGAGCTGGAACACGGTCACGTGCACGGCGCGAATGGTCACGATCACGACCATGACCACGATCATGACGGATGCTGCGGTGGCCACGGTCACAGCCATGACCACGACCACGGTCACGAACATGGCAAAGGCGGCTGTGGCGGTAACGGCGGCTGCGGCTGTCACTAAGAGCTGTCGTCTTACAAGCCGCAGGCGCGTTGGCTAGCGCTGCCGGCGATAAAAAGCGGGGAAACCCGCTTTTTTTACGCCTTAATAATGTGGAGGCGGCGTCTCTTCAGACTGCGATGCGATATACGATGACTGCGTCGCCTTCAGCTTTTCTACCATCAGACGCATATGTTCACGCATCTTTGCCATTTCGATCTCATGGGCGGTAACGGTCTTGTTGAGGTCTTCAATGGTGATTTCCTGATACGCCAGCCGGCTTTCCAGCTCCGCCAGGCGAGTCTCCAGTTTGCTATCGTGCATGAGTAACCTCTTCTGTCTTATCTCGCGGGCGGATTCTACTGAATTTTCAGCATTCGTGCAGCATCGTAACGCCGGACAGGAAACTAATTCATACAAAAATAGTCTGAAAAGAGGCGATATTCAGGTACGTCCGTATGTAGATTTGTCCTGCAACGTTCTATAGTACATTTTTTGCTTTTTACGCTAACCCTGGGGTGAGATGCCCCGGCCCTGGAGAAATGGATGAAATCACTGTTTAAAGTAACGCTGCTGGCGACCACAATGGCCGTCGCGCTGAATGCACCGCTGACCTTTGCTGCGGATACCGCTGCAAAGACGGCACCTGCAACGGAAAGCAAATCGGCATTTAAAAATGACGATCAGAAATCTGCTTATGCGCTGGGTGCATCGCTGGGACGTTACATGGAAAACTCCCTGAAAGAACAAGAAAAACTGGGCATTAAACTGGATAAAGATCAGCTGATCGCTGGGGTGCAGGACGCATTTGCCGATAAGAGCAAACTCTCCGATCAGGAAATCGAACAGACTCTGCAAGCATTTGAAACTCGTGTGAAAACTGCTGCTCAGCAAAAAATGGAAAAAGATGCATCTGAGAACGATGCTAAAGGCAAAGCCTATCGCGACACCTTCGCTAAAGAGAAGGGCGTGAAAACCTCTAAATCTGGCCTGCTGTATAAAGTCGAGAAAGCCGGTACCGGTGACGCGCCGAAAGACAGCGATACCGTGGTTGTGAACTACAAAGGGACGCTGATCGACGGTAAAGAGTTCGATAACTCCTACACCCGCGGTGAGCCGCTCTCTTTCCGTCTGGACGGCGTGATCCCGGGCTGGACTGAAGGCCTGAAGAACATTAAGAAAGGCGGTAAAATCCAGCTGGTTATCCCACCGGATCTGGCATACGGCAAAACCGGCGTTCCGGGTATCCCGGCTAACTCTACCCTGGTCTTCGACGTAGAGCTGCTGGATATCAAACCGGCTCCGAAAGCGGATGCGAAGCCTGAAGCTGCCGCTGACGCAAAAGCGGATGCAGCGAGCGCAGACGCTAAGAAGTAATGGAATTGACGCCGCCGCCCTCAAAGGCGGCGGCTTTTTTATTTGGGGCAGATATAATTAAAACTGGAAAGTGCCTCAAGCGCTGTATTACTTTAGATAGCTTAATCTTATTAATGACGATGAGCCTGCCCTGACAAGCTACACCTCATCCTTCAAGCTGCCTCTGAGCTGGCTGCATTTGCTGACTCCAGCCTCTTACTGGATTCGGTCCTGGGTATCGATAAGAGATAACCTTGTCTCTTACAAGAGCCAGCCTTCGGCTGGTCAAATTCGCTGCTGACGAATTTGTCTCAGATTTGCCGCCTTGGCGTACCTTGAACGGTTTTGTGTAAAAAATGACAGGCTCCTGAAAAGGAGTGCTTTTTTTCATGTCCAGGTCGCTTTTAACCAACGAAACCAGCGAGCTTGACCTGCTGGATCAACGTCCTTTCGACCAGACCGACTTCGATATCCTAAAATCCTATGAAGCGGTGGTGGACGGGTTAGCGATGCTCATTGGTTCCCACTGTGAAATCGTGCTGCATTCTTTACAGGATCTGAAATGTTCCGCCATTCGCATCGCCAACGGTGAACATACCGGTCGTCAAATCGGCTCGCCAATCACTGACCTGGCGCTGCGTATGCTGCACGATATGACTGGAGCTGATAGCAGCGTTTCCAAATGCTATTTTACTCGCGCTAAAAGCGGAGTGCTGATGAAGTCGGTGACGATTGCGATACGCAACCGTGAGCACCGGGTTATCGGCCTTTTGTGCATTAACATGAACCTCGATGTCCCGTTCTCCCAGATCATGAGCACCTTTATTCCGCCGGAAACGCCGGAAGTGAACTCGCAGGTCAACTTTGCCTCATCGGTTGACGATCTGGTCGCGCAAACCCTCGAGTTTACGATTGAAGAAGTAAATGCCGATCGCAACGTTTCCAATAACGCCAAAAATCGTCAGATCGTCCTGAATCTTTACGAGAAAGGGATCTTTGATATCAAGGATGCTATTAACCAGGTTGCCGATCGCCTGAATATCTCGAAGCACACGGTGTATCTCTATATCCGCCAGTTCAAAAGCGGTGATTTCCAGGGTCTGGATAAGTAATGCGTTTTGCCATTACGGTGACGGGCCCGGCCTACGGTACGCAGCAGGCCAGCAGCGCCTGGCAGTTTGCGCAGGCCGTGCTGGAGGAGGGGCATGAGCTGATTTGCGTCTTTTTCTATCGCGAAGGCGTCTATAACGCGAATCACCTGACCGCTCCCGCCAACGATGAGTTTGACCTCGTGCGGGCATGGCAAAAATTACACGAAGCGCATGCTGTTTCGCTGCATATCTGCGTTGCGGCGGCGCTGAGACGCGGGGTGACGGACGAGCATGAGGCGCAGCAGCTTGGTTTGTCCGCGCATAATCTGCAACCCGGATTCACGCTCAGCGGCCTTGGGGCGCTGGCGGAAGCTGCATTAACCTGCGATCGGATGGTGCAGTTCTGATGAAACGCGTTGCCTTTGTTTTTTCCTCCGCGCCTCATGGCTCCGCGTCTGGCCGGGAAGGCCTGGATGCCCTGCTGGCTACCTCAGCGCTGACCGATGAGCTCGGCGTTTTCTTTATCGGCGACGGCGTGTTTCAGCTGCTGCCGGAGCAGCGGCCAGGGGCCATTCTGGCCCGCGACTATATCGCAACCTTTAAGCTGCTCTCTCTGTATGATATCGAACAGTGCTGGATGTGCGCCGCTTCTGCCCGCGAGCGCGGTCTGTCGCCCTCCACGCAGTGGGTCATAGACGGCGAGTGGCTGGAGCCAGAGGCGCTGCGTGCCCGGCTCGATGATTTCAACGTGATTCTGCGCTTCTGAGGCCACTATGCTCCACACTCTTAGCGTTTCCCCATGGCATACCGATCTGGCAGCGATGCTGCGTCTGGTAAAGGATGGCGACGATCTGCTGCTGCTTTCCGATGGCGTCATCGCGGCAGCCGCCGGCGGGCGCTACCTTGAAATCCTGCTTTCCGCCCCCATAACCATCCATGCGCTGCAGGATGATATTGAAGCCCGCGGCCTGACGGGGCAAATTGCGGGCAGTGTCATCAGGGTTGGCTATACTGATTTCGTCAGACTGGCGCTCAAACACCCTGGACAGTTGGCCTGGTAATGGCAGGATTGTTGTATATTTCTTGACACCTTTTCGGCACCGCCCTAGAATTCTGCGTCCTCATATTATCTGAGGCGATTTATTACATGTTTACGAAGCAAAAGCTAAAACCAGGAGCTATTTAATGGCAACAATTAACCAGCTGGTACGCAAACCACGCGCACGCAAAGTTGCAAAGAGCAACGTGCCTGCACTGGAAGCCTGCCCGCAGAAACGTGGCGTATGTACTCGCGTATATACTACCACTCCTAAAAAACCAAACTCCGCACTGCGTAAAGTATGCCGTGTGCGTTTGACCAACGGTTTTGAAGTGACTTCCTACATCGGTGGTGAAGGTCACAACCTGCAGGAACACTCCGTGATCCTGATCCGTGGCGGTCGTGTAAAAGACCTTCCGGGTGTTCGTTACCACACCGTTCGTGGTGCGCTTGACTGCTCCGGCGTTAAAGACCGTAAGCAATCTCGCTCCAAATATGGCGTGAAACGTCCTAAGGCTTAATGGTTCTCCGTTAAGTAAGGCCAAACTGTTTTACCTTAATGTCAAACTAAACTCTTAGAGTTTTGGACAATCCTGAATTAACAACGGAGTATTCCCATGCCACGTCGTCGCGTCATTGGTCAGCGTAAAATTCTTCCGGATCCTAAGTTCGGATCAGAACTGCTGGCAAAATTTGTAAATATCCTGATGGTAGATGGTAAAAAATCTACTGCAGAAGCTATCGTATACAGCGCGCTGGAGACCCTGGCTCAGCGTTCTGGTAAAAATGAACTGGAAGCTTTCGAAGTCGCTCTCGACAACGTTCGCCCGACTGTAGAAGTTAAGTCCCGCCGCGTTGGTGGTTCTACTTATCAGGTTCCAGTTGAAGTCCGTCCGGTTCGTCGTAATGCCCTGGCAATGCGTTGGATCGTTGAAGCTGCTCGTAAACGTGGTGATAAATCCATGGCTCTGCGTCTGGCGAACGAACTTTCTGATGCTGCAGACAACAAAGGTACTGCAGTTAAGAAACGTGAAGACGTACACCGCATGGCAGAAGCCAACAAGGCGTTCGCTCACTACCGTTGGTAATCCCTTCGGAGTCATAGTCACCAGACGGGCGCTTCAGGTAAGTCGCCCGTTTTGGATAACTTAACTGAACGCCTAAAGAAACAAACGAGGAATCAAATGGCTCGTAAAACACCCATTGAGCGCTACCGTAACATTGGTATCAGCGCTCATATCGATGCCGGTAAGACAACAACTACCGAACGTGTTCTGTTCTACACTGGTGTAAACCACAAAATCGGTGAAGTTCATGATGGCGCAGCCACCATGGACTGGATGGAGCAGGAGCAGGAACGTGGTATTACCATCACGTCCGCTGCGACTACCTGTTTCTGGTCAGGAATGGCTAAACAGTTCGAACCACACCACATCAACATCATCGACACCCCAGGGCACGTTGACTTCACTATCGAAGTAGAACGTTCCATGCGTGTTCTTGATGGTGCGGTAATGGTTTACTGTGCTGTTGGTGGTGTTCAGCCACAGTCTGAAACCGTATGGCGTCAGGCAAACAAATATAAAGTTCCACGTATCGCGTTCGTTAACAAAATGGACCGTATGGGTGCTAACTTCCTGAAAGTTGTTGATCAGATTGAAAAGCGTCTGGGCGCGAATCCGGTCCCTCTGCAGCTGGCTATCGGCGCAGAAGAGAAATTCACCGGTGTTGTTGACCTGGTGAAAATGAAAGCTATCAACTGGAACGAAGCCGATCAGGGCGTGACCTTCGAATACGAAGAGATCCCAGCTGATATGCAGGAACTGGCTGAAGAATGGCGCCAGAAACTGGTTGAAGCCGCTGCTGAAGGTTCTGACGAACTGATGGAGAAATTCTTTGGTGGCGAAGAGCTGACTGAAGAAGAGATCAAAACTTCTCTGCGTAAGCGCGTACTTAACAACGAAATTATCCTGGTTACCTGTGGTTCTGCATTCAAGAACAAAGGTGTTCAGGCGATGCTGGATGCGGTTGTTGAATACCTGCCAGCGCCGACTGATGTTACTGCGATTAACGGTATCCTGGACGACGGTAAAGACACTCCGGCAGTTCGTCACTCTGATGACAACGAGCCGTTTGCTGCGCTGGCGTTCAAAATTGCTACCGACCCGTTTGTTGGTAACCTGACCTTCTTCCGCGTTTACTCTGGCGTTGTTAACTCTGGCGACACCGTGTTCAACCCGGTGAAATCAGCACGTGAACGTCTGGGCCGTATCGTACAGATGCACGCCAACAAACGTGAAGAGATCAAAGAAGTTCGTGCGGGCGACATTGCTGCAGCGATTGGTCTGAAAGAAGTGACTACCGGTGACACCCTGTGTGACCAGGATAATGTGATTATCCTGGAGCGTATGGAGTTCCCGGAGCCGGTAATCTCGATCGCCGTTGAACCGAAAACCAAAGCTGACCAGGAAAAAATGGGTCTGGCTCTGGGCCGTCTGGCTAAAGAAGACCCGTCATTCCGCGTATGGACTGACGAAGAAACTAACCAGACTATTATCGCCGGTATGGGTGAGCTGCACCTCGACATCATCGTTGACCGTATGAAACGTGAATTCAACGTTGAAGCGAACGTCGGTAAACCTCAGGTTGCTTACCGCGAAGCGATTCGCTCTAAAGTTACCGATATCGAAGGTAAACATGCTAAGCAGTCTGGTGGTCGCGGTCAGTATGGTCACGTTGTGATCGACATGTACCCACTGGAGCCGGGCTCAAATCCGAAAGGATACGAGTTCATCAACGACATCAAAGGTGGTGTAATTCCTGGCGAATACATCCCTGCCGTTGATAAAGGTATTCAGGAACAGCTGAAAGCTGGTCCGCTGGCAGGTTACCCGGTAGTTGATCTCGGCGTGCGTCTGCACTTCGGTTCTTACCATGACGTTGACTCCTCCGAGCTGGCGTTTAAACTGGCCGCTTCTATTGCCTTCAAAGATGGCTTTAAGAAAGCGAAACCAGTTCTGCTTGAGCCGATCATGAAGGTTGAAGTAGAGACTCCGGAAGAGAACACTGGTGACGTCATCGGTGACCTTAGCCGTCGTCGTGGTATGCTGCGTGGTCAAGAATCCAACGTTACTGGCGTTGTGATTCACGCTGAAGTTCCGCTGTCTGAAATGTTCGGATATGCAACTCAGCTGCGTTCTCTGACCAAAGGTCGTGCTTCTTACTCCATGGAGTTCCTGAAGTATGATGACGCACCGAACAACGTTGCTCAGGCCGTAATCGAAGCCCGTGGTAAATAAGCCGTAGGGTTAAACCAAAATCCCGTGCTCTCTCCTGAAGGGGAGAGCGCTATAGTAAGGAATATAGCCGTGTCTAAAGAAAAATTTGAACGTACAAAACCGCACGTCAACGTCGGTACTATCGGCCACGTTGACCATGGTAAAACTACTCTGACCGCTGCAATCACTACCGTTCTGGCTAAAACCTACGGTGGTTCTGCTCGTGCATTCGACCAGATCGATAACGCACCGGAAGAAAAAGCTCGTGGTATCACCATCAACACTTCCCACGTTGAATATGACACCCCGACTCGCCACTACGCACACGTAGACTGCCCGGGCCACGCCGACTATGTTAAAAACATGATCACCGGTGCTGCTCAGATGGATGGCGCGATCCTGGTTGTTGCTGCGACTGACGGCCCGATGCCGCAGACTCGTGAGCACATCCTGCTGGGTCGTCAGGTAGGCGTTCCGTACATCATCGTGTTCCTGAACAAATGCGACATGGTTGATGACGAAGAGCTGCTGGAACTGGTAGAGATGGAAGTTCGTGAACTGCTGTCTCAGTACGATTTCCCGGGCGATGACACTCCGATCATCCGTGGTTCTGCTCTGAAAGCGCTGGAAGGCGAAGCAGAGTGGGAAGCTAAGATCGTTGAACTGGCTGGCTACCTGGATTCTTACATCCCGGAACCAGAACGTGCTATCGACAAGCCGTTCCTGCTGCCTATCGAAGACGTATTCTCCATCTCCGGCCGTGGTACTGTTGTTACCGGTCGTGTAGAGCGCGGTATCGTTAAAGTTGGCGAAGAAGTTGAAATCGTTGGTATCAAAGAGACTGCTAAGTCTACCTGTACCGGCGTTGAAATGTTCCGCAAACTGCTGGACGAAGGCCGTGCTGGTGAGAACGTTGGCGTTCTGCTGCGTGGTATCAAACGTGAAGAAATCGAACGTGGTCAGGTACTGGCTAAGCCGGGTTCTATCAAGCCGCACACCAAATTCGAATCTGAAGTTTACATCCTGTCCAAAGATGAAGGCGGCCGTCATACTCCGTTCTTCAAAGGCTACCGTCCGCAGTTCTACTTCCGTACAACTGACGTGACTGGCACCATCGAACTGCCGGAAGGCGTAGAGATGGTAATGCCGGGCGACAACATCAAAATGGTTGTTACCCTGATCCACCCGATCGCGATGGACGACGGTCTGCGTTTCGCAATCCGTGAAGGCGGCCGTACTGTAGGTGCGGGCGTTGTTGCTAAAGTTCTGAGCTAATCCTTTAGTTCTGAATTAAAAAGGGCGCTTCGGCGCCCTTTTTGCTGTCCGCCATTTAGACCCGCTAAGCACGAGAAAGACTAATATAAAAAAGTGCCTTATCGGATCTATTATATAGAGAGACTATTGTAATCATAACTATTCTCATTTACACTTTGTGCATAAATTGAACGGGAGTGAATATGTACGTTTGTCTGTGTAATGGTGTAAACGATAAAAAAATTCGTCAGGCCGTGCGTCAATTTCACCCTCAATCTTTTCAGCAGTTGCGTAAGTTTATTCCCGTTGGAAATCAATGCGGTAAATGCGTCCGCGCCGCACGTGAGATCATGGAAGATGAATTAACACGCATGCCGGAATATAAAGAGATCGCCTGAGACCTCCGGCTTTTCTTTGACATCTATATAGTGCGAACTACGCTTCAATGAGTGGAAGCGGAGGGACTATATAATGAAAGGTGATGTCAAAGTCATAAGTTATCTCAATAAATTATTGGGAAATGAGCTTGTCGCAATAAATCAGTACTTTCTCCATGCCAGGATGTTCAAGAACTGGGGCCTGATGCGCCTCAACGATGTCGAATACCATGAATCGATTGATGAAATGAAGCACGCCGATAAATATATCGAGCGTATTTTGTTTCTTGAAGGACTGCCCAATCTACAGGATCTCGGTAAGCTGGGTATCGGTGAAGACGTTGAGGAGATGCTGCAGTCCGATTTAAGGCTGGAGCTGGAAGGCGCCAAAGATTTACGCGAGGCTATCGCCTATGCCGACAGCGTCCACGACTATGTCAGTCGCGATATGCTGATTGAAATCCTTGCCGATGAGGAAGGCCATATTGACTGGCTGGAAACCGAGCTGGACCTGATCGGCAAAATTGGCCTGCAGAATTATCTCCAGTCACAGATTAAAGTTGCTGACTAAAAGCGTTTGCCATCCACAGTAGAAACCCGCTGCAGCCAAAAAAGGGCCAAACGGCAGCGGGTTGTTCATAACCTCCCGGCGATTCAAGATAACGACGCGCAGTAGCAGCGTGGCGCAGGCGATGAGCGTCGCCATGAATACCAGCTGCGGCAGCGACTGCCAGCCGTGCCAGGCGCCGAGAGCGGCAAGAAATTTCACGTCGCCATAGCCTAACCCCTCATACCCGCGAACCCCTCTGTAAACCCAGTAGACTAAAGCAAAGACCAGATACCCCGCGATGGCACCCCAGACGGCATTTTCCAGGCCCGACGGCATCAGACAAAGATAAAACAGCAGTCCAAGCCAGAGCAGGGGACAGGTCAAACGGTCGGGAAGCAGCCCATACCGCAGGTCGTGCCAGCAGAGCGCCAGAGAAAACCCGCAGTAGAAAAGCAGGAAGGGGAGTGTCATGTACATGCGATATCCCGACGGATGAGTTGTTTACGTCGATTCTGACCAGGCAAGGTATTAACGGCAAAGCGCGATGGCTGGCTTTACGCGCGGCAATCCACGCAGTTTGCTATTTTTCAGCCGACAACAGAGCTTTCTCCAGCAGCCTCGCAAATATAAATGATGATTTTCTACGCAGCCCTTGTGTTGGGGCCGATTTTGCGTATAATGCGCGGGCCTGTCAAAATTGGCAGGCCGGTTCGATATGAACCCTGATAGAGCTTTTAGCTATCAAACAATGTTCCCAATCGGGGAACTATGTAAGAACGGTTACACTCTCCCATCAATCGTAATGGGTATGAGGAGTAATCATTTCGTCTATAAATAATTGGAGCTCTGGTCTCATGCAGAACCAAAGAATCCGTATCCGTCTTAAAGCGTTTGATCATCGTCTGATCGATCAATCAACCGCGGAAATCGTCGAGACTGCTAAGCGCACTGGTGCGCAGGTCCGTGGTCCGATCCCGCTGCCGACCCGCAAAGAGCGCTTTACCGTTCTGATCTCTCCGCACGTCAACAAAGATGCGCGCGATCAGTACGAGATTCGCACTCACAAGCGTCTGGTTGACATCGTTGAGCCAACTGAGAAAACCGTTGATGCTCTGATGCGTCTGGATCTGGCTGCCGGTGTAGACGTGCAGATCAGCCTGGGTTAATCAGGTCATCGAGCGATTGAGAGGTTGAAACAATGATTGGTTTAGTCGGTAAAAAAGTGGGTATGACCCGCATCTTCACTGAAGATGGCGTTTCTATCCCAGTAACCGTAATCGAAGTTGAAGCAAACCGTGTTGCACAGGTTAAAGACCTGGCTAACGACGGTTACCGCGCAATTCAGGTTACCACCGGTGCTAAAAAAGCTAACCGTGTAACCAAGCCGGAAGCTGGTCACTTCGCTAAAGCTGGCGTTGAAGCTGGCCGCGGCCTGTGGGAATTCCGTCTTGCTGACGGCGAAGAATTCACCGTAGGTCAGAGCATTAGCGTTGAACTGTTTGCTGACGTTAAAAAAGTTGACGTAACCGGTACCTCTAAAGGTAAAGGTTTTGCTGGTACCGTTAAGCGCTGGAACTTCCGTACCCAGGATGCTACGCACGGTAACTCCTTGTCTCACCGCGTTCCGGGTTCTATCGGTCAGAACCAGACTCCGGGCAAAGTGTTCAAAGGCAAGAAAATGGCAGGTCAGCTGGGCAACGAACGTGTCACTGTTCAGAGCCTGGACGTAGTACGTGTTGACGCTGAGCGCAACCTGCTGCTGGTTAAAGGCGCGGTCCCGGGTGCTACCGGTAGCGACCTGATCGTTAAACCAGCTGTGAAGGCGTAAGGGGATAGCAATGGAATTAGTATTGAAAGACGCGCAGAGCGCGCTGACTGTTTCCGAAACTACCTTCGGTCGTGATTTCAACGAAGCGCTGGTTCACCAGGTTGTAGTTGCTTATGCAGCTGGTGCTCGTCAGGGTACTCGTGCTCAGAAGACTCGTGCTGAAGTAACTGGTTCAGGCAAAAAGCCGTGGCGCCAGAAAGGTACCGGCCGTGCGCGTTCAGGTTCTATTAAGAGCCCGATCTGGCGTTCCGGTGGCGTAACCTTCGCTGCTCGCCCGCAGGACCACAGTCAAAAAGTTAACAAAAAGATGTACCGCGGCGCGCTGAAAAGCATTCTGTCCGAACTGGTACGTCAGGATCGTCTGATCGTTGTCGAGACGTTCTCTGTAGAAGCGCCTAAAACTAAGCTGCTGGCACAGAAACTGAAAGACATGGCTCTGGAAGATGTGCTGATCATCACCGGTGAGCTGGACGAGAACCTGTTCCTGGCTGCGCGCAACCTGCACAAGGTTGACGTACGCGATGCAACTGGTATCGACCCGGTTAGCCTGATCGCCTTCGACAAAGTCGTAATGACTGCTGATGCTGTTAAGCAAGTTGAGGAGATGCTGGCATGATTCGTGAAGAACGTCTGCTGAAGGTGCTGCGTGCACCGCACGTTTCTGAAAAAGCGTCTGCTGCGATGGAAAAAACAAACACCATCGTTCTCAAAGTTGCTAAAGACGCGACTAAAGCAGAAATCAAAGCTGCTGTGCAGAAACTGTTTGAAGTCGAAGTCGAAGTCGTTAACACCCTGGTAGTTAAAGGGAAAGTTAAACGTCACGGACAGCGTATCGGTCGTCGTAGCGACTGGAAAAAAGCTTACGTCACCCTGAAGGAAGGCCAGAATCTGGACTTCGTTGGCGGCGCTGAGTAAGTCGGAGGAGTAATACAATGGCAGTTGTTAAATGTAAACCGACATCTCCGGGTCGTCGCCACGTTGTTAAAGTGGTTAACCCTGAGCTGCACAAGGGCAAACCTTTTGCTCCGTTGCTGGAAAAAAACAGCAAATCCGGTGGTCGTAACAACAATGGCCGTATCACCACCCGTCATATCGGTGGTGGCCACAAGCAGGCTTACCGTATTGTTGACTTCAAACGCAACAAAGATGGTATCCCGGCAGTTGTTGAGCGTCTTGAGTACGATCCGAACCGTTCCGCGAACATCGCGCTGGTTCTGTACAAAGATGGCGAGCGCCGTTACATCCTGGCCCCTAAAGGCCTGAAAGCTGGCGACCAGATTCAGTCTGGCGTTGATGCTGCAATCAAAGCAGGCAACACCCTGCCGATGCGCAATATCCCGGTTGGTTCTACCGTTCATAACGTAGAAATGAAACCAGGTAAAGGCGGTCAGCTGGCACGTTCCGCTGGTACTTACGTTCAGATCGTTGCTCGTGACGGTGCTTATGTCACCCTGCGTCTGCGTTCTGGTGAAATGCGTAAAGTCGAAGCAGACTGCCGCGCTACTCTGGGCGAAGTTGGCAATGCTGAGCATATGCTGCGCGTTCTGGGTAAAGCAGGTGCTGCACGCTGGCGTGGTATTCGTCCTACCGTTCGCGGTACTGCGATGAACCCAGTCGACCACCCACATGGTGGTGGTGAAGGTCGTAACTTTGGTAAGCACCCGGTTTCCCCGTGGGGCCTGCAGACCAAAGGTAAGAAGACCCGCAGCAACAAGCGTACTGATAAATTCATCGTACGTCGCCGTAGCAAATAATTTTAGAGGATAAGCCATGCCACGTTCTCTCAAGAAAGGTCCTTTTATTGACCTGCACTTGCTGAAGAAGGTAGAGAAAGCGGTGGAAAGCGGAGACAAGAAGCCCCTGCGCACTTGGTCCCGTCGTTCAACGATCTTTCCTAACATGATCGGTTTGACCATCGCTGTCCATAATGGTCGTCAGCACGTTCCAGTATTTGTTTCCGACGAAATGGTTGGTCACAAACTGGGTGAATTCGCACCGACTCGTACTTATCGCGGCCATGCTGCTGATAAAAAAGCGAAGAAGAAATAAGGTAGGAGGAAGAGATGGAAACTTTAGCTCAACATCGCCATGCTCGTTCTTCTGCTCAGAAGGTTCGCCTTGTAGCTGACCTGATTCGCGGTAAGAAAGTGTCGCAGGCCCTGGATATTCTGACCTACACCAACAAGAAAGCTGCTGTACTGGTCAAGAAGGTACTGGAATCTGCCATTGCTAACGCTGAACACAACGATGGCGCTGACATTGACGATCTGAAAGTTACGAAAATTTTCGTAGACGAAGGCCCGAGCATGAAGCGCATTATGCCGCGTGCGAAAGGTCGTGCAGATCGCATCCTGAAGCGCACCAGCCACATCACTGTGGTTGTGTCCGATCGCTGAGACTCTGGAGACTAGCAATGGGTCAGAAAGTACATCCTAATGGTATTCGCCTGGGTATTGTCAAACCATGGAACTCTACCTGGTTCGCGAACACCAAAGAATTCGCTGACAACCTGGACAGCGATTTTAAAGTACGTCAGTTCCTGACTAAGGAACTGGCTAAAGCGTCCGTATCTCGTATCGTTATCGAGCGTCCGGCTAAGAGCATTCGTGTGACTATTCACACCGCTCGCCCGGGCATCGTTATCGGTAAGAAAGGCGAAGACGTAGAAAAACTGCGCAAGGTCGTAGCGGATATCGCTGGCGTTCCTGCACAGATCAACATCGCCGAAGTTCGTAAGCCAGAACTGGACGCTAAATTGGTTGCTGATAGCATCACTTCACAGCTGGAACGTCGCGTTATGTTCCGTCGTGCTATGAAGCGTGCTGTACAGAACGCAATGCGTCTGGGCGCTAAAGGTATCAAAGTTGAAGTTAGCGGCCGTCTGGGCGGCGCGGAAATCGCTCGTACCGAATGGTACCGTGAAGGTCGCGTACCGCTGCACACTCTGCGTGCTGACATCGACTACAACACCTCTGAAGCGCACACCACTTACGGTGTAATCGGCGTTAAGGTATGGATCTTCAAAGGCGAGATCCTGGGTGGTATGGCTGCTGTTGAACAACCGGAACCGGCTGCTCAACCTAAAAAGCAGCAGCGTAAAGGCCGTAAATAAGGAGCGTCGCTGATGTTACAACCAAAGCGTACAAAATTCCGTAAAGTGCACAAAGGCCGCAACCGTGGTCTGGCGCAGGGTACGGATGTTAGCTTCGGCACTTTCGGTCTGAAAGCTGTTGGCCGTGGTCGTCTGACTGCACGTCAGATCGAAGCAGCACGTCGTGCTATGACCCGTGCAGTTAAGCGTCAAGGTAAAATCTGGATCCGTGTTTTCCCGGACAAACCGATTACCGAGAAGCCGCTGGAAGTTCGTATGGGTAAAGGTAAAGGTAACGTGGAGTACTGGGTTGCCTTGATTCAGCCGGGTAAAGTCCTGTATGAAATGGACGGTGTTCCGGAAGAGCTGGCCCGTGAAGCCTTCGGCCTGGCAGCAGCGAAACTGCCTATCAAAACCACCTTTGTAACTAAGACGGTGATGTAATGAAAGCAAAAGAGCTGCGTGAAAAAAGCGTTGAAGAGCTGAACGCTGAGCTGCTGAACCTGCTGCGTGAGCAGTTCAACCTGCGTATGCAGGCTGCAAGTGGCCAGCTGCAACAGACTCATCTGCTGAAGCAAGTGCGTCGTGATGTTGCACGCGTTAAGACTTTACTGACTCAGAAGGCGGGTGCGTAATGACCGATAAAATCCGTACTCTGCAAGGTCGTGTAATTAGCAACAAAATGGAGAAATCCATCGTTGTTGCTATCGAACGTGTGGTGAAACACCCGGTATACGGTAAGTTCATCAAGCGTACGACCAAACTGCACGTACATGACGAGAACAACGAATGCGGTATCGGTGACGTGGTCGAAATCCACGAATGCCGTCCGCTGTCCAAGACAAAGTCCTGGACGCTGGTTCGCGTCGTAGAGAAAGCGGTTCTGTAATAGGGCCGTATTCTCAACGGATAAACGGCTCAGCGATGAGCCGTTTATTTTTTCTACCCATATCCGATTTCCGGTGTTATAATGCCGCGCCCTCGATATGGGGATATTTAACGGCTCGATTTTGGGTCTCAGTAGTAGTTGACATTAGCGGAGCACTAAAATGATCCAAGAACAGACTATGCTGAACGTCGCCGACAACTCCGGTGCACGTCGCGTAATGTGTATCAAGGTTCTGGGTGGCTCGCACCGTCGCTACGCAGGCGTAGGCGACATCATTAAGATCACCATCAAGGAAGCAATTCCGCGTGGTAAGGTCAAAAAAGGTGATGTGCTGAAGGCGGTAGTGGTGCGCACCAAGAAGGGTGTTCGTCGCCCGGACGGTTCTGTCATTCGCTTCGATGGTAATGCATGCGTTATTCTCAACAATAACAGCGAGCAGCCCATCGGTACGCGTATTTTTGGGCCGGTAACTCGTGAGCTTCGTACCGAGAAGTTCATGAAAATTATCTCTCTGGCACCAGAAGTACTCTAAGGAGCGAATCATGGCAGCGAAAATCCGTCGTGATGACGAAGTTATCGTGTTAACCGGTAAAGATAAAGGTAAACGCGGTAAAGTTAAGAATGTCTTGTCTTCCGGCAAGCTCATTGTTGAAGGTATCAACCTGGTTAAGAAACATCAGAAGCCGGTTCCGGCCCTGAACCAACCAGGTGGCATCGTTGAAAAAGAAGCTGCAATTCAGGTTTCTAACGTTGCACTCTTCAATGCGGCAACCGGCAAGGCTGACCGTGTAGGCTTTAGATTCGAAGACGGCAAAAAAGTCCGTTTCTTCAAGTCTAACAGCGAAACTATCAAGTAATTTGGAGTAGTACGATGGCGAAACTGCATGATTACTACAAAGACGAAGTAGTTGGTAAACTCATGACTGAGTTTAACTACAATTCTGTCATGCAAGTCCCTCGGGTCGAGAAGATCACCCTGAACATGGGTGTTGGTGAAGCGATCGCTGACAAGAAACTGCTGGATAACGCAGCAGCGGATCTGACAGCAATCTCCGGTCAAAAGCCGTTGATCACCAAAGCACGCAAATCAGTTGCAGGCTTCAAAATCCGTCAGGGCTATCCGATCGGCTGTAAAGTAACCCTGCGTGGCGAACGCATGTGGGAGTTCTTTGAGCGCCTGATCACTATTGCTGTACCGCGTATCCGTGACTTCCGTGGCCTGTCCGCTAAGTCATTCGATGGTCGTGGTAACTACAGCATGGGTGTCCGTGAGCAGATCATCTTCCCAGAAATCGACTACGATAAAGTCGACCGCGTTCGTGGTTTGGATATTACCATTACCACTACTGCGAAATCTGATGAAGAAGGCCGCGCTCTTCTGGCTGCCTTTGACTTCCCGTTCCGCAAGTAAGGTAGGGTTACTTAATGGCTAAGCAATCAATGAAAGCACGCGAAGTAAAGCGCGTGGCTTTAGCTGATAAATTCTTCGCTAAACGCGCTGAACTGAAAGCTATCATCTCTGATGTGAACGCAACCGACGAAGATCGTTGGAATGCTGTTCTCAAGCTGCAGACTCTGCCGCGTGATTCCAGCCCGTCTCGTCAGCGTAACCGCTGCCGTCAAACAGGTCGTCCGCATGGTTTCCTGCGGAAGTTCGGGTTGAGCCGTATTAAGGTCCGTGAAGCCGCTATGCGCGGTGAAATCCCGGGTCTGAAAAAGGCTAGCTGGTAATTGTCACCAATTGAATCACGGGAGTAAAGACAGATGAGCATGCAAGATCCGATCGCGGATATGCTGACCCGTATCCGTAACGGTCAGGCCGCGAATAAAGCTGCGGTCACCATGCCTTCCTCCAAGCTGAAAGTGGCAATTGCCAACGTGCTGAAGGAAGAAGGCTTTATTGAAGATTTTAAAGTTGAAGGCGACATCAAGCCGGAACTGGAACTGACTCTTAAGTATTTCCAGGGTAAAGCTGTTGTAGAAAGCATTCAGCGTGTCAGCCGCCCAGGTCTGCGCATCTACAAACGTAAAGATGAGCTGCCTAAAGTTATGGCGGGTCTGGGTATCGCAGTTATTTCTACCTCTAAAGGTGTTATGACTGATCGTGCAGCGCGCCAAGCTGGTCTTGGTGGCGAAATTATCTGCTACGTAGCCTAATCGGAGGAAAAAATGTCTCGTGTTGCTAAAGCACCGGTCGTTGTTCCTGCCGGCGTTGATGTAAAAATCAACGGTCAGGTTATTACGATCAAAGGTAAGAATGGCGAGCTGACTCGTACTCTCAACGATGCTGTTGAAGTTAAACATGCAGATAATGCACTGACTTTCGGTCCGCGTGATGGTTTCGCAGACGGTTGGGCTCAGGCTGGTACCGCGCGTGCCCTGCTTAACTCAGTAGTTATCGGTGTTACCGAAGGCTTCACTAAAAAGCTTCAGCTGGTTGGTGTAGGTTATCGTGCAGCGGTTAAAGGGGATGTAGTAAACCTGGCTTTAGGTTTCTCTCATCCTGTTGAACACAAGCTGCCGGCCGGTATCACTGCAGAATGTCCGACTCAAACTGAAATCGTGCTGAAAGGCGCTGATAAGCAGGTGATCGGTCAGGTTGCAGCAGATCTGCGCGCCTACCGTCGTCCTGAGCCTTATAAAGGCAAGGGTGTTCGTTACGCCGACGAAGTCGTGCGTACCAAAGAGGCTAAGAAGAAGTAAGGTAACACTATGGATAAGAAATCTGCTCGTATCCGTCGTGCGACCCGCGCACGCCGCAAGCTCCAGGAGCTGGGTGCAACTCGCCTGGTGGTACATCGTACCCCGCGTCATATTTACGCACAGGTAATTGCACCGAACGGTTCTGAAGTTCTGGTAGCTGCTTCTACTGTAGAAAAAGCTATCGCTGAACAACTGAAGTACACCGGTAACAAAGACGCGGCTGCAGCTGTGGGTAAAGCTGTCGCTGAACGCGCTCTGGAAAAAGGCATCAAAGATGTTTCCTTTGACCGTTCCGGGTTCCAATATCATGGTCGTGTCCAGGCACTGGCAGATGCTGCCCGTGAAGCTGGCCTTCAGTTCTAAGGTAGAGGTGTAAGATGGCTCACATCGAAAAACAAGCTGGCGAACTGCAGGAAAAGCTGATCGCGGTTAACCGCGTATCTAAAACCGTTAAAGGTGGTCGTATTTTCTCCTTCACAGCTCTGACTGTAGTTGGTGACGGTAACGGTCGCGTAGGTTTTGGTTACGGTAAAGCGCGTGAAGTTCCAGCAGCGATCCAGAAAGCGATGGAAAAAGCCCGTCGCAATATGATTAACGTCGCGCTGAACCACGGCACCCTGCAGCACCCGGTTAAAGGTGTTCACACGGGTTCTCGTGTATTCATGCAGCCAGCTTCCGAAGGTACCGGTATCATCGCCGGTGGTGCAATGCGCGCCGTTCTGGAAGTTGCTGGAGTTCATAACGTTCTGGCCAAAGCATATGGTTCCACCAACCCGATTAACGTGGTTCGTGCAACTATTGATGGTCTGGAAAATATGAATTCTCCAGAAATGGTCGCTGCCAAGCGTGGTAAATCCGTTGAAGAAATTCTGGGGAAATAAACCATGGCAAAGACTATTAAAATTACTCAAACCCGCAGTGCAATCGGTCGTCTGCCGAAACACAAGGCAACGCTGCTTGGCCTGGGTCTGCGTCGTATTGGTCACACCGTAGAACGCGAGGATACTCCTGCTGTTCGTGGTATGGTCAACGCGGTTTCCTTTATGGTTAAAGTTGAGGAGTAAGAGATGCGTTTAAATACTCTGTCTCCGGCCGAAGGCTCTAAAAAGGCGGGTAAGCGCCTGGGTCGTGGTATCGGTTCTGGCCTCGGTAAGACCGGTGGTCGTGGTCACAAAGGTCAGAACTCTCGTTCTGGCGGTGGCGTACGTCGCGGTTTCGAGGGCGGTCAGATGCCTCTGTACCGTCGTCTGCCGAAATTCGGCTTCACTTCTCGTAAAGCAATGATCACTGCAGAGATTCGTCTCTCCGATCTGGCTCACGTAGAAGGCGATGTAGTCGACCTGAACACGCTGAAAGCAGCTAACATTATCGGTATTCAGATTGAGTTCGCGAAAGTGATTCTTTCTGGCGAGGTAGCTCGTCCGGTAACTGTTCGAGGCCTGCGCGTGACTAAAGGTGCTCGTGCTGCTATCGAAGCTGCTGGCGGTAAAATTGAGGAATAAGTAGCAGATGGCTAAGCAACCGGGATTAGATTTTCAAAGTGCCAAAGGTGGACTTGGCGAACTGAAACGCAGACTTTTGTTTGTTATCGGTGCGCTGATTGTATTCCGTATTGGTTCTTTTATTCCGATCCCTGGTATCGATGCCGCTGTACTTGCCAAACTGCTTGAGCAACAGCGAGGCACTATCATTGAAATGTTTAACATGTTCTCTGGTGGTGCCCTCAGCCGTGCTTCTATCTTTGCCCTGGGCATCATGCCGTATATTTCGGCATCGATCATTGTCCAACTGTTGACGGTTGTTTATCAGCCGTTAGCAGAGATGAAGAAAGAAGGGGAGTCTGGTCGTCGTAAGATCAGCCAGTACACCCGCTACGGTACTCTGGTGCTGGCGATATTCCAGTCGATCGGTATTGCTACCGGTCTACCGAATATGCCTGGTATGCAGGGCCTGGTGATGAATCCGGGCTTTGCATTCTATTTCACCGCTGTTGTAAGTCTGGTCACAGGAACTATGTTCCTGATGTGGCTCGGCGAACAGATTACTGAACGTGGTATCGGTAACGGTATCTCGATCATTATCTTCGCTGGTATCGTTGCGGGTCTCCCGCCGGCCATCGCCCATACTATCGAGCAAGCGCGTCAAGGCGACCTGCACTTCCTCCTGTTGCTATTGGTTGCAGTATTAGTGTTTGCCGTGACCTTCTTTGTTGTATTCGTTGAACGTGGTCAACGCCGCATTGTGGTGAACTACGCGAAGCGTCAACAGGGTCGTCGCGTCTATGCTGCACAGAGCACACATTTGCCGCTGAAAGTGAATATGGCGGGTGTAATCCCTGCAATCTTCGCTTCCAGTATTATTCTGTTCCCTGCGACCATCGCGTCATGGTTCGGGGGCGGTACCGGTTGGAACTGGCTGACAACAATTTCGCTGTATTTGCAGCCTGGGCAACCGCTTTATGTGTTACTCTATGCGTCTGCAATCATATTCTTCTGTTTCTTCTACACGGCTTTGGTTTTCAACCCGCGTGAAACAGCAGATAACCTGAAGAAGTCCGGTGCATTTGTACCAGGAATTCGTCCGGGAGAGCAAACGGCGAAGTATATCGATAAAGTAATGACTCGCCTGACTTTGGTCGGTGCACTGTATATTACCTTTATCTGCCTGATCCCGGAGTTCATGCGTGATGCAATGAAGGTGCCGTTCTACTTCGGTGGAACCTCGCTGCTAATTGTTGTCGTCGTGATTATGGACTTTATGGCTCAAGTGCAAACTCTGATGATGTCGAGTCAGTACGAGTCTGCATTGAAGAAGGCGAACCTGAAAGGCTACGGCCGATAACTGGTCGCCTGAGAAGTTACGGAGAGTAAAAATGAAAGTTCGTGCTTCCGTCAAGAAATTATGCCGTAACTGCAAAATCGTTAAGCGTGATGGTGTCATCCGTGTGATTTGCAGTGCCGAGCCAAAGCATAAACAGCGCCAAGGCTGATTTATTCGCATATTTTTCTTGCAAAGTTGGATTGAGCTGGCTAGATTAGCCAGCCAATCTTTTGTATGTCTGTGCGTTTCCATTTGAGTATCCTGAAAACGGGCTTTTCAGCATGGTGCGTACATATTAAATAGTAGGAGTGCATAGTGGCCCGTATAGCAGGCATTAACATTCCTGATCACAAACATACCGTAATCGCATTGACTGCTATTTTCGGTATCGGCAAGACCCGCTCTAAAGCCATCTGTGCTGACACGGGTATCGCTGAAAATGTTAAGATCAGTGAGCTGTCTGAAGAACAAATTGAAGTTCTGCGTGAAGCAGTAGGTAAATTTGTCGTTGAAGGTGATCTGCGCCGTGAAATCACCCTGAGCATCAAGCGTCTGATGGACCTTGGTTGCTATCGTGGTTTACGCCATCGTCGTGGTCTTCCGGTTCGCGGTCAGCGTACTAAGACCAACGCACGTACCCGTAAGGGTCCGCGTAAACCGATCAAGAAATAATCGGGGTGATTGAATAATGGCAAAGGCACCAGTTCGTGCACGTAAGCGTGTAAGAAAACAAGTCTCTGATGGCGTGGCTCATGTCCATGCGTCTTTTAACAACACCATCGTTACCATCACTGATCGTCAGGGTAACGCACTGGGTTGGGCAACAGCCGGTGGTTCCGGTTTCCGTGGTTCGCGTAAATCAACTCCGTTTGCAGCTCAGGTTGCAGCAGAGCGTTGCGCTGAAGCCGTAAAAGAATACGGCATCAAGAATCTGGAAGTTATGGTCAAAGGTCCGGGTCCGGGTCGCGAATCTACTATTCGTGCTCTGAACGCCGCTGGTTTCCGCATCACTAATATTACTGATGTGACTCCGATCCCTCATAACGGTTGTCGTCCGCCGAAAAAACGTCGCGTATAACGCGCTCGTTTCTAGGATTGTTGGAGAAAGAAAATGGCAAGATATTTGGGTCCTAAGCTCAAGCTGAGCCGTCGTGAGGGCACAGACCTGTTCCTTAAGTCTGGCGTTCGCGCGATCGATACCAAGTGTAAAATTGAACAAGCTCCTGGCCAGCACGGTGCGCGTAAACCGCGTCTGTCTGACTATGGTGTGCAGTTGCGTGAAAAGCAAAAAGTTCGCCGTATGTACGGTGTGCTGGAGCGTCAGTTCCGTAACTATTATAAAGAAGCAGCACGTCTGAAAGGCAACACCGGTGAAAACCTGTTGGCTCTGCTGGAAGGTCGTCTGGACAACGTTGTATACCGTATGGGCTTCGGCGCAACTCGTGCTGAATCACGTCAGCTGGTTAGCCACAAAGCTATCATGGTAAACGGTCGTGTTGTTAACATCGCTTCTTATCAGGTTAAAGCGAACGACGTCGTCAGCATTCGTGAGAAAGCGAAAAAGCAATCTCGCGTGAAAGCCGCTCTGGAGCTGGCTGAGCAGCGTGAAAAGCCAACCTGGCTGGAAGTTGATGCTGGCAAGATGGAAGGTACGTTCAAGCGTCAGCCGGAACGTTCTGATCTGTCTGCGGACATTAACGAACACCTGATCGTCGAGCTTTACTCCAAGTAAAGCTTAGTACCAAAGAGAGGACACAATGCAGGGTTCTGTGACAGAGTTTCTAAAACCGCGCCTGGTCGATATCGAGCAAGTGAGTTCGACGCACGCCAAGGTGACCCTTGAGCCTTTAGAGCGTGGCTTTGGCCATACTCTGGGTAACGCACTGCGCCGTATTCTGCTCTCATCGATGCCGGGTTGCGCGGTGACCGAGGTTGAGATTGATGGTGTACTTCATGAGTACAGCACCAAAGAAGGCGTTCAGGAAGATATCCTTGAAATCCTGCTCAACCTGAAAGGGCTGGCGGTGAGAGTTCAGGGTAAAGATGAAGTTATCCTTACTTTGAATAAATCTGGCATTGGCCCTGTGACCGCAGCCGACATCACCCATGATGGTGATGTCGAAATCGTCAAGCCGCAACATGTGATCTGCCACCTGACCGATGAGAACGCTGCTATTAGCATGCGTATCAAAGTTCAGCGCGGTCGTGGTTATGTGCCGGCTTCTGCCCGAATTCATTCGGAAGAAGATGAGCGCCCAATCGGCCGTCTGCTGGTCGACGCATGCTACAGCCCCGTAGAGCGTATTGCCTACAATGTTGAAGCAGCGCGTGTAGAACAGCGTACCGACCTGGACAAGCTGGTCATCGAAATGGAAACCAACGGCACAATCGATCCTGAAGAGGCGATTCGTCGTGCGGCAACCATCCTGGCAGAACAACTTGAAGCTTTCGTTGACTTACGTGATGTACGTCAGCCGGAAGTGAAAGAAGAGAAACCAGAATTCGATCCGATCCTGCTGCGCCCTGTTGACGATCTCGAATTGACTGTCCGCTCTGCTAACTGCCTGAAGGCAGAAGCTATCCACTATATCGGTGATCTGGTACAGCGTACCGAGGTTGAGTTGCTGAAAACGCCGAACCTGGGTAAAAAATCTCTTACCGAGATTAAAGACGTGCTGGCTTCACGTGGTCTGTCTCTGGGCATGCGCCTGGAAAACTGGCCACCGGCAAGCATTGCTGACGAGTAACCGGATCACAGGTTAAGGTTTTACTGAGAAGGATAAGGTCATGCGCCATCGTAAGAGTGGTCGTCAACTGAACCGCAACAGCAGCCATCGCCAGGCTATGTTCCGTAACATGGCTGGTTCGCTGGTTCGTCATGAAATCATCAAGACGACCCTGCCGAAAGCGAAAGAACTGCGTCGCGTAGTTGAGCCGCTGATTACTCTTGCCAAGACTGATAGCGTAGCTAATCGTCGTCTGGCATTCGCCCGTACTCGTGATAACGAGATCGTGGCAAAACTGTTTAACGAGCTGGGCCCGCGTTTCGCGAGCCGCGCCGGTGGTTACACTCGCATTCTGAAGTGTGGCTTCCGTGCAGGCGACAACGCGCCGATGGCATACATCGAGCTGGTTGATCGTGCTGAGCCGAAAGCAGAAGCTGCTGCAGAGTAATCTGTAGTAACGTAAAAAAACCCGCCTCGGCGGGTTTTTTTATATCCTCAACATCTCTGCTTCATTACACTATCTGTATTCTTTTTGTTCATCCCCGGAGCCGTATGATGTGGTTGCTGGATCAGTGGGCAGAACGCCATATCCTTGACGCACAAAATAAAGGTGATTTCGATAATCTTCCCGGCCGCGGTGAACCGCTGACCCTGGACGACGATCTGCATGTGCCACCTGAGCTACGCGTCAGCTACCGTTTACTCAAGAACGCCGGCTGTTTACCTCCTGAACTGGAACATCGTAGAGAAGCCGTTGAGCTGGTTGATTTGCTTAACGTCGTTCGTCAGGATGACCCACAGCATGCCGAACTGAGTCGTAGGCTTGCTTTGCTCGAGCTAAAGCTACGCCAGGCCGGGCTCAACACAGATTTTCTGCGCGGTGAGTATTCTGCCAGGCTGCAAAACAAAATGAGTGAGGAGTAAGTATGTATCGTATCGGTGAGCTCGCGAAGCTGGCGGATGTCACACCCGACACCATTCGCTACTACGAAAAGCAGCAGATGATGGTCCACGATGTTCGTACTGAGGGAGGATTTCGCCTTTATACCGACAATGACCTTCAGCGGCTACGTTTTATCCGCTACGCGCGGCAGCTGGGCTTCACGCTCGAATCGATCCGCGAGCTGCTGTCGATCCGCATCGATCCTGAACACCATACCTGCCAGGAATCAAAAGGGATCGTACAGGCGCGCCTGAGCGAAGTTGAATCGCGTATTAAGGAATTACAGACGATGCGACGATCCTTACAGAGGCTTAACGATGCATGTTGCGGTAGCGCTCACAGCAGCGTCTACTGCTCCATTCTTGAAGCGCTTGAGCAGGGGGCCAGCAGCGGTAATGCAGGACGTTGATTTTTTGCGTGCGGAGATCTACACTCGCGTCGATCTCATTCACTATCAGGAGTTACTATGAGTCGCTATCAGCACACTAAAGGGCAAATAAAAGATAACGCCATCGAGGCACTGCTTCATGACCCGCTATTCAGGCAACGCGTTGAGAAAAACAAGAAAGGGAAAGGAAGCTATCAGCGAAAAGAAAAATATGCAGTACGGGGTGACCGGGAGGCCAGTGGCAAGAAAGTGAATCACTTTTTTACCACTGGCTTTCTGCTTTCTGTAGCCTGATTACGAGCGGTTGTTCTGCTCTTTTAACAGGTCACGAATTTCACTCAGCAGCACTTCTTCTTTAGTCGGTGCCGGCGGAGCTGCAGGGGCCTCTTCTTTTTTACGGTTCAGATTATTCATCAGTTTAATTGCCATAAAGATGGCAAACGCTACGATGACGAAGTCAAAAACGTTCTGAATAAACACGCCATAATGCATTACAACGGCCGGGATATCTCCCTGAGCATCGCGTAGCGTGACGGCAAAAGATTTAAAATCGATCCCACCAATAAGTAAGCCAAGCGGTGGCATAATAATATCGGCAACCAGCGACGATACAATTTTACCGAACGCTGCACCAATGATGACACCCACTGCCAGATCGACTACATTCCCGCGCATCGCGAAGTCGCGAAACTCTTTTAAAATACTCATTTCATTCTCCTTGAACCAGCTGACAGAGATAAGTTTATCAAATGTATTTCCATTTTCCATTATTGTTGAATAATTGCATAAAAATATTATCCATTGATAAACAAAGGTTAATGGATATGGGCGCGATACCGGCGCCCAAATAAATTACAGGAAGAAAGGACTTGGCTGGAACAGCCGTTCGACATCAGAGATAAATTTTTTGTCGGTCAGAAACATAATTACATGATCGCCCTGCTCAATACGTAAATTATTATTGGCGATCATCACGTCATTTCCGCGAACCACGGCGCCAATGATCGTCCCCGGGGGAAGCTTGATCTCATCGATCGATCGACCCACGACGCGCGAGGTGCTTTCATCTCCGTGGGCGACGGCTTCGATCGCTTCAGCTACGCCGCGGCGCAGGGAAGAGACGCCCACGATATCGGCTTTACGGACATGACTGAGCAGCGCGGAAATGGTCGCCTGCTGCGGGGAGATGGCGATATCGATAACGCTGCCCTGAACCAGATCGACGTAGGCTTTTCGCTGAATAAGCACCATGACCTTTTTGGCACCCATCCGCTTGGCCAGCATTGCGGACATGATGTTGGCTTCGTCATCATTGGTAACGGCAATGAAGAGGTCGACTTGATCGATATGCTCTTCTGCGAGGAGCTCCTGATCCGAGGCGTCACCATAAAAGACGATGGTGTTTTGGAGCTTTTCCGCCAGCTCGGCGGCGCGCTGCTGATCGCGTTCAATTAACTTGACGCTGTAGTCTTTTTCCAGCCGATGGGCCAGACCCGCACCGATATTTCCGCCGCCAACCAGCATGATGCGCTTGTAGGGTTTCTCCAGGCGCTGGAGCTCGCTCATCACGGCACGAATATGCTGGGATGCGGCAATAAAGAATACTTCATCACCGGCTTCAACAATGGTGGAACCCTGGGGGCGAATAGGGCGATCGTGGCGGAAAATAGCCGCTACACGTGTGTCGATATGCGGCATGTGTTCGCGCATTGTTGAGAGCGCGTTGCCTACCAACGGACCACCGTAGTAGGCTTTAACAACCGCCAGACTTACTTTCCCTTCGGCAAAGTTTACGACCTGCAGCGCGCCTGGATACTCAATCAGGCGATAAATATTGTCGATAACAAGCTGTTCCGGCGCGATCAAATGGTCAATCGGCACGGCTTCAGAGTGGAAAAGCTTATCGGCGTCACGCACGTAGTCCGGAGAACGAATACGGGCAATGCGATTAGGTGTATTAAACAGGGAATAGGCGACCTGGCAGGCCACCATATTGGTTTCATCAGAACTGGTGACGGCAACCAGCATGTCGGCATCATCCGCTCCAGCTTCGCGCAGTACGCGTGGATGAGAGCCATGCCCCTGAACAACACGCAGGTCAAACTTATCCTGCAGACTGCGCAGGCGGTCACCGTTGGTATCAACCAGGGTAATATCGTTGTTCTCTCCGACGAGGTTTTCCGCGAGAGTTCCGCCAACCTGTCCGGCGCCCAGAATAATAATCTTCATCAGCAGTGATCCATTATTTCCGATGTTTGATCAGCTTAGCGTAAAAGAACCCGTCACCCTCTTCCGCACCGGGCAGATTTTGCTGTCCTGGCTGCTCAGGTGTGCCGGTAATGCTAAGTTCTGCATCAGGCGTGCGTGCCAGGAATGCCGCAATTTGCTGGCTATTTTCTTCCGGCAGAATTGAGCAGGTCGCATAGACCAGGGTGCCGCCGGGTTTTAAATGCTCCCAGATGGCGTCAAGAATCTCAGCCTGAAGCTGCGCCAGCTCCGCGATATCGCGGTCACGACGCAGCCATTTAATATCAGGATGACGGCGAATGACGCCAGTTGCCGAGCAGGGCGCATCAAGCAGAATACGATCGAATTTTTCATCATCGCACCACTGCGCTGGATATCTACCATCACCCTGTTTTACCTGGGCTTTCATTCCCAGACGCTTCAGGTTGTCATAGACACGGGACAGGCGTTGCTCATCGATATCGACAGCCATTACGCTGGCCTGCGGGGCGACTTCCAGGATATGGGTTGTTTTCCCGCCAGGCGCGGCGCAAAGGTCGAGGATCTTTTCGCCATTTTCCGGGGTCAGGTAGCGCATACAGCCTTGAGCGGAAGCATCCTGAACGGTGACCCAGCCTTGCTCAAAGCCGGGCAAAGCCTGTACAGGCGCCGGCGTCGCCAGACGAACGGCGTCCGGATAGTCGGGGTGAGGAAAACCCTGCATGCCTGCCTCTTCAAGGAGCGCCAGCCACTCATCGCGTGAGTGGTGATTGCGATTAACGCGTAGCCACATCGGCGGACGCTGGTTGTTGGCATCCGCAATGGCCTGCCACTGCTGTGGCCAGGCTTTTTGAATCCGTTTGATTAACCATGCGGGATGTAGGAAGCGGCTCTCGCTTTTGGCGAATTCGCCAAGCAATTCTTCCTGCTGACGCTGGAACTGGCGCAGTACGCCGTTGATCAGCCCTTTGAGCTGCGGGCGTTTAATGGCTACCGCGCCCTCAACCGTTTCTGCCAGCGCCGCATGGGCGGGAATACGGGTGTGCAGCAGTTGATAAAAGCCGACCATAATTAAATAGTGAACGGTGCGCTGTTTTCCCGTCATCGGGCGAGCCATCAGCTTATTGATCAGCCATTCCATCTGACTGAGAGTGCGCAGGACACCAAAGCACAGCTCCTGCAGCAGCGCTTTATCTTTTTCACCGACTTTCTGCTGCAAAGGCGGCAGCACGTTGCTTAACGACTGGCCCTTCTCGACAACCTGTTCAACGGCCTGAGCCGCCAGACTACGTAAATTAAGATTTTTTTTCATAACCGTAAAAATAAAAAGGCCCGGTAGATCCGGGCTTTAGAAGGGACTACCGTCAGGAAAGACGGTTACCTGGGATAAACCACTCCCGGCGAGAATTTAGCAAATCCTGGGCGCTCATCGCTTTTTTACCTGCCGGCTGCAGGGATTCCAGATTCAGAATGCCATTGCCGGTTGCCACCTGAATACCCTGCTTACTGACAGCCACAATGGTGCCAGGCTCAGCGGTACTGGCTTCGGCAATGGCCGACGCCTGCCAAACCTTCACCGGCTGATCGTCAATTTCCAGCCAGCTCATCGGCCACGGATTGAAGGCGCGGATACAGCGTTCGAGCTGTTCGGCTGAAAGTGACCAGTCGATACGAGCTTCTTCTTTGCTGAGCTTCTCAGCGTAGGTGGCTAAGGCTTCATCCTGGACTTCTGGTTGAGTGGCTGCGTTAGCTACCTGAGTCAGCGTATCCAGCAGCCCCTGCGGGCCGAGGTTTGCAAGCTTGTCATACAGGCTGGCGCTGGTATCTTTTGCGGTTATTGGACAGGATAGCTTATACAGCATATCGCCGGTATCGAGACCGACGTCCATCTGCATAATCGTTACGCCTGTTTCCGTATCGCCGGCCCATAATGAACGCTGAATAGGGGCGGCACCGCGCCAGCGAGGCAGCAGAGAACCATGGACGTTAATACAGCCAAGGCGCGGCATATCCAGAACCGCTTTGGGCAGAATCAGTCCGTAGGCGACAACCACCATAACATCGGCATTAAGCGAGGAGACCAGCTCCTGGTTTTCCTGTGGACGCAGGGATGCGGGCTGGAATACCGGCAAATTGTTGGCTTCAGCCAGAACTTTTACCGGGCTCGGCATAAGCTTTTTACCGCGGCCAGCGGGGCGATCGGGCTGAGTAAAAACGCCAACGATCTGGTGCTCAGACGACAACAGCGCGTCAAGATGACGCGCTGCAAAATCGGGTGTACCCGCAAAAATAATACGTAGTGATTGTGACACGTTAATCCTTGTCCTCAGGCACGCGTACGCAAACGATCCAGTTTTTCAACTTTCTGACGAATGCGCTGTTGTTTGAGCGGCGACAGATAATCGATGAACAGTTTGCCTACCAGATGATCCATTTCATGCTGAATACAGATAGCCAGCAGGCCGTCAGCATCCAGTTCGAACGGCTTGCCTTCACGATCCAGGGCACGGATTTTCACGGTTTCGGCACGTGGTACCAGCGCACGCTGTTCCGGAATGGACAGACAGCCTTCTTCAATACCGGTTTCACCGTCTTTTTCCAGCAGCTCAGGGTTAATTAACACCAGCTGACCTTCACGGTTCTCCGACACATCAATAACAATAATGCGCTGATGGATATCAACCTGCGTTGCCGCCAGGCCAATACCCTCTTCCGCGTACATTGTCTCGAACATATCATCGACGATACGCTGAATTTCTGCATTGACTTCTTTTACCGGCTCGGCGACTTTGCGAAGGCGCTCGTCCGGAATATGTAACACTTGCAAAACTGCCATAAAGATCCAGAGTCGTATTCAGGAGTTGATAAGATTATTACCTCTATTCTAGACAAAACCCCTTCTAATTGACAGTCTCACTGTCCAATCGCAAGGATTGTTAAAGCCGCTTATGGCAGGGGAGTATGGATGGCGCCCGCAGAGATTTGGCTCCGCCTGATGAGGGTAAACGGTCTGTATGGTGAGACGATGGTGACCGTCGCTCGCCGGATAGGAACCGCGGCCGGGCTTGATAGTGAAGCTTTATGTCTCTGCGGTCTGAGCGTGGCGCAGGCGAGGCAATTTTTGACCTTTGGCCAGCGGGATATCGACGCCGCTCAGGAGTGGCTGGAGCAGCCAGAGCACCATCTGCTCTCGGCCGCCAGTCCTCTCTATCCACCGCAGCTGCGCGCAACCGCTGATTATCCCGGCGCGCTTTTGGTTAAAGGTGACCTCGCTATTTTGCAGAGCCGGCAGCTAGCGGTTGTCGGTAGCCGCGCGCACTCCTGGTACGGCGAACGCTGGGGGAGAGTGTTCAGCGAAGCCCTGGCGCGCTATGGCATCACGATTACCAGCGGGCTGGCGATTGGTATAGACGGCGTTGCCCATCGCGGCGCCCTTGCCGCGAATGGAAAAAGCATTGCGGTGCTCGGGAATGGGTTAGGGGATATTTACCCGCGTCGGCACGCCGCTTTAGCAAGGCAGATTGTCGATAGCGGAGGGGCGCTGCTGTCTGAGTTTCCTCTCGCCACACCGCCATTACCTGGAAATTTCCCTCGCCGTAACCGGATTATCAGCGGCTTAAGTATTGGGGTATTGGTTGTGGAGGCCGCATTGAGAAGCGGCTCGTTGGTTACCGTCCGCTGTGCACTTGAACAGGGAAGGGAGGTTTTTGCGCTTCCTGGGCCGATAGGCAGCCCAGGCTCAGAGGGCCCGCATTGGCTCATCAAGCAGGGCGCAGTCCCCGTTACGGCGCCCGAGGATATCGTCGAATACTGGCAGCATGAGCTGCTATGGCTGCGCGAGACGCCGTACTACATAAATAATTGCACGGATCGGCCACCCGTAGCATTGCCATTTCCTGAGCTCCTGGCTAACGTAGGAGATGAGGTAACACCTGTTGACGTTGTCGCTGAACGTGCCGGCCAATCTGTACCAGTGACCGTAGCTCAGCTACTTGAACTGGAGTTAGCAGGCTGGATCGCAGCTGTACCCGGCGGCTATGTCCGATTAAGGAGGGCAAGCCATGTTCGACGTACTCATGTATTTGTTTGAGACTTACATCCATAACGAAGCAGAAATGCGCGTAGACCAGGATAAGCTGACCCGGGATCTCACCGACGCAGGTTTTGAACGGGAAGATATTTATAACGCGCTGATGTGGCTCGAGAAACTGGCTGATTATCAGGAAGGCCTTGTCGCGCCCATGCAGCTGGCTTCTGACCCACTCTCTTTACGGATTTATACCGAAGAAGAGTGTCAGCGTCTGGATGCTAGTTGCCGAGGATTCTTATTATTCCTCGAGCAAATTCAGGTGTTGAACCTCGAAACGCGAGAAATGGTAATAGAACGCGTTCTGGCGCTGGATACGGCAGAGTTTGAACTGGAAGACCTTAAATGGGTGATCCTGATGGTGCTGTTTAATATTCCAGGCTGTGAAAATGCCTACCAGCAGATGGAAGAATTACTCTTCGAAGTAAATGAAGGTATGCTGCATTAATCTTTTTGCAGCAACGTCGAGTATTTATGACCAAATCAGCACTGTTTCAGGTGCGTAAAAATGAGCCCTGTCCACAGTGCGGGGCTGAACTGGTAATCCGCTCCGGGAAGCATGGACCGTTTCTTGGCTGTTCGCACTATCCGGACTGTAACTACGTCCGTCCCCTGAAAAGTCAGGCGGACGGACATATCGTTAAAGTGCTGGAGGGGCAGGAGTGTCCATCCTGCGGCGCCGTGATGGTGCTGCGTCAGGGACGCTTCGGTATGTTTATTGGTTGCAGCAGCTATCCGCAATGCCAGCATACTGAACTCATTGATAAGCCCGATGAGACGGCTATCGCGTGCCCGCAGTGTGGTCAGGGACATTTGGTTCAACGCCGCTCTCGTTTTGGCAAAACTTTTCACTCCTGCGATCGTTACCCCGATTGCCAGTTCGTCATTAACTTCAAACCGATAGCGGGCGAGTGTCCTGAATGCCACTATCCGCTATTAATCGAAAAGAAAACGGCGCAGGGCGTTAAATGCTTTTGTGCCAGTAAACAATGTGGAAAGCCGATATCGGCGGAACAAATCAGTGAATAATAACCTGCAATCAGAAACCGTCGCCCATGCAGTGGCGGTTCTGAATAACGAACACGTCATCGCCTATCCCACAGAAGCCGTTTTTGGCGTTGGCTGCGATCCCGACAGCGAAACGGCCGTCATGCGCCTGCTGGACCTCAAGCAGCGGCCGGTCGAGAAAGGCCTGATTCTTATCGCCGCCCGCTTTGAACAGCTACTTCCTTATATAGATGACTCTCAGCTTAGTGAGGCGCAGCTGGCGACAATTTTTAGCTGCTGGCCTGGACCGGTGACGTTCGTCTTCCCGGCGCGTAAAACAACTCCGCGCTGGTTGACCGGGCGTTTTGACTCTCTGGCGGTACGCGTTACCGATCACCCGCTGGTGGTTGAGCTATGTGAAGCCTATGGAAAACCGCTGGTCTCGACCAGTGCGAATTTATCCGGCCAGCCTCCCTGTCGCACCACGGCTGAAGTTCACGCCCAGTTTGGCGCCGATTTTCCGGTGGTTAATGGGTTAACCGGCGGTCGTCAGAATCCGTCTGAAATTCGCGACGCCCTGACGGGCGAACTCTTCCGCCAGGGGTAAGTGATGGAAAGCTACGCAGTCTTTGGAAATCCTATCGCTCACAGCAAATCGCCCGCTATTCATCAGCTTTTTGCGCAGCAGCTGCAGATTGCACATCCGTACGGACGTATTCTGGCGCCACGAGATGAATTTATCAGTACCCTGAATGCTTTCTTTAATGAAGGGGGGCGAGGCGCCAACGTTACCGTTCCGTTTAAAGAGGAAGCGTTCGCTCGCGCCGATGAGCTTACCGAGCGAGCGGCGCTGGCCGGGGCCGTGAATACCCTCAAACGTCTGGAAGATGGCCGTTTGCTGGGGGATAACACCGATGGCATTGGGCTATTGAGCGATCTGGAGCGGCTCGGTTTTATTAAACCAGGCTTTCGTGTCCTGCTTATCGGGGCGGGAGGCGCATCGCGCGGCGTGCTGTTACCGCTTCTGTCCCTCGATTGCGCCGTGACGATTGTCAATCGCACCAGCTCCCGCGCGCATGAACTGGCGGCGCTCTTTTCTCATACCGGTAGTATTCGTGCGCTGGAAATGGATACGCTGGCTGAATATGAGTTTGATCTCATCATTAATGCGACCTCCAGCGGTATTGGCGGGGAGGTCCCGGCGATACCCTCTGCGTTAATTAATACGCACGTTCATTGCTACGACATGTTTTATCAGCAGGGCAATACGCCGTTTCTGACCTGGTGCCAGCAGCATGGTGCAAAAAAGTGTGCTGACGGTTTAGGTATGCTGGTGGCTCAGGCCGCCCATGCCGTATTACTCTGGCATGGCGTACTGCCAGACATTACTCCGGTGATTCAAACCCTGCATAAGGAATTGAATCCGTGAATCAGGCGATTCAGTTTCCTGATAGGGAGGAGTGGGATGCTGAAAAACAGTGCATTACATTCCCCGCGTTGGTTCATGGTATGCAGCTGACCTGCGCAATGGGAAGCGTAACGCTAGAAAAACGCTTTGGTGGAAAAGAGCCAGCGCAGTGGCTGGCTGCATTTCGCGAACATCGCTGGGATCTGGAAGAAGAAGCGGATGAGATGATCCGTGACCAGCAGGAAGACGTTCAGGGCTGGATTTGGTTTTCCTGATCCAGGTAATCGTTCTTCCATTTCACGTAGTTGTTTGCTGAATAGATCAGTCCCGCTATTTCCGCCTCCGTCAGGGGGCGGATTTGTTTCACCGGGTTGCCAAAGTAAAGATAGCCGCCTGCCAGCCGCTTATTCTGCGGTACCAGACTACCGGCACCAATCATGACGTCATCCTCTATTACTACACCATCCAGCAAAATTGAACCCATCCCCACCAGTACCCGATTACCGATAGTGCAGCCGTGTAGCATGACTTTATGGCCGATGGTGACATCTTCCCCAACGATCAGGGGATTACCCTGCGGGTTATAGGAGGATTTATGGGTGACATGCAGCACGCTACCGTCCTGGATATTGGTGCGAGGGCCGATTTGCACATAGTTAACGTCTCCGCGAATGGCAACCAGTGGCCAGATGCTGACATCATCAGCCATCCTGACATCGCCGATCGCTACGCTGGTGGCATCGATCATCACGCGCAGGCCTGTTTGTGGGAATAAATCTTTATAGGGACGTAAATTTGCGGACATGCTTACCTCGATAATTCAGGGTTGTGCGAAGACTTTGGTGGCTTTCTCTGCCGCCTGCAACCCTTTATTGTGGTAAAAACTGAGCAGATCGAACAATAACGCTGCGAAAAGGGCGAAAAAGCATCATCCGGAAAAAAAGATCGATAAAAGACTTGTGCAATAAAATGGGATCCCTATAATGCGCTCCCACTGACACGGCGGATGTGAATCACTTCACAGCAACTAGCCGGTTCGGTTGAAGAGAAAAATCCTGAATTAAAGGGTTGACTCTGAAAGAGGAAAGCGTATTATACGCCACCTCGCAACGGTGAGCGAAAGCCGCGTTGCACTGCTCTTTAACAATTTATCAGACAATCTGTGTGGGCACTCAAAGTGACATGGATTCTTAACGTCCTCGGACGAAAAATGAATACCAAGTCTCT
>NZ_SNYG01000003.1:0-651093 GCF_004362605.1 Klebsiella sp. BIGb0149 | reverse complement strand
AAGCTTTAATGGTCGATTTCGGGATGAGTGTCTGAACGAGCACTGGTTCAGCGATATCGTTCACGCCAGGAAAATCATTAACGACTGGCGGCAGGACTATAACGAGTGCCGGCCTCATTCCTCACTGAATTATCGGACGCCAGCGGAATTTGCAGCGGGCTGGCGAAATGGAAAAATTGAAGGTAAACAAACCGACATTACTAACTGACGATTGTGTTTAATACTGGGGGCAGGTCACACACTCACAATAAAGAACACCGCTGAATTTGTGTCTTGATGGACGGCCTTTTGATATTCTTTTTTCATCAAACTGTATCTGTGAGAAGACTTGATAATCAATCAGGGCAGGGTAGTAGCCTTCAATTAATGATACTGGGATATATTTCTGTTCTATAATTTGATGTGTCTGATAAGCACCGTAAAGCACTGGACTTTTTAACAACCGCTTTACAGACATCTGATGCCATTCTTTTCCAGTAGGGCCTGGGATATTTTCTTCGTTTAATAGACGTGCGATTTTACGAGGGCTTTTTCCTTCAAGTCTCATCTGAACAATTTTTCTAGCTATATCAACACGTTTATTGAACACGTACTTTTTGTTCTTCCTGTCATAATCAAGATAGAAAACTGACTTACCCGGAAGGATTTCTCCATCAGCAGCTTTTTCACGTGCAATAGCCTTTGAAGCTTTAACGAGTTTTGATTTTCTTAATGACTCTTTGTGTGCTAAGTCAGCAGCTAACGGGACTAATATCACTGAACTGAGGTCATTCAGTGAGTCTTTATCGAGTATATGTCCTTGAAGTGTCTTGGCATCTTCGCCAACAAACGCGACTTTAACGTCGTACTGAAGGATTTTCTTTAAGATGTCTTGTGTATGGCTGATGCCTTTACGACTTAATCGGTCAATCGCTTCAATGAGGATATAACTGCCTGACGGGATATCACCATTTTGTATGGCTTCAAGCATCTGTTCTAGCTCTGGGCGTCTGACGTTTTTGAAGCCTGAGATGCCTAAATCATGGTAAGACTGATTGGACAGAGTAAGTCCATTTTGCGAACAGAACAGCTTAGAAGCATTTACCTGTCGCTCTAACGAAGTACCTGTTGCTTGGTGTTTGGTACTGAACCTTACGTAACTGAATGCCTGTGTCATTCCAACCTCCATGTGCTGCTAAGTTGTTGATTATAACAAGGTTGTAATTTTTGTAAAATGAAACTATTACCTGAGGCACATTTTTGCCCGCGCAATATGCCTAATTGCGGCGGCTGTCACAGCGGCAAAAACGAATGTCACAGAGAAAAAAGCGTGAAGCCTGAGCGCGTCGTAGACTGAATTCACGATCCGTGAGGAATAAGGAAGCGATATGTCCACAGCACAGGTAGCGCTGCTTGCCAGCGTACAGCAGTTTTTAGACAGACAGCATGGCGTGTATATCGACGGTGCCCAGCAGGCGGCGCAGAGCGAAAAGCGGCTGACCGTCTGGAACCCGGCGACCGGGGAGGCGATAGCCAGCACGGCGGACGCCGGTGCCGCGGACGTCGACCGCGCCGTGATGTCGGCGTGGCGCGCGTTTGTCTCCCGCAGCTGGGCCGGACGCACGCCGGCCGATCGCGAACGTATCCTGCTGCGCTTTGCCGACCTGGTTGAGCAGCACGGCGAGGAGCTGGCGCAGCTGGAGACTCTCGAGCAGGGCAAGTCGATTAATATCTCCCGCGCCTTTGAAGTCGGCTGCACGCTGAACTGGATGCGCTACACCGCCGGGCTGACCACCAAAATCAGCGGCCGCACGCTGGACGTGTCGATTCCGTTCCCGCAGGGCGCGCGCTACCAGGCGTGGACCCGCAAGGAGCCGGTTGGCGTGGTGGCGGGGATCGTGCCGTGGAACTTCCCGCTGATGATCGGCATGTGGAAGGTGATGCCGGCGCTGGCGGCGGGCTGCTCCATCGTGATTAAGCCCTCGGAGACCACGCCGCTGACCCTGCTGCGCGTGGCGGAGCTGGCGAGCGAAGCCGGCGTGCCGGACGGCGTATTTAACGTGGTCACCGGCAGCGGCGCGGAGTGCGGGGCGGCGTTAACCTCGCATCCGCAGGTGGCAAAGGTGAGTTTTACCGGCTCGACGGCGACCGGCAAACAGATTGCCCGCGTGGCCGCCGACCGGCTGACCCGCGTGACCCTTGAGCTGGGCGGTAAAAACCCGGCCATCGTGCTGAAAGACGCCAACCCGGAGTGGGTCATTGAAGGGCTGATGACCGGCAGCTTCCTCAATCAGGGGCAGGTGTGCGCCGCCAGCTCGCGGATCTATATCGAAGCGCCGCTGTTCGATACCCTGGTGAGCGGCTTTGAGCAGGCGGTGAAGTCGCTGCAGGTCGGCCCCGGAATGCAGGAATCAACCCACATTAACCCGGTCGTTTCCCGGACGCACTGCGACAAGGTCGCCGCCTATCTCGATCAGGCGCGGCAGCAGAACGCCGAGCTGATTACCGGCAGCAGCGGGCCGGACGGCAAGGGCTACTACATTGCGCCGACGCTGGTGATTAACCCCGATGCCGGGCTGCGGCTCAGCAGAGAGGAGGTCTTTGGCCCGGTGGTGAACCTGGTGCGCGTCGCCGATGGCGAAGAGGCGCTGCGTCTCGCCAACGACAGCGATTTTGGCCTGACGGCCAGCGTCTGGACCGGCGATTTGAGCCAGGCGCTGAGCTACACCGAGCGCCTGCAGGCGGGCACGGTATGGGTCAACAGCCATACGCTTATCGACGCCAACCTGCCGTTTGGCGGCATGAAGCAGTCCGGTACCGGGCGCGACTTCGGCCCGGACTGGCTGGACGACTGGTGTGAAACCAAATCGGTCTGCGTGCGCTATTAGCCGCTGACCCGACGCCTGAGGTTCGACCGCTTACCCCGGCCGCGAATTTCGGGCGCCGCGTGGCGCTGGCCTCCGTTCTGCTGCTGATTTTGCTTCTGCCCCGACGCCTTGCTCTGCTGCTCTTTGAGCAGCGATCCCAGCAGGCCGATAGATTCCGTAAGCTGGCTTGACCACGCCTGGGTTTCCTGCTGCTGGATGCGGTGGATGTCATTAATAAACGCCGCGGCAATCCCGGCGGCGTTTATATAATGCAAATCCGCGTCTGCGTGACTGGAGGCATCGTTTTGGATCCATCCGCTAATAAACTCCGCATAGCGCGTCTCAATGGCAATAATGGTTCGAATATAGTACATCCAGCCGTCGGTCAGGCGAAACACGCGGTCGGCAATAAATAGCAGCATCGCAATTGTCAGCAGCCCCAGTGAAATTTGGGTTAACCATAGCTTACCCGCGTCAGTTTGCGTAAATGGGAGCCTGAAAATTTGAATAGCGGCAATAGCAACAATCGCCGTGAATACCGTGAATAAAAGAAGCAGCGAGAGCCAGCGTTTTTTCTTTACTTCCTTTTGATACCAGCCAATTATATTTTCTTCGTATTCGTTACAGGTTTTAAAAATAGCCTCGAGCTTTTGCGGCTGGTTCAATGAATTCAGCTTTCCTATATCGCTCAGCGCGGCGGGCCGGTGAGTTTCTGTCCCCATGATGATCCCCGCAATAACGTTGACTTGATTAGCATGCTAGCCAAATGTCGCCATCAGCGCCTGCCGCTAAACCGCGCGGGGAGTAAGAGGGCGTCTTTTCATTTGTTCTGCCGATCCGATTACAGTCTGCTATTTTTAATTTGTCAAACATCCCCTTTTAATGCGGCCTGTCGATGAGGTTCATATGAACTTACTGGTCTTTTGTGACGGTACCTGGAATACCCCCCAGCAGCTTGATGATGGCAAACCCGCGCCGACGAACGTGGTCAAACTGCGCAACGCCGTGACGGAAAATAGCGCCCAGCGCGTCTATTATCACCCCGGCGTCGGTACCGACGGCGGCGTTGTCGATCGTTATATTGGCGGTGGCATAGGCGACGGTCTGGATAAAAATATTATTAGCGCCTATTACTGGCTCGCCACCAACTATCGACCCGGCGATAAAATATGGTTATTTGGCTTTAGCCGTGGGGCCTATACGGTGAGAAGCCTTGGCGGAATGATCTCGCGCTGCGGTTTATTAAATGCCGGCGGAGCCGGAACCGGCGACGATAAAGTCTGGGAGGACATCAACGCGCTGTTCAGCCTTTACCGACAGCCGGCGGCCAGCGCGCCGGCGGTGATAGCCAGCGTCGGGCGGCCCTTCTATGAGGTTGCCACGGGAAATCCCACCAAAGAGAGCGTGCCGATCTATTTTATTGGCGTCTGGGAAACGGTGGGGTCGCTGGGGATCCCTGACGACCTGGCCTTAGCCAACCTGCTGGACGACCCGAAAAAGTATGCGTTCCACGATACCTCCTTGAGCCCGATCGTCAAAAACGCCCGCCACGCGCTGGCGCTGGACGAGCAGCGGCAAAGCTTTATCCCGACGCTGTGGGATAACGTGGCGGCAAACCCGCGGGTGAAGCAGCGCTGGTTCGTCGGCGTGCACTCCGACGTTGGCGGTGGCTACGCGCAGTGCGGACTATCGGATATCCCTCTGCAGTGGATGATGTCCGAAGCGCGCGATCTCGGCCTTGAGCTGCATCCGGATATCGCTACCCAGCTCAGGCCCGATGCTCAGGGCCTGCTGCACGATTCGGTGACCGGGGTGTTTAAGCTGCTGCACACCTGCCCGCGCGGGGTGCCGCAGATTGTAGCGGGCAGCGCCGACGTTGATAGCAGCGTCCTGCAGCGTCAAAGCCAGCCGTCGCTGCTCCACGGCGGCTACCGGCGCCTCAGGGCGCTGACGCCAGAGCATCCGGTAACGTTCGACGTCTTTTCTCGTGAGCGCTGGAATGAAACCGGGGTTTGGCTGGAGGCGGGCGTCGAGTACCGGTTCAGCGCCTCGGGAAAATGGATGGACAGCTCGATACCCTGCGATGCCGACGGCACCGATGACGGGAAGTTTTACCCCGGCGAGGCGGCGCAGATTCTGGCTTCCGTCGCCGATAAGCTGGAGATGCTGTGGAAGGGGGCGACCAAAAATCAGGACGTCGACTTTTGGCTGAGCAGGCGCGTTGGCACGGCGCCGTGGTTCGCGCTGATCGGCGTGGTCGCCAACGGCGCCGGCGCCGTTCCCGCCGTCCCTCAGCAGCGGCATCAGATCTTCGTCATTGGCAGCGGATGCCGCTTTACGCCGGCCAGGAGCGGCTATCTATACGCTTACGCCAACGACGCCTGGCAGATGTATGATAACAACCGCGGCAGCGTCGCCCTGACCGTCAGCCGCTAAACCGGCCGCGGGCCGCCAACAATCGTTTTCCTGCCGGCGGGGCTTGCTGAAAGCGATGATTTATCGCTACTGTTTGTTTTCTTTCCCGCCGTCAGGGCGGGAACTGACTCAACAGGAGGCGATCGTCATGTCGAAAGAACCTGCAGTTGCGCTGATAGGCCCCGGCGCCATCGGTACCACCATCGCGGCAGCGCTGCACGAGGTCGGTCGTACGCCGACGGTGTGCGGGCGTACCGCTCATCCGCAGCTATCGCTGCGCTTTGACGGCGGACAGATTACCGTTCCCGGTCCGGTACTGACCGATCCCGCGACCGTTGCGCGTCCGTTCGACCTGGTTTTCGTGGCGGTGAAGGCGACGCAGATTGACGACATTAGCGCATGGCTGACGGCGCTGTGCGATAAAAATACCCTGGTTTGCGTGCTGCAAAACGGCGTTGAACAGCAGGAGCAGTTTGCCGCCAGGGTTGCGGGCGCCACGGTGCTGCCTGCGGTGGTGTGGTTCCCGGCGCTGCGGGAAGAAGCCGCCTCCGTCTGGCTGCGCGCGGCCCCGAGGCTGACGATACCCGACACCGCGCAGGCCAAACTGGTGCAGGACGCGCTGCGCGGGACCCGCTGCGCCGTGGATCTGGCCGAGGATTTCACTACCGTTGCGTGGCGCAAGCTGCTGCAGAACGCCGTCGCCGGCCTGATGGTGCTGGCGGGGCGTCGCGCCGGCATGTTTTCCCGGGAGGATATTACCGCCGTGGCCTTAGCCTATTTGCGCGAGTGCCTGAGCGTCGCGCGCGCCGAGGGTGCAAAACTGAGCGACAGCGTGCCGCAGGAGATCGTTGAGGTCTTTCACCGCGCGCCCGCCGATCTGAGCACCTCCATTCTTATCGACCGCGAGGCCGGGCTGCCGCTGGAGTGGGATATTCGCAACGGCGTAGTGCAGCGACGCGCTCGCCGGCACGCTATCCCGACGCCGCTGAGCGATCTTATCGTACCGCTGCTGGCCGCCGCCAGCGACGGGCCGGGCTGAGGGGCAAAAGGATGGCAGGGAGCCGCTGAGCAAACTCTGCTATCATCCTGCTTTTATCGTGCCGTGCTGAATATGCTCAACCATACCATCTGCTACCACCGCTACGGGCCGCCGGAGCGCGTGCTGGCCCTGCACACGCAGCCTCTGCCGACGCTGGCGGCGGGGAAAGTGCGCGTGCAAATGCGCTATGCGCCGCTCAACCCTTCCGATCTTATTCCCGTCACCGGCGCCTATCGCCACCGCACGACGCTTCCCGCCGTGGCCGGCTATGAAGGCGTTGGCGTGGTGGTTGCCGCATCGCCGGGCTCGGGCATAGCGCCCGGCCAGCGGGTTTTGCCGCTGCGCGGCGAGGGGACCTGGCAGAGCTATCTGGATATCGCCGGCGAGTGGCTGGTGCCGGTGCCGGACGGGATTGACGACAGGCTCGCCGCGCGGGGCTATATCAATCCGCTGACCGCGCTGCTGATGCTCAGGCGCTGGCCGGTGGCGGGTAAAAATATTGTCCTTACGGCCGCCGCCTCATCCGGCGCCAGCCTGCTGGGCCAGTGGGCGCTGCGGAGCGGCGCGCGTTCGGTATGCGGGGTGATTCGTTCGCCGCAGCATCGTGAACGGCTGGAGCTGCAGGGGATCTATCCGCTGATGACGACGGATCGCGGCATGCTTGGGCAGGTGCTTCAGCAGACCGATCTGCTGTTTGATGCGGTGGGCGGCGAATCCTCCAGCGAACTGCTGGCCATGCTGCCGGCATCCTCGACGCTTATCTCCTGGGGCTTACTTTCCGGCGCGCCGCTGACGCAATCGCGCCACGGCGCGCGGGTGAGTAAATTTCATCTGCGCGAGGCGCTGCCGCCGCTGGACGTCGGCGAGTGGCGGGCGGCGTTTAGCGACATCTGGCAGCTGCTGCCGCAGACCGCCATGCCCGCGGCGCAGGTGCTGCCTTTTAGGCGCTGGCAGGAGGCTATCGTCGCCAGCGGGCGGCAGGGAAGCGCGCGCAAAATCCTGCTCGATTTCAGCGAGCCCGGCGAAGCCTGAGACGAAAAACGCCGCCGGAGAGGGCTCCGGCGGCGTCTGGCTGTCTTGCTTCAGCAGGGCTGCGTCTACTTCTTCTTCTCGCCCAGGGTTGGGGTTTCATCGAAGAAGTTCCACGGCTTCAGCAGCGCGTGGGCCCATTCGGTAGGCATAATCGGCCACTCTTCGGCGCGCGCCACGTGGGTGGTGCCGGTGGTTATCCACACCACGTCATCATGGTTGTCCAGCGACTCGTTATCTTTTGCGTACTGACCGAGGCCGGTATCGTGGATCGAACGGTTGGGATACTTGCCTTCCGGGTAGCGCTCCTCCTGATGATAGCGGGTGACCCACAGCTGTTTATCCATAAAGCTCAGGCGGTGATAGATCCACTCATCGGGGGCAAACTTGGCGCCGGTCGCCACCGGATGCGTCCCGCCGGCGTAAGGGATTATCTGGTACGACACCGGGTTACCCATCCGGTTTTCTTTCGTGGTGTTGCTCAGCAGGCGGATGGTGCCCGGGTCAAATTTCTGCGCCGCTTTCTGTTCCGTATCGATGGCGTACTGGTTAATCTGCATGGTGCTGGTACGCGGGCCGCCGGCGGTATTCGGCTTCACTTCCGGGTCCATCGCCACCAGGCTGTTGTTCTCGCCGTCAACGTCGAGATCGAGGCGGAAGTTGTAGATATGCTGATGGGTGGTGCCGACGATGTTATGGTCGATCAGCGTCCCGTAGCGGGTATCCTCTTTGGCGCTCGGATCGTGCATGGTCTTCGCCAGCACGCCCTTCACCGCCTCAATGCCGGTGGCTCCCGCGTCGATGCCGATGGTGCCGTTCTCGTGGAATACCCAGTCAAAGATGTAGTCGTAGTTGCCGACGGTGCTTATCCAGCGCACCACCAGCTCGCGGCGCTCGGTGCTGACGTTGGGCTGGCCCATCTCCTGGTGCTTGTACTCCGGCCCGGCATAGCGCTCGAAGATCGCCACGGCGCGCGGAATGGTGGTCGGCGTGCCGGTGTAGTCAGCGATGGTTTCATCCAGCAGCACCGAGTTGGCCGGCGCGTCCTTGCCGCGCACGATAGGCGAGGTCAGGGTGCCCATCCCGTAATCACCGGAGTCGAGATAGGCCTTAAAGTACCAGCCGACGTCCGGATCGCCGTACGGGACAATCATCCCGCCGAGGGAGCCTTCGTACATCACCTGGCGCTTTTTACCGTTGTCGTTGTAGGTCACGGTGGACAAAATCGGCCCGACGCGCGAGTTCAGGCGCAGGTGGAAATCCCAGTTCTGCCAGTGGATCATATCGCCGGTGATGGTGTAGTTTTTGCCCTCCGGCTCGGTGATATCCAGCGGCTTGACCGCCGGCTTCACGCGGTCGCGGCCGTCGTAAGGGCGGGATTCCATCGGCACCGGGATCACCGGACCTTCCTCAATCTTGATGATTTTCTTCTGCTCGAGATCGACCACCGCCACCAGGTTCTCAATCGGGTGCGCCCAGTAGTTGCCGTCGCCGGTATCCAGATAGCTCACCACCTTCAGCAGACGGGCGTCCTGTTTCAGGCCATCTTTGCCGTCAAAGTAGCCGACGGTCAGCGGGGTGGTGATCACCTTTTTGGTATCGGTGATGCCGTGCTTTTTCAGCACTGCGGCAAACTCATCGCTGGCGTTGATGATGTTTTGCACGCTGGCGAAATCGTCGAGCAGCACCATACCGTGGGCGTCTTTGATCGCTTTCCACGAGAGGATCTTCTTGTTCTGTAAATCGACCACGCTTTCGATAACGTGCTTACCGTCGAGCATCACCACGTCGGCGGTGCGCGGGGCGTCCACGGCGGTACCGTTCAGCACAAAGGCCCACACCGCCGCCTTATCCGGCTCGTGGAGGGAGATTTCGGTGAAGCGCGTATTCGGGCGGAACTCCGGCGCCGCTTTGACGATGGTGACCGCTTCGCTGATTTCCGCCGAGGTTAAGGAGTTGAGCGGGTGGGGGCGTTTTTCAACCTGGAAGGTTTGATCGAGGCCGGACTGGAACACGTCGTTGATAAAGGTCTCGGAAACCCAGGCTTTACCCTCTTTCATTACCACCGGAACCTGCAGGTTCAGCGGTTTGCCGTTAACGATGGCCGTTTTGGCGCCGGGCTTCACTTTGACATAGGCGCCGTCTTTGATCAGCGTAAACATCTGGGCATAGTCGTCCCACTGCACGTCGGCGCCAAACTCCTGCAGCGTCTTGTCCATCGGGACCATATGCGCTTCGCTACCGTGCGCCAGTACCGGCGTTTGCCAGGCGCAAAACAGGGCGACAGCCAGGGCCAAAGCCGTTTTACGCGGGGAAAGAATCGAGCCGTTTGCCATTGTGACCTCGTCTTATTGTTGTGTTGTGCCTTGCCGCTGCGAAAGTCGGCTTCAGTAGCACTAAGCTATCAGCGCCGGGCCATCGGGCGTTTGTTTGCTCTTGCCAGGTTGTTTGTCAGATTTGCCAGTTATGCCCCGGGAGGGCGCTGCGGCCATGACCCGGGGCGGTGGGGAGGGCGTTTTGCCGTCAGGCCGGGAAGTCGCCGCGCTGGCGGGCAACGAGGGTCAGAATGGAGTAGAGCGCCACCGGCTGCTGGTGCTGGTTAAATATCTCTACCGCCCACTCGACGACGCCGGTGGCTTTCTCTTCCGCCGTGCGCTGGCGTTTGACCGTTTTACGCTTGCAGGTCAGGCGTACCTGGATGGTATCTCCCGGCTTCACCGGCTCGATAAAGCGCAGATTTTCCATGCCGTAGTTGGCGATAACCGGCCCGACGCCGGCATCGACGAACAGCCCGGCGGCCGCGGAGATCAGGAAGTAGCCGTGCACCACCCGTTCGCCGAAAATCGACTCGGCGGCGGCAATTTTATCCATGTGGGCGTAGAAGTGGTCGCCGCTCAGGCAGGCAAAATTGACGATATCCGCCTCGGTCAGCGTGCGGCGCGGCGTCAGCAGGCTGTCGCCGGGCTGGATCTCTTCGAAATATTTGCGGAACGGATGAACGCGGTCCTCGGCCACCTGCGCGCCGCGAACCCACTGTCTGGAGATGGCCGCCAGCATGGTCGGGCTGCCCTGAACCGCCGTGCGCTGCATATGGTGCTTCACCGACCGCAGGCCGCCGAGCTCTTCGCCGCCTCCCGCCCGGCCCGGCCCGCCGTGAACCAGCTGCGGTAGCGGAGAGCCGTGGCCGGTGGACTCGGCGGACGACTCTTCGTTGAGGATCTGAATACGGCCGTGGCAGCGGGCGGCGCCGAGAATAAACGATCGTGCCAGCTCGCCGCTGGCGGTGACCAGCGTCCCCACCAGGCTGCCTTCGCCCGCCCGGGCGAGGGTCAGCGCGTGCTCGCGGTTTTGGTACGGCATCAGGGTTGCTACCGGGCCGAAGGCTTCGATGGCGTGCACCGCTGGGGTTTCATCCGGCTGCGGGCAGAACAGCAGCGTCGGCGGGAAAAAGGCCCCGGCGGCGCTGAGGTCCGCCCGGCCGCCGAGGCGGATCTCGCAGCCAGCCGCAATCAGCGTATTGACGTTCTCCTGCACGTCCCGGCGCTGATCGCTATTCACCAGCGCGCCCATTTTGACCCCTTCCTGCGCCGGGTCGCCCACCACCACCTTCTGCAGGCGGGCGATCAGCGCCTCGCTCACCGCGCTGACCTGCGCCTGCGGCACGATAATCCGGCGGATAGCGGTACATTTCTGTCCGGCTTTAGCGGTCATTTCGCGCACCACTTCGCGAATAAACAGCGCGAACTCCGGCTGCTCCGGGGTGACGTCATCCCCCAGCACGCAGCAGTTCAGCGAGTCGGCCTCCATGGTGAAGGGGATGGATTTCGCCACCAGGTTCGGGTGCACGCGCAGCTGCTGGCCGGTGGCGGCGGAGCCGGTGAAGGTCACCACGTCCTGGCTATCGAGACGCTCGAGCAGATCCCCCGCGCCGCCGCAAATCAGGCTGAGGGCGCCTTCCGGCACCAGGCCGCTGTCAACGATGGACTTCACCATCGCCTGGGTCAGCTGAGCGGTGGCGGTGGCCGGCTTGACGATCGCCGGCATCCCGGCCAGCCAGGTTGGCGCCAGCTTCTCCAGCATCCCCCAGCAGGGGAAGTTAAAGGCGTTGATATGCACCGCCACGCCGGACTTCGAGGTCAGCACGTGGCGGGCGGCGAAGCCTCCCTGTTTTGATAGCGGAATCAGCTCATCTTCCGGCCACAGGTTATCGTCCGGCAGCTCCCGGCTGCCCAGCCCGGCGTAGGTAAACAGCGTGCCGATGCCGCCTTCGATATCGACCCAGCTGTCGGCGCGGGTCGCCCCGGTTTGCGCCGAAATAGCATAAAAGTCGGCCTTGTGCTCCAGCAGGTGTTTGGCCACCGCCTTGAGCATCGCGCTGCGCTCAATAAAGGTCATGGCCTGCAGCGCTTTGCCGCCGCGCTCGATGGCAAAGCGGCGCGCCTGCGCCATATCCAGCCCTTCGCTGGAGACTTCCCACAGCGCTTCGCCGCTGATGGCGTGGTGAATAGTACGGGTGCGCCCCCGGCCGGTCTGCCAGGCGCCGGATAAGTAGCTGGCTAACTGCTGCATCGCGAATCTCCAGATGTGTTACGTGAAATATCTATAAATAGTTATTTTATGAATCATTAAATGCAAGCCTATATTTAATAATTTATTAACATTGTGATCGATGATGTCGTGAGTGTGTGTCATATGTTGTTGTATTTACGCTGTTAGTGGAATGTTTTGCGGCGATCGTCACAAAAAGAACAAACAAAATTTGTGGTTTTATTTAACCAGAGTGTAACTTTTATAAAACAAAGTGATTCACAAAAATTGATTTGTTGAATTTACAGGAATCATAAAGGTGATGACGTGACAGAAGAACAACGCTTTGACCAGCGCATCGCGCAGGATACGGCCATCGAACCGCAGGACTGGATGCCCGACGCCTACCGCCAGACGCTGATCCGCCAGATTGGCCAGCATGCGCACTCCGAAATTGTCGGCATGCTGCCGGAAGGGAACTGGATCACCCGCGCGCCGACGCTGCGCCGCAAGGCGATCCTGCTGGCTAAGGTGCAGGATGAGGCCGGCCACGGCCTCTATCTGTACAGCGCGGCGGAAACCCTCGGCTGCGCCCGGGAAGATCTCTATCAGAAGATGCTCGACGGGCGGATGAAGTACTCCTCCATTTTTAACTACCCCACGCTGAGCTGGGCGGATATCGGCGTGATCGGCTGGCTGGTGGACGGCGCCGCCATCGTCAACCAGGTGGCACTGTGCCGCACCTCCTACGGCCCCTACGCCAGGGCGATGGTCAAAATCTGCAAGGAAGAGAGTTTCCACCAGCGCCAGGGATTTGAAGCCTGCATGGTGCTGGCCCAGGGCAGCGACGAGCAGCGGCGGATGCTGCAGGACGCGATCGACCGCTTCTGGTGGCCGGCGCTGATGATGTTTGGCCCCAGCGATGACAGCTCGCCCAACAGCGCCCGCAGCATGGCGTGGAAGATCAAGCTGCACTCCAACGATGAGCTGCGCCAGCGCTTTGTCGACAACACCGTGCCGCAGGTCGAGCTCCTCGGGATGACCGTCCCGGATGCCGAGCTGCGCTTCGACGAGGCCAGCGGCCGCTACCGTTTCGGCGAGATTGACTGGCAGGAGCTGAACGAGGTCATTAGCGGCCGCGGGATCTGCAACCACGAACGACTGGCCGCCAAGCGTAAAGCCTGGGAAGAGGGGGCATGGGTGCGGGAAGCCGCGCTGGCCCACGCGCAAAAACAACACTCCCGCGACGCGGCGTAAGGAGCACCACCATGAGCAACGTTTACTGGCCGTTATATGAAGTTTTTGTCCGCAGCAAACAGGGACTTTCGCACCGCCACGTCGGCAGCCTGCACGCCGCCGACGACCAGATGGCGCTGGAAAACGCCCGCGACGTCTACACCCGCCGCAGCGAAGGCTGCTCGCTGTGGGTGGTGAAGGCCAGCGAAATCATCGCTTCGCAGCCGGAAGAGCGCGGCGAATTCTTTGACCCGGCGGAGAGCAAAATCTACCGCCATCCCACTTTCTACAGCGTGCCGGACGGCATGGAACATATGTGAGGCAGCGATGAATAACCTCAATCCCGTTGCAACCTATGCTCTGCGTCTGGGCGATAACGGCCTGGTGCTGGCCCAGCGCCTGGGGGCGTGGTGCGGCCACGCGCCGGAGCTGGAGATTGATCTGGCGCTGGCCAATATCGGTCTCGACCTGCTCGGCCAGGCGCGTAATTTCCTTACCTACGCGGCGGAGCTGGCGGGGAGCGGGGACGAAGACACTCTCGCCTTTGGCCGCGACGAGCGCCAGTTTCACAACCTGCTGCTGGTGGAGCAGCCGAACGGCAGCTTCGCCGACACCCTCGTCCGCCAGTTCTTTATCGACGCCTGGCACGTGGCGCTGTTCACCCGTCTGGTAGAGAGCCGCGATGCGCAAATTGCCGCCATCGCCGCCAAGGGGCTGAAGGAGGTGCGCTACCACCTACGCTTTAGCCGCGGCTGGCTCGAACGGCTGGGCAACGGCACGCCGCTTTCTGCGCAAAAAATGCAGCAGGCGGTCGATGGCCTGTGGCGCTTTACCGGCGAGCTGTTTATGGCCGACGCGCTGGAGCTGAGCCTGGTCGAGCAGGGAATTGCCGTCGACCCGCGCGAGCTGCAGGGAACCTGGCAGAGCACGGTGCATACCGCGCTGCTGGAGTCGGGTCTGCAGATCCCCGAGGAGGCGGCGTTTCGCAGCGGCGGCAAGCAGGGTTTGCACAGCGAACACCTCGGACCGATGCTCGCGGAGATGCAGTATCTGCAGCGCGCCTATCCCGGCCAGCGCTGGTAGCAGGAGGTGGCTATGCAACGACTGACCGCGATCGCCCCCGCCGACGTTCACGCTATCTGGGCCCTGCTCAGCGAGATCCCCGACCCGGAAGTGCCGGTGCTGACCATTACCGACCTCGGGATGGTGCGCAGCGTGGCGCCGCGCGGCGAGGGCTGGGTGATTGGCTTTACGCCGACCTACTCTGGCTGCCCGGCAACGGAGCATCTGCTGGGCGAGATCCGCGCGGCGATGGCCCGCCGCGGCTACACGCCGGTGCATATTGTCCTGCAGCTTGACCCGCCGTGGACCACCGACTGGATGAATCAGGCGGCCCGCGAGCGCCTGCGCCAGTACGGGATCAGCCCGCCGCAGGGGCACGCCTGCCACGCCGATATGCCGCAGGAGGTGGTTTGCCCGCGCTGCGGCAGCGTCCACACCTCGCTGATTAGCGAATTCGGTTCTACGGCCTGCAAAGCGCTCTACCGCTGCGACAGCTGCCGCGAACCCTTTGATTACTTTAAATGTATTTGAGGTTGCCATGACGACGTTTCATTCGCTTACCGTCGCGAGAGTGGAGCCGGAAACCCGCGATGCGGTGACCATTACCTTTGCGATCCCCGACGCGCTGCAGGCCGAGTACGCCTTCCGTCCCGGCCAGCACCTGACCGTAAAAGCCCGCCTCGGCGGGGAAGAGCTGCGGCGCTGCTACTCCATCTGCCGCAGCCGCTCCCCGGCCGAAATCAGCGTGGCGGTAAAGGCCATCGACGGCGGCCGCTTCTCCCGCTATGCGCAGAACAATATCCACCAGGGCATGGCCCTGGAGGTGATGGTGCCGCAGGGCCATTTTGGCTACCAGCCGCAGGCCGAAAGGCGCGGTGAATACCTGGCGATTGCCGCCGGTTCCGGCATTACGCCGATGATGGCGATTATCGGCGCCACGCTCGCCACCGAAGCGCAAAGCCGCTTCACCCTGATCTACGGCAACCGCAGCAGCCACAGCATGATGTTTCGCCAGGCGCTGGCGGACCTGAAAGACCGCTATCCGCAGCGGCTGCAGGTGGTGCACCTGTTTAGCCAGGAGTCGATGGACAGCGATCTGCTGCAGGGGCGCATCGACGGCGCTAAGCTGCGCGCGCTCTCCGGCCGGCTGCTGGACTTCAGCCGCTTCGACGAGGCCTTTATCTGCGGCCCGGCGGTGATGATGGATGACGCTGAGGCCGCGCTGGGGGCGCTCGGGATGGCGGCGAACAGCATTCATCTTGAGCGTTTTAATACCCCGGGCAGCAGCGTTAAGCGCGCGACCGGGGTGCAGGCCGAGGGCCGCACCGTCACCATTCGTCAGGACGGCCGCGACCGGCTGGTGGCCCTCAGCGCAGAGGATGACAGCATTCTCGACGCGGCGCTGCGCCAGGGGGCGGATCTGCCGTTCGCCTGTAAAGGCGGCGTCTGCGCCACCTGCAAATGCAAGGTGCTGAGCGGAGAAGTGGCGATGGCGGCAAACTACAGCCTCGAAGCGGACGAGCTGGCGGCCGGATACGTGCTCAGCTGCCAGGCGCTGCCGACCAGCGGCGACGTGGTGGTGGATTTTGACGCCCGGGGGATGGCATGAGCGAACTGCTGATTACCCGCCACGAGCGGGTGCTGCACCTGACCCTCAACCGGCCGCAGGCGCGCAATGCGCTCAATAATGCGCTGCTGATGCAGCTTGCCGAGGCGCTGGAAGCCGCGGCGGCCGACCCGGAAATTAGCGCCTGCGTGATTAGCGGCGGCCAGCGCGTGTTTGCCGCCGGCGCCGACCTGAACGAAATGGCGGAAAAAGATCTCCCGGCCACGTTCGATGATATTCGCCCCCGCCTGTGGGCGCGCATTGACGCCTTCCCGAAACCGCTGATTGCGGCAGTGAACGGCTACGCCCTCGGCGCGGGCTGCGAGCTGGCGCTGCTCTGCGACCTGGTGGTCGCGGGGGATAACGCCCGCTTCGGTGTGCCGGAAATCACCCTCGGCATTATGCCCGGCGCGGGCGGCACCCAGCGGCTGATCCGCTGCGTCGGCAAGGCGCTGGCCAGCCGCATGGTGCTGAGCGGCGAAGCCATCGACGCCCGGCGGGCGCAGCAGGCCGGTCTGGTGAGCGACATCTATCCGCCGGCGTTAACCGATGAATATGCACTGAAGCTGGCAGCGACCATTGCCCGCCACTCGCCGCTGGCGCTGCGGGCGGCGAAGCAGGCGCTGCGCCAGTCGCAGGAGGTGGGGCTGCAGGCCGGGCTCCAGCAGGAGCGCCAGCTGTTTACGCTGCTCAGCGCGACGGAAGATCGTCGCGAAGGCATCGATGCCTTTTTACAAAAACGTACCCCGCAATTTAAAGGACGCTAATGGTGGAAGCTTTTATTCTCAGCACCGTAGAACAGGGCGTGATGACGATTACCCTTAACCGTCCGGATCGCCTGAACAGCTTTAATGACCTGATGCACCAGCAGCTCGCCGAGTGTCTGACCCAGGCCGAACGCGACGACAGCGTGCGCTGCCTGCTGATCACCGGCGCCGGGCGCGGCTTTTGCGCCGGCCAGGATCTGAACGACCGTAACGTTGACCCCAGCGGCCCGGCGCCGGATCTGGGGCTGTCGGTGGAGCGTTTTTATAACCCGCTGGTGCGCCGCCTGGCGGCGCTGCCGAAGCCGGTGATTGCGGCGGTTAATGGCGTAGCGGCCGGGGCCGGGGCAACCCTGGCCCTGGGCTGCGATATAGTACTCGCCGCGCGATCCGCCAGCTTCGTAATGGCCTTCAGCAGGCTCGGGCTGGTGCCCGACTGCGGCGGCAGCTGGTTCCTGCCGCGGGTTGCCGGACGCGCCAGGGCGATGGGGCTGGCGCTGCTGGGCGAGAAGCTCAGCGCCGAACAGGCCGCCCAGTGGGGGATGATCTGGCAGCTGGTGGAAGACGCCGAGCTGGCGGACGTCAGCCTTCAGCTGGCCCGCCATCTGGCGGCGCAGCCGACCTTCGGCCTCGGCCTGATTAAGCAAGCCCTGCTGGCCGCGGAAACCAACGGTCTCGATGCCCAGCTTGACCTGGAACGCGACTACCAGCGCATGGCCGGACGCAGCGCCGACTACCGCGAAGGCGTAAGCGCTTTCCTCGCCAAACGTCCTCCACAGTTCAGCGGGAAATAGCCTATGAGCACAACACTGCATATCGTCGCCGTGATCGGCGGCGGCACCATGGGCTCAGGGATTGCGGAAGTCGCCGCCGGCGCCGGACATCAGGTGCTGCTCTACGATATCGCCGCCGATGCGCTAACCCGCGCGGTGGACGCTATTCGCCAGCGGCTGGCCTCGCGCGTCGCGCGCGGCAGGCTGACCGCAGAGCAGGCCGAGGCGCTGCTGGCCCGCATCGTGCCGACGACGGAGCTGGCCGCGCTGGCGCCGGCGCAGCTGGTGATTGAAGCGGCTTCCGAACGTCCTGAGGTCAAAAAAGCGCTGTTCAGCCAGCTGGCGGAGATCTGCTCGCCCTCCGCGCTGCTCACCAGCAACACCTCCTCGATTTCGATTACCGCGATTGCCGCCGACGTTAAGCACCCGGAGCGCGTTGCCGGGCTGCACTTCTTTAATCCGGCTCCGGTGATGAAGCTGGTGGAAGTGGTCAGCGGCCTGGCCACCTCGCCGGAGGTGGTCGAACAGCTGTGCCGGTGCGTCACCGCGTGGGGCAAGCAGCCGGTATGCTGCCGCTCAACGCCGGGGTTTATCGTCAATCGCGTGGCGCGCCCGTTCTACGCCGAAGCCTGGCGCGCGCTGGAGGAGCAGGTGGCTCCCGCGCAGGTCATTGACGCCGCGCTGCGCGACGGCGGCGGTTTCCCGATGGGGCCGCTGGCGCTGACCGATTTGATCGGCCAGGACGTCAACTTCGCGGTGACCTGTTCGGTATTTAACGCCTTCTGGCAGGACCGGCGCTTCCTTCCCTCGCTGCTGCAGCAGGAGCTGGCGCTGGCCGGGCGGCTGGGCAAAAAGAGCGGGCAGGGCGTATACCGCTGGCCGCTGGACGCCGAGGCGGATCTGGCCCTCAGCCCGGTGGCCGATCCTGCAGGGGCGCTGAAGGTGAGCGGTAAACGTGACAATGTCACCGAGCTTGACGAGCTGCTGCTGATGGAGACCGAAGGCCAAACCGCCGAGGCCCTGAGCGCCCACTACGGCCGTCCGGTGGTGGTCTATGACCACAGCGCCGGGGAGACGGTGGTGCTGGCGAGCGCGGAGTCTAACCCGCAGTCGGCCACCGATAAAGCGGTGCACTATTTTCAGCAGCAGGGCAAAAAGGTGCTGCAGATTGCCGACTATCCGGGGCTGCTGGTGTGGCGCACGGTGGCGATGCTGGTAAACGAGGCGCTGGATGCGGTGCAGAAAGGGGTGGCCGAGCCGGCGGATATCGATACCGCGATGCGCCTCGGGGTGAACTATCCGCACGGCCCGCTGGCGTGGGGTGCCCGACTGGGTTGGAACCGCGTGCTGCGCCTGCTGGAAAACCTCCAGCAGCACTACGGCGAGGAGCGCTATCGCCCCTGTTCGCTACTGCGCCAGAAGGCGCTGCTGGAGATGCGTCATGAACGATAAGGCCTGGCGCAACGCGCGCGCGATGTACGAACTCGATACCTGCGCCCAAACGCTGGGGATCGACATTATTGAGATGGACGAAGGCTACGCGCAGATGACCATGATCGTCGCGCCGAACATGCTTAACGGCCATCAAACCTGCCACGGCGGGCAGCTCTTTTCCCTCGCCGACACCGCTTTTGCCTACGCCTGCAACAGCCAGGGGCTGGCGGCGGTGGCCTCGGCGGCGAGCATCGATTTTCTGCGCCCGGCCTTCGCCGGCGACCGGCTGGTCGCCACCGCGCGAGTCAGGCAGCAGGGCAAACTGACCGGCGTCTACGACATCGAAATCGTTAACCAACAACAGAAAATTGTCGCCCTGTTTCGCGGTAAATCGCACCGCATCGGCGGCACAATCACAGGAGAAGTTTGATGCGCGACGCCTTTATTTGTGACGGAATTCGTACGCCGATCGGCCGCTACGGCGGGGCGCTCGCCAGCGTGCGGGCCGACGATTTGGCCGCCGTTCCGCTGCGCGAGCTGCTGAGCCGCAACCCGCGCCTCGATCCCGGCTGCATTGACGACGTGATTTTCGGCTGCGCCAACCAGGCCGGAGAAGATAACCGCAACGTGGCGCATATGGCGACGCTGCTGGCGGGCTACCCGCAGAGCGTCTCCGGCACCACTATCAACCGCCTGTGCGGCTCCGGGCTGGACGCAATCGGCTTTGCCGCCCGCGCCATTAAGGCCGGGGATGCCGACCTGATGATTGCCGGCGGCGTGGAGTCGATGTCGCGGGCGCCGTTTGTGATGGGCAAGGCCAGCGCGCCTTACCAGCGTCAGGCGGAGCTGTTTGATACCACCATCGGCTGGCGTTTTGTGAACCCGCTCATGCAGCAGCAATTTGGCACTGACAGCATGCCGGAAACGGCGGAGAATGTAGCCGAGTTGTTAAATATTAGCCGCGCCGATCAAGACGCCTTCGCCCTGCGCAGCCAGCAGCTGACGGCGAAGGCTCAGCGTAACGGCATCCTGGCGCAGGAGATCGTGCCGGTCCAGATTATCGGCAAGAAGGGGGCGGTCAGCGCCGTTCGCGATGATGAACATCCGCGGGCGGAGACCACCCTGGAGCAGCTTTCACAGCTAAAAACCCCGTTCCGCAAGGGCGGCGTGGTCACCGCCGGAAACGCCTCCGGAGTTAACGACGGCGCAGCGGCGCTGATTATCGCCAGCGAACAGCAGGCGCTGGCCCAGGGGCTGACGCCGCGGGCGCGCATCGTGGCGATGGCCACGGCGGGGGTTGAACCACGGCTGATGGGGCTCGGGCCGGTGCCCGCCGTGCGCAAGGTGCTGGAGCGCGCGGGGCTGAATATTAACGATATGGACGTCATTGAACTGAATGAAGCCTTCGCCGCCCAGGCGCTGGGGGTGCTCAGACAGCTGGGAGTGGCGGAGGATGCCGCGCACGTTAACCCCAACGGCGGCGCTATCGCTCTCGGTCACCCGCTGGGAATGAGCGGCGCCCGACTGGCGCTGAGCGCAAGCCTGGAGCTGCAGCGCCGCGGCGGGCGCTACGCCCTGTGTACGATGTGTATTGGCGTGGGTCAGGGCATTGCCATGATCCTCGAGCGAGTGTGAGCTAATTTACCTGCGAGTACCCTAAAATGATAACTAATACAAAATTAGATCCGATTGAAAACGCTTCTCGTGACGAATTACAGGCTCTGCAAACCCAGCGTCTGAAGTGGACGCTGAAACACGCTTACGACAACGTTCCGATGTACCGCCGCAAGTTTGACGCGGCGGGGGTGCATCCTGACGATTTCCATGAGCTGAGCGACCTGAGCAAATTCCCGTGCACCACCAAGCAGGATCTGCGCGATAACTACCCGTTCGATACCTTTGCGGTGCCGATGGAGCAGATTGTGCGCATCCACGCCTCGTCGGGAACCACCGGCAAGCCGACGGTGGTGGGCTACACGCAAAACGATATTGATACCTGGGCCAACATCGTCGCCCGCTCCCTGCGCGCGGCGGGCGGCACGGCGAAGGACAAAATCCACGTTGCCTACGGCTACGGCCTGTTCACCGGCGGCCTTGGCGCGCACTACGGCGCGGAGCGTCTGGGGGCCACGGTGATCCCGATGTCCGGCGGCCAGACGGAAAAACAGGCGCAGCTGATCCGCGATTTTCAGCCGGATATGATTATGGTTACGCCCTCGTACTGCCTGAACCTGATTGAAGAGCTCGAGCGGCAGATGGGCGGCGATGCCAGCCGCTGCTCCCTGCGGGTCGGCGTATTCGGCGCCGAGCCGTGGACGCTGGCGATGCGGGCGGAAATCGAGCGCCGTCTCGGGATCGTCGCCCTGGATATCTACGGGCTTTCGGAAGTCATGGGGCCGGGGGTGGCGATGGAGTGTCTGGAAACCGCCGACGGCCCGACCATCTGGGAAGACCATTTCTACCCGGAGGTGGTCAACCCGCACGACGGTACGCCGCTGGCGGATGGCGAACACGGCGAGCTGCTGTTCACCACCCTGACCAAAGAGGCCCTGCCGGTGATCCGCTACCGTACCCGCGATCTGACCCGCCTGCTGCCGGGCACCGCGCGGAGCATGCGGCGGATGGATCGCATCAGCGGACGCAGCGACGACATGCTGATTATTCGCGGCGTCAACGTCTTCCCGTCGCAGCTGGAAGAGGAGATCCTCAAGGTCGAGCACCTGGCGCCGCACTACCAGCTGGAGGTCAATCGCCGCGGCCATCTTGATTCACTTTCGGTGCGCGTGGAGCTGAAGGAGAGCAGCCTGTCGCTGAGCCACGAGCAGCGCTGCCAGATCTGCCATCAGCTGCGCCACCGCATCAAGTCGATGGTCGGGATCTCCACCGATATCAGCATCGTCAACTGCGGCAGCATCCCGCGCTCGGAAGGCAAAGCCTGCCGGGTGTTCGACCTGCGCAAGGTTGCCGCCAACGGCTAGGTCAGCGCCACCCGGCCCGGCCGGACGATGAACTCCCCGGCGGGACGCCGCGCGCCCGCCGGGAATTCCCTGTGCTATGATTCGTCATGGACTACTAACCGCAACGGAATGAATCAGATGAGCAGGCTTGATAACTTTATTCAACAGGCGGTAACGGCGATGCCGATTAGCGGGACCTCGCTGATCGCCTCGTTGTACGGCGATTCCCTGCTGCAGCGCGGGGGCGAAGTGTGGCTCGGCAGCGTGGCGGCCCTGCTCGAAGGGCTGGGGTTCGGCGAACGCTTTGTGCGTACGGCGCTGTTTCGCCTCAACAAGGAGGAGTGGCTGGACGTGGTGCGCATCGGCCGCCGCAGCTTCTATCGTCTGAGCGACAAGGGGCTACGCCTGACCCGCCGCGCGGAGCACAAAATTTATCGCGCTGGCGCCCCGGAGTGGGACGGTACCTGGCTGCTGCTGCTCTCCGAGGGGCTGGAAAAAAATACCCTGGCGGAGGTGAAAAAACAGCTTCTGTGGCAGGGTTTTGGCGCGCTCGCGCCGAGCCTGCTCGCCTCGCCGGCGCAGAAGCTGGCGGACGTCCAGTCGCTGCTGCATGAGGCGGGGGTGGCGGAAAACGTCATCTGCTTTGAAGCGCACTCTCCGCTGGCGCTCTCCCGGGCGGCGCTGCGCGCGCGCGTCGAGGAGTGCTGGCATCTCACCGAACAAAACGCGATGTACGAAACCTTTATTTCGCTGTTTCGCCCGCTGCTGTCGCTGCTCCGCGACGTCGATAGCGCGGAGCTGACCGCAGAGCGCTGCTTCCAGATCCAGCTGCTGTTAATCCATTTTTATCGTCGGGTGGTGCTCAAAGATCCGCTCCTGCCGGAGGAGCTGCTGCCGGCGCACTGGCTGGGGCAGACCGCGCGCCAGCTGTGCATCAATATTTATCAACGCGTCGCCCCCGGCGCGCTGGCCTTCGTGAGCGAGCTCGGGGAGAGCTCGGTCGGCGAACTGCCGGCGCCAGGGCCGCTCTATTTTCAACGTTTTGGCGGCCTGACCGCCGCTTAAGGAGAGCCGATGCCGATTTATCAGATTGACGGTATGACCCCGGTGGTACCGGATGAAAGCTACGTTCACCCCACGGCGGTGCTGATTGGCGACGTGATCCTCGGGAAAGGCGTGTACGTCGGGCCCAACGCCAGCCTGCGCGGTGATTTTGGGCGCATCCTGGTGAAAGACGGCGCCAACATTCAGGATAACTGCGTGATGCACGGCTTTCCCGGCCAGGATACGGTGGTCGAAGAGGACGGGCATATCGGCCACGGGGCGATCCTCCACGGCTGCGTCATCGGCCGCAACGCGCTGGTGGGGATGAGCGCGGTGATTATCGACGGCGCGACGATTGGCGAAAACAGCATCGTTGGCGCCTCGGCGTTCGTGAAGGCCAAAGCCGAGATGCCGGCCAACCATCTGATCGTCGGCAGCCCGGCGAAGGCCATTCGCACCCTGAGCGAGCAGGAGATCGCGTGGAAAAAGCAGGGGACGCGGGAGTATCAGGTGCTGGTCGAGCGCTGCCAGCAAACGCTGCATCAGGTGGAGCCGCTGAAAGAGGTGGAACCGCAGAGAAAGCGCCTGGAGTTTGATGAAAGCCTGCGGCCGAAATCATCATCCTGAGCGGTAGCCCTCCGGCCCTCCGGTATGGGGGGCCTAATATTTAGCCAGCTCCTGAAAGAGCGCCGGGTTCGCCTGAATAGCCGCCAGCACTTTTGCCGCCAGCCCCGTTGGGTTGCGTCGTCTGGATTCCCAGCTTTTAATGGTATCCACGCTGGTTCCCAGCGCTTGCGCCATTTCCGTCTGGGAAACGTTCAGCCGCGCTCGAATGGCCTTCACGTCAGCAATCTCATAGCGAGTCACGCGGGCCGAGGCTTTATCGCCATTTTTGATATCAACGGCTTCTTTGAGAGACGTTTGAAGCTCATCAAAAAAACTCATATCACACCTCATTTTTCAGTCGTTTGGCTAGTTTTTTGAGCTGCGCTTTTTCAGCATCGGTCAGGCTATCTTTGGTGTTTTTTGGGTAAGCCAAAACCAGATAAATAATCTCAGCGGTTGCGAGGAAATAAATCACCCTCGCGCTGCCGCTTTTTCCCTGCCGGCCGGTCGCCATCCTGATTTTCCGAAGTCCACCCGTATTCTGGATGATATCCCCGGCATCCGGATTGCCAATGAGTTCTTTCTGCAGCGCCCGAAGCTCATCGTCAGTCGCAAGCTGTTGTATCTGCCGGGTAAACAGCGGCGTTTCGATAAATTCAATCGCACAGCACATGAGTACGCTCCTTGTTAAGGTACCATGTACACCTGAGCGTGTACATGGTACCTATCGCTGATTTTTCGACATTTTGTCAGGTCAGGCCTGGAGATCGGAGACAGCTGGCCGCAAGCCGTGAGCGCTATCGTATACGTTGGGGGATTTACAGGCAGAATTGGCTGCTGATTTTACGAGGCGTCTCGTAAGGTGGGTGACGGGGAGAAGAAACTCCCACCGGGCGGTGGGAGTGGCAATCTAAATTACGCTGCAACCACGCTATCGATGGCCGCTTTCGCGTCGTTCTGCGCTTTGGCCGCCACTTCCGGACCGTAAGCGATACCTTCAGCGAAGACGAAGTTCACGTCGGTGATGCCGATGAAGCCGAGGAAGGTCGACAGATACGGAGTCACCAGGTCAGTCGGGGTATCTTTATGGATGCCGCCGCGGCTGGTGACAACAACGGCGCGTTTACCGGTAACCAGACCTTCCGGCCCTTTCTCGGTGTAGCGGAAGGTGACGCCGGCGCGTGCCACCAGGTCGAAGTAGTTTTTCAGCTGAGTCGGGATGTTGAAGTTATACATCGGCGCGGCGATAACAATCACGTCATTCGCCTGCAGTTCGGCGATCAGCTCGTCGGACAGCGCCAGCGCTTCCTGCTGACGCGGAGTCAGCGGCGCATCGCTCGGACGCAGAGCACCAACCAGTTCGCCATCCAGTACCGGAATCGGATTTGCTGCCAGGTCACGCACGGTGATAACGTCTTCAGCGTGCTTTTCACGCCATTGTTCAACAAAATAGTCGGACAGCTGACCGGATTGCGAGTACCCTGCCAGAATACTGGATTTGAGAACTAATACTTTGCTCATGGGTGTTTCCTTATATGAGATTGACGGGTCGATGCCCTGGTGCTTGCTGACACTTTATTCACAATCATGCCACAGAGAAAGCGCAATAAATCGAACTCAGTGTTCAGTTTTTTTGAACAAGGCATGAAATGATCAGCTGTGGTAATCTACAGCAATACTTCAAAAGAGATTTTTCCTGGCAGAGCACTGCCCGATAACGCTATGACAGAACAACAAATTTTCACCTTCCCCCAGATCTTCCAGCAGCTTGATGGCCTGATGCTGCGCGACAGGTCACGCTTTTCCCGCCGTCTGCACGGCGTGAAGAAGGTTAAAAATCCTGAATCCCAGCAGGCTATTCTGCGGGAGATGGCGCAGGAGATTGCGGCAGCGGCAGGGAAAGTCCTGCTGCGTGAAGCGGCGCGGCCGGCGATCACCTATCCGGAAAACCTGCCGGTAAGCCAGAAAAAGCAGGAGATCCTCGAAGCCGTGCGCGACCACCAGGTGGTGATTGTGGCGGGGGAGACCGGCTCCGGTAAAACCACTCAGCTGCCGAAAATCTGCATGGAGCTCGGGCGCGGGGTGAAAGGCTTAATTGGCCACACCCAGCCGCGTCGTCTGGCGGCGCGCACCGTAGCGAACCGCATCGCCGAGGAGCTGCAAAGCGAACCGGGCGGCTGCATCGGCTACAAGGTGCGCTTTAGCGACCACGTCAGCGACAACACCATGGTCAAGCTGATGACCGACGGTATCCTGCTGGCGGAAATCCAGCAGGACCGGCTGCTGATGCAGTACGACACGATCATTATCGATGAGGCCCACGAACGCAGTCTCAATATCGACTTCCTGCTCGGCTACCTGCGGGAGCTGCTGCCGAAGCGTCCGGACCTGAAAATCATCATCACCTCGGCGACCATCGATCCGGAACGCTTCTCGCGCCACTTTAACCACGCGCCGATTATCGAAGTTTCCGGTCGCACTTATCCGGTCGAAGTTCGCTACCGGCCGATCGTGGAAGAGGCCGATGACACCGAGCGCGATCAGCTGCAGGCGATTTTCGACGCCGTCGATGAGCTGGGCCACGAAAGTCCCGGCGATATTCTGATTTTTATGAGCGGCGAGCGGGAAATTCGCGATACCGCCGATGCGCTCAATAAGCTCAACCTGCGGCATACCGAAGTGCTGCCGCTTTACGCCCGGCTGTCGAACAGCGAGCAGAACCGCGTCTTCCAGTCCCACAGCGGGCGGCGGATCGTGCTGGCGACCAACGTCGCCGAAACCTCGCTGACGGTGCCGGGAATTAAGTACGTTATCGACCCGGGTACCGCGCGCATCAGCCGCTACAGCTTCCGCACCAAGGTGCAGCGCCTGCCGATTGAGCCCGTTTCTCAGGCCTCCGCTAACCAGCGTAAAGGCCGCTGCGGCCGCGTATCGGAAGGGATCTGTATTCGTCTCTATTCCGAAGACGATTTTCTGTCGCGCCCGGAGTTTACCGACCCGGAAATCCTGCGCACCAACCTGGCGTCGGTTATTCTGCAGATGACCGCCCTGGGGCTGGGGGATATCGCCGCCTTCCCGTTCGTTGAGGCGCCGGACAAGCGTAACATCCAGGACGGCGTGCGCCTGCTGGAAGAGCTCGGGGCGATTACCACCGACGAGCAGATGACCGCCTATAAGCTGACGCCGATGGGCCGCCAGCTCAGCCAGCTGCCGGTTGACCCGCGGCTGGCGCGGATGGTGCTGGAAGCGCAAAAGCACGGCTGCGTGCGCGAGGCGATGATCATTACCTCGGCGCTGTCGATTCAGGACCCGCGCGAACGCCCGATGGACAAGCAGCAGGCCTCGGATGAGAAGCACCGCCGTTTCCACGATAAAGAGTCGGATTTTCTCGCCTTCGTTAACTTATGGAACTACCTCGGCGAGCAGCAGAAAGCGCTGTCATCGAACCAGTTCCGCCGCCAGTGCCGCCTTGATTTTCTTAACTACCTCCGGGTGCGCGAGTGGCAGGACATCTATACCCAGCTGCGCCAGGTGGTGAAAGAGCTGGGCCTGCCGGTCAATAGCGAACCGGCGGAGTACCGCGAAATTCACACCGCGCTGCTGACCGGGCTGCTGTCGCATATCGGCATGAAGGATACCGACAAGCAGGAGTTTACCGGCGCGCGTAACGCCCGCTTCTCGATCTTCCCGGGCTCCGGGCTGTTTAAGAAGCCGCCGAAGTGGACCATGGTGGCCGAGTTGGTGGAAACCAGCCGCCTGTGGGGGCGCATCGCCGCGCGGATCGACCCGGAATGGGTGGAGCCGGTGGCGCAGCATCTGATTAAGCGCTCGTACAGCGAACCGCACTGGGAGAGGGCGCAGGGAGCGGTGATGGCGACGGAGAAAGTAACCGTCTACGGCCTGCCGATCGTCGCCGCCCGCAAGGTGAACTACAGCCAGATTGACCCGGCGCTGTGCCGCGAGCTGTTTATCCGCCACGCGCTGGTGGAGGGCGACTGGCAGACCCGGCACGCCTTCTTCCGCGACAATCTCAAGCTGCGCACGGAAATCGAAGAGTTGGAGCACAAATCGCGCCGCCGCGACATTCTGGTCGACGACGAGACGATGTTTGAGTTCTACGATCGGCGCATCGGCCATGACGTCATCTCGGCGCGCCATTTCGACAACTGGTGGAAGCAGGCCAGCCGCGAGACTCCGGATCTGCTCAACTTCGAAAAGAGCATGCTGATTAAAGAGGGCGCGGAGCAGGTCAGCAAGCTGGACTACCCGAACTTTTGGCATCAGGGCAGCCTCAAGCTGCGCCTGACCTACCAGTTTGAACCGGGCGCCGACGCCGACGGGGTGACGGTGCATATTCCGCTGCCGCTGCTCAATCAGGTGGAGGAGGCCGGCTTTGAATGGCAAATCCCCGGCCTGCGCCGGGAGCTGATTATCGCCCTGATTAAGTCGCTGCCGAAACCGGTGCGGCGTAACTTTGTCCCGGCACCGAACTACGCCGAAGCCTTTTTAGGCCGGGCGACGCCGCTGGAGCTGCCGCTGCTGGATTCGCTGGAGCGCGAGCTGCGGCGGATGAGCGGCGTGACCATCGACCGCGAGGCCTGGCAGTGGGATCAGGTGCCCGATCACCTAAAAATCACCTTCCGGGTGGTGGATGATAAGAACAAGAAGCTCGCCGAAGGCCGTTCGCTGCAGGAGTTAAAGGATGCGCTGAAGGGCAAAGTGCAGGAGACGCTCTCCGCGGTGGCCGATGACGGTATCGAGCAGAGCGGGCTGCATATCTGGAGCTTCGGCACCCTGGCGGAAAGCTATGAGCAAAAGCGCGGCAACTATCGGGTTAAGGCCTGGCCGGCGCTGGTGGACGAACGTGACAGCGTGGCGATTAAGCTGTTCGACAATCCGCTTGAGCAGCAGCAGGCGATGTGGCGCGGTCTGCGGCGTCTGCTGCTGCTGAACATTCCGTCGCCGATTAAATATCTGCACGAGAAGCTGCCGAATAAAGCCAAGCTGGGGCTCTATTTTAACCCCTACGGCAAGGTGCTGGATCTGATTGACGACTGCATCTCCTGCGGCGTCGATAAGCTTATCGACGAGGCCGGCGGGCCGGTATGGACCGAAGAGGGCTTTGCGAAGCTGCACGAGAAGGTTCGCGCCGAGCTCAACGATACGGTGGTGGAGATTGCCAAACAGGTTGAGCAGATCCTGACCGCGGTGTTCAACGTCAACAAGCGGCTGAAAGGGCGCGTGGATATGAGCATGGCACTGGGGCTGTCGGATATCAAGGCGCAGATGAGCGGGCTGGTCTATCGCGGATTCGTCACCGGCAACGGCTTCCGCCGGCTGGGGGATACGCTGCGCTATCTGCAGGCGATTGAAAAGCGGCTGGAGAAAATGGCCGTCGATCCCCATCGCGATCGCGCGCAGATGCTGAAGATTGAGAGCATTCAGCAGGCGTGGCAGCAGTGGTTGAATAAGCTGCCGCCGGCGCGCCGCGACGATGAGGACGTGCAGGAGATCCGCTGGATGATCGAGGAGCTGCGCGTCAGCTTCTTCGCCCAGCAGCTGGGTACCCCGTACCCGATTTCCGATAAGCGGATCCTGCAGGCGATGGAGCAGATAGTCGCCTGATGGTCGTTTTAGGGCAGGGTAAAGGCGTGTTTTCTTAGCTTGCTCTGTGAAGTGTTCGGTGGAATGTTCCGTTCACCATTGGTCCCGCATACTTCTGTTTCCTGCGGCATAGGTGAACGGCCCAGGGCCGGTTTCGCCCGGCCCTGGGGACCCGGCATCCCGGCAAGAAAAATCGTCGCTGCGCGATACCTTCGTCTCCGCCGTCTGGCTATTCGGGGACGGCAAGAGGTAACGTCCCTGTAAGGCTTGCCTCCGCCAGGTTATTCGTCCCATCCCTGGGACTCACCCCTTCGGGGCCGACGTCAACGTCGTTCAAAAACGCTCCGGGCGTTTTTGTCCATGCTGGCGGCCCCGGCCAGCCGCCTGCGCCTCAGCGATTTTTAGCCGGCCCAACCCCCCTGCTGCATATCCCGATGCCTCATGCCTGCATGGTCATTGCTGAAAATTCTTTCAGCAATGAAATCGCAACCTAATTGCCACGGGTTGGCAGCGTGGGGCGGGCGAAACGCCCCCCGTGCCGTTCACCCGCAGCGGGTGTGAGAAAAACGTCGGATTCAACGTGAACGGAACATTCCACGGAAATGAACGAAATATTCCGCGGAGGTTAATGAGAGAAGTTTCTCTTAGCGAGCAGCCACGTTAATCGGCTGGGGCCGCTGCCGGTAGCGGAGCTACCCGTTGACCCACGCCAGCGTAAACCCATCCCAGCCCTTGCTGCCCACCGTCTGCAGCGCCGTCACCGTCAGGCGCGGGTCGCTGCCCATCATCTCAATAAACCGCCGCACGCCCTGGACTCGCTCATCGGCGCTGTGCGGATTGGTCACTTCCCCATCCCGCACCACGTTATCGCCGATAATCAGCGTTCCCGGGCGGGAGTAGCGCAGCGCCCACTGCAGATAGTGCGGGTTGTTGGGCTTATCGGCATCGATAAAAATCAGATCAAACGCGGGGCGATCGCCGAGGCTCTCAAGGGCTGCCAGCGCCGGACCTTCGCGCAGCGTGACCCGATCGTCCACGCCCGCCAGCTGAAGATTCTGCCGCGCGATCTGCGCGTGGTGCGGGTCGGCTTCCAGGGTCAGCAGCTCGCCGTCCGGCGGCAGCTCGCGCGCCATCCAGATGGTGCTATAGCCGCCGAGCGTGCCGATCTCCAGCACCCGGCGGGCGCGGGTGATGCGCACCAGCAGCGCCAGAAACTGGCCCTGGTTGGCGGCAACGTCGTAGGCCGGAAGGCCGGCGCGCTGGTTATTCTCCAGCACCTGCTGCAAGAGCGGGTCGGACGGGATCAGCGATTCAACAAGATAATTATCTACAGCAGACCATTGTTGTTGCATGCACAATTTCCTGTATTACGTCCCTGATGAATCAGACCAGCCGCCTCCCAGCGCCCGATACAAATCAACCTGCGCCAGCAGCAGGTTATTTTTCACCTGCACGACGCTGGTTTGCGTCGAGAACAGGGTGCGCTGGGCGTCCAGAACCTCGAGATAAGAGGAGTAGCCGTTGCGATAGCGGTTGCCGGCAATCCGCAGCGTCTCCTGCGCCACCGCCTCCTGATCCTGCAGCTCCGTCAGCTGCTCGCCGTAGCGGGTGATGGCGTCCAGGCTATCGTTGACCTCGCGAAACGCGCCGCGCACCGTTTTCTCATAGCCGTACAGCGCCTGGTTACGCTGGGCCATCGACACGTCCACCTGGGCGTTCAGCGCCTGGCGGTTAAGCAGCGGGGCGAGAATACTGCCGCCGAGGCTCCACAGCCGCAGCGGATTATCGAGCAGATCCGGCAGCGTGCGGTCCTGCATGCTGCCGGTGGCGGTTAAGTTGATCGACGGCAGCAGCCGGGCCTGAGAAGAGGCAAGGGTGGCATCGGCGGCGAGCAGCTGGCGCTGGGCCTGCACGATATCCGGTCGGCGGTTCAGCAGGCTGGAGGGCAGCTGCGACGGCAGCGCCAGCGGCGTCAAATGGGCAAAGTCCTGGCGACTGATGGCCTGCGGGTTGCTGCCGATCAGCACGCTAAGGGCGTTCTCCTGCTGGGCAATTTGGTGCTCCAGCGGCGGGATCTGCGCCCGGGTAGATCGCAGCTCCGAATCGGCCTGCATCAGCTCGAGGCGCGAGGTGTAGCCGGTCTCAAACTGGCGTTTAGCCATGCTGTAGGCGTCTTCGCGGGATTTCAGCGTCTGCCGGGTGACCCGCAGCTGCTCGTCCAGAGAGAGCAGCGTCAGGTAGCCTGCCGCCACCGAGGTGGCGACGGTCAGATCGGCGGCAGCGGCGGCGGCCTTCTGCGCCTCAAGGGTGGCGTCGGCGGCGTCGGCGGCGCTGCGGTTGGCTCCCCAGATATCGACGTCATAGCTGGCGGTCAGCCCGCCCTTATAGACCGTACTGTGGGCAGGCAGGCCGGTGGCGGCGGACTGCGCGCGGGCGCGACTGCCGGTCAGCGAGGCGTCAAGCGATGGAAACAAGCTGCCGTCGGCGGCGTAGGCCCGCGCCTGGTATTCATTGACCCGTTCGCGGGCGATCAGCACATCGCTGTTATAGCGCAGCGCCTGTTCCACGTACTGATTGAGCTGGCTGTCGTGAAAGTTGCGCCACCACACGCCCTCAAGCGGGCTGGCGGGACCGATATCGGCGCGCCAGGCGGCGGGGATCTGCAGCGACGGTGCGGCAGGGGGCACGTCTGCCGACCGGCAGCCGGCCAGCGCGACGCTCAGCGCCAGCGCAAGGGTGAGCCGGCGCATCATGGCTTCTCTCCCTCACGGGTATCGATGGTGACCTGCACCGACATGCCGGGGCGCAGATGCTGGCTATTTTTCTGCCCCTCATCGACCGCGATGCGCACCGGAATTCGCTGGGCAATTTTGACAAAGTTGCCGGTGGCGTTGTCCGGTGAAATGGCGCTGAACTCAACCCCGGTCGCCGGGGAGATACTCTGGACGACGCCGCGGAACTTCTCGCCGCTGAGCGCATCGACGCTAAAGGTTGCCTCCTGGCCGATGCGAATGTGCGCCAGCTGGGTCTCTTTCATATTGGCGATCACCCAGTGCTGCGGCGGCACCAGCGACGTCAGGTGGGTACCGGCGCTGACGTAGGCGCCGAGCCGGACGGAAATTTGCCCCAGCTGTCCGTCGGTTGGCGCAACGATCCGCGTATTCTGCAGATCGATATCCGCCAGCTCCAGCGCGGCCCTGGCGCTGGCAACGTCGGCTTCCAGGGCGTCGCGGTTGACGATGGTGGATTGCAGATCCTGACGCGACATTTCCAGCGTGGCTTTCGCCTGTTCAATATCGGCGGCGCCCTGCGCGGCGCTGGCCCTTGCCGAGTCGCGCTCGCGAATCGACAGCGAGCCGTCGGCGGTCAAATCCTGCACGCGTTTTAAGTCGGCCTGGGTTTTCTGATTCTGCGCGCGGGCGTTTTGCAGCGCGGCCTCGTTGCGCGCAATGACCGCCTGGGCGCTTCTGCGCTGCTGCTGGTTATTTTTCAGCGCCGACTCCTTCATCGCCAGGGTGGCCTGCGCCTGGTGGACGCGCTGCTTGTAGATCCGGTCGTCAATCTGGAACAGCGTCTGCCCGGGTTTAACCTGGGCAAAATCCTGAACGTTGACGGCGGTGATATAGCCGCTGACCTGCGGACTGATAAAGGTGGTCTGCCCGCGCACGTAGGCGTTATCGGTAAACTGGCTGTGGCGGGTAAACGGCGGCAGCTGCCACGCGTATAAAATCACCAGCACTCCAACGAGGCCAATGGCGGCGGCGGTAAAAATAGAGACCACGCGGATATTATTGCGGGTATTGGCCTGTTGCCTGGCGGCATCCTGCTGACTCATAACGACTCCAGAGTAAAAATTATCTTTGTTATTTGTTTCCCGTCGCGCGTTTAAGCGCAATGCGAGCGGTAATACGCAGCCTTATCAGGCGCCAGAACACCCATATCAGCGTGCCGGCGGAAATCATCGCCGTCAGCAGATAGGTGTCATTGTAGGCAAGAATATTGGCCTGCAGCGTTGAGGCGTTCTGCAGGAGCGTGCTGGCCTGAACGTTCAGCAGCGTGCTGTCGCCAATCTGGCTTTGATACATCTGGCTGTATTGCTGAAGGCGCTCGGCAATCAGCGGATTCAGCGTGGTTATCTGGTCGGCGAGCTGGCTGGAGTGAAACTTTTCCCGCCAGGTCTGAAAGGTGCCGAGGATCGCCGACCCCAGCAGGCCGCCGACGTTCTGGCTCATGCCAAATAGAACCGAAAAGCTCACCAGGTTGCGCTGGTCGGCAATGACCCCGCCGATCCCGGCCAGCATCGCCGGTGCCAGGAAGAACGCGCTGCCGAAGCCGAGCAGGAACTGGCTGAACATCAGCTGCTCGGGACGCGTCAGGATGGTCGACTGGCTGTCGAGCAGCGAGGCTACCATGATCAGCGCCAGCGCGGTGGCGGTGGGCCAGTAGAGCCGCTGCGGGTTCAGCGTCAGGCAGCTGGCGATAATTCCGCAGAGGATCCCGGCGAAAATCGACCATGCCAGCTGGGTCATCTGTTCGTTCTGGAGCCCGACGTACTGCAGCCAGCCGATAACGCCGGTGTTCTGCTCCGCCAGCACGATGCGCATCAGCAGCATAATTAACCCCAGGCGCAGGATGCTGCCGCTGGAGAGCCAGTGGGTGTTGAGCAGCGGGTTGCTGCGGTTGTGCTCGAAGACGATGGCCGACACAATCAGCACCACCGCGCCCGCCAGCGCCCAGCCGATCCACGGGGCCTCAAACCACCAGTCAAGACGGCCCAGCGAGAGGACGGCGCAGACCAGCGCCATGCCCGGGGCCAGCAGAATAAAGGTAATGAAGTCCTTTTTCTCGAACACCTTCTTCCGATCGCTGGGGGGCAGCTTGAGCACCATCACGCAGGCGAGTGAGACCAGCGCCAGCCCCAGTTCAAAAAAGTAGAGGCCGCGCCATTCGTCAAGCTGCAGCAGCTCCGTGGAGAAGAGGCGGGCGAGAGGGATCGCCAGCGACGATCCGGTGATCCCGATGGTCAGCGCCTTCAGGCGGTGGCGGGCGGGCCACGCCTGCACCTGATAATAGATGCCCAGCGAGCTGAGCGCCGCCGCCACCATGCCGTGCGCGGCGCGAACCATCATGGCCGAGCTGAGATCGTTGACGAAGAGGTGGAAAAAGGTCACCAGCACGTACAGCACCAGGAAGCCTTCGGTAAAGGCGCGCAGGCCGAACTGCTGGCGAAATTTGACCAGCAGCAGGTTGATCGAGACGTTGGTCATAACGTAGACCGCCGGCAGCCAGGCGATCTCCGTCGACCAGGCGGCGAAGGTTCCCTGCAGGTTCTGCAGGTTGGCGGTGACCACCGCGTTGCCCAGCGCGCCGGTCAGGCAGACCAGCAGCCCGACGATGCCGTAGGCGATACGCTTTGGCGTAGAGTGAATCGGCGTCGACGGCGAGCCGAGGATCGCCGGCTTTTCATGCGGCGCCCAGTCGTGGGGCACGTAGGGGTTTTCAGGACGGCGAGGCATTACTTTTTCTCCACCTCGCGCAGCAGTTTTTCCAGCACCAGGTGGGTTTGCTGCCGCTCCTCCGGGCTAATGGCGCTTAAGATCTCTTCGCGTAAATCATCGGCCACCGTTTTGACCTGCAGATAGAGCTCAAGGCCTTTGTCGGTGGCAACCAGCAGGCGCTTGCGCCGGTCGCTGTCGGTTTTTACGCGCTCCACCAGCGCTAACTCCACCAGGCGGTTGATCAGCGGGACGATGGTGGCGCTCTCTACGCCCAGCTCCTGGGCCAGCTCGCTTTGCGACAGCGGCTGCTCGTTGCGGGCAATCGCCGAGACCGCGACCCAGCTGGCCTGGCTCATGCCGAGGTCCTTGAGGCGGCGGTTGACCGCCAGCCGCCAGTGATGGGCGGTGAGGTAGAGTAAATGGGAAAAGGTGAGCTGTCGGTTATCCATAATCTTCCGCAAAGTCATTAGAGCTCTAATGAGTTTATGCCCGACGGATTGGCGAATTCAAGGTGAAATAGAAAAATTGTTAATGGGTTGTACGAAAAGCGTACGGTTGGCGGTGAAAGGGCAAAAAAAAAGCCCGGGCCAGGGCCCGGGCTGTCGTGGCGATCGTCGTCGAGCCTTAGCCCGGATAGATCCCGCGATCTTTACGCGCCATCAGAATACGCTCACAGGCGACGATGTAGGCCGCGGTACGCAGAGAGCACTCCTTCTCGGAGGCTTTCTCGCAGACGTGGACGATCGCATCGGTCATGATGCGGTCCATTTTGGCGTTGATCTCCTCCTCGCTCCAGAAGAAGCTCGCCATATCCTGCACCCACTCGAAGTAGCTGACGGTCACGCCGCCGGCGTTGCAGATAACGTCCGGCACCACGATCACGCCGCGCTCGGCCAGCACGTCATCGGCCTCGGGATAGGTCGGGCCGTTCGCGCCTTCCAGCACCAGCTTGCAGCTGATTTTTTCCGCGCGCTCGCGGGTGATCTGACCCTCCAGCGCCGCCGGGATCAGAATATCCATCGGCGTGGTCCAGAACGCTTCTTTGTCGATTTCGCGGGCGCCAGGGAAGCCGGCAATCTGCTTCTTCTCCGCCTGCCATGCGGTCAGGGCGGCCATATCAATCCCGCCCTCGTTGAACAGCGTCGCGGTGTGGTCCTGAATCACCACCACCCGAGCGCCAACTTCGGAGAACAGGCGGGCCGCTTCGCTACCCACGTTACCAAAGCCCTGCAGCGCAACTTTCGCGCCCTCAATTTCAATTCCGAAGCGGCCAGCCACTTCGCGACCGGTGATAAACACGCCGCGGCCGGTGGCCTTTTCACGACCGAGAGAACCGCCGAGGTGGATTGGCTTACCGGTGACCACGCCGGTGATGGTGGTGCCGTGGTTCATGGAGTAGGTATCCATCATCCACGCCATCACTTTGCCGTTGGTGCCGACGTCCGGCGCCGGGATATCCTTTTGCGGCCCGATGATAAGGCCGATTTCGCTGGTGTAGCGGCGGGTCAGGCGTTCCAGCTCGCCTTCCGACAGGCTGAACGGGTCAACGCGAACGCCGCCCTTAGCGCCGCCGTAAGGAATATTGACCGCCGCGCACTTAATGGTCATCCAGGCAGAAAGCGCCATCACCTCGTTGAGGTCAACGTCCGGATGGTAGCGAACACCACCTTTACCCGGGCCACGCGAAAGATTGTGCTGTACGCGATAGCCTTCAAAATGGCGGATGGTGCCGTCATCCATCTGCACCGGGATATCGACGATCAGCGCGCGCTTCGGGTGACGCAGGGTTTCCACCCAGTAGGCGAGGTCGCCCAGATAAGGCGCTACGCGGTCGATCTGGCGCAGATAGGTGGTCCATGGAGATGCACTACTTTCAGATGCGTAAGATAACTTTTCCATAAGAGTCCTGTTCTCAATGTTATTTATATCGTGTGAAACCGTGGAATAGGTACAGCAGTAAACTCTGTGTGAAGAATAATATCACCAATTTTATAAAGCAGTATTTGACGGCCATGGCGAATTTTAAATTTTTGTTAGAAATTTTATTTTTTAAGTGAATAACTACGCACTAAAAAGCCACCTCATGCAGTGCATTTATATTCACATTATATGCAAATTAGTGAATATAAAAATAAATTATCTATATTTTTCATTACCTTGATGATCTTCAAAAAGTGAATAAATGCCGTGATGCCGTATTGACTTTACGGCACAACAGGCCCCAGCATGAGAGCACGCAACACACAAGGTGTTAACCATGACTTAACAATTACCCCTGCGTTGATAAGGGCTTTATTTCCTGCGCTGAATTTCACCGCCGCGCAACGGATTCGCTCGCAATAAAAACGGCGGCCGGGAATTGTTAATTTCAAATATCCACGACTGACAAATTTAATTATTGTCAACCATTGTTCCGGAGAAGCGTTATGTCAGGCAGTATTACTCGTGAAGATTTTGATTCTTATATGGTTCCCTGCTTCGCTCCGGCCCCGTTTATTCCGCTGAAAGCGGCGGGTTCGAGAGTATGGGATCGGCAGGGTAAAGAGTATATCGACCTGGCGGGCGGTATCGCCGTTAACGCTCTTGGGCACTGCAACCCGGCGCTGGTGGAGGCGCTAAAGGCGCAGCTCGACAGCCTGTGGCATATCGGCAACGGCTATACCAACGAGCCGGTGCTGCAGCTGGCTAAAACCCTGGTTAACGCCACCTTTGCCGATAAGGTTTTCTTCTGCAACTCCGGGGCGGAAGCCAACGAAGCGGCGCTGAAGCTGGCGCGCAAATATGCGCGCGACAAGTTCGGCGCCGATAAAAGCGAAATTATCGCCTTCAACAACGCCTTCCACGGCCGCACGCTGTTTACCGTATCCGTAGGGGGACAGCCGAAATACTCCTGCGATTACGCGCCGCTGCCGCCGGATATTACCCATCTGCCGTATAACGATATTGCGGCGTTCACCGCCGCCATCTCCGGGCGCACCTGCGCGGTTATCGTTGAGCCGATTATCGGCGAGGGCGGGGTGGTTCCGGCCGACCCGGCGTTTCTCAGCACGCTGCGCGAGCTGTGCGATCGGCATGAGGTCACGCTGATTTTTGACGAAGTTCAGACCGGAGCCGGGCGGACCGGCGCGCTCTACGCCTATCAGCACTACAACGTGGTCCCGGACATTCTCACCAGCGCCAAGGGGCTGGGCGGCGGCTTCCCGATTGGCGCCATGCTGGTGAAAGAGGCGTGGGCGCAGGTTTTCCAGCCGGGAACCCACGGCACCACCTTCGGCGGCAATCCGCTGGCGGCAACGGCGGCCAACGGCGTTCTGGCGCAGCTCGATGATGCCCTGCTGGCCGGGGTTGGCGAGCGCCACGACGCGATCGTCGCGGGGCTGAATGCGCTGAACGCGAAGTACGATCTCTTCAGCGCGGTGCGCGGCGTCGGGCTGCTGATTGGCGCCGAGCTGGCGAGCCGCCTGCGCGGCCAGGCCAAAACGCTGACCAACCTCGCGGCGCAGGAGGGGCTGATCGCCCTGATCGCCGGACCTGACGTTCTGCGCTTTGCCCCCGCGCTCAATATTCCGCTGGCGGACATTGAGGAAGCCTTCGTGCGTCTCGATCGCGCCGTCGCCCGCCTGACGCGCTAATCTGGGAGACGGTTTATGATGCTATTTCGTCCCGTCAGGGAAAACGATCTCGACGACATCATCCGCCTCGCCTCACGGGCGGGGGTTGGCATGACGTCGCTCCCCAACGATCCCGCGCGGCTGGCCGCGCGGATCCAGCGCAGCGTTGACACCTTCGCCGGCAGGCTTCCCCGCGGCCAGCAGGGCTTCCTGTTCGTGCTGGAGGATACCGACCTGTCGCGGGCGGTGGGCGTCAGCGCCATTGAGGTGGCGGTGGGGCTCGACGAACCCTTTTACAATTTCCGCCTGCAGCGCACGGTTCGCGCCTCGAAGGAGCTGGGGGTCTATAAAAATCAGGAGCTGCTGAACCTGAGCTACGACCACACCGGCCACAGCGAGCTCTGCACCCTGTTTCTCGACCCGGAGTACCAAAAAAACCGTAACGGGCTGTTCCTCTCCAAAGCGCGGTTTTTATTTATCGCCGCCTTCCGGGAGCTGTTTTCGCCGCATCTGTTCGCCGAGCTGCGCGGGCGCAGCGATGAGCAGGGCAATTCGCCGTTCTGGGACGCCCTGGGCCACCACTTCTTCGATATTCCCTTTGCCGACGCCGACCGGCTGACCGGCACCGGCATGAAAACCTTCATTGCCGAGCTGATGCCGGCGTATCCAATTTACGTCTCGCTGCTGCCGGAAAACGCCCGCCAGGCGATTGGCGAGGTTCACGCCAATACCTCACCGGCGCGGGCGATCCTCGAAAAAGAGGGCTTCAGCTGGCGCGGATCGGTCGACATTTTCGACGCCGGTCCGGTGCTTGAAGCGCAGACCGACAGCATCAGAGCGATCGGCGAGAGCCAGTTTATCCCGGCCATGCACGTCATGGCGCAGCGGGCGGCGCCGATCATCGTCGCCAATAACCAGTTTGAAGGCTTCCGCGCGGTGCTGCTGACCCCGGAAGAGAACCACCAATGCGAACACGCCGCGCTGGACGCCCTCGAGGTTAGCGAGACTGACCGGGTTCATGCGGTAACACTCAATCCGGAGAGCAGAACATCATGGCAATAAACGCACATTTTATCGCAGGAGAGTGGCTGCAGGGCTCGGGGGCGCCGTTAACCAAGCTGGCGCCGGAAAACCAGGCCCCGCTGTGGCAGGCGGCCAGCGCGGGAGCGGCGGAGGTGCAGGCCGCCTGCGCGGCGGCGCGCGGCGCCTTTTACGCCTGGTCCCATCTTGCGCTGGCGGAGCGTATTGCCCGCGTGCAGCGCTTTGCCGCGCTGCTGGATGCGCACAAAGAGGCGCTGGCGGAGATGATTTCCCGCGAAACCAGCAAGCCGCTGTGGGAAACCCGCACCGAGGTGCAGGCGATGATCGGTAAAGCGGCGATCTCCATCGACGCCTACGCCGAGCGCACCGGCGATCGCGAATCGGCGATGCCGGACGGCAAGGCCCTGCTGCGCCACAGGCCGCACGGGGTGATGGCGGTCTTCGGCCCCTACAACTTCCCCGGCCATTTGCCCAACGGCCATATTATTCCGGCGCTGATCGCCGGCAACACGGTGGTCTTTAAGCCCAGCGAGCTGACCCCGGCAACCGCCGAGCTGACCGTTCAGCTATGGCAGCAGGCGGGGATCCCGGCAGGGGTTATCAACCTGATTCAGGGCGGCAAAGAGACCGGCCAGGCGCTGCTGGAAAACCGCGATATCGACGGGGTGCTGTTTACCGGCAGCGCCGCGGTCGGCACCCACTTCCACCGCTATCTCGGCGGCCAGCCGGAGAAGATGCTGGCGCTGGAGATGGGCGGCAACAACGCGCTGATCGTCGCCGACGCGGCCGATACCGACGCGGCGCTGCACGTGATTATCCAGTCGGCGTTTATCTCCGCCGGGCAGCGCTGCACCTGCGCCCGCCGGCTGCTGGTCAGACACGGGGAGCAGGGCGACGCGCTGCTGCAGCGGCTGGTTGCCGCCAGCGCCAGCATTCGCGCCGGCCGCTGGGATGCCGAACCGCAGCCGTTTATGGGCGGCGTTATCTCCCTGCAGGCGGCGCAGGCAATGCTGGCGGCGCAGGACAAGCTGGAACGCCTCGGCGGCAAGGTGCTGCTGCGCATGACCCAGCCGGACCCGAACTCCACGCTGCTCACGCCGGGGATTATCGACGTCACCGGGATCGACGTACCGGACGAAGAGTATTTTGGCCCGCTGCTGACGGTGGCGCGCTACGAGCAGTTTGATGAGGCGATCCGCATGGCGAATAACACCCGCTACGGGCTGGCGGCGGGGCTGATTTCTGCCGACCCGGCGCTGTTCGCCAGGTTCAGCGACGAAGCGCGCGCCGGGATCGTCAACTGGAACAAGCCGCTGACCGGCGCCTCCAGCAAAGCGCCGTTTGGCGGCGTGGGCGCCTCCGGCAACCACCGGGCGTCGGCCTGGTACGCGGCGGACTACTGCGCCTGGCCGATGGCCTCGCTGATTAGCGAAACGCTGACGCTGCCGGCGGCAACGTCGCCCGGCCTGCCATTCTGACAACGGATTCTGTGAGGACACTATGTCTGGTTTTGAAGCTAATTTTGACGGCCTGGTTGGGCCAACGCACCACTACGCCGGGCTGTCGGTCGGTAACGAAGCCTCGCAAAATAACCGCGACGGCGTATCCAACCCGAAGAAGGCGGCGCTGCAGGGCTTATGTAAAATGAAGGCCCTCGCCGACAGGGGCTTTATTCAGGGGATTTTACCCCCGCAGCCGCGGCCGAATATCGCCGCCCTGCGCGGTCTGGGCTTCTACGGCAGCGATGAGCAGGTGATTACTCGCGCCGCCGCCGACGCGCCGCATCTGCTCTCGGCCTTCAGCTCCGCGTCATCGATGTGGACCGCCAACGCGGCAACGGTATCGCCATCCGCCGACAGCGCCGACGGCAGGCTGCACTTTACGGTCGCCAACCTGACCAATAAGCTGCACCGCTCCCAGGAAGCGCCCACCACCGCGGCGATTTTGCGCGCAACCTTTGCCGACGAAAATTATTTCGTCCATCACCATGCCCTCGCTCAGCACGGCGATCTGGGCGATGAAGGGGCGGCAAACCACAACCGCTTCTGCTACGACTACGGCCGTCAGGGGCTGCAGCTGTTTGTCTACGGCAGACGCGCCAGCGGCGGCGTGGCCCCGCAAAAATATCCGGCGCGCCAGACCCTGGAGGCGAGCCAGGCGGTGGCGAGGCTGCATCGGCTGAACCCGGAATATACCGTCTTTGCCCAGCAGGATCCGGCGGCCATCGACGGCGGTGTGTTCCATAACGACGTGATTGCGGTGAGCAATCGCCACGTGCTGTTCCACCATCAGCAGGCCTTTGTGCAGCAGCAGGCGCTGCTGGAGACCCTGCGGGAAAAAGCGGCCCGCCTGGATATTCCGTTTGTCAGCGTCGAGGTTCCGCAGGCGCAGGTGGGGCTCAACGACGCCGTCGCCTCGTACCTGTTCAACAGCCAGCTGCTGAGCAAACCGGACGGCAAAATGCTGATCGTGGTGCCGGAAGAGTGCCGCCAGCGGGAGAACGTCTGGCACTACCTGAGCGGGATGGTGAGCGACAGCGCCTCGCCGATCGACGAGCTGGCGGTATTCGATCTGCGCGAAAGCATGCGCAACGGCGGCGGCCCGGCCTGCCTGCGCCTGCGGGTGGTGCTGAACCACGCCGAGCTGGCGGCGGTGAATCCGCACAGCCTGATGGATGACGCGCGTTATCTGCAGCTCACGCAGTGGGTCGAGAAGCACTACCGCGATCGCCTCCACGCCCGCGACCTGGCCGACCCGCAGCTCCTGAGCGAGGTCTATCAGGCCCTTGATGAACTGACGCAGATTTTGCGCCTGGGCTGCATCTATGACTTCCAGCGCTAAGGGGCCGGGAATGGACGACAAGGTGAATGATTTGCTGCACTGCCGGCTGGCGAAGTGGGCGTTTCCCGCGGAAATCGAGGCGCGCTGGCTGGCTGGCGGCGTGCTGCAGCTGCTGCCGCAGAGGCCGTGGCGGCAGGCGACGATCGTTTCGGCCGGGATCCACGGCAACGAAACCGCGCCGATAGAGCTGCTGCTGGAGATTGTGCATGCGCTAAGCCAGGGCCGGCAGCCGCTGTCGCAGGCGCTGCTGATCGTCTTCGGCAACCTACCGGCGATCCGCGCCTCTCGTCGCTACCTGCATAACGACCTCAACCGCCTGTTCGGCGGGCGTCATCTGCGCGCGGCGCCGGGCAACGAGTCCCGACGCGCGGCAGAGCTGGAGGCGGCGGTCCTGGCGTTCTATACGGCGGCCGACGCGCAGGGCCCCGTCGCCAGAGCGCATCTCGATCTGCATACCGCCATCCGCGGCTCGCGCTACCGCCAGTTTGCGCTTCTGCCCGCGCGGGAGGGGGAGTACAGCGCCGGGTTTTATCGGCTGCTCTCTGCCAGCGGCATGGATGCGGTGGTGCGGCATACCGAACCCGGCGGGACCTTTACCCACTTTACCGGCGAGGCGTTCGCCGCCGAAAGCGCGACGCTGGAGCTGGGCAAGGTGATGCCCTTTGGCGAGAACGATCTGCGCCTGTTTGCCGCCGCCGATGCGGCGCTGCGGGCGACGATCGGCGGCGGCGCTCTGCCGTCGCGTCAGAAGGAGCCGATGCACCATTTTGTGGTTCAGGAGAGCATCATCAAGGGCGACGATCGCTTCACCTTGCACCTCGATGCCAAAATCGAAAACTTCACCGCGCTTGCCGCCGGGCAGGTTGTTGCCCGCCAGGCGGAGAAGACGTGGGTTATCGATGCCCGGGCTCCCTATATCCTGTTTCCAAATGCGGGAGTGGCAAACGGGCAACGCGCCGGTTTGCTGCTGAAGTCTGCCGCGCCATGCCTTTCTTTGCCTCTCTGAAGGAATCGACATGACTCAACATCAACGTGAGGGGCAGGAGCAGCCTGCCATCGACGGGGAGTGCCCGTCGCAGCTCAAACGCGGCCTTGGCGCCCGGCACATTCAGATGATTGCGCTGGGCGGCGCTATCGGTACCGGCCTGTTTATGGGGGCGGGACGAAATATTGCGGTGGCGGGGACCTCGATCCTGCTGATCTACCTGCTGGTGGGCTTTTTTACCTATATGGTGATGCGGGCGATGGGCGAAGTGCTGCTCACCCGCCTTGATTACCGCTCTTTCGCCGATTTCGTCGGCGATTATCTGGGGCCGCAGGCGAGCTTTTACCTCGGCTGGACCTACTGGCTGAGCTGGGTGGTGACCTGTATCGCCGACGTGGTGGTGTGCGGCAGCTATATGCAGTACTGGTTTCCCGAGATGTCGGCGTGGATGCCGGCCCTGAGCACCCTCGGCATCCTGTTCCTGTTCAATTTGCTGTCGGTGAAGATGTTTGGCGAAGCTGAGTTCTGGTTTGCGCTGATCAAGGTGATTACGATTATCGCGCTGATTGTGACCGGCGCGTGGATGATCGCCATCGGCTGGACCTCGCCGGACGGCGTGAAGGCTTCGCTGCACCATATCACCGACCCGGCGGTCTTTATGCCCCACGGCGTCACCGGCTTCCTCGCCGGCTTCCAGATAGCGATTTTCTCCTTTACCGGGATTGAGCTGCTCGGGACGATGACCGCCGAGACCCGCGATCCTCAGAAGATCTTACCCAAGGCAATCAACGCGCTGCCGCTGCGGATCATCATTTTTTATCTGCTGTCGATGGTGGTGATTATTGCCGTGGCCTCGTGGCCGGGCGTCTCGCCCGACGCCAGCCCGTTCGTGACCCTGTTCGCCAAAGCCGGCCTGCCCGCCGCCGCGGCGGTGATTAACTTCGTGGCCCTGACCTCGGCGATGTCGTCGGCCAACAGCGGGGTCTACTCCAGCACCCGCATGCTATACGGCCTGTCGGTTGAGAAACACGCCCACGGGCAGTTTCGCATCCTGTCGCGCCATACCCGCATTCCGGTGCGCAGCCTGCTGTTCTCCTGCTTCTGCATGCTCAGCGGCACGCTGCTGCTGTTCCTCGTGCCGAACGTGATGACTCTGTTCACCATCGTCTCGACGCTGGCGGCCATTATGGTGGTCTTCAGCTGGGGAATGATCCTCGTGGCCTACCTGGTGTATCGGCAAAAGCGCCCGGACCTGCATGAAAGCTCGACCTTTAAGATGCCGGCGGGCGTGGCGATGAGCTGGCTAAGCCTGCTGTTTTTTGCCTTCGCTATTTTTATCATGATCTTCGACCCCGATACCCTGAAGGCGCTGATCGCCACGCCGCTGTGGTTTATCGCCCTGTGGCTGTGCTGGAAGATGAAGCAGAAGCGAGAAGGGCAAACGCGGCTGGAGAAACTTAACGCCTGACGGGATACAATCGGCCTAATCGGCTGCGCGGCGATAAAGAGCGACTTTGTCGCCGCGCAAATTGAAAAGGAGAGGGTATGTCAGATAATTTCCCGGCGCTGTCCGCCGATACGCTGGCGGCAGCGAACCTCGTCGGCGCATGGCTGGCGCAGGACGATTTTACAACGCTGGCGCAGAAGCCGCCGTTTGAGGTGGTGGTGCTGGCGGGCAACGCGGTGATCCCAACCATTGATGCCGCCTGTCGGCTGGCGGCCGAGGCTGAGGTTCCGCTGCTGATAAGCGGCGGGATCGGCCATTCAACGTCGTTCCTCTATGAGGCGGTACGCAACGACCCGCGCTATGGCTCGCTGCCGGTTGAGGGGCGCGCCGAAGCGCATATCCTTGCCGATATCGCCCATCAGCACTGGCACATACCGCGCGAGCGGATCGTGGCGGAAGCGCGCTCCACCAACTGCGGCGAGAACGCGCGCTTTACCCGCGAGGTGCTCGAGGCCGAGGGGCTGGCGCACCGCGTTGGGGTGGTTATCCAGGACCCGACCATGCAGCGGCGCACGATGGCGACCTTCGCCCGGGTCTGGCAGGGAGAAGATCCGCTCCCGCGCTGGTACAGCTATCCGGGCTGCGCGCCGCAGCTGCGCAACACGCCGGAGCAGGGCCTCGCGTTCAGCGGCACTGCGCAGGGACTGTGGCCGGTGGGGCGCTATCTGGCGCTACTCCTTGGCGAGCTGCCGCGCCTGCAGGACAGCCCCCAGGGATACGGCCCGCTGGGCAAAGATTTTATTGCCCACGTTGATACGCCTCCCCGGATTGTCAGCGCGTGGCGCCAGCTGCGTGAAGATAGCCTCCTGACCCACGCCCTCGGGGATCGCACCTTAGGCTGATGGGTTTTGCCCGTTTGTGACGGATTTGTCGCAAACGGGCAGATTGTGTTGCCTGAATGTAACGTTTTCTCCGGGCTTTGGGCCCGATTCTATGAAGTAATTCACATAATCACGCCTGCGAACCGCTCCGGTCGTCTCTTATGGATAGATTTTTAACAAATAAATCACTTGTTAAAAACAATAAATCCACAGGAGTAGGCTATGACAGCACCCGTTCAGCACCCGATGTATATTGATGGTCAGTTTGTTGCCGGGCGCGGCGACGCCTGGATTGACGTGCTTAATCCTGCCACCGAAGCGCTGCTTTCCCGCATTCCCGACGGCAGCGCCGAAGACGCGCGGCGGGCTATTGATGCCGCCGAACGCGCGCAGCCGGGCTGGGAGGCGCTGCCGGCCATCGAGCGCGCCGGCTGGCTGCGTAAAATCGCCGCTGGGATCCGCGAACGCGCGGGGGAGATTGCGGCGCTTATCGTTGCCGAAGGCGGGAAGACCCAGCAGCTGGCGGCGGTGGAGGTCTCTTTTACCGCCGATTATCTCGACTATATGGCCGAGTGGGCGCGGCGCTACGAAGGTGAAATCGTGCAAAGCGACCGTCCCGGTGAAAACATCCTCGTGTTCAAACGCGCCCTCGGCGTGACCACCGGCATTCTGCCGTGGAACTTCCCGTTCTTCCTGATTGCCCGCAAGCTCGCCCCGGCGCTGCTGACCGGCAACACGATTGTGATCAAACCGAGCGAGTTCACCCCTAATAACGCCGTCGCCTTCGCGCAGATTGTCGACGATATCGGCCTGCCGAAGGGGGTATTTAACCTCGTGCTGGGCCGCGGGGAGACCGTCGGCCAGGAGCTGGCGGCGAACCCGAAAGTGGCGATGGTGAGCATGACCGGCAGCGTGGGCGCGGGGGAAAAAATCATGGCCGCCGCGGCGAAAAATATCACCAAAGTGTGCCTCGAGCTGGGCGGCAAGGCGCCGGCGATTGTGATGGATGACGCCGACCTCGAGCTGGCGGTCAAGGCGGTGGTCGATTCGCGGGTGATCAACAGCGGGCAGGTATGCAACTGCGTCGAGCGCGTTTACGTCCAGAAGGGGATCTACGATCGCTTCGTTAACCGCCTCGGCGAAGCGCTGAAAGCGGTGCAGTTCGGCGACCCGGCGCAGCGGGATGATATTGCCATGGGGCCGCTGATCAACGCCGCCGCCCTGGAGCGGGTCGAGGAGAAGGTGGCCAAAGCGCTGGCCCAGGGCGCGCGGCTGGCGCTTGGCGGCAAAGCAACCGGCGGTCGCGGCTATTTTTATCCGCCGACGCTGCTGCTGGACGTGCGCCAGGAGATGGATATCGTCCACGAAGAAACCTTTGGCCCGGTGCTGCCGGTGGTGGCATTTGACACGCTTGAGGAGGCGCTGGCGATGGCCAACGACAGCGACTACGGGCTGACCTCGTCCATTTATACGCGCGACCTGAACGTGGCGATGAAGGCGATTAAGGGGCTGAAGTTTGGCGAAACCTACATCAACCGCGAAAACTTTGAGGCCATGCAGGGCTTTCACGCGGGCTGGCGCAAATCGGGCATCGGCGGCGCCGACGGCCGCCACGGTCTGAACGAGTACCTGCAGACCCAGGTGGTCTATCTGCAGGCCTGAGTCGCGGGGTGAAAAGGCGGATAGCCGAGGGCTATCCGCTGCGGTTACAACCTATTTAGCAAACTTATCCAGCACGCGGATGAGCTGGGTGACGAAGCCGTATTCGTTGTCGTACCACGCCACGGTTTTGACCAGCTGAACGTCGCCGGCCTCGGCGATTTCAAGCTGGGTGGCGTCGTAAATCGAGCCAAAATGGCTGCCAATCACGTCGGATGAAACGATCTCCTCCTCGGTATAGCCGAAGGATTCATTATTCGCCGCCGCGTTCTTCATCGCCTGATTGACCTCTTCGGCGGTCACCTTTTTCTCCAGAATCGACACCAGTTCGGTGACCGACCCGGTTTTGGTCGGCACGCGCTGGGCATGGCCTTTCAGCCTGCCGCTGAGTTCGGGAATGACCAGACCAATCGCCTTCGCCGCCCCGGTGGTGTGCGGGATGATATTTTCCGCCGCCGCGCGCGAGGCGCGTAAATCCTTGCCGCGCGGGCCGTCCACCAGCGACTGGGTGCCGGTGTAGGCGTGAATGGTGGTCATCGTGCCGAGCCTGATGCCGAACGCATCGTGGAGCACTTTCGCCATCGGCGCCAGGCAGTTGGTGGTGCAGGAGGCGACGGAGATAATGGTGTCGTCCGCGGTGAGGGTGTCGTCATTGACGTTGTAAACGATGGTTTTCATCTCCCCGGCGGGGGCGGAGATGAGGACCTTTTTCGCCCCGGCGCTGAGGTGGGCCTGGGCTTTTTCCGTCGAGGTATAGAAGCCGGTGCACTCAACGATAAGCTCCGCGCCCGCGCTTTCCCACGGAATGTTCCGGGCCTCTTTCTCCGCGTAGACGGTGATGCTCTTACCGTTAACGATCAGGGCGTCGTCGGTGAAGTCCACGCTCCACGGGAAGGGACCGTAGTTAGAGTCATGTTTTAGCAGATAGGCCAGCACTTTTGGCGAGGTGAGGTCGTTAATGGCCACCACCTCCAGCGGGCTGTTAACTTCCAATAAACGGCGTAATACCAGACGTCCGATACGACCAAATCCATTAATTCCAAGCTTGCTCATGGACAATCTCCTGGTGAGTCGGTTAGAGGGTAAAACTCATACAGGCATACTCCAGTCGGCCGATTTGGGCAACCCGCAAAATCGACCGGGCGGCTAAGCTTTTGAAAAAACGCGACAGAAACATTAATGCTTTCGGCGATGAAGTGGGGCTGGGAAACACTGCCCGGCGGGGCTGATTGGTACGGTACGAGCCTGCTGTCGCGGAAAATAACCGAAGCAGGCTGCGTCACCGCGGCGGCCATCTCAAAGAGCAGCGCGCCGGGATAGGGTGACGCCGGGAGGCATTTTTGCCTCTCAGCATTATGGCACCAGCGTGGCGCAGTAATTCGCGGCCGTTCAGATGCGGGAAAAGCCTTCGGCGTCGGCGATAACCACGGCGTTGCGGCCGGAGCGTTTGGCTTCATAGAGCGCCAAATCCGCTTTGCGCAGAACGCCGTAAACGTCGTTTACGCTATCGCTGAACCCGGCAACGCCGAGGGAGATGGTCACCCTTTCGGCGTGGGGGAAATCGGCATTCTCGATCTCCATCCGGATGCGTTCCGCGACTTCTGCCGCCGCGGTCAGGCCGGTATCCGGGAGGAATACAACAAACTCCTCGCCGCCAAACCGGCAGGCAACCTGCCCGTCGGCGCAGAGGTTGCGCAGCTTATCGCTGAACGTGACCAGCACCGCATCCCCGCCGTCATGGCCGTGCAGATCGTTAATCTTTTTGAAATGGTCGATATCAATCGCAATGACGCAGCGCCCGGCGCAATGGGGGGACTGTTGCAGCAGGGTGCTAAACCCTTTGCGGTTATAGAGTCCGGTAAGCGGGTCCGTCATCGCTTCATCGCTGAGGGCGTTGACCCGCCGGGCCATTATTTGCAGATGCAGGCTGAACGCCTCTTTAAGGCGCTCGGCTTCCTTGTACCAGACGTTAATGTTGGCCAGCTTTTTGCGCGTGGACTCGTTGTTTTCTGCGCGGGTGAATTCGGCGAGCTTTTCTAGCGGTGCCGAAATGATGGCGGCAAAAAACGTCACGGTTGTCACCGTCAGGAAGATGATCGCGAGCGTGAACCAGAAGGCGTTTACCACCGTCTGCATTAATATACGCGATACGCTTTCCGACGCCCCCGAGATGATAATCTTCCAGTCGGCCTGCTTCAGGCTGGCGTAGCCCACCAGGCTGTCTGCGCTTTTGTCATCGCCAAAAAAGTGGCCGTTCTGCGCGTTAATAATCTGCTCCTGCAGGCCGGGTGCGGAGTTAAACTCGCCCCCAACGCGCGCCGGATTGCGATTAAAGATGATTTTTCCGTCATTATCGATAACGCTGACGTCCGTCGTATTTTCATAGAAATGCATGCTGAGAATATCGCTGAGCATGCTCTCTTTTTGCAGGTAGATGCTGCCGCCGATATAGCCGATATAGTCGCCGCCGGGGCTAAATAGTGGCTGAGAGACAAACACCACGTAATTACCCGCCGCCGAGATGAAGGGTTCAGAGATAAAGAGCTTTTTAGCGGCAATGGCCTGTTGGCTGGCGCTCGAGTGCAGCTTTATCCCCACCAGCTTGAGGCTCTCCGGGGAGGCGGCGGCAATAACGGCGTTGGAATTAACGATAACCACCGAGTTGAAAAAACCGGACTGCAGGCGCAGCCTTTCCGCTTCGCTCTTCAGCTGCTGGGGATCGTTAAGGGCTTTTATCTGCCCGGCGCTGTAGGCCAGCTCCCGCTGCGCCGTCACCAGGTAGCGGTCGGTGGTATCCGCCAGCTTACGGGCGTAAGCGAGGTTGTTCTCAAGCAGCCGGTTCTCAATATTGCCCTTCTGGAAAAGCGTCAGGGCGCTGAGCAGCAGCATTGATGTCAGCAGGATCCCTCCGACGGACAACATCAGCATGAGAGTGCGCAGATGCAGTTTTTTTCCTGGCATAAGTTTTCACGTATCTCAAAAATTTTGCGCATTTTATCAGTTTTTTAGCGCAGAACATAAGCCGCTTCTGCCGCTCCGTCGGCTAATAGCAGGTTCTGACAATCGGGCGACCGCCCGCTATTATGATGCATCGTTATGCGGGGCGTTAATCGCTGCTGCTTGTATGATATCAGGGGCGGTCAGAGCGTCCCATTCGGAGAACGCCAGGTGACATAGCTTGCGTAGCCTGAACCGGTACTCTCAATTTTTATCCAGCCCAGTCGCGTTAATTCCAGCGAAATAAATTTGTTTAAAATGCCGTGACCCATGCTGACTACGTGTCCGTATCGCTCCGCCGCGTCGATCAGCTTCCGCACCACCCTGGCGGCTCTCATTCGGACTTCAGCTTTTGCTTCAGAACCGCGCGCAAGATCGGCAAGCCAGAGCAGGCGAAACAGTATCAGCCAGATGCCGGAGGGGAATTTTATCAGCGGAACCTGGATAACCGGCAGCGGCGCTTCGCTGAGTTCGTGGAGGATAGCGTTCGGGTTTGCACCCAGCGTAGATAGAGACGTAAGCGCGCGCGGCAGGGGGCTGGACACGATATAGTCGGCGGCCTCGCAGGCGGATTTTGTCCTCGGGCAGGGCATTTCAGCTACCGTGGCCGCATTGTAATCCGCTATCCAGGCATGCATTTCGCGAGCTTTAAGCCAGCGCACGCCGCGGCGGGCTGCGATTTCAGGCTTCCCGTGCCGCATTAAGGTAATGTCCATATTGGTACAGTCTGGTAATGAAATAAGTAGAGGCAATATAAATACCGCTAATTACGCGCTATCGGCGGCATGAACAGGGGCGAAGGGGGCTATCGTAAAGCGGTGAGTGCCGTTTGCTGCGATCCGTATATCTCCCTGCCGTGGGGGCGCTTGAGGAAAAACTCGATAAAACGTAGGCTAGCTGATGCCTGTTTTTCCCCTTACTCCCTAAACTGAGTTCGTCTCTGCAGCCATCGAAACTTTCATTGATTGAAAGCGGCCATCGATGATAATAGCCGCTATTTTGATTGATGACTTAAACTTGCCGCATGTAAACATCAGTAATACGTAAATCAAACTCATATGCAATTTTTGAAGTATCTATCAGAATAAACGCATGAGTGGCCCAGTCCGGTGCTCTGTCAATACTCGGAGGTTGGTTAATTTCCCCTTGCATTTGGCCGGGCATAACGACTTTTTTTAGAGTCGAATTAGTACCACTGAATTTATATTCATAAACATGACCGTTCTGCTGAAGCGTTATTTCAGGCTCTCTATCCTGGTTTGGTCCGTGTTCGATTAATTTCGCCCAAATAATTTTTATTTGACAAGACTGACCCGTGCCAGCATAGGTGCTGGCCTTAATATGATGGATTACACTTCCATAACCTTTAAGTTTTATAGTGCCAAGAATTGCCTGAAATGTCCCTTCACCTGCGGCGCTATTGCGCCCCAAAGAGATATAGCCGTTACTCCTGTTTATACTAAAATTCGTGCTGACATCTGTCCCCCAACCATATCTGGATTTTCTGACATTATTAGTGCCGCCTGGTGGTAAAACCCAAACTTCCTCTGTCCACTTAACATTCTCTGGCCCACCGTTGTAGCAAGAACTATCAAGCCAGTTGTCTTGAACTGTAGGCGCTGTTCTAACTTGCGTCAGTAAATTTGGCCAAAAGGGAGATAGTTGGGTATCACGTAACGAAACATAACCGCTCCCATCAAACCATCCCGTAACATTAGCATCTCCTAAGGCTTGCATTTCTCCAAGATTAACTTTCTCAAAAACCACCCGAGATTTATTTCCACAGTAGAATGGATTGGATGTCGTAGGATATTTAACCTGGTCTGCGCCAGCCCTAAACGAAAATAATCCACCGGAAAAATTCACTTTGCATATTTTATCATCAGGAATGTTGATAATATAGTTTTGAGGACCATATCCTTCAACGTGACAATCCCGGAAAATGTGTTGCCCGCCTTCAATATGAATATACTTCCCTTCGTGCCCTGTGGGGTTTTGCTGCCCCTTGTTGCCATAAATATAATCAAAAGAGCAATTGAAGAAATAGCTGAAACCTGAATGTAGTTTTACGGCGCAGTTGCTTTGCGTGAAAACACAACTATGAAAATTCATCTCCTCGCCTGAATCTTGAGTGCCATCAGGGAAGTAATAACAGACATCACAATGATTGAAGGTAAACCCATACATCCGCAGAAAGTAAAAGTTTTTCGTCCCGGTTAAGCCATATGCGAAATTGTCCATCCCCCCACCAAAGAATGTTAACGAGTTTCGTGGGTAAATACCGGACAATGATGTTGAAAAGGTCATGCCATCAACATAGGAATCTATGCCCGGACCAATCATCCTTAAATTGTTAACGCTTAAATTACCTTGAGTATATCCACTATCATTTTGCCATTGAATTGCAACATTTCTTTCTGCTTCACTGACTCCAGCTGGAATCTCCGTAAAATCCAATAAAGCCCCTGAAAAATCATAATCGATGGTTTTAAGATCGAGTTTTAAAGATGAGTTGCATTTGAAGTGGCCAGTGCCAAATGAGAGCATTCCGTTTTTAATTAATCTATTACCATTCAGCGTTGATTGAGATCTTGCATAGTTATGAGCTTTTTGGATGGATAAACTATCATCGTTTATACCGTCCCCTTTGGCCCCAAACATATATGGTGAAACAGTACCTGATTTTTCTAAAGAACGTATCCATATCCAACTTGCTGCTGGACGAATAACGATGCCGCCATCATCTGCTCTTGTGCTATCCTGTCTGGCAATAAATAAACCTCCACCCTGAGCGGGGAATTGATCTAAATAATAAGATTTAAGATAGATCACATCATCATTGGAACCTGGTATGGTTGCTCGAAGTGTTGTAATATCAGAACAAGTGTTCAAATTAAACCTCCATTATTTATTGTTGGCAAATAGAATGTTATAACCGTGTAAATACAGCGCTGGTTGGTATTTGACAGGGGAGCGTTATTTAGGTTGGCGTCTCTTCTTCATTTAACAATCGCCATCCCATGGCATACAGGGTATATTGCTGTGATTCGAAAACATCAATGTGCTCAGCTTCTGTACCATTTTCATTAACGCTTACGCCTTTCAGATAAAGCCTAACTACTTTCTCTGTGATAGTCATCAGTATTACTCCGTCAGAACTTTGGTTGTTTTATCTGGATAGGATACGCTGCCATTTATTCCTGAAGCGGCTAATTTCCAGGCTGGCCCGCTATAACCTTCCATAATCAGGTTCCCTGAAATAACAGGCTGGCCGGTTGTTGAGCCAGTAATGATACAGGTTGACCAATTATGAATGGCTGTACCATTCCCCTGGATAATTATAGGGGCGCTATTTCCAAATTTATTCCTCAGGTTTATGCTACCAATAGACGGCACGGCACCATCACGCACCAATAAAGCCGTACCGAATGCCCGCTCAGAGTTGTATTGGTCGACCCGCGCGTTAGCTGAAAAACGTACCCATGTATTAGTGGCGGCTGATGTTGTAGCGATTAAATCAAGTTTATGTACCCGGCAGGCTTTTGCGAATTCTACTGAAACTCCGCCCTGCTGGTTGTTCATTTGCGCAATGTAGAAACCGTCAAAAACAATGCCGGCGGTGTTTAAATAAATATCATTATTAACTGTGCTTTCACCATGGAGGTAAACTGGACCAACGGAACCGCGCGTGATGGAAGATGTGCTGGAATCCGTGGCAGAACACAATACAGCACCATTTATAGCCATCTTGCTTCTTATCGAGATGCCCTCAAAGCGAAAGTTTTCGCTTCCGGAATTTATACCGAAACCCGAGTAAACATCCTTCGCATGAATAAAACCAATGTAGGAGTTCTGAATATTAAACCAGGCTACACCACCGCTTAAGCTTGCGATAAAGTTTTCTTTATAATGGCTGCCAACATTCAATACTCCGCCTAAGGTGATGTTGTCACCATTAAAGCTGAATGCTCCGGCACCGTAGTACTTACCGGTGACGTTAGTTATGACTATATCTCCCCCCTGGATCTCATCAGCTCCAATTGAGATTGCTACGCCGCGAGGCTCTCCAGCCTTACCTGCGGCCTTTCTGGATATCTCATCGGCATTCTGTGGCGTGATGCAACCTGCATACTCATAAGAAAAATTATCAACCTGAACATTGCGTCCTTTTAATACCAGCCCATCCCCAGAGCACCATCCAACGCGAGCATTAAATAGTTGATTTTCTCCAGTGACATTATCATCAGGATAGGTATAGCAACTATAGAGGGCATTTCTAAGGTTGTCCCCGTAAAGATCTCGTGTTAGCGTTTTACCATACGCCCGTATTACGTTGCATAAACCTTTTCCAGCTATTTTCTCTGCGCGACCAAATCCAAAGGATAAGCCAATAGACTTGTTAACAATGGACCATACTCCGTCTTTATCAGTATAACCTTCAAAGTTTAAAGAATAATAATTCCAGCCATACTTGATGACCTTAGTGGCCGTATTGGTTTCGTCTGAATATTGATGAAACGGCTCATAGGGGCCGGTGGTGATAATCGTCGCACCGTTACCAAGTATGTCTCGTCGTGAACCATCAATAAATCCTGGCACGAAAGCCAATACCGCAGGTGAGGAAATTAAATACCTTGCATCGGATCTTAGAGAGATGTTTTTCCCCGTTTTAGCCGCGAGCGTAAATGCAATTGAATCATCATCAATGCCATTTCCTTTTGCACCAAACCACTCTGGCATGACAAAATTTATTGCTTGTTGAACTGTACCCCCTTGTTCGAGAGCAACTAACGAAGCTCCTTTATCAATCGCTGTTGAAGCTAAATCTGCACGAAGGTCATCATCATTTGTTGAAATTTCCATTCATATTCTCCGCTGTTGTTGTTCACTTTATTTATACTGTATATTTATACAGTGTCAAGGCTATTTTTTGCTCTCCATTGCGCTTCTTCGGCGATGAGAATGATGATGTGAGCAGGCGCCAGCGCAGATGGCAGCGGTATACGGGGGTATTACTGATTTATCTAATCTGGAGAAGGCTCCAGTGGCCTGCTTGTCAGTAGACAAAATCTGGGCTCCCTGTGGCATATGAGAAAAACGGAAGGCTATGGAGATCAAAACCTCACTGCGGCTGACCTATACGGCTATCCATGTAATGCGAAGGCATTTCAATGCCTTGTAGGAGTGAACCGTTCATAAGGTGCGTGGCTAGGCCCGTCCTGGCCTGGAGGAGGGAACCTCGTTACGTGTGGGGATGTATGAAGTATGAACTGTAGCAGATGCGTAAGCAGGGAAGCGGCATCATCGTAAACTGTTCCTCTATCGGCGGCATCGTCGACGGGGCGGATCGCGGCAGCTATCATGAGGCGAAGCAAGGAATAGCATCCGCCTGGAGTCCAGGTCAGGCGCAGGTCGGGCAGAGAGCCAAAAATCGTGGCCGGCATGCCAGCCCGGTGCGAAAAAAAGAGGGCAGGTAGGGCCGTACCCCTCTCTTGAATTTGGTATTTAAGCGGTGCTATAAGATGAGAGTGCTTTTGAGTGATGCCTGCTATTTCTGGTTACTACCGCTCAATGAATAAGTAAAGGTCGGAAAATGATTCAGTCAGTTCAGCCAGCAACGACGCCTACCACCACCACCGCAACCTGCGGCGGCGTGGGCGTATCTGTGGCTGGCTCCTGACAAAACAGATACCCACTCCCCGCCGGTCCGGACGGGGAGACACGGCTCTCCGTTCATCACATTTTGAATGGAGACACATCATGATTTCATCTGAACAAGCGCTAATCATTATCGATATGCAGGAGGGGCTTTTCCGGGGCCCGGCTGCTCCGCATTGTGCAGACGCGGTTCTGTCAAATATCTGTCTGCTCATCGCCAAAGCGAGGCGCTCTCAGGTGCCGGTCTTTTTTGTTCGCCACATTGGGCCTGACGATTCCCCCTTCTCAGAGCACGGCCTGCTAACAAAGCTGATACCCGAACTCGACGTGGACGCCGAGCGGGATAGCGTTTTGACTAAAAAGCATCCCAGCTGTTTTCGCGATACCGAACTGCAGCTTCAGCTCAGCCACAGAGGCGTCAAGCAGCTGATTATCGCCGGGATGAAAACAGAGTTTTGCGTCGACACCACCTGCCGGGCAGCGCCGGAGCTGGGCTTCAGCGCCGTGCTGATTTCAGATGCGCATACCACAATGGATAACCCGCATTTATCGGCAAACGAAATTATTGGCCACCATAACAGAACGCTGGCGGGCCCGTTTGTAACGCTTTCGACTGCTGCTAGCTGGAACTTTGATTCTGACAAGTGAGTGCCGTATGCGTCAGGGCATCGCGAACGCCATCCATCGAGGCATCCGGTAAGGCTGCCTATGGGATTTATTATTATCGACTCCGGGATGATGCCTTTTCCGCCAGCATCCTCTATGCTGACCAACGCTTTGATAAAGGACCTGTTCCCATGATAACAGTAGAGAAAGCGGATCCATTTTCCCCCGAATCGTATGGTTTAATCGAATCTTTGTCCGCTGAGCTTGCCGCGATTACCGGCGACAGCGGCAAGAGCCATTTCACCGTTGATGCAATGGCCGGGGAGAGAACGCTCTGGGTTCTGGCAAGAAATACGCGCGGTGATGCCGTAGGATGTGGCGCCATCCGGCCCTTAACGCAGGATATTGCCGAGCTTAAAAGGATGTATTCCGACCGCAGCGCTCATGGTATTGGCCACGCCTTACTTGCTTTGCTGGAGACATCGGCAAAGAGTATGGGATACCGTGAGCTTTGGCTTGAGACCCGGCGAGTTAACCATCAGGCGGTACGTTTTTATGAGAAAAATGGTTACGCGCGTATTGAGAACTACGGCCCCTATATCGGGCGAGAAGAGGCGGTCTGTTTCTCGAAAGTATTGGTCACGAGTAGAGCGCAGGCTGAGGCACAGGCACGCGGGGCGATCGATAACAACCGGTAGAGATGACGATCCTCATCCGTAATGCGTAGCCGGCAATCGTTTCGCAAGGATCCTCCGCGATCCGCTATTTTGACCGAGAGTTATCGTGCAGTGCTGACGATACGCCGCGCGCAGCGGCGACAGGCTCAATCTGAGAACCTTCTTCGGGCCGCTGCGGCGGGCAGGCGGCACGTCCCTGATTTTTATCACCAATAGCAGCCTGGCTGAACCGGACCATCGTTGATAACTGGCGTCGGGGACGTGCCGCCAGGCTTGCTTAGCTGCGTGCCAGTTCAAACAGCCGACGCGCCGCCGGGGTCAACCCTGACATATGGATACAGGCGTGCACCATGCCCGGCAGTCGTTCGCAGCGTACCGCCACCCCGGCCTCCTCAAGCCGAAGCGCATATCGTTCGGCCTCATCGCGCAGCGGATCGTATTCGCAGCTCAGGATGGTTGCCGGCGGCAAATCGCGCAGTGAAGCCGCGTGCAGCGGTTCGGCGTAAGGATGACGACGTTCTCCCAGATAGCTTTGCCAGCAAAACGCCATCGCATCGCGCGTTAAATAGTAGCCCTCAGCGAATGCGCGATAGCTCCCGGTTGCCATATCGCGACTTAACGCCGGATACAGCAGCAGCTGATGTTCGATGCGAGGGCCGCCGCGATCCCGCGCCAGCAGCGCGGTCGCCGCTGCAAGGTTTCCGCCGGCGCTATCGCCGCCCACCGCCAGGCGGCGGCTGTCGATGCCTAAACGCTGCGCCCGTTCGTAGACCCAGCATAGCGCCTGGTAAACATCCTCTAACGGTCGTGGAAACGGATGCTCTGGCGCCAGCCGGTAATCCACGGACACGATTACCCGTCCGGTAGCATTGGCCAGCGCCTGACAGGGCCGATCGTACAGCGCCAGCGATCCCAGACACCAGCCGCCGCCGTGAGCAAACAGCATCGCCGGCCGCGCGGTTTCTGCGTTTAAGCCGGCTGGCGTATAAACGCGAAGGACAATACCGTGACCATCATCAGCGGTAGCGACATAGTCTTTGTAGCCATCGCTGGTTTCCATCTCCCCCTGGAGCTGGAGCAAGCCGGCTTCCGTGGCCGCGCGCATCTCGGCCAGCGTGGCGGGCGGCGGGGCGCCCGCTTGCGACGACGCGGCGAGAAAGTCGGCAATATGCGGATCAAGCGGCATAGTGAGTTTCCTCTGACAGAAAGGGGACGATCAGCGCGATAAACGCCTCATGACGCTCTTCGGTAATAAAATGGCCGCAGTCGGCCACCGTCTCGCCGCGCAGGTCCTGGGCATTTCCGCGTAGGGTCGTCAGCGGCGCATCACCCGTTGCATATTCAGCTCCCACCGTCAGCACCGGCATCGTTAAGGCCGTTTTCGCCCGGCGCTGGTTCTGCCGAATGGTCTCCGGGATCGCTCGATAGTAATCGAAGCCCGCGCGCAGCCCGCCTGGCGCAGAATAAGCGGCGATATAAACCTCCGCGGCTACCCGATCGCGGCGATGAGACCAGCGGTTGAATATATAGCTGAGATACTGTGATTCACGGCCGTAGGTCAGGGTTTCCGGTAAATCAGCCAGCTGATTGAACATGAAGTGCCAAAGAAAAATATTCTCCTCCGGGGCGACAAAAATCGACGGGGCAGGGGCCAGCCCCGGGATCACCGCCTCAGTCAGCACAAGTCGCTCAATCGCCTGCGGAAAATCGCTCGCCATGGCGTAGCCAACCCACATGCCAATATCGTGGCCCACCAGGCTGTAGCGCTGATGCCCCAGCTGCGCCATGACCGCGTGCAGCACGGCGCCAACGCTGCCGGTGTCGTAACCGCCGAGGGGCTTATCGGAATCGCCGATGCCGGGAGGGTCAACCGCGATCGCCTGAAAACCGGCGTCGGCAAGCGCGCGGAGGACGTAGCGCCAGGTATACCAGGTCTGGGGCCAGCCGGGTATCAGCAGTACCGGCTGTCCTTTTCCCGCCACGACGCAGTGAATGCGCTGTCCGTTGACCTTCGGATAGACGTGCTGCGCCTCAAGATCCGCGTAGAGGATCTCGTCATATTGTTGTTCCATGAGAGGTTCCTTGAAATGTTCTGGCCTAGAGAATGCCGAGTAATTTTTTGATTTGATGAGGATTTACCGGCGCGCCGGCGAAGTCGTCGAAGACCTTATCGGTGATGTGAATAATGTGGCTGCGGATGAACTCCGCCCCCTCACGGGCACCGTCCAGCGGATTCTTCAGGCAGCATTCCCACTCCAGCGTTGCCCAGCCGGCGTAATCGTATTGCGCAAGCTTTGCGAAAATGGCTTTGAAATCAACCTGACCGTCACCCAGGGAGCGGAAGCGGCCCGCGCGATCGATCCATGATTGATAGCCGCCGTAGATCCCCTGACGACCGGTGGGATTAAACTCGGCGTCTTTAACGTGGAACATCCCGATCACGTCCTTATAAATATCAATAAACTCCAGGTAGTTGAGCTGCTGTAGCACCATATGGCTAGGGTCAAAAAGCACCCGACAGCGGGGATGTTCGCCCACCCGCTGGTGGAACATTTCGAACGTCACGCCATCATGAAGATCCTCGCTGGGGTGGATTTCATAGCACAGATTAATCCCCGAATCCTCGCAGGCGTTGAGCACCGGCAGCCAGCGTCTGGCGAGCTCGTCGAAAGCGGTTTCGATTAGCCCGGCAGGACGCTGCGGGAAGGGAAAGAGATAAGGCCAGGCCAGCGAGCCGGAAAACGTACCCAGTTCGCTGAGGCCAAGGCGCGCGGAGGCTTTGACGGCCATCAGCAGCTGTTGTCGGGCCCACTCGCCGCGGGCCTGCTGATTGCCGTGCACTTCGGGCGGCGCAAAACTGTCGCATAAGCTGTCGTAGGCCGGATGTACCGCCATCAGCTGGCCGAAAATATGGCTGGTCAGTTCGCTGACCACCAGGCCGTGTTCCGCCAGCATACCGGTAAGATCGTCGCAGTAGGTCTGACTTTCCGCCGCGGTGGCCACGTCGAAGAGGCGCCGATCCCATACCGGGATCTGCAATGCCTTAAAGCCGGTTTCTGCGGCCCAGCGGGCAATCGCAGGCAAGCTGTTGAAGGGGGCAACCTCGTCGCTGAACTGAGCGAGGTGCAGGGCTGGACCTTTGAGGGTTCTCATCGTAAACTCCTATTGTTTGTCAATCGACAAACAATAGGAGTAAAAACCGATAACCGCAAGCGAAAATTATAAATGCGTTGGTAATCTCAATGATTTAAGCGATCCTGTCGCACTCAATATCGGGCAAACTGGAGCAACGTAATGGCAGGCAGACCGCGCGAATTCGATCGTGAGCTGGCGCTTTTGAAAGCGCGCAATCTATTCTGGCGACAGGGCTATGAAGGGACGTCAATGTCGGATTTGGTGGCCGAACTGGGTATCGCCTCCGCGCGTATTTACAAGGCGTTCGGTTCAAAAGAACAGCTTTTTCGGCAAGCGATCGCTGACTATGAAAATCGCGAAGGGGGATTTGCGGATCGCGCCTTTGCCGCCGGGAACAGCGTGCGCCAGGCAATTGAAACGCTGCTGATGGATGCCGTGTATCTGTACTGCCAGCCGGATCTGCCGCAGGGGTGTATGGTGGTCGCCTCCGCGGCCAGCGTCAGCGCGGACAATGACGACATCAAAACCTGGCTGGCCCAGCATCGTCTTCAGCGCACGCAGCAGATTATCGACCGGCTGCGGCAGGCGGTGCAGAGCGGCGAGCTGCCAGCCACGACCGACGCTGAAGGCCTGGGTGATTATTTCGCCGCCTTTTTGCACGGCCTGTCGGTTCAGGCTCGCGATGGCGTTGCGCAATCGCGGCTGCTGGCGGCGGTTAACGTGGCGCTGACCGCGCTACCGCATGCGGATTAATGGATTTTCGCTGGCAACGACGTGAAGCCAGCCTGCGGCAACGTTTCCCTCACGCTGCCGCTGCTCGACAAGTACCGATGGCGCGCCTGATACGATGCGGTTAAGCAGGGCGGCTGAGCTTCTTTATATGGGCCGACAGGTTCCAGTTGATAACGCATGATGCTACCAGCGCGATAAACCATGGAATTCTGGAGCCGTCAAAAAAATGCTCTCCAATGATGTCGCCCAGCGCCAGGCAGGTAAAAATCGATGAAAAATAGAGCCAGGCTCTTAAAACGCTTAGATTGTTGAACACCGTCATCATCCTTTGATTTTCCAGAACCCAACCATGCGGATTAAAGGCGCGGCGGGCAACTGCCAGATCGTTGGGTTGACACAGGCCAGAGGTCGCTATTTGTTGCGCTTCGCATGCGACAGCGCACGTTGACCGTCCCGGTTGCATTTCGCACGGCATGCCGGTTCGATGCTGGGGCGTGATGAGGTGGTCCGCCCGGGATCCCTGTGCAAGAGCACAAGGGCGGACCTTGGTCATAGGGGGTCTACAACCGGCGCGAATTTTACCATTTAAGCTATGGCCGAAATATTAAAACTCCCGCCCGATAAAGGATTTAAGATTTACCTCAGCTTATACATCAATGCGTTGGGGCAGAGTGCGGCGATGGGGCCAGCAAGCACGTGAAGCATTTTGCCGTTTGAGAGCGATCGCGACAGCTGAGACATTATTTCAGGCGTTCAAGCGCCAGTAAGTCACGCAATGTCACGAAATTCTAATGGTCGCATTGGGCTTTAACGTCACCGACAAAAGACGACACCGCATCTTGCGAGATGTCATTTGAGTTTGTCCTGTTTATGGTCATTAATGCTTTCGTCTTATCCGTCGAAATCTGCCACGTCTGAAGAGTCAGCCCCAAATCTGTGGCATAGGCTCCCACCATTGATGTTGGGCTTATCACCGTATAGGTCATGTTGCTATCGGTTACGGAAGGTGCTTTTTTATCGATGTTCACAACGAATATTTTCCCCGTGTAACCATCTTTTTTGAAGTCATATTGGTTGTACTCATTTGCACCGAAACCATGTAAGTTTCCAATAACCCAGCATCCGGCATCGGCGGATGAAACGGGCAGAAGTAAGATAAAACCGAGCAAACATTTACTTATCATTGCGAGTTATTCCCTTTTGTCAAAAATGTCAGCCGTGTAAGCGTATTATGAACTTCGAGGCGCCTGTCTTCCAAAAAATGTTGCGCGCCATGTTCATATCTGGTGGGGAAATAGAGTGATTTCACTTCGAGAGACCACGCTGCGTTCGCAGATAAAAATCTGCCCGAAACACGTTAAGTTGATGGCAAAAATACGTCGTATTTTAGAGGGGAGGTGGGGCATTTTTGGGGGGCGAAAAGGGCCTCAGGAGCGTTTTTGGGGGCATTAAAAAGGCCGCGTATGTCCGCTATTGTCCGTTAACTGCACAACCTAACCCCTTGTATTGCCAATAAACGCATGATTCCCCGCGATTGTTTCTTATAAGTACGTAAAAGTTAATGAATTTTTAACAAAAGGTCGTTATGTTGTCGGCATCACAGTTTTGTTAAGGGTTTTCCATGCGCGATAAATACTCCGGCCTGCAGATAGGCATCCACTGGCTGGTATTTTTATTAGTGGTTGGCGCCTATGCCGCCATGGAGCTGCGGGGCTTTTTCCCCCGCAGCGACCGGCCGTTGATTAATATGATCCACGTCTCCTGCGGCATTTCCATCTGCGTACTGATGGTAGTGCGCCTGCTGGTGCGCCTGAAGTCGCCCGCGCCGCCGATTGTGCCGAAGCCATCGCCGATGATGACCGGCTTCGCGCACCTCGGGCACCTGGTTATCTATCTGCTGTTTATCGCCTTGCCGATCGTCGGCATGGTCATGATGTATAACCGCGGCAACCCGTGGTATGCGTTTGGTCTGACGATGCCCTATGCGGCGCAAAGTAATTTTGAGCTGGTGGACACGCTGAAGGGCGTGCACAGCCTGCTGGCGAATACCGGCTACTTCGTCGTTGGCCTGCATGCGCTGGCGGCGCTGATGCATCACTATCTGTGGAAAGACAATACGCTGCTGCGCATGATGCCGCGCAGGCGCTAGCGCCGTTGGCTCTCTACCTTCAGACCCCGCCTCGTGCGGGGTTTTTTTATCTCTTTTGCCGCGGACTGTGATACATCTGATGGCATCCACGGGAAAAGGGGAATGAAGATGAGAGTCAGACTTGCCGCGCCGGACGAAGCGCCGGCGCTATGGGAGATCCGCAATCAGGCGATACGCCACGGCTGTCGTGAAAGCTATGAGGCCGAGGTTCTGCGGGCCTGGACGCCGGACATGATGCCGGAAGGCTATCGTCATGCGGTGCGCGACAACCCCTTTTACGTGGTTGAAGAGGAGGGGGGGCGAACGGCCGCCACCGGCTATCTCGACCTGCGCGCCGGCAGCGTGGAGGCGATTTTTACCCGCCCGGAGTGCTTCGGTAAGGGCTACGCCGGGCTAATCGTGACGGCGATAATCGCCGAAGCGCGCCGTCGGGGGCTGACGCGGATCACGCTGGAAGCCACGCCCAACGCCGCCGGTTTCTATCTGCGCCACGGTTTTGTCGCGCTCGGTGAAAAATGGCTGCCATCAAAGCTGGCTAACGCCGATTTGCGCTGCGTGGATATGGCGCTGGAGCTGAACTGAGCCTAAAACGGCGCCGCTGTGCTACGGTTAAAGCGGCGTTTCAATTTGCCAGCTTGCGTAATTAAATATAGTATACCCCCCTATATGATATGGAGGGCGTCACCGTGCCACATTCACCTGAAGACAAAAAACGCGCGCTGAGCCGCGTGCGCCGTATTCGCGGGCAGGTCGAGGCGCTTGAGCGCGCGCTGGAGTCCGGCGAGTCCTGTATGACAATCCTGCAGCAGATCGCCTCAATTCGCGGCGCAACCAACGGTTTGATGGGGGAGATGGTGGAAATTCATCTCCAGGATGAGCTGGTAAGCGGCGAAACCACCCCCGACCAGAGAGCGATAAGAATGGCGGAAGTCGGCCATCTGCTACGATCCTACTTAAAATAAATCACGACGAAGGAAGAGACCCTTATGAAATCACGTGCAGCAGTCGCGTTTGGCCCGGGCCAGCCGCTGAAGATCGTTGAGATTGACGTCGCGCCGCCGAAAAAAGGCGAAGTGCTGGTCAAAATCACCCACACCGGCGTCTGCCATACCGATGCCTTTACCCTTTCCGGCGACGATCCGGAAGGCGTGTTCCCGGCGGTGCTGGGGCATGAAGGCGGCGGCATTGTCGTTGAAGTCGGTGAAGGGGTGACCAGCCTGCAGCCGGGCGATCACGTTATTCCGCTGTATACCGCCGAGTGCGGCGAGTGCAAATTCTGTAAATCCGGCAAAACCAACCTCTGCCAGGCGGTTCGCGCCACTCAGGGCAAAGGCCTGATGCCGGATGGTACCACCCGTTTCTCCTATAACGGCGAGCCGATTTATCACTATATGGGCACCAGCACCTTCAGCGAATACACCGTGTGTGCGGAGATTTCGCTGGCGAAAGTTAACCCTCAGGCGCCGCTGGAGAAAGTCTGCCTGCTGGGCTGCGGCGTGACCACCGGGATCGGCGCCGTTCACAACACCGCGAAGGTAAAAGAGGGCGATACGGTGGCGGTATTTGGCCTCGGCGGAATCGGTCTGGCGGTGATTCAGGGCGCGGTACAGGCGAAAGCCGGGCGCATTCTGGCGGTCGATACCAATCCGGATAAGTTCACCCTCGCCAAAGAGATGGGCGCGACCGACTTTATCAATCCTCGTGACTACGAAAAGCCGGTACAGGACGTCATCGTTGAGCTGACCGACGGCGGCGTGGACTTCAGCTTTGAGTGTATCGGCAACGTCAACGTTATGCGTTCGGCGCTGGAGTGCTGCCATAAAGGCTGGGGCGAGAGCGTGATTATCGGCGTGGCCGGTGCGGGCCAGGAGATTAAAACCCGGCCGTTCCAGCTGGTAACCGGTCGCGTATGGCGCGGTTCCGCATTCGGCGGCGTGAAGGGGCGCACCCAGCTGCCGGGCATGGTTGAAGACGCGATGGCGGGCAAAATTCGCCTCGATCCGTTTATCACCCATCGCCTGCCGCTGGATCAGATCAACGAAGCGTTTGACCTGATGCACGAAGGTAAATCAATTCGTACCGTTATTCATTTCGGCGACCAGTAACCGCGGCCGACGCCTGGGCAAAAAAATACCTGCCGGCGGCTTCACCGGCAGGTATGACTTTTACAGGACGCCGCGCTTACTGCTGGTCAGGTAGCGCGTAGGCGATGATATAGTCCCCGCGATCCGGCGACTGACGTGCGCCCCCCGCGTTAATGATGATGTACTGCTTGCCGGTTTTCGGCGAAACGTAGGTCATCGGACCGGACTGGCTGCCGACCGGCAGACGGGATTTCCAGATTTCCTTACCGCTGGCGGTATCAAACGCCCGCAGGTAGAAGTCCTGGGTACCGGCGAAGAACAGCAGGCCGGACTGAGTAGAGAGCGATGCGCCGAGGGTCGGCATGCCGATGGGAATTGGCATATGCATCCGAATCCCCAGCGGGCCGGTATCCTCAACGGTGCCGACCGGCACCTGCCACACCAGCTTCCCGCTTTTCAGATCCACCGCCGACATCGTACCGAACGGCGGCTTCTGGCACGGAATGCCCAGCGGCGACAGGAAGCGTTCGCGCATTGCGCCAAACGGCGTACCTTCCATCGGCACGATACCCATCTCAATCCCGCTGGCGTCTTTTGCCACTTTGGCGCGCGGCACCATATAGTTTGCCAGGCCGAGGCGCATATCGTTGACGAACATCAGGCCGTTATTCGGGTCGACCGACACGCTGCCCCAGTTCATGCCGCCCAGCGAGCCCGGGTACTGCAATGAACGATCTTCGCCCGGCGGGGTGAAAATACCCTCATGACGCATGGATTTAAAGGCAATGCGGCAGATCAGCAGATCGACCGGCGTGGCGCCCCACATATCCGACTCTTTCAGCGTTTCGTTACCGATCATCGGCATGCCGACGGAGTAGGGCTGGGTTGGCGAATAGCGCTCGCCCGCCACGTTGCCCTGCGGAACCGGACGTTCCTCCACTTTGGCAACCGGCTCACCGGTTTCGCGGTTGAGCATAAAGATCATGCCCTGCTTGCTGGTCTGTACCAGCACCGGGGTGGTCCCGCCTTTGCCATCCGGAAGGTCGTACAGCAGCGGCTGCGACGGCAGGTCGAAGTCCCACAGATCGTGATGGGTGGTCTGGTAGTGCCAGCGTACCCGGCCGGTCGTCGCATCGACGGCCACGATCGACGAGCTGTACTTATCGTCAAGCGCGGTCCGCTCGCCGCCAAAGAAGTCCGGCGTGGCGTTGCCGGTCGGCAGATAAATCAGGTTCAGCTTCGCGTCATAAGACATGGCTGACCAGATGTTAGGCGTACCGCGCGTGTAGGTTTGGCCCTCCGGCGGCAGACCGGTCAGGTTTGGATTACCCGGATCCCACGCCCACGCCAGCTTGCCGCTGTGGACGTCGTAGGCGCGCACCACGCCCGGAGGCTCGCCGGTGGAGAAGTTATCCGCCACGCGGCCGCCGACCACCACCACGTTCCCCGCCACCAGAGGCGTCGAGGTCTGCTGGTAGTAGCCTGCTTTAATTTCCCCCATCCCAACGCTCAGGTCGACGACGCCGTGTTCACCAAAGGCTTCACAGGGTTTGCCGCTATCGGCGTCGATGGCGATCAGGCGCGCGTCGGTGGTCGGCAGGAACAGACGACGGGAGCAGGCGGCGGGCTGAACGTCAGCCGCCGGGGACGATTGGGCCACGCCGTCCGCGTAATAGCCGAGTCCGCGGCAGCGCTGCCAGTTCGGCGCGGTGGCTTTTGAATCGTAGCGCCATTTTTCCTTGCCGCTATCAACGTCCAGCGCCAGCACCTTGCTGTAAGGGGTGCAGACGTACAGCGTATCGCCGATTTGCAGGGGGGTATTCTGATCTTCGGCGCCGGAGCCGTTGCTCTGCGGAATATCCCCGGTATGGGCGACCCACGCCACCTGCAGCTGATTAACATTGTGCTTGTTAATCTGATCCAGCGCGGCGAAGCGATCGCCGTGGGTAGTATTGCCCCAGTGCTCCCAGTTTTTCTGCTGTTCGCCGGCGGCAACCGGCTTAACCGGTACCTCTTCGGTGGCGCTCACCAGCGGCTGCGCCTTGAACATCCAGCCGAAGCTGACGGCCAGCACCACGGCCAGCGCCGCCGCGAGGCCAAAGGCCGGGCCTTTGGCGGTCGCTTTAGCCGAGAAGTAAGGCCAGACGAGGGCCGAAAGGAGCGCCAGCGCGCCGAAGACAAACAGGCGCGAGAACAGCGGCCAGAAGGTCCATCCGGCATCGCTGATGGCCCAAACAATGGACGCCACAAACGCCAGCGCGTACAGCAGGATGCCGCTGCGACGGTTGCGGAAGATGAGTACGGAGGCGATAACCATCGCCAGCCCCATCAGGCTGAAATAGAGGCTGCCGCCGAGCGTGGCGAGCTTTATGCCAGGAATACCGATGGCCAGGCCGATTATCAGCATCAGCCCGGCGAGAAGCCACTTCAGGATCCGGGGGAATCCTCGTGGCGCGTGACCCGTTGTCATGTTGTCTCCTTAACCACCCGTTCTCAGGTGTGAACCAAATGAATCAAAAAATAAAACTGTGTCTTTTGAGTGAAGCGATAAATGGCTTCATGAAAGAGGGTTTTTTGCTGATTTTGATTTCATGTGAACCATATGGTGAAATCGTGGCAATGATAAATCTGTTACCGAAGTTTGCGCAATTGTTAATAAATAATTTCGCACTAATTGATTACGCTGCTAAGCAAGCGGCGTTATCCGCGCTCGGGCGCCGCCGGCCTGGCCGGAGTCAAACCGGGAGCGGCCGGGAGGCTAAGGATGCCGGAAGGGGTAACAGGTTTGCCCGGAAGAGGCGCCGGGAGGCGGCGCTCCGTCCGGAAAAGAGGCTCAGGCGGGCATCGATTTTCGAATCGCGCTGAGCAGGGTCTGCGCGCCGGAGGTGAGGGTGGCATCAACCCGGGTCAGAATACCGATTGGTTCCCCGGCGCCCTGGGTCGGTACCGGCAGCGAGCTGAGCAGGCCGCGCCGCAGATCGTCCTTCACCGCCCCGGAGGGGACGAACCAGATATAGTCGTAATCGACGGTCAGCTGGCGCGATAGCGAGGCCGAGAGCGTTTCTATGCAGCCCGCGGGAATTTTACATCCCTGGCTTTGCAGCAGGGTTTCGGCATTCTGGCGGGGGATGGTCCCCTTCGGTGAAACGACGACCGGCCAGTCCATCACCCGACTGAGCGTTACCGTCTCCTGCAGCAGCGGGTGGCCGGGGCGAACCACCAGCTTCAGGGACTCCAGAAACAGCAGCTCATAGTTGAGACCGCTCATCAGCTCCGGGTCGGACATGCGCCCGATGCCGATATCAATCTCCCCCGATTTAAGCCCCGCCAGCAGCATGGTGTTATTCATAGTGGCGACCTGCAGGGTGATATCTTTCTGCTGCTGGTGAAACTGGCCGATGACCGTCGGCAGAATGCCGAGCGCGGCGGTCGGCAGCGCGCCGATACGCACCACGTCGGGATTCATTCCCTCTTTGCGGTTGAGCGCCTGGCCCGCGGTATTAAGCGCGTCGAGGACCTTTACCGCGTGGGTGAGAAACTGCTCCCCAACCAGCGTCAGCTGCGCGCCCAGCCGTCCGCGCTCAAAAAGCCGCGTTCCGGTCAGCTGCTCCAGCTCGTTGAGCGTTTTTGATAAAGCGGGTTGGCTAAGATTAAGTGTTTCAGCCGCACGCCCCAGCGTTCCCTGTTGAGCGACGGCCACGAAGGTGTGTAGATGGCGCAAGCGAATGCGCTGACTAAAGAGAGCGTTTTTTTCCATAATTGATACTAAAAACAGAGCGGTATGAGTGACAAGCGATATTGTTTAAATTTGATAACCCAATGGCAAAATATTATTAACATTTACTCTTGTTATATTACAAATGATTTTACCTGACGCCAAAAGTCGATGCCCCGGGCTGAACCGGGGCATGCGGGGGCGTAATGGTCTCAAAGATCGAAAAAGACGGTTTCGTTCTCGCCCTGCAGATGAATATCGAACCGATAGACAATTTCGCCGCCGCGTACTTCGCGCCGGGCAATCAGCGTCTGACGGCGAACCTCCCACTCGATCAGATTGAGCACCGGATCGGCCCGGTTGGCCTCCTCTTCGTCGGCAAAGTACATCCGCGTGTTCAGGCCGATGTTGATCCCCCTCGCCACCACCCACAGGCTGACGTGCGGCGCCATCATCCGGCCGTCGCGGCCGACAACCGCGCCCGGCTTGATGGTTTCAAAGCGCCAGATCCCGGTGTCGAAGTCGGAGCAGCTGCGGCCCCAGCCGCGAAACGCCGGGTCGCGCCGTTTGCCGGCCTGCCGATCGTCCGGGTGCGCGTAGCGCCCGGCGGCGTTGGCCTGCCAGATCTCCAGCAGCACGTCGCGCACCGGCGTGCCGGAGCCGTCAATAACCCGCCCCTCAATGGTAATACGCTCGCCTTCGGTATCCGCAGCGGTGAGCTGCGGGCCAAAGTTATTCTCGAAAATGTGGAAGCCCGCGGCATCCGGCGCCAGCCCGATGTGGACGTAGGGGCCGGCAGTTTGCGAGGCGGTTTCGGGTAAATAGTCTTTCATCGGGCGGCCCCCTGAGTGCGGTTTTCAAACAGCGTCGCGCGGTGGCCGCGCAGTACCAGGTCAAAGCGGTACGCCAGGCAGTCCAGCGGCACGGCGGCATGGGTATCCAGCTCGGCAATCAAGGTGCGAACGGCATCGTCGTTATTGATGGTTTTGACGATCGGGCACTGCTTAATCAGCGGATCGCCTTCAAAATACATCTGGGTGATCAGGCGCTGCGCCCACGCGTCCCCGGAGAGGGAAAAGTGAATATGCGCCGGGCGCCAGTCGCTGACCTGATTGCGCCACGGGTAGGGGCCCGGCTTGATGGTGCGAAAACAGTAGTAGCCGTTTTCGTCGGTCAGTACCCGACCGCAGCCGCCAAAGTTGGGGTCAATGGGCGCCAGATACCGATCTTTTTTATGCCGGTAGCGGCCGCCAGCGTTGGCCTGCCAGACCTCCACCAGGGTGTTCTTCATCGGGCGGCCAAAGCCGTCGCGAACGTAGCCGTGGACGATAATGCGCTCGCCGATCGGCAGGCCTTCTTTGGCGTAGTTAAGGATAAGGTCGTTATCCAGCGGCCCGAGGTCATCGCTGCTGAACACCGGGCCGGTGATTTCAGAAAGCGAGTTCTGCAGGGAGATCAGCGCATTGCGCGGCGAGCGCAGAACGCTGGTTTTGTAGCCCGGGGCGTAAGCGGGAGGATGGCTGTTATAGTCGCGATGAACCACCTCGCGCGGGGACCATTTATCGTTCATAGGGTACGTACTCCGTTTTATTCGGTACAGGGCTTGTTGTTTTAATGTCGCCAGAAACAGTGTGTGTAAATGTTTTGTTAATTTAAAGTGAAATTAAAGGGTCTATTCCATAACTCAGGGTTATGTCCCGCGCGGAACAAAGGGCGGGGGCAGGTTATCCGCATCACAGTTTGTAAATTCTTCCTGCTGGCGCGGGAGGCCTTCTCTACACTCCAGGAAGTATTCACTGGAGGTAAGACATCATGGCGAACACCATCACGGCTGATGAGATTCGGGAACAATTTTCACAGGCTATGTCGGCGATGTATCAGCAGGAAGTTCCGCAGTACGGGACGCTCCTCGAGCTGGTCGCGGACGTCAATCTGGCGGTGCTGGAGAACAACCCCAGGCTGCATGAGCAGCTGGCGAATGCCGATGAGCTGGCCCGGCTGAACGTTGAGCGCCACGGCGCGATCCGCGTCGGCACCGCCGAAGAGCTGGCGACGCTGCGCCGTATGTTTGCCATCATGGGGATGTACCCCGTGAGCTATTACGATCTCTCCCAGGCCGGGGTGCCGGTCCATTCCACCGCCTTTCGCCCCGTGGATGACGCCGCCCTGGCGCGTAACCCGTTCCGTATTTTTACCTCGCTGCTGCGCCTCGAGCTGATCGCCAGCGACGAACTGCGTCAGCGGGCGGCGGAGATTCTGGCTAAGCGCGATATCTTTACCCCGCGCTGTCGGGAGCTGATTGCGCAGCACGAAGAGAGCGGCGCCTTCACGCCCGGCGAGGCGCGGGAGTTCGTGCGCGAGGCGCTGGAGACCTTCCGCTGGCACAGCCACGCGACGGTAGACGATGAAACCTATCACGCCCTGCAGAACGAGCACCGGCTGATTGCCGACGTGGTCTGCTTCCCGGGCTGCCATATCAATCACCTGACGCCGCGCACGCTGGATATCGACCGGGTTCAGGCCCTGATGCCGGAGTGCGGCATCGTGCCGAAGGCGCTGATTGAAGGCCCGCCGCGCCGGGAGGTGCCGATCCTGCTGCGCCAGACCAGCTTTAAGGCGCTGGAGGAGCCGGTGATCTTCGCCGGGGAGCATAAAGGCACCCACAGCGCGCGTTTTGGCGAAATCGAGCAGCGCGGGATCGCGCTGACGCCGAAGGGGCGGGCGCTGTACGATCGCCTGCTCAACGAGGCCGGGGTGGGTAAAGACAACCTCCATCATCAGCGCCACCTGCAGGATGTGTTCAGCCAGTTTCCGGACAGCGAGTTTCTGCTGCGCCAGCAGGGGCTGGCGTGGTTCCGCTATCGGCTGACGCCGGCGGGAGAAGCCCATCGTCAGGCTTTCGGCCCCGGCGACGATCCGCAGCCGCTGATTGAGCGCGGCTGGCTGATTGCCCAACCGATTATTTATGAAGACTTTTTGCCGGTGAGCGCGGCGGGGATTTTCCAGTCTAATTTGGGTAACGAAACGCAGGCCCGCAGCCACGGCAACGCCAGCCGCGACGCCTTCGAAACGGCCCTCGGCTGCCCGGTGCTCGACGAGTTTATGCTCTATCAGCAGGCGGAGGAACGCAGTAAACGGCGTTGCGGTCTGCTCTGAAACCGGTACTCTGCTGGCATAAACCGTAAAAGGAAGCAGGTCATGCAGAATCCGTCTACGCCGCTGGTGAAAACCCGCCAGGGCACGTTATCCGGGATCGCCGAGCAGGGGATCCACATCTGGCGCGGCATCCCCTTCGCCGCGCCGCCGGTTGGCGAACTGCGCTGGCGCGCCCCGCGCCCGCCAGCGCGCTGGCAGGGCGTCCGCCGGGCCGACGCCTTCTCCGCCGCCAGCTGGCAGGACATTGAGTACTGCCGCGAGCTGGGGGGCGGCGATCCCGGGCGCTTCTCGGAAGACTGCCTCTATCTCAACGTCTGGGCGCCTGCCGCCCGCGCCCAGCCGCTGCCGGTGATGGTCTGGCTGCACGGCGGGGGCTTTACCATCGGCGCCGGCAGCCTGCCGCCGTACGACGGGCAGGCGCTGGCGGGCCGGGACGTCGTGGTGGTGACGGTGAACTACCGGCTGGGGCATCTCGGCTTCTTCGCGCATCCGGCGCTGGAGGGCGAGGAGGGCGAGAGGATATATAACTTTGCGCTGCTCGATCAGATTGCCGCCCTGCAGTGGGTGCAGGAAAACATTCACGCCTTCGGCGGGGATGCAGCAAACGTCACTCTGTTTGGCGAATCGGCCGGCGCGCGCAGCGTGCTGTCGCTGATGGTCTCGCCGAAGGCCAAAGGGCTATTCCATAAAGCGATCGTCCAAAGCGGCTATACGCTGCCGGACCTTCCGCGCGCCAGGGCGCTGGAGAAGGGGCGGCGGCTGGCGGAGCATTTTTCGCTGCCGGACGCCAGCGCCGAGCAGCTGCGGGCGATCCCCGCCGAGGCTTTCTGGCCGCTTACCGCGCCGCTAAGTATCGGCCCGGCGCCCATCGTCGGCGATGCGGTGCTGCCGCAGCCGATGCTGGAGACCTTCTTCGCCGGTCGTCAGCATCCCATGCCGGTTATGATCGGCTCGAACAGCGACGAGGCCAGCGTAATGGCGGTCTTCGGCGTTGATATCGCCGGGCAGATCCAGAAGCTGCGCCGCGAGCGGCGCTTTGGCCTCGGGCTGATTAAGCTGCTCTATCCCGGCGTGAAGGGCGACGCGGCGCTCGGCCGCGAAGTGTGCCGGGACATGGCGTTCACCACCCTTGGCTACGTGGTGATGCAGGCCCAGCAGCGGGTCGGACAGCCCTGCTGGCGCTACTGGTTCGACTATGTTCCGCAGGCCGTGGATGAGACCTATCCGCACGGCGCGTGGCACGGGGACGAGGTTCCCTACGTCTTTGATACCCTCGCGCTCGCCGAGCCGGTGCGCGGCTACGCCGATGAGGGCGATAGAGCCTTTGCCGGGCAGATAGCCGACTACTGGGCCAGCTTCGCCCGCCTCGCCGGCAGCGGCTGCAGCGAGCTGCCGGGCCCGGTGCGCTGGCTGGCCTGCCGGCGCGGTCGCGATCGGCTGCTGCGTATCGGGCTGCATAAACGGGTGGGGTTTAAGCTGGAGAACCGCTTTATGCGCGCGCGGCTGGCGCTGTTCCGCCGGGTGATGCGCCATCACGTGACCCTGGATTAACCAGCTCCTCGCGAAACCGCGCCAGGCCATCGGCTTTGCTCTGCGATGCCCGCACCAGCAGGCGGTAGCTGGCGCCGGTTTTCACGCTCAGGGCGAACGGGCGCAGCAGGCGGCCAACCCGCAGGTCTTCCGCCACCAGCGTCGCATCGGCGATGGCGATCCCCAGCCCCTGCATGGCGGCGGTGATCGCCAGATCCATGGTATCGAAGTGCTGGTTTTTGCGCATCGCCAGCGGCGCATCGGGGGAGAACTGCGTCAGCCACAGCGACCAGTCGGTTTTATCCCGCGTCGGATGTAAAAACGTCGCGCCGTCGAGGCGGGCGTCGCAGGGCGTACTGCCGCTGATGACCGGCGTCAGCGCCTCTTCGAACAGCAGATCGCCGGCGCTGTGATGGGTGCCGAAAACGATCGCCGCGTCGTAGGGCTCCGTTTTGAAGTTAACGCTGTGTTCGGTGGTGGTGGTCAGGGCAATCTGCAGCTCCGGGTGGCGCTGCTCTATCGCCACCAGCCTGGGCACCAGCCAGCGGATGGCGCAGGTCGGCGCCTTCAGGCGCACCACCGTTTGCTGCTGACGCGCCTGCTCGGCGACGGTCACCAGGCGGCCAAACGCCGACTGGAGCTCCGGGTAGAGGGCGCTGCCCTGGGGCGACAGGCGCAGCCCGCGCGCGTGGCGTTCAAAAAGCGGAAAACCGAACCAACCTTCCAGCGCCGCAATCTGGCGGCTCACCGCGCCCTGGGTCAGGCACAGCTCCCGCGCGGCGTGGGTCAGGTTGAGGTGTCTGGCGGTCACCAGAAAGGTCTCGACGGTATTAAAAGGCAGGGCGCTCCGCGACATGTCGTCTCCAGCTATGCATTTTGATCATAGGCAGTATGCCACGCTTCGTTCCGGGAATGGGACAATGCGTTGCACTTTCACCGTCTAATCAGCGGCCCGCGCTTAAACTATTATCAGCCTTATTGCGAAAACAGCTGCCGGAGCGCCCGTTCCGGTGGGATCACCCGATGTTGATATGAGGAAAAGGTCATGGCTAAACCCTACGTTCGTCTGGATAAGAGTGATGCAGCCGTGCTGCTGGTCGATCATCAGGCCGGGCTGCTGTCGCTGGTGCGCGATATCGACCCCGATAAGTTCAAGAACAACGTCCTTGCCCTTGGCGATATGGCTAAGTATTTCGGCCTGCCAACCATCCTGACCACCAGCTTTGAAAATGGCCCCAACGGCCCGCTGGTGCCCGAGCTGAAGGCGCAGTTCCCGGATGCGCCCTATATCGCCCGACCGGGGAATATTAACGCCTGGGATAACGAAGATTTCGTTAAGGCAGTGAAGGCGACCGGCAAGAAGCAGCTGATTATCGCCGGGGTGGTCACCGAGGTGTGCGTGGCGTTTCCGGCGCTGTCGGCTATCGAAGAGGGGTTCGACGTCTTCGTGATAACCGACGCCTCGGGGACCTTTAATCCGATTACCCGCGATGCGGCATGGGATCGGATGTCGCAGGCCGGCGTGCAGCTGATGTCGTGGTTTGGCGCCGCCTGTGAGCTGCATCGCGACTGGAGAAATGATGTTGAAGGGCTGGGGACGCTGTTTTCTAACCACATCCCGGACTATCGCAATCTGATGACCAGCTTTAACACCTTAACCAGCAAGTAGTTCCTGCCGCGGCCGGCCTGCGGCTGGCCGTTCTTCACCCTCAGCCATGATCGGCGCTCATGGCTACTATGACAACAATTCGTTTGTCGCCGTCAGCACCTTTAGATTGAATGGTTATGCAAATATAATGAGAAAGGATTAACCATGCGCCTCAGTTCTCCGCTGACCACCCGCTCCAAACTACCCGATGTCGGCACGACCATTTTTAGCGTCATCGGCCAGCTCTCCGCGCAGCATAATGCGATCAACCTTTCTCAGGGCGCGCCCAACTTTGCCTGCGATAGCCGGCTGGTTGAGGGGGTGACGCGGGCGATGGCCGAAGGGCATAACCAGTATGCGCCGATGACCGGGCTGCGCGTGCTGAAAGAGCGTATCGCCGAGAAAATCGCCGCGCTCTACGGCACCCGCTACGACGTTGACGACGAGGTGCTGATTACCGCCAGCGCCAGCCAGGGGCTCTACTCCGCCATCGGCGGGCTGGTGCATCCCGGCGATGAAGTTATCTATTTCGAACCGGCGTTCGACAGCTACGGGCCGATCGTGCGCCTGCAGGGCGCCACGCCGGTGGCGATCAAGCTGACGGTGCCCGATTTTGCCATCAACTGGGACGAAGTTGCCGCCGCCATCACGCCGCGGACGCGGATGATCGTGATCAACACGCCGCACAATCCCAGCGGCCAGGTGCTCTCCGCCGAAGATTTAGCCCGCCTGGCGGCGCTGACCCGCAATACCGATATCGTTATTTTGTCGGATGAGGTGTATGAGCACGTGGTCTTCGACGGGGCGCAGCACCACGGGATGGCCACCCATCCGCAGCTGGCGGAGCGCAGCGTAATCGTTTCTTCCTTCGGTAAAACCTACCACGTGACCGGCTGGCGGGTAGGCTACTGCGTTGCGCCGGCGGCGCTGATGGAGGAAATCTGCAAGGTGCATCAGTTTCTGATGTTTTCGGCCGATACGCCGATGCAGTACGCGTTTGCCGAGCAGATGACCGACCCGCAATCCTGGCTGGGGCTGGCGCCGTTTTACCAGCAAAAGCGCGATCTGCTGCGTCAGCAGCTGGCGGATTCGCCGTTCCGCCTGTTGCCGAGCGCCGGCTCCTTCTTCATGCTGGCGGACTACAGCCATTTCAGCGACGAAAGCGACAGCGAAATGGTGAAGAGGCTGATCGTCGACTACGGCGTCGCCACTATTCCACTGTCGGCGTTTTACGCGGATGGTACTGATAACAAACTGATACGTCTCTCTTTTGCGAAAGATGAAGCCACGTTACGGGCCGGCGCACAGGCGCTGTGTCACGTTAAGCCGCGTTGAGGAGCCACACGATGAAAATAAAAGCCCTTACCCTCGCTTTGGGGATGATTTGCACCTTCTCCTCCTTTGCCGCCAGCGAATTACGCTACGGCGTGGAAGCGGAATACCCGCCGTTCGAAAGCCGTAATTCGGCCGGGGAGCTCGAAGGCTTCGATATCGATCTGGGGATGGCGATTTGCCAGGCCGCTCAGCTCAAGTGCAGCTGGGTGGAGACCTCGTTTGATGCGCTGATCCCGGGGCTGGTGGCGAAGAAATTCGACGCCATTAACTCGGCGATGAACATTACCGAACAGCGGCGCAAGAGCATCGACTTTACCCAGCCGATTTATCGCATCCCGTCGCAGCTGGTAGGGAAATCCGACAGCGGTATGCAGGCCACTCCTGAAGGGCTGAAGGGGAAAACCATCGGCGTGCTGCAGGGCTCGATTCAGGAAACCTACGCCAAAGAGCACTGGGAGAAGCACGGAGTCAGCGTGGTCTCCTATAAAGATCAGAATATGGCGTGGGCCGATCTGCTCAACGGGCGGATCGACGCTTCGCTGGTGATGTCTGCCGCCGGGCAGGCCGGTTTCCTCAGCAAGCCGCAGGGCAAAGGCTTTGGCTTTATCGGCAAATCGGTTGCTGACGATACCATCCTCGGCAGCGGGATTGGCTACGGCCTGCGCAAGGGCGATGAGGCGACGAAAAAGCAGCTTGATGCGGCGATTGATAAAGTGCGGGCCGACGGCACCATCACCCGGCTGGCGGCGAAATACTTCCCGGGCATCGACGTTAGCGTCAAATAATGCGTCATTCTCCGCCGGTTTCTCCGGCGGGGAATTCGGTCTGGTCCGGTGGACATATTTTTTTCACGCTTTTTCTGTCGCCAACAATTGGATTATTAATCGTTTTTGTCTAGAGTGAGCGAAATTCACGACGCATCTGTTTGTCGCGTTGCCTCCCAATTGGCACAACAGAAGGACGCTTTCTCAGGCATGAACCGCAGACGTTTTCTTAAATCTTCCATGGCAGTTGCCGCCGTATGCGGAACGTCAGGAGTCGCCTCTCTTTTCTCAAAAGCCGCGCTTGCTGAAGAATCAGGCATTGCCGATGGGCTGACGCGCCGCTTTGACTTCTCCGTGTTACAAGGGATGGCCCACGATCTCTCCCGTCAGCCCTGGGGCGGCGCTCCGCGCGACCTGCCGCCGACGCTGGCGAATCTGACCCCGCAGGCCTATAACAGCATTCAGTACGATGCCGGGCACTCGCTGTGGAACAATATCGAAGATCGCCAGCTGGACATCCAGTTCTTCCACGTCGGCATGGGCTTTCGTCGCCGGGTGCGCATGTTCTCGCTGGATACGCAGAGCCAGCAGGCGCGTGAAATTCACTTCCGTCCGGAGCTGTTTAACTACAACGATGCCGGCGTAGACACCAAACAGCTGGTCGGGCAGACCGACCTCGGCTTCGCCGGGTTCCGCGCCTTCAAAGCGCCGGAGCTGGCGCGTCGCGATATCGTGGCGTTCCTCGGCGCGAGCTACTTCCGCGCGGTGGACAGCACTTACCAGTACGGGCTCTCCGCCCGCGGCCTGGCGGTGGATACCTTTACCGATACGCCGGAAGAGTTCCCGGACTTTACCTCGTTCTGGTTTGAAACCGTCAAGCCGGGCGCCACCGTCTTTACCGTCTACGCGCTGCTCGACAGCCCGAGCGTGACCGGCGCCTACAAGTTTGTCATCAACTGCCAGGAGACGCAGGTGATCATGGATGTGGAGAACCACATCTACGCCCGCAAGGATATCAAGCAGCTCGGCATCGCGCCGATGACCAGCATGTTCAGCTGCGGCAACAACGAGCGACGGACCTGCGATACCATCCACCCGCAAATTCACGACTCCGATCGTCTCGCCATGTGGCGCGGCAACGGCGAGTGGGTGTGTCGTCCGCTGAATAACCCGCAGAAGCTGCAGTTCAACGCCTTCCAGGATAAAAATCCGCGCGGTTTTGGCCTGCTGCAGCTCGACCGCGATTTCTCGCACTATCAGGATATTATGGGCTGGTACAACAAGCGCCCAAGCCTGTGGGTCGAGCCGCGTAACCAGTGGGGCAAGGGCGCGGTCAGCCTGATGGAGATCCCGACCACCGGCGAGACGCTGGATAATATCGTCTGCTTCTGGCAGCCGGAAAAAGCGATCAAGGCGGGGGATGAGCTCGACTTCAGCTACCGCCTCTACTGGAGCGCGCAGCCGCCGGTCCGTTCACCGCTGGCCCGCGTGCTGGCAACCCGCACCGGCATGGGCGGCTTCCCGGAAGGCTGGGCGCCCGGCGAGCACTATCCGGACAAGTGGGCCCGTCGCTTTGCGATTGATTTTGTCGGCGGCGACCTGAAGGCCGCGGCGCCAAGAGGCATCGAGCCGGTGATCACCCTCTCCAACGGCGAGGCGAAGCAGGTTGAGATCCTCTACGTTGAACCCATTGACGGCTACCGGATCCTCTTTGACTGGTACCCGACTAACGACTCCACCGACCCGGTAGAGATGCGCATGTTCCTGCGCTGCCAGGGCGATGCGATCAGCGAAACCTGGCTGTACCAGTATTTCCCACCGGCCGCGGACGAGCGTCGCTACGTCGATGACCGGGTGATGAAGTAACCGCCCGGCAGGCCGACCTGGACGAATGCGCCCGGGTCGGCCTGCGCGCAGTGAGAGAGTGCTATGACCACAGAAAATACCCCCGCAGCGGAAGAGATCGTCGTTAACGACCGGCTGGTGCTGCGCGCCGTTGATGAACGCTACGTCACCGTCCTGCACCGGCTGGTGGAAAAAAATAAAGGCTGGCTGCAGAACTCCCTGAGCTGGCCGGCGGCGGTGAGCGGCGAAGATGAAACCCGACGCCACGTGCAGGGCAACGTCATGCTGCATCAGCGCGGCTACGCCAAAATGTTTCTGCTGTTCCTGCAGGATGAGATGGTCGGCGTCCTGTCGTTTAACCAGATTGAACCGATCAACAAGACGGCCTATATCGGCTACTGGATTGACGAAAGCCACCAGGGCCAGGGGCTGCTCTCGCAGGCGCTGCAGGCCTTTATCGACCACTACGCGCGCAGCGGTATCGTTCGCCGCTTCGTGATTAAGTGCCGGGTGGCCAACCACAAAAGTAACCAGGTGGCGCTGCGCAATGGCTTTACCCTCGAGGGCTGCCTGCAGCAGGCGGAGTATCTCAACGGCGCCTATGACGACCAGAATATCTACGGGCGGATTATCGACTATCGCGCCGGCGAGGAGTGATTCACGGTGACAGAAAGCCGGCCAGCGGCGTGCGGGTAATATGCTCGTCGCCGTTGATAAGCTTGCGGCCGCGCAGGTGAATTGCCTCCCCGTTAAGGGCTTCAATCAGCGCGTTATCGGTAATTTCCACCTGATGTTCGATCACCAGGTCGCCGCTGATGCGGGCGTGGCCCTGAATCAGCACCTCGTCATCCAGCAGGATAGGGCCGCCGCAGAGCCGGGCGTGACCGCCGACCATCACCCGATGTTTAAGCAGGCAGTTGCCCTCAACCACGGCATTTTCCGCCACCTGAGAGCTGTAGCGTAGGGTCGGAATGGCATCCTCTTCACGCCCGGCGATAAGCCGCGCGTGGTCATACACCCGCGCATTATCGCAAACCCAGACGTCGTTAATCTCGTTGCCCTCCAGCCGGGCGTGGTCAAAAATCTCCGCCCGATGCTCAACGAAGGCCCGTTCGACAAAGGCGTCGCCGTAGATTTGCGCCTGATGGACGATCCGCGAGGCGCTGACGGTGGCCCGCTGGTAAATTTGCAGGATTTTCTCGCCGTCGTCGGTAAGACCCTGGGCGGCGATAATCAGGCAGCGGGGGAGGATCCGCGCCTCGTCGGCCAGCCGGCAGCGGCCGCGCACCTGTGAATCGGTAACGGTGACGTTGTCACTAATATGGGCGTGGTGGCTGACGTCGACGCGCTCCAGCCGGGCGTTGCCGCCGATAATCGCGTAATGGCTGACGGTGCAGGCGCCGCTGAGCCGGGCGTTGCCTTCAACCCGCGCCCCGGCGAAAACGGCGCTGTTGGCATCGTCAATCCAGCACTCTCCCTCCTGGCTCAGGGCCGCCTCGTCGTCCAGCCAGCCGCCTTCGCTGCCCGCTTTCACGTCGGCGAAATCACGCAAGGCCACAATTTGCCGCAGATTTACGCTATGTTTAACCCCGTCCTCCTGATAGTGAAACTGGCGAACCTGCGCGCCCAGGCAATATTTGTTCATCTGCGGCTCCCTTTACTTTTGGTTAACATAAACATAGCAAAAATCTCCGTAGCGCGTTTTTGAAGGTTCTTTTAAAATGCATCTTAAAGATAAATTGAAAAATTAAATAAAATGAATAAACAACGGTCGGGGCAGCGGGTGCTGAATCTACCCGCGGGCTATTTTGGGATGGTGCTGGGTATTATCGGAATGGGCTTTGCCTGGCGCTATGCCAGCACCATTTGGCCGGTAAGCCGCAGCGTTGGCGATGGCCTGGTGGTGCTGGCGGCCACGATATGGGCTCTGCTGGCCGTCGCGTTTATCACCCGCGCGATCCGCTTTCCGTGGAGCGTTCGCCAGGAGATGCGCCACCCGGTCGCCAGCAGCTTCGTCAGCCTGTTTCCGGCAACCACCATGCTGGTCTCCATCGGCTTCGTGCCGTGGTGCCGCCCGCTCTCGCTGGGCCTGTTTATCATCGGCGTGGCGCTGCAGCTCGCCTATTCGGCCTGGCAAAGCGCCGGGCTGTGGCGCGGCAATCATCCCAGCGATGCGACGACGCCGGGTCTCTATCTGCCGACGGTCGCCAATAACTTCATCAGCGCCATGGCCTGCGGCGCGCTGGGCTTTAGCGATGCCGGACTGGTGTTCCTTGGCGCCGGGATTTTCTCCTGGCTGAGCCTGGAGCCGGTTATTCTGCAGCGGCTGCGCAGCGACGGCGAGCTGCCTGCCGCGCTGCGCACCTCGCTGGGCATTCAGCTGGCGCCCGCGCTGGTGGCCTGCAGCGCCTGGCTGAGCGTCAACGGCGGGGAGGCGGACACCTTCGCTAAGCTGCTGTTCGGCTACGGCCTGCTGCAGCTGCTGTTTATGCTGCGGCTGATGCCGTGGTATCTGCAGCAGCCGTTCAACGCCTCTTTCTGGAGCTTCTCGTTCGGCATCTCGGCGCTGGCGACGACCGGGCTGCATCTTGGGCATAGCCAGCCAAACGGTTTTTTCCATTTTTTGGCTATCCCGCTGTTCGTCTTTACCAATCTGATTATCGGGCTGCTGCTGATTCGCACTTTCCTGCTGCTGGTGCGCGGCAAGCTGCTGATCCGCGTCGAGCGCGCCACTCTGTTAAAAAATAAGGATTAAGCATGACTATCCGTGACGAAAACTACTTTACTGAAAAATATGGCATGACCCGCACCCACTCTGAGGTGGTCCACGCCGCGTCGCTGATGCAGCCGGGCAAAACCCTCGATCTCGGCTGCGGAAACGGGCGCAACAGCCTCTATCTGGCGGCCAACGGTTTTGAGGTCACCGCCTGGGATAAAAATCCGGCGAGTATCGATAATCTGGAGTCGATTCGGGCGCAGGAGGGGATTGATAACCTGCAGTCGGCAATCAAGGACCTCAATACGCTGAGCTTTGACGGAGAGTACGATTTTATTCTCTCCACCGTGGTGATGATGTTTCTCGAAGCGAAAACCATCCCCGGCCTTATCGCCAACATGCAGCGCTGCACCAGGCCGGGCGGCTATAACCTGATCGTGGCGGCGATGGATACCGAAGATTATCCGTGCACCGTTGGCTTCCCGTTTGCCTTTAAGCCGGAAGAGCTGCGTAGCTACTACGCCGGCTGGACGTTCCTCAGGTACAACGAAGAGGTCGGTGAGCTGCACCGCACCGACGCCAACGGTAATCGTATCAAGCTGCGCTTCGCCACCATGCTGGCGCGTAAAGCGGACTAGCGCGCCGCCAGCAGGCAGAGCGCGAACGCGGTATGGTACGAGGCCTCAAAGGCGCGCAGCGGCAGAAACTCGAACTTTGAGTGGAAGTTATGCGCGCCGGTAAAGAAGTTCGGCGTCAGGAGGCCTTTGGCCGACAGCGCCGCGCCGTCGGTGCCGCCGCGCATTGGCGTCGGTTTTGGCTCGATCCCAAGGCTCTCCATCGCGGTAAACAGCAGGTCGATGGCCCGGCGGTCCTCGCCCAGCGCGTTGCTGATATTGCTGTAGGTATCGCTCACCTGATAGTCAACTTTTGCCGTTGGGTAGCGCGCGGCGATTTTCGCCGCCACCTCGCCAATCTGCTGCTTGCGGCGGTTAAAGCCGTCGAGGTCGAAATCGCGAATGCTGGCCTGCAGCAGGGTGCTGCTCTGGTCCCCCTGAATGCCGTTAAACCACACGTAGCCTTCGCGTCCGGCGGTGTGTTCGGGCGTCTGCAGGCGATCGAAGTGGCTGATGTACTCGGTGGCCATCAGCAGGGGGTTGACCAGCACGCCCTTCGCCGACATCGGATGCGCGGTGACGCCGGTAAAGCGGATTTCCGCCGCCGCGGCGTTGAAGTTTTCATAGACAATCTCCCCCAGCTCGCAGCAGTCGATGGTCCACGCGAAATCGACGGCGAAACGGCTCAGGTCGAGCGCCTTGGCGCCGCGCAGGCCGACTTCCTCATCCGGGACAAACGCCACCACGATATCGCCGTGGCGATGCTCCGGGGTCAGGCTTTCCAGCACCGTCATCACCACCGTCACCGCCGACTTATTATCGGCCCCCAGCACGCTGGTGCCGTCGCTGAAAATAATCTCCTCTCCGGGATAGGCGAGGATCTCCGGGTGTTCGGCAACCCGCAGCCAGATCTCTTTTTGCGCATTCAGGCACAGGTCTTCACCGTTAAAGCGCAGGATCTGCGGGTGGATGTCCGGCGATAGCCCGACGTCGACGGTATCGATATGGGTGATAAAGCCGATCCGCGGCGCTCCGGGCACGTTGCCTTTCTTCACCGCGGTGACGGTCGCGTGCTCGTCAATTTCGATATCGTCCAGCCCCAGCTGACGCAGCTCCTGGGCCAGCTCGCGGGCCATCTCGTGCTGACCTGGGGTGGTGGGCAGCGTGGTGGCGCGAGGGTCGCTTTGGCTGCTAATCGCGAGATAGCGGAAGAAGCGCTGGGTGAGCCGTTCGGCGAGTGGAGATGACATAGACGTTCCTTATTTATTATTTTTTCAGGTGTTTGCAATCAGGCTTTAGTGTTATGTATGGATAGGAAAACAACAAGCTATTCATTAGCTGACAAATTAAAAAGGAAACCCGATGCAACGCAAACTCACAACGCTTGCCCTGGCATTCGCCGCTCTGACGGTCAGTTCCACCGTCGCGGGCAAAACCCTGGTTTACTGCTCCGAAGGATCGCCGGAGAACTTCAATCCTCAACTCTACACCTCCGGCACCAGCGTCGATGCCAGCGCGGTCCCGGTCTATAACCGGCTGGTGGACTTTAAGGTTGGCACCACCGAGCTGCAGCCGAGCCTCGCCGAAAGCTGGGAGGTCAGCGAAGACGGCAAAACCTACACCTTCCATTTGCGCAAGGGCGTGAAGTTTCAAAGCAACAAGTACTTTACCCCCACGCGGGATTTTAATGCCGATGACGTTATCTTCTCCTTTATGCGGCAAAAGGACGCGAAGCATCCATACCATAACGTCTCCAACGGCAACTATTCTAATTTCGAAAGCCTCGAATTTGGTCAGCTGATCACCGCAATTGATAAGCCTGATGAATATACGGTGCGCTTTACCTTGGCCCATCCGGAAGCGCCGTTTGTGGCCGATCTCGGCTGGTATTTCGCCTCTATTCTGTCGGCGGAGTATGCGGATGCGATGCTCAAAGCGGGAACCCCTGAGCGCGTCGACAATGACCCAATCGGCACCGGGCCGTTTAAGCTCGCCCAGTACCAAAAAGATTCGCGCATTCTTTATACCGCCTTCCCGGAATATTGGCAGGGCAAGGCGAAGCTCGACCGCCTGATATTTAGCATTACCCCGGATGCCTCGGTGCGTTATGCCAAACTGGAAAAGAACGAGTGCCAGGTTATGCCGTTCCCTAACCCGGCGGATTTACCGAGAATGAAGGAAAATAATAATATTAATTTACTGAGTAAGGCGGGTCTGAATACCGGATTCCTGGCGTTCAATACCCAAAAGCCGCCGCTGGATAATGTCAAAGTGCGCCAGGCGCTGGCGCTGGCGATTAATAAACCGGCGATTATCGAAGCCGTATTCCACGGCACCGGGACGGCGGCGAAAAATCTGCTGCCGCCGGGCGTATGGAGCGCGGACGCCGAGCTGAAAGATTATGACTATGACCCGCAGAAGGCGAAGGCGCTGCTGCAGGAAGCGGGGATGGCCAACGGCCTGACCATCGACCTGTGGGCGATGCCGGTCCAGCGCCCGTATAACCCCAACGCTAAGCGCATGGCGGAGATGATTCAGGCGGACTGGGCGAAAATTGGCGTACAGACCAAAATCACGACCTATGAGTGGGGTGAATACCTCAAGCGCGTCAAAGACGGCGAGCATCAGGCGGCCCTGATGGGCTGGACTACCGCGACCGGCGATCCGGATAACTTCTTCGGCCCGCTGTTTACCTGCCAGTCGGCCAACGGCGGCTCCAACTCGGCGAAGTGGTGCTATCCGCCGTTCGATAAGCTGATTAGCGAGGCGAAAGCGATAAGCGATCGTCCGCAGCGCGAGGCGCTTTACAAACAGGCCCAGCAGATGATGCACGATCAAATGCCGGCGGTCATGATTGCCCACTCGACTATTTTTGAACCGGTGCGTAAAGATGTTTCCGGCTACGAGATTGACCCTTTTGGCAAGCATATTTTTTATCAGGTTGATATAAAATAAAGCGCATATCTCAATCCGCCCATCGTGGCGGATTTATTTTTCTCAGCCTCTGGCATTTCACCCTTTTTGTCACAACACTTACCCTGCTATTTTGCTATAAACCTTGCCGACAACTGCATTTACAGGGATTCCTCATGCGTACTCATTTTATATTTAAAGCTGCCGTCATTGCCGGTCTGTTAGCCTTAACCGGCTGTGCGGCTAAAATTGCCCAACCGGATCGGTATTCAGGTTTTTTAAAAGATTATTCCAGTTTAAAAGAGACCACCTCGGCGTCCGGTAAACCGGAACTGCGCTGGATCTCCCCGGATTACAATCCGAAGAACTACGATAACGTGGTCTACAACCCAATTACCTATTACCCGATCCCGAAACCCTCTACCCAGGTCGGGGCCAGGGCGCTGAGCGATATTCTTAACTACACCAATACGCAGATGAAGCAGGCGATTGCCGAGCGTAAACCGCTGGCGACCACCGCGGGCCCGCGCAGCCTGATCTTCCGCGGCGCGATCACCGGCGTGGACTCCAGCAAAGAGGGGCTGCAGTTCTATGAAGTGGTGCCGGTGGCGATGGTGGTTGCGGGGACCGAAATGGCAACCGGACACCGTACGATGGATACCAGCCTTTACTTCGAAGGCGAGCTGATTGATGCCGCCACCAACAAGCCGGTGATCAAAGTGGTGCGTAAAGGTGAGGGGAAAGACCTGGCCAACGAAAATACGCCTATGACCATGGATACCCTGAAGCAGGTTATCGATGACATGGCTATCGACGCGGTGAAATTCGACTCGACGCAGAGGTAAGCCCGCCGCGCCGTCCGCCGACGGCGCGAACGATCGTCTTCCCGGCGCTATTGAGCCGCCGGGAAGCGCGGATAGCGACCGCCGTTTACGCCAGCCTGCGGCGCAGGAAAAACTGCTCCGGCCGGGCGAACATCACCAGATTACCCACCAGAATCAACGCCAGTCCGGCGACGGCATTGCCGTGCCAGACGTAGCCTTCATAAAAGGTCGAGATGGTCAGCGCAACCAGCGGGAACAGCAGGGTGCTGTAGGCCGCCTTGCTGGCGCCGATTCGCCCGACCAGCGTGAAGTAGGCGCCGAAGGCGATAACGGAACCGAAGAGGGCCAGATAGAGCAGCGCGCCCATGTAGCTCAGCGTCCACTGTGGAGAAAAATCGTCGCCGCGTATCAGGGCGATGGCGCCCATCACCAGGGTTCCGTAGAGCATCGCCCAGCTGTTGGTGGTCAGCGTTTCCAGACCCCGGCGCTGGTGGCGGATGCTGAGCATATTCCCCAGCGAAAAGCCGTAGGTCCCCAGCGCGCTAAGGCCAATTCCCCACAGCAGGGAGGCGTTCAGGCCGTTTTGCAGCAGATCGTCCCAGAACAGCGTCACGATCCCGGCCAGGCCCAGCGCGGCGGCGAGCCAGAAACGACCCGGCGGCTGCTGGCGGAAGAAAATAAAGCCGTTAACGGCGTTAAACAGCACCGCCATAGAAAAAATCACCGATTCCAGCCCGGTGTTGATATGCGCTGCTGCGGTGTAAAAGCACCAGAAATTAAAGCAGAACACGCAGCAGCCCTGCAGGATGCAGAACAGATGATCGCGCCACGCCAGCGGGCGCAGGCGGCGGGTAACCAGCAGAATCGCCAGCATGGTGAGGCTGGCAACGGCGAAGCGCCAAAAAATCGATACCGGCGCGGCAACCGGCCCCTGCTGCAGAAAAATGGCAATCCACGTGGTGCCCCAGATAACGACGACCAGCCCATAGAGTAATGCGTTCAAAATATCTCTCCCGTAAGAACACTCCCGGGCAGTGTGACGGCTTATCGCGCGCGCCGCTGTCACCATCTTGTTACGGACTTGCAAATTCTTGCGCTTATTTTGCTTTAAGAGGGCGGGAGGTCTGGTATCCACCGTCGACTCTTCATAGACTACGGGTTTGCGGAATCTGATTTGTGAAGGCTATGGCTTACGGGACTTTCGAAACATTACGTCGACAAAAAGCCGTGCTGCGGGAAACGGTGGAGCTGAACTCCGGCATTCAGCTGGCGGCGTGGTACAACAACCTCGATACGGTGACGGTACGTAGCGACCACCATACGCTGAGCCTGTACGTTGCCGACGGTTACGAAAGCTATCAGAAAACGCCGCAGGGCTGGAAAAACGGCGGCGGGCCGGATCGCTTCTGCCTGATGCCAAAAGGGGCGGAGAGTACCTGGGATATCCGCGGCGACCTCTCTTTTGTCCACCTTTACTGCACCGATGCGCATCTGCGACGCGTCGGGGAGCAGATCTGGGACCGCAGCCCGGCCTCGTTTAGCCTGCAGGAACAAACCTTTTCCCAGGATGATAAAATCACCGCGGTCTATCGTCAGTTTCTCCTCGACTACGACTGGCAGCAGCAGGCCAACCAGCTGACCCTGAGCTCCGCCAGCACGCTGCTGCTGACCCACCTGATCCAGCACTATTCGAACGTCCAGTGGCGCTTACCGACGGTCACCGGCGGCCTGGCGCCGCACGTTCTGCGCACGCTTTTGGCGTGGATCGAAGAGAATCTTGACCAGCCGCTGACGCTGGCCGATCTGGCGCAGGAGACGGCGCTCAGCGAATATCACTTTGCGCGCATGTTCCGCCAGTCGATGAAAATGGCGCCGCATCAGTACGTGATGCAGCGCCGTATGGTTCGCGCGCAGGAGCTTATCTGCCACAGCGCCCGTTCGCTGACCGACATTGCGCTGGCCTGCGGCTTTAGCTCCGCCAGCCATTTCAGCAACCGCGTTAAAAGCGCCACCGGGCTGACGCCGTCGCAGCTACGCGCGGCGCAGCGCCGATAGCAGTGCGAAGCTCACTCCGCCCAGCAGCAGCCCCCAGAAGGCGGAACCAATGCCCGCCAGCGTCACCCCGCTGGCGGTGACCAGAAAGGTCACCACCGCCGCATCGCGCTCGCTCTCATGATTCAGCGCCTGAAACAGGCTCCCGCCGAGGGTACCCAGCAGCGCCAGCCCGGCGAGCATCTGGATCCACGCAGCCGGCAGGGCCGACATCAGCGCGGTGATCGACCCGCCAAAAACGCCCGCCAGCAGATAAAAACCGCCGGCCGCCGCTGCCGCAAGCCAGCGGCGCTGAGGGTCGGGATGGGCGTCCGGACTTTGACAGATAGCGGCGGTTATCGCGGCAATACAGATGGAGTAGACGCCAAACGGCGACAGCAGCAGCGCCAGGCCGCCGGTCGCCACGATAAGCGGCGACACCGGCACCGGATAGCCGGAGGCCTGCAGCGTGGCGAAGCCGGGGGCGTTTTGCGACGCCATGGTGACGAGGAAAAACGGCAGCCCGACGCTGAGCAGCAGGGACGGGGTAAACTGCGGGGCGATAAACGTCGGCGCTGCGAACGAGAGGCTGATATGTTCAGCGCTCACCTCGCCGCTGGCCCAGGCGATAGCGCCCCCCACCAGCAGGGCGGCCACGACCGCGAAGCGCGGGAGCAGGGCCTTGCAGATTAGCCAGGCGCCGAGCATGCCGCCGCAGAGGAGCAGATTACCCTGCAGGCTGGAGAAGGCCTGCAGGCCAAAACGCAGCAAAATTCCGGCCAGCATCGCCGCCGCCAGCGAGTGGGGCACGATTTTCATCAGGCGGGCAAACAGACCGGTCACCCCGCAGAGCACGATGAGGGCGTTGGCGAAAACAAACACCCCGACCGCCTGCTCCAGCGTCACGCCCTGCAGCCCGCTGACCAGCAGCGCCGCGCCGGGGGTGGACCACGCGGTGAGGATCGGCACCTTACGCCATAGTGTCAGCGCGAGGGTGCTGACCCCCATAGCCAAACCCAGCGCCGTCATCCAGCCGGCGATTTGTCCGGCATCGGCCCCCGCGGCGGCGGCGGCCTGCCAGATAATGGCCGCAGAGCTGGCATAGCCGACCAGCACTGCGATAAAGCCGGCGAGCAGCGTCGGCAGCGGGAGGGAGAAAGGGCGCATGATCACCTCTTGTGCGTTATAACATCCGGTAAAATGTATCACCGTGCGCTATAGCGCACAAGGGGGGCGATCGGCACCGCCTGCCGCTGCAGAAAGGCGATCGCTATCGACTCCCGGCGGCGATAGCAGATTGCCCTATGTTGCCAGCAGCTAATTTCATCCGCTTCTCAAGATTGTGCGATATGTTTCCGGTAATTAAACGCCCTGTAGAATCATATTAATACGCGTATAATTTCTGCTGAGAAAATCAGGAGGTGGAATGAATATTGCGCAACATCTTGCGGCAACCCTGAAAACGCTGCGTCAACAGCGCGGCTGGAGCCTGTCGCGCCTGGCGGAGGAGACCGGGGTGTCGAAGGCGATGCTCGGGCAGATTGAGCGCAACGAATCCAGCCCGACCGTGGCGACGCTGTGGAAAATTGCCACCGGGCTGAACGTAGCCTTCTCGACGTTTATCGTCGCCGATGATTCCGACGCGCCGGCCGCCTTCGACCCGCAGCAGCAGGCGATGGTGGTGACGCCCGTTTTTCCGTGGGATCCGCAGCTGCGCTTTGACCATTTTTCTATCACCCTCGCTCCCGGTGCGCTCAGCGAGTCAACGCCGCATGAAAAAGGGGTGATCGAGCACGTGGTGGTAATAAGCGGAGCGCTGGAGCTGTGCCTTGAGGGGCAGTGGCACACCCTGCAGGCGGGGGAAGGGCGGCGCTTTGCCGGCGACCTGGCGCACGCCTATCGCAACGGCGGCGCGCAGACGGCCCATTTTCATTCGCTAATTCACTACCCCAAAGAAAAAGCCGCCGGGGGTTAGCCGGCGGCCAATCAAGATGACTGATGATAAAACAATCCACAACGTGACGAGGAAAATCCGGAATACGAGGTGACTTTACCCTGCGCCGTTTTCGCTGGGAAATAGCTTTTCCTTCAATGCTTTGCCAGAATCTGAAAATTCGCCCCGCGGCGACGGTGGAAATTGTTTTGGTCTCTGCCTACTTCTGACTACAATAGCCGCCATTTCGCCCCCTATAACGGATAACGACGATCGTATGCGCCTGCAAAACCATCATCTTGAACTTCTTAGCCCCGCCCGCGATGCCGGGATCGCCCGTGAAGCGATTTTACACGGTGCGGACGCGGTTTATATCGGCGGACCGGGCTTTGGCGCGCGCCACAACGCCAGCAACAGCCTCAGCGATATCGCCGAACTGGTGCCTTTCGCCCATCGCTACGGCGCGAAGATTTTTGTGACGCTGAATACCATCCTGCATGATGATGAGCTTGAGCCCGCGCAGCGCCTGATTACCGACCTGTATGAAACCGGCGTTGATGCGCTGATCGTGCAGGATATGGGGGTGATGCAGCTGGATATCCCGCCGATTGAGCTGCATGCCAGCACCCAGTGCGATATCCGTAGCGTTGAAAAAGCGAAGTTTCTTTCCGACGTCGGCTTCAGTCAGATAGTGCTGGCGCGCGAGCTGAATCTGCAGCAGATCAAGGCCATCTACGAACACACCGACGCGACGATTGAGTTCTTTATTCACGGCGCGCTGTGCGTGGCCTACTCCGGACAGTGCAATATCTCCCACGCGCAGACCGGGCGCAGCGCCAACCGCGGCGACTGCTCTCAGGCGTGCCGCCTGCCGTATACCCTGAAAGATGACCAGGGCCGGGTGGTGGCCTACGAGAAACACCTCCTGTCGATGAAAGACAACGATCAGACCGCCAACCTGGCCCAGCTGATCGACGCCGGCGTGCGCTCCTTCAAGATTGAGGGCCGCTACAAAGACATGAGCTACGTGAAGAACATTACCGCCCACTATCGTCAGATGCTGGACGCGATCATTGAAGACCGGGGCGATCTCGCGCGCTCCTCTGCCGGACGCACCGAGCACTTCTTCGTGCCGTCCACGGATAAAACCTTCCATCGCGGCAGCACCGACTATTTCGTCAACGCGCGTAAAGGGGATATTGGCGCGTTCGATTCGCCGAAGTTTATCGGCCTGCCGGTGGGCGAAGTGCTGAAGGTGGGTAAAGACCATCTTGACGTCGAGGTGAGCGAAGCGCTGACCAACGGCGACGGCCTGAACGTGATGATCAAGCGCGAAATCGTCGGTTTTCGCGCCAATACGGTAGAGAAAACCGGTGAAAACCGCTACCGCGTATGGCCAAACGAAATGCCGGCGGATCTCTACAAGGCGCGCCCGCATCAGGCGCTGAACCGCAATCTTGACCACAACTGGCAGCAGGCGCTGCAAAAGACCTCCAGCGAGCGGCGGATTGCGGTAGATATCACCCTCAGCGGCTGGCAGGAACAGCTGGTGCTGACGATGACCTGCGAGGACGGCGTCAGCGTGACCCACACCCTCGACGGCGAGTTTGCCGAAGCGACCCAGACCGATAAGGCGCTGGCCAACCTGCGCGACGGGGTGGCGAAATTAGGCCAGACCATCTATTTCCCCCGCAACGTTGAGATAGCGCTGCCCGGCGCGCTGTTTGTGCCCAACGGCCTGCTCAATCAGCTGCGCCGCGAAACGGTAGAGCGTCTCGATCGGGCGCGCCTGGACGCCGCGCCTCGCGGCCAGCGCAAGGCGGTGTCCGTGCCGCCGCCGGTCTATCCGGAAACCCATCTCTCGTTCCTGGCGAACGTCTATAACCACAAGGCGCGCGAGTTTTATCAGCGCTACGGCGTGAAGCTGATTGATGCCGCCTATGAAGCGCACGAAGAGAAAGGCGACGTGCCGGTGATGATCACCAAGCACTGCCTGCGCTTTGCCTTTAACCTGTGCCCGAAACAGGCTAAAGGTTCGATTAAGAGCTGGAAAGCCACGCCGATGCAGCTGATTCACGGCGACGAGGTGCTGACGCTGAAGTTTGACTGCCGTCCCTGCGAAATGCACGTGGTGGGCAAAATGAAGAACCATATTCTGAAAATGCCGCTTCCGGGAAGCATCGTGGCCTCCGTCAGCCCGGACGAGCTGCTGAAAACCTTGCCCAAACGCAAAGGCGCCTGATCGACGCCGGGACTAGCTGCGGGAATAGGTTTTAGCCCGGCGGGCGTTCTGCCAGCGGTGCTGCTCGCGCAGATTCGACGCCGCATCGTCGTACTGGCTGCGTAATTCGTCGCAATCGGCCTCGTGCAGCAGCCGCTGTTCGAGGCTGGGGAGCGGGAAGTGGTCGTTTCCCTGCTGGCGGGCCAGCAGGTGGCCGGAAAAGAGCGCGCACAGCAGCAGTAAGGTCGAAACGCATCTCCTGATCATATCCTGTTCCGTATGGGGGCGAGTGCAGCCACTATGCCTGCCGGTTGTTGAGCTTTTTTCTGCGTCAGTCAAAGAAGGGAAAAGGCTCTGTCAGCGCCGGCTGACGGAAGATAAAAAAACCGGCAGATGCGCTGCCGGTTGATGGACGGTTAAGATCAAACGCTAGACTTTTAGTCCGGCTGCGGTCATTAACAGGCGAAAACCCATACTCACTGCCGCCAGCGCCAGCACGCTCCCGCCCCACAGCGCAACCATCCAGACCATCTGCTTAAGCCATAATCGATTCATCAATGATACCCCTCACCGTGTTGAACTTTGCCGCGGAATACGTAGTAGCTCCAGAAGGTATAGCCAAGGATCACCGGAATAATCAGCGCTGCGCCTACCAGCATAAATCCCTGGCTCTGCGGCGGCGCGGCGGCCTGCCACAGGGTGATGGCCGGCGGAATAATATGCGGCCAGATGCTGATCCCCAGCCCGCTAAAGCCGAGGAACACCAGCCCAAGCGTCAGCAGGAAAGGCCGCGCGTGATGGTCGCGGCTGCCTAACGCCCGCCACAGCCAGACGCTGAGTGCCAGCACCAGTAGCGGAACCGGCAGCAGGAAAAAGAGGTTCGGTAAGCTGAACCAGCGCGCGGCGATAGCGGGCTGCGCCAGCGGAGTCCACAGGCTGATCGCGGCAATCACCGCCAGCAGCGCCAGCAGCAGGGCCCGCGACGCGACGCGCATTTTTTCCTGCAGTGGCTCCTCGCTTTTCATCACCAGCCAGCTGGCGCCCAGCAGCGCGTAGGCGATGGTCAGCCCCAGGCCGCAAAACAGGGTGAACGGCGTAAGCCAGTCGAGCATACCGCCGCTAAAGGCGCGGCCGCTGACCGGGAAGCCGTTAATGACCGCGCCGACCACCACGCCCTGGGCAAAGGTTGCCAGCAGGGAGCCGCCAAGAAAAGCGAGGTCCCAGAAGGGCCGGTGCGACGGCGTGGCCTGGAAGCGAAATTCGAAGGCCACTCCGCGAAAGATCAGGCCAACCAGCATCAGCGTCAGCGGGATCGCCAGCGCGTCGATAATGACCGCGTAGGCCAGTGGAAAGGCGCCGAACAGCGCCGCGCCGCCGAGCACCAGCCAGGTCTCATTTCCGTCCCACACCGGGGCCACGCTGTTCACCATCACGTTGCGATCCTCGGGGTCGCGGATGGTGCAGAATAAAATACCAATCCCTAAATCGAAGCCGTCCATGACGATATACATCAGGGTGGCGAAAACGATGATGGCAAACCAGATTACCGACAGGTCGATAGCCATTAGTGGGACTCCTTATGCTCAATATGGCCGGTGGCGGCGGAAAGCGGACGCGCCGGGGTGCCGCTTACCGGCGGATTGACCTCCTGCGGGCCTTTGCGGATCAGGCGCAGCATATAGCTATAGCCGACGCCAAAGACCGAGCTGTAGACCACAAAAAACGTCAGCAGGCTGATGGTCATATGCAGGTCACCGTGGGCGGAAACGGCGTCGGCGGTGCGCTGCACGCCATAGACGACCCACGGCTGGCGGCCAACCTCGGTGGTCACCCAGCCGGCGAGGATGGCGATCAGCCCCGATGGCCCCATCCAAAGCGCAAAGCGCAGGAAGGGCTTCGAGTGGTAGAGCCGCCGGCGGTAGCGCAGCCACAGCGCCAGCGCGCCGAGCAGGATCATCAGCATGCCGAGGCCGGCCATCAGGCGAAATGACCAGAATATAATGGTCGAATTGGGGCGGTCCTCTGGCGCAAACTCCTTCAGCGCCGGAACCTGTTTATCGAGGCTGTGGGTGAGGATCAGGCTACCGAGCGCCGGAATTTCGAGTCCGTAGCGGGTACGCTCCTGCTGCATATCCGGCCAGCCGAACAGCAGCAGCGGCGTCGGTTCCCCCGGGCGGTTTTCCCAGTGTCCCTCAATGGCGGCAATTTTTGCCGGCTGATGCTCGAGGGTGTTCAGGCCGTGCATATCGCCAATCATTGCCTGGATGGGGGCGACGATCAGCGTCATCCACAGGGCCATCGAAAACATCGCGCGAATGGCCGGGGTTTGATTCCCGCGCAGCAGATGCCATGCCGCCGAGGCGCCGACGAACAGCGCGCTGCTGAGGAAGGCCGCCACCGACATATGCAGCAGGCGGTAGGGGAATGAGGGGTTGAAGATCACCGCAAACCAGTCCACGGGCACCACCTGGCCGTTGACCACCTCAAAGCCCTGCGGCGTCTGCATCCAGCTGTTGGAGGCGAGGATCCAGAAGGTGGAAATGATGGTCCCGGTCGCCACCATGCAGGTGGCGAAGAAGTGCATACCGGGGCTGACGCGGTTCCAGCCGAACAGCATCACGCCGAGGAACCCGGCTTCGAGGAAGAAGGCCGTCAGCACCTCATAGGTCAGCAGCGGCCCGGTAATGCTGCCGGCGAACTCAGAAAATCCGCTCCAGTTGGTGCCGAACTGATAGGCCATCACCAGCCCTGAGACGACGCCCATGCCGAAGTTGACGGCGAAAATTTTCGACCAGAAGTGGTACAGCGATCGCCAGACGGGATTTTTAGTTTTTAACCACAGCCCTTCCAGCACCGCCAGATAGCTGGCAAGCCCGATGGTGATGGCGGGAAAGATAATGTGAAACGACACGGTAAAGGCGAATTGAATTCGCGCCAGGTGGAATGCATCAAGACCAAACATGCAGTGCTCCGCAACAAAATTGATTCAGCGCAATTTTAGGCGTCGCCTGCCTTTGGTTGCAGAGGCAGAAAGGCTCTTTTTTCCCATAACAGTCGGGTGACTGTTATGGATTTTTCTCAGCCGCCGCTGCCGGATGGTCTGCGGGAATAGCCGGCGTTGGGGTAAACGCCGCCTCGCTGCGGCGCTGTATCCGTGCGACGCAGCGGGGCGGAGGCGGGTTAAAAGACCTGCTGATAAAGCCGGAGCGCGTCGGACTCGCTCAGCGGCAGCGGATTATTTATCAGCAGCCGGGTTTGCTGCATCGCGTCGCGAGCGAGCAGCGGCAGCTGCGTCTCCTCAACCCCGACATCGCGTAATCTCTGCGGCGCGCCGCTGGCGACGATGAGACGCGTCAGCTCGGCAATAAATCGCGCCGTATCCCGCTGCGCGTCACCGCTGAGCGGCAGGCCGATAGCGGCGGCAAGCTCGGCATACAGCGGCGCGGCGGCGGGAGCGTTGAAGTGCAGAACCGGTATCAGCATCAGGGCATTGGAGAGCCCGTGCGGTACGTGATAACGCCCACCCAGCGGATAGGCCAGAGCGTGGACCGCCGCCACCGGGGCGTTGGTAAAGGCCTGTCCGGCCAGCATGGCCCCGAGCAGCACCGCCTCCCTGGCCTCGCGATCGGCCCCGTGATGGCAGGCGCGAAGCAGATGGCGGCTGATAAGGCGCAGCGCTTCACGGGCGAGGGCGTCAGAGATCGGGTTCTTTTTATGCGCGCTGGTGTAGGCCTCGATGGCATGCACCATGGCATCAATTGCCGCGGCAGCGGTATGGATTGGCGGCAGGCCCAGCGTCAGGTGCGCATCAAGCAGCACCAGGTCGCAGAAAAGCTGCGGCGCGACGACGCCCATTTTGCTGTTTTCCCCGGCAGTCAGAATAGCGATATTGGTCACTTCAGAACCCGTGCCCGCGGTGGTCGGGATCTGCATCAGCGGCAGGCGCGAGCCCGTCACCTTATCGATACCGTACATCGCGTCGAGGGGCTGCTGAGAAGGCGCGAGGGCGGCGGCAATTTTGGCGACGTCCAGCGAGGAGCCGCCGCCGAAGCCGATGACCAGATCGCAACGCGCTTCCCGGGCCGCTTCCGCCGCCTGCAGGGCCAGCGCGGCCGGGGGATCGGCGACAACCCGGTCAAAGCGCGTAACTGCGTAGCCACCGCGGTGCAGCGCCTCTTCCGCCGGCGCCAGCGCCCCCGAACCCACCAGGCCCGGATCGGTGACCAGCAGTATGCGTTGGGCCGTAAAATGGCGCGCGACGATCTCGTCCAGCCGCGCGGCGCCCTGCCACTCGATGAGCAGGGTTCCGACGGTGGAAAAGGAGAATGCGTTGCCCGTTGTGCTCATGATGCCTCCCTATTTGCCGTCGTCTTCGACCGGAACTAAAAAACTCTCAACCTGCTTATTTTCGAGCAGCGGGGCGATGACCTCGATGCCAAGATGTTGAAAGTGCGGCGTCGCCCGGTGCGCGTCGAGCCCGTTTTCGCTGCGGTAGCGCTCGAGGATCACAAAGTGCTGGCTGTTTTCGCGCGACTGGAAAAAGTCATAGCTGATGTTGTCCGCCTCCTGGCGGGAGGCCTGCGCCAGCGCCCGCAGCGCGTCGGCGACATTCTCCACCTCATCCCGGCGGGTAACGTAGTGGGCGATGACCTGTAGCTGCTGTTTTGCCATGATGTTTAGCTCCGTTGATTAACGAGAAAGAGGGAGGTTCCACAGCGCGCTGTCGCTGCTGGAAACCGCCGTCGCGCCGTTGCCGAGCGCGCTGCGAATGTCGCCTTCATGGCTGACAAAGCCGGAGGCGACGATCGGCGGCAGCCGCTGGCGGTCGGCCTGGGGGATCAGCGGCAGCATCGGCGCGGGCATCAGCTGCACGTAGTCCGGCTCGCTCTGCTCCAGCGCATTGAGGCTGCGAAGCCAGGTGGAGCGGTCGGTGACGAAGATTTTTTGCATCGTGACCAGCCCGCTTTTCTTCGCCCGCTGCACGGTTTGCAGCCGCGTGGAGAGCAGCCCCATGGCGCCGGTTTCCGCAATATAGTCGATGCCGCCTTTGTCCTGTGACAGCCCGCTGCAGCTGTCGATATTGACGATGACGTATTTATCCGCCTTGGCCAGCAGGGCGATCACCGGCTGCAGCTTAATCAGGTCGATATTGGCAATAATGCACACCTGCGCCCGGCTGGTGAGGGCGGTTTTCAGCCGATCGATGCCGTAGATCGCCATAATAATCGGGTGGCACGCCAGAAGCGTGCCGAGATTTTTGATCATGGTTGACCTGCCGCTGACGGGGTTAGCTCGTCGCTCAGCCCCAGCTTACCGGGATTGAGAATATTGTGCGGATCGAGCGCCGCTTTGATCTCCGCCATAACGGTTAGCGCTTCGCCCAGCGAGTCCTGCATATAAGGGGAACGTAATAAACCCACGCCATGATGATGGCTGAGAGAGGCGTTGTGGCGGATCAGCACAGCGTTTGCCGCATCCCATGCGGCGCGATACCACGCCGCGCGCTCGCTGACATCAACGTCGCCGCGCAGTGAAAAATAGAGACAGGCGCCGTCGACGTAAGCATGCGACTGGTGGGCGGAGCCGGCCAGCGTTCCCGGTACGGCGTCGATTGCCGCCACCACTTCGTCGTAAATCACCGCCAGATCGCGCCAGCGGCCGATCATCTCCAGGGTATCGGCGACCAGCCCCGGGCTGCGCTTAAAGCCCTCGGCGCTTTTACCGGTCAGATAGCGGGTATCCAGCCAGCGTTCGAATATCGGGTCGCTCTCCAGCTGCTGGCCGTTTTGCGCCCGGCAGACGCGCGCGGAGATGGCCATCACCGCATCGACCAGCTCCTTCTCGCCCTCATCGGCAATCAGCAGGACGTTGGTTTGTGCCAGCGAGAACTGCACGCCGCTTTCCAGGTTATCGTACAGCCGCAGGGCCGCCGGGGTTGCTCCGCGCTGCAGGATCTGCCGGCAGGCTTCGAGGCCCTCGGCAAAGGTAGCGAAGCCCCAGGCTATGGCGCGGCCATACTCCGGCAGACGGTGCAGCTTCAGGCGCACGCGGACGATGATGCCGAGGGTCCCTTCTGAGCCGACAAACAGCTGCTGGAGATCCGCCCCGGTGGCGCTGCGCGGCGCGCCGCCGACGGTGATTAAGCGCCCGTCGGCCAGCACCACGTCCATGCCGTAAACCATATCCTCAATTTTGCCGTAGCGGGTTGAAAGCTGGCCCGCGCCGCGGCAGGCGACCCAGCCGCCAACCGTACTGATACCAAAAGAGGAGGGCCAGTGCCCCATCGTCATTCCGAACTGTTGCTGGATAGTCTGCTCAAAGACGTCGCCAAACATCCCGGCTTCGACCTCCACAATCTGGCTCTGTGGGTCAAAGGAGACCAGCTGATTCAGCTCGCAGACGTCGAGCACGATCCCGCCGCGCACCGGCAGCGCCGCGCCGGTGACGTTGCTGCGTCCGGCGGAGACGGTCAGCGGGATTCGCTGGTGGCTGGCAATCCGCGCTACCGCCTGGATCTGCTCGACGCTGGAGACACGCACGATGGTGGCAACCGGCGTGGCGGGAGAACCTGCGGTTTCCGCAATCATCGAGGCGGCCCACCAGTCGCGGGTCCAGTTCACCACGTCGCGGCGGGCGGTGAGCACCTCATCCGCGACGGCGCGCAGCTGGTCGACGACCGCTTCACTGACCGTGACAGTGTCACGTTGCATGCCCGGCCCCGAACCTGCGGGCATCTGCTGCGCCGCCCAGCCCGGCGGGGTGTGTACCCCAACCCGATAGTTTCCACGGTTATAGCCACGTTTAAGCGCTTCTTTACTGATCATTCTGAAGTCCCCATAAGAACGGATTTTTCGTGTTTAACGGCCGCCCGATAGCGCGCAATTTGCTGCGCTACCGTCTGCGGAGCCATGTTGAGTTCCTGCTGTAATAATTCGCCCACTCGCCCGGCGGCGTCGGCGGAGGCGTCCCGCGCCATCAATCGCGCGCGCAGCCGACGCGACAGAATGTCGTCAACGCTGCTGGCCAGCTCGTGGCGGATGGCGTAGACCACCTCGGCCTCGGTATAGGGCAGACCGGCAATCAGCGGCGTTTGCAGCTCCGGCGCGCGCTGGATGATGTCGCTGACGAAATGCGCTTCGGCGCCGTAGCGCTCCCCGAGATGGGCAGAGAGCCCGCCGGAGGCGAGGATCGCCTGCGGATCGTAGCCAGCGGCGCCGAGCAGGAAGGCGCTTTTGGTTGAGCACGCCCGCCTGCGGCCAAGTAGACTGGCGGCAACATCGACGGTCTGTTCCGCCATATGACGCGAGGTGGTGAGCTTGCCGCCGACGATGGTTATCAGGCCATCCGTCGCGACGTCGATCTGGTGATTGCGCTTCATCTCGACGGTTTTGCCCCCCGGGCTGCCCACCAGCGGACGACAGCCGGCGATGCTTCCCACCACGTCCTGGGCCGTGAGCTGGGTTTTTAGCGCCGAGTTCGCACCATCAAGGAGAAAATCCAGCTCCTGGCGGGTGCAGCAGACATCGTCGAGGTCGCCGTCGTAATCTTCATCGGTGGTGCCGAGATAGGAGACGTTGCCCCAGCGGGTGATGGTGGCGCGGCGCTTGCGTCCGGCGACGGGAATGGTCACCGTGCAGTCGTTACGGATTTTCAGCCACGGAATAGCGACATGAACGCCTTTCGCCGGGCGAATTTGCAGCGCTGACGGGGCCTCCTTTTTCTGGCCATCCCAGTCGCGCAGCCATACGCCGGTCGCCATAATTACCGTCCGGGCTTGCACCTGAATCTCACGATCGCCGGCGTGGACGATGGCGCCGTTCACCTTGCCATGACCGTCGCGGGTGGTGGCGACCACCTGCGCATGGTTGGCTACCGTCGCGCCGTGAAAGGCGGCGGTGCGTATCAGCGCCAGGGTTAATCTGGCGTCATCGACCCGGGCGTCGAAGTACATGAAGCCGCCGGACAGCTGTTCTTCATTCAGCGTCGGGCAGTGGGAGAGGACCTCCGCTGGGGTGAGCTTTTGGTGCAGGATGCCCTCCCGCCAGCCGCCGGCAAGATCGTAGGTCCACAGCAGGCTTTCGAAGGCTGAGGCCATGCGCTTATCGAAAATGCCGTTTTTATCCAGCACCGGAAACATAAACGGCAGGCGCTGAACCAGGTGGCGCGCGTTGCGCCGCAGCCGCTGGCGCTCGAGCAGGGAGTGGCGCACCAGCCCTAAATTGCCCTGTTCAATGTAGCGCAGCCCGCCGTGAACCATTTTTGACGATTTCGACGAGGTGCCGGAGGCAAAATCGCTTTTTTCGACCAGCGCCACGCGATAGCCGCGCAGGCTGGCGTCCAGCGCGGTATAGGCACCGGTGACGCCGCCGCCGACGATCAGGATGTCGAACGCGTCGCTGCCCAGCGCGTCCAGCTGTTCATCGCGCTGCAGGCGCAGCGGCGCGGTGGCAAACATTTCGCTGCGCGATTGACTGGCTTTACGAGACGGAAAAAACTTCATCGGCGCCTTTACTCCTGGTGAGGGGATGAGAGGGCGGCCGTCGCCAGCTCTTGCTGAATACGGCTGTCCCAAAGGGTGCGTTGCTGCCGGCGGCGCTCGCCATCGATAGCGGGCGTAAAGCGCCGGGCGACGCGCAGGGTTTGACAGGCGGCTTCCAGGGAGTCCCAGAGCAGCCCCTGGGATCCGGCGAGAAACGCCGCGCCGCGAAGGCTGGCGCGTGCGGTTTCGGCCATTCGCAGAACCGGGATGCCGCTGAGATCGGCCTGGATTTGCATCAGCTCGTCGCTGTTTGACATCCCGCCGCCGACCACCAGTTCGCTCACGCTGAGCCCGGTTGCCTGCTCGTTGGCGCGCATACAGGCGGCCACCGAGTGGGCGATACCCTCAAGAATGGCTCTGGCAATCTGCGATCGGGTGCTGGAAATCGAGATGCCGTTCAGCGACGCGCGCGCCGCAGGCTGCAGGTCGGGGACCCTCAGCCCGGTTAATGCCGGAACAAAGCTGATGCCGCCGGAGCAGTCGGCCTGCGCCGCGAGGGCGCTAATCTGCTGCGGGCTGTCAAACCAGACGAGCTGTTCGCATAGCCAGTTGAGGGCGGAGCCGGTGGTCGGGACGAAGGTTTCGACGGAGTAGTGCGACACGCCGTGCTGGCGACGGGCGGTCATCACCAGCGTGCTGTCGCCGGCGTGATGCAGGGTCGGCACCTGCTCTCCCACCAGCAGATCGACAAAGCTGCCGGTGCCGTGCATACAGAGCGATTGCCCGCGGGTGATGCAGCCCAGCCCGGCGGCGCCGGCAAACTGGTCGCCCATGCAGGCGAGCACCGGCACGGCGATGCCGAGCAGCGCTTCGCGGGTGGTGCCGAGGGCGCCGGCATCGTCGACCAGCTCAGGCAGCAGCCGCTCCGGGAAGCCGAGCGCCTCCAGCCACGGCGCGTAATAGCGATGCTCGCGGATCCGATAGGCTCCGGCCGAGGTGGCGTTGGTTGGCGTGGAGAGGCAGCGGCGCTCTTCGGTGAGATGCCACAGCAGCCAGCTGTCGATAGTGCCGAACATCAGGCGTCCTGCTTTATGCGCCGCGCTGACCGTTGGCGAGTCGGCCAGATGGCGCGCGGCCCACAGATAGGGGGAGCGAATGCCTACCGGACGACCGGTGTGCTGCAAGAGCTGACGGTCCCAGGCTCCGGCCATCTGCCCCAACGGCTGTGCGTAGCGTGAATCCTGCCACACCATTGCCGGCACCAGCGCCTTGCCGCTTTCGCTATCCCAAAGCACGGCGGTTGAGCGCTGAGTGGCGATGGCGACGGCCTGAATCTGCATATTCAGGCTGCGGGCCTGGGCGATGGTCTGGCGACAAACGGCCAGGGTCGTTGCCAGAATGTCGTCGGCATCCTGCTCCACCACGCCGTGGCGTGGGCTGCTCACCCGCAGCGGGTGATATTCCAGGCAGTGAACCTGGCCGTCCTGACAAACGACCGCGGCACGGGTGCCGGAGGTTCCTTCGTCAATGGACAGAATAACGTTCTGCGAATATTTCATTTTGTTCCTCTGCCGGTTTCCTGCGCCACCGGCGGCAGGCGGGTGCTGGATGACTGGTCGAACTGTGGAGCGCCAGGCTCGTTATCCGGCTGGATAGCGCTCCGCGTGGGATCCCAGGAGATGCAAAAGCAGACAATGCTGGCGAATAGCGGTACCGCTGACATGATCAAAAAGGTGCTCTGCAGGCCGTACTGCTCGCGGAAGATAGGGAAGATAAACAGGCCGAGGGCGGCGCCAATCGCGCCGAGCGCGCCGACGATGCCGTTGGCGCCGGCGCGTAGTTCGCTGCGAAACGACAGGGAGGAGAGGCTTTTGCCGTTGGCACCGGGGCCGCCGGAGTGAAATAAGATAAACAGCGCCGGCACCATCAGCGAGGCCCACAGCGGCATCGTGTCGCTGTACATCCCGAGCGTCAGCAGGACCAGGAAGGCGATGGCAAAACCTATCGCCGAAGAGCGACGCAGCCCGATGCGGCGGCCAATAAGCGGCGAAAGGAAGCCGCCGACAATACCGAATATGTTAAAAAATAGTGAACCAAGAGTAGCGTAAACGAAGTTTTTACCGAACAGACTGGCGCTGATTACCGGCAGGTACCAGCCCACGCCGAAATATTGAATCGACTGACAGATTTGCACCGTAGAGGCCAGTATCGTGCGCGGTAAATAAACTCCGCGAAAAATAAGCAGAACGTTTTTAATGCCTTTCTGCGCCTGACCGATAATCGCCTGCTGCTCGCCAGCGGGGGCCAGAATAAAGCGATCGCCATATATTTTCCTCATCGCCGTGACGGCATCGCTGAGCCGGGATCTGCGCGCTAACCATACCGGACTTTCTACCAGGTAACGCACTTGCAGCACCAGAATAATAAGTCCGCAGATCGCCGTGACGGCAATGGAATAACGCCAGATGGTGTCGCCGACGTTCCATGAATAAAACAGCAGCGCCAGCCCCAGGTTTAAACAAACGGCAACGTACCAGACCCCTTGCCAGGTATTGAGGCGGCTTTTTAAACGGGCGGGCGTAAACTCCGCCAGCATCGCCATTGCCACCGCGAAATCCATGCCGTAGGCAATGCCGACGAAGAATCTTCCGGTGATTATGGTGCTGAAATCAGGAGAGAAAGTGACGAGGAGGGCACCCGCGACCGCGCATATTTTTGCCGCAATCAGCGGCGTCACCCGACCCCAGCGGTCGGCAATCCAGCCGCCGACTGGATTAAAAATAATCGCCACCCACGATGAGAATGAGGTAAGCAGCGCAATATCCGTTGCGCTTAACTGCAAATCGCGGGTCATCGGGTTTAATCCAGCGCTCAGGGCCGAATTGGAGAAAGCGTCTAAAAATAAACCACCGAGGGCCAGCCACCAGATAACACCGGCTTTTCCCGCAATGCGCGGCTGAGCATCAATAAACTGAATAATATCGTCAATGCCGCGGATATTCTTTTTAGCTGAGGGTATATCGACAGACATAGCGGTCTCCTTTACATGACTCGTAAGAGGGCCGCTACATACAGAAAAGGCAATGAGAGACCATCTTAATGAATGACAGATAGTCTCTAATCTAAAATCTGTAGGCTGAACTCTAGAAGGGAGAAAGGGCGCTGTCAAAGCCGCGATGATGCTTTAGACCCGTTTTGTGACATGTAACTCATTTGTTAATATTTAGATCTAAGGCGGCCACGTGGAAACGCGATGACTTCATGCATAACAGTTTTTATAAACTGCCATTTTTTATCAGCTGTTATACTATGGGCCACAACGTTCATCCGCGGACTCATCTATGAAAAAGTACCAACAGCTGGCACAGCAGCTGACCGAACAGATTGCGCTCGGCGTCTGGCAGCCCGGCGACCGCTTGCCCTCGCTGCGTGAGCAGGTGGTCAGCAGCGGAATGAGTTTCATGACGGTCAGCCACGCCTATCAGCTGCTGGAGAGCCAGGGGCGAATTATCGCTCGTCCGCAGTCGGGCTACTACGTTGCGCCCAGGCCGGTTAAGTCGCGCCAGCCGGCGCCGCCGGCGCAGGTGACCCGCCATGAATCGGTGGACATTAATACCTACATTTTTGAGGTGCTGCAGGCCAGCCGCCAGGCCTCGATGCTGCCTTTTGCCTCCGCTTTTCCCGACCCGCGCCTGTTTCCGCTCCAGCAGCTAAACCGCTCCCTGGCGCAGGTCAGCAAAACCGCAACGGCGATGAGCGTGATTGAAAACCTGCCGCCGGGTAACGACGAGCTGCGCCACGCGATCGCCCGCCGCTACGCGCTGCAGGGAATGAACATTTCGCCGGATGAGATAGTGATCACCGCCGGCGCGCTGGAGGCGCTCAACCTTAGCCTGCAGGCGGTCACGGAGCCTGGCGACTGGGTGGTGGTGGAAAATCCCTGCTTCTACGGCGCGCTGCAGGCGCTGGAAAGGCTGCGGCTGAAGGCGCTGTCGGTGGCGACGGACGTTAAGGAGGGGATCGATCTGGCGGCGCTGGAGCAGGCGCTGCAGAGCTATCCGGTGAAGGCCTGCTGGCTGATGACCAACGGCCAGAACCCGCTCGGCTTTACCCTCAGCGCGGAGAAAAAGGCGCGGCTGGTCGAGCTGCTGGCGCGCTACGGCGTGGTGCTGATCGAAGATGACGTCTACAGCGAGCTCTATTTTGGCCGCGAGAAGCCGCTGCCCGCCAAATTCTGGGACCGCCAGGATATGACGCTCCACTGCAGCTCCTTTTCCAAATGCCTGGTGCCGGGCTTTCGTATCGGCTGGGTGGCCGCCGGCAAGCACGCCAGGCGCATCCAGCAGCTGCAGCTGATGAGCACGCTGTCGACCAGCTCGCCGATGCAGATGGCGCTGGTGGACTATCTCTCGACCCGGCGCTACGACGCCCATCTGCGGCGCCTGCGCCGCCAGCTGGCCGAGCGCAAGCAGCAGGCCTGGCAAGCGCTGCTGCGCCATCTGCCCGCCGAAGTCAAAATCCACCATAGCGACAGCGGGTACTTTCTCTGGCTTGAGCTGCCGGCGGGCGCCGATGCCGGGGAGCTGAGCGCGCGCGCCCTGCGCGACAACATCAGCATTGCGCCGGGAAAAATGTTCTCCACCACCGCCAGCTGGACCTCATTCTTCCGCTTCAATACCGCCTGGGGCTGGGGGGAGAGAGAAGAGCAGGGGGTTAAACGCCTGGGCGAGCTTATTCGCGAGCTGCTGGCTGAGCCTTAGCCTTATTTTTCTATGGTTCAACGGCGGGCGGAAAATAACTAAATATTATTATCAGACGATACCGGTCATTATTTTACCGGTATCGATCATAGGAAATTCGCATACCCATTCTCTGTCCCTAACTCCTTGTCTATAATCCATATTGTCGTCCAGATTTTGCTGATTTTTACGGAATGCGCCCCTTGTCACAACCTGAATAAATTTCCCGTGAGGGGCATAGCGCGCCGTCTACTGTTATTAAGGGAGATATTTTTACGGCACGGCTGCCGCTAATTTTGTTGTGACAGGAGTAACACCCGATGAGCAAAAAAATTGCCCGTGGCAGCCTCTGTGTGCTGGGTATGGCCTTCCTGACCGCCCAGGCCGCCGAGCCGCCGACGTCGTTGGATAAAGGCGAAGGCCGGCTCGATATCATCGCCTGGCCGGGATATATCGAACGCGGCCAGACGGATAAAAACTACGACTGGGTGACCCAGTTTGAAAAAGAGAGCGGATGCCAGGTCAACGTAAAAACCGCCGCCACCTCTGATGAGATGGTCAGCCTGATGGCGAAAGGGGGCTATGACCTGGTGACCGCCTCCGGCGACGCGTCGCTGCGCCTGATTATGGGCAAGCGCGTGCAGCCGATTAACCCGGCGCTGATCGCCAACTGGAAGACGCTCGACCCGCGGGTGGAGAAAGGCGCGTGGTTTAACGTGGGCGGTAAAGTCTACGGTACGCCCTACCAGTGGGGACCAAACCTGCTGATGTACAACACCAAAGTATTCCCGACCCCGCCGGACAGCTGGAACGTGGTGTTTGTAAAACAAAATCTTAGCGACGGTAAAAGCAACCAGGGCCGGGTGCAGGCCTACGACGGCCCGATCTATATCGCCGACGCGGCGCTGTTCGTCAAGGCCACCCAGCCGCAGCTCGGTATTACCGACCCCTATCAGCTCACTGAGGAGCAGTATCAGGCGGTGCTCAAGGTGCTGCGCGACCAGCGCGGGCTGATTCACCGCTACTGGCACGACACCACCGTGCAGATGAGCGACTTCAAAAACGAAGGCGTGGTCGCCTCCAGCGCGTGGCCGTATCAGGCCAACGGCCTCAAGGCTGAAGGCCAGCCTATCGCCACTGTCTTCCCGAAAGAGGGGGTGACCGGCTGGGCGGATACCACCATGCTGCACAGCGACGCGAAGCACCCGGTGTGCGCCTATAAATGGATGAACTGGTCGCTGACGCCGAAGGTTCAGGGCGACGTGGCGGCGTGGTTCGGCTCGCTGCCGGTGGTGCCGCAGGGCTGTAAAGCCAGCCCGCTGCTGGGAGACAAAGGCTGCGAAACCAACGGCTATAATCAGTTCGCCAAAATCGCCTTCTGGAAGACCCCGATTGCGGAAGGCGGCAAGTTCGTCCCTTACAGCCGCTGGACCCAGGACTATATCGCAATTATGGGCGGCCGTTGAGCGGCCGGAGGCGTGAAATGACGTATGCGGTAGAGTTCCATAACGTCTCGCGGCTGTATGGCGACGTGCGCGCGGTGGATGGCGTCAGTATTGCCATCCGCGACGGTGAGTTTTTCTCGATGCTGGGGCCGTCCGGCTCCGGCAAAACCACCTGCCTGCGGCTGATTGCCGGTTTTGAACAGCTCTCCGGCGGGGAGATTTCCATTTTTGGCCAGCAGGCCAGCGAGCTGCCGCCGTGGCAGCGCGACGTCAATACCGTCTTCCAGGACTACGCGCTGTTTCCCCATATGTCGATCCTCGATAACGTCGCCTACGGGCTGATGGTGAAGGGGATCGCTAAAAAAGAGCGCCACCGCCGGGCGCAGGAGGCGCTGGAAAAAGTGGCCCTCGGCTTTGTCCACGCGCGCAAACCCTCCCAGCTCTCCGGCGGCCAGCGCCAGCGGGTGGCGATTGCCCGCGCGCTGGTTAACGAGCCGCGGGTGCTGCTGCTGGATGAGCCGCTGGGGGCGCTGGATTTAAAGCTGCGCGAGCAGATGCAGCTGGAGCTGAAAAAGCTGCAGCAGGCGCTGGGGATCACCTTTATTTTTGTCACCCACGACCAGGGCGAAGCGCTGTCGATGTCCGACCGGGTGGCGGTGTTTAATCACGGGCGCATCGAGCAGGTCGACGCGCCGCAGGATCTCTACCTGCGGCCAAAAACGGCCTTCGTCGCCGGGTTCGTCGGAACGGCCAACGTCTTTGACGCCGAGCTCTCGGCCCGGCTGTGCGGCATGCCGGGCAGCTGGTCGCTGCGTCCGGAACATATCAGGCTCAACGGCGGCGGAGAGGTTCAGGTCGAGGGCGTGGTGCAGGCGGTGCAGTATCAGGGCGCGGCAACGCGAATCGAGCTAAAGCTGGCGGAGGGCGGCAGGCTGCTGGTGAGCCAGGCCAATAGCGACGGTGCTGCTGCGCTGAGCGCTCCGCAGGCGGGGCAAAGGGTGCTGGCCTCCTGGTCGCGGGCGGCGATGGTCCCTCTGGATAACGGTGGCTGATATGGCAACGCTCATCGCCAACGCGCCTTCCGGCCGCCTGTCAGGACTTTTCTGGCGCCGGCCCTCGCTGGGGCTGTTTTTACTGCTGCTTGGGCCGCTGATGTGGTTTGGCATCGTCTATCTGGGATCGCTCCTGACGCTGCTGTGGCAAAGCTTCTATACCTTCGACGATTTCACCATGTCGGTCACTACCGACCTGACGCTGGCTAATCTCAAGGCGCTATTTAACCCGGCCAACTACGACATTATTATCCGTACGCTGGTGATGGCGCTGGCGGTCACGCTGGCCAGCGCGGTTCTGGCGCTGCCGATGGCGTGGTATATGGCCCGCTATACCAGCGGCAAGATGAAGGCATTTTTCTATATCGCGGTGATGCTGCCGATGTGGGCCAGCTACATCGTTAAGGCCTACGCCTGGACGCTGCTGCTGGCAAAAGATGGCGTAGCGCAGTGGTTTCTTCGCCATCTTGGGCTGGAGGGCGCGCTGAATCTGCTGCTGACGATCCCGGCGGTGGGCGGCAATACGCTGTCGACCTCGGGGCTGGGCCGCTTCCTGGTCTTCGTCTATATCTGGCTGCCGTTTATGATCCTGCCGGTACAGGCGGCGCTGGAGCGCATACCGGCGTCACTGCTGCAGGCGTCAGCCGACCTCGGCGCCCGGCCGCGGCAAACTTTTCGCCACGTGGTGCTGCCGCTGGCCATTCCCGGTATCGCCGCCGGGTCAATTTTCACCTTCTCACTGACGCTGGGCGATTTTATCGTGCCGCAGCTGGTGGGGCCGCCGGGCTTTTTTATCGGCAATATGGTCTATTCCCAGCAGGGGGCGATTGGCAATATGCCGATGGCGGCGGCGTTTACCCTCGTGCCGATTGTCCTGATTGCCCTCTATCTGGCGTTTGTTAAACGCCTGGGAGCGTTTGATGCACTCTGAACGCGCGCCGCTGTTCCTGAAAATCGCGACCTGGGGCGGGGTTATCTTCCTCCATTTCCCGCTGCTGATCATCGCCCTGTACGCCTTCAACACCGAAGACGCCGCCTTCAGCTTTCCGCCGCAGGGCCTGACGCTGCGCTGGTTTAGCGAAGCGGCCGGGCGGGGAGATATTATCGAATCGGTGACATTGTCACTGAAAATTGCCGCGCTATCGACCGCCATCGCGCTGGTACTTGGCACGCTGGCTGCAGGAGCCCTGTGGCGCAGCGCTTTTTTTGGTAAGAACGCGGTGTCGCTGCTGCTGCTGCTGCCCATCGCGCTGCCGGGGATCATTACCGGCCTGGCGCTGCTGACGGCGTTTAAGGCGGTTAACCTCGAACCGGGTCTGTTTACCATCGTTGTCGGGCACGCCACCTTCTGCGTGGTGGTGGTCTTTAACAACGTGATCGCCCGCTTTCGCCGGACCTCCTGGAGCCTGGTGGAGGCGTCGATGGATTTAGGCGCGACGAGCTGGCAGACCTTCCGCTACGTGGTGTTGCCCAATCTGGGGTCGGCGCTGCTGGCCGGAGGAATGCTGGCGTTTGCGCTATCGTTTGATGAAATTATTGTCACCACCTTTACCGCCGGACACGAGCGGACGCTCCCGCTATGGCTGCTGAATCAGCTGGGACGCCCGCGCGATGTGCCGATAACCAACGTTGTCGCGCTGCTGGTGATGCTGGTGACGACCATTCCGATTTTAGGAGCCTGGTGGCTAACCCGTGACGGCGACACAAGCGCTGAAAACGGCAAATAACTGACGTGTACAGGATCATACTATGCAACATAACCTTTTGATCAACGGCGAATTAGTGGCGGGTGAAGGCGAACTGGTGCCGGTATTCAATCCTGCTAATGGCGAAGTCCTGCTGGAGATTGCGGAGGCGACGGCGGCCCAGGTGGATGCGGCGGTTGAGGCGGCGGATCTTGCCTTTGTCGGCTGGAGCCAGACCACGCCGAAAACCCGCGCGGAGTGCCTGCTCAAGCTGGCGGACGTGATTACCGCCCATGCGGAGACCCTCGCCAAACTGGAGTCATTGAACTGCGGCAAGCCGCTGCACTGCGTGATTAACGACGAGCTGCCGGCGGTGGCGGACGTGTTCCGCTTCTTCGCCGGCGCCGCGCGCTGCCTGCCCGGAATGGCCGCCGGTGAGTATCTTGAAGGGCATACCTCGATGATCCGCCGGGATCCGGTTGGGGTGGTGGCCTCCATCGCGCCGTGGAACTATCCGCTGATGATGGCGGCCTGGAAGCTGGCGCCGGCGCTGGCGGCGGGGAACTGCGTGGTGATTAAACCTTCGGAGATCACGCCGCTAACTGCGCTCAAGCTGGCCGAGCTGGCAAAAGACATCTTCCCGGCCGGCGTCCTCAACGTGCTTTTTGGCCGGGGCAAAACCGTTGGCGATCCGCTGACCGGCCATCATAAGGTGCGGATGGTCTCGCTGACCGGGTCGATAGCCACCGGGGCGCACATCATCGGCCATACGGCTTCCTCGATTAAGCGTACGCATATGGAGCTGGGCGGCAAGGCGCCGGTTATCGTCTTTGACGACGCGGATATTGACGCGGTGGTGGAGGGCGTGCGGACCTTCGGTTTCTATAACGCCGGCCAGGACTGTACCGCCGCCTGCCGCATCTACGCTCAGCAGGGTATTTATGACCAGCTGGTGGAGAAACTGGGTGCCGCCGTTGCCAGCCTGAAAATCGGCCCGCCGGAGGATGGCGCGACGGAGCTGGGGCCGGTCAGCTCGCAGGCGCACCTCGAGCGGGTGAGCGCCGCCGTTGATGCCGCGCGCGCGCTGGCGCACATCAAAGTGGTGACCGGCGGCAGCAGGGCGCCGGGGAAAGGCTACTACTACCAGCCGACGCTGCTGGCCGGGGCGAAGCAGGAGGATGATATTGTCCAGCGCGAGGTGTTTGGCCCGGTGGTCAGCGTCACCGCCTTCAGCGATGAGGAGCAGGCGCTGGCCTGGGCCAACGATTCGCAGTACGGTCTGGCCTCGTCGGTGTGGACCAGGGACGTCGGCAGAGCGCATCGCCTCAGCGCGCGCCTGCAGTACGGCTGCACCTGGGTGAATACCCACTTTATGCTGGTGAGCGAAATGCCGCACGGCGGGCAAAAGCTGTCGGGCTACGGGAAGGATATGTCGATGTATGGCCTGGAGGACTACACCGTCGTGCGCCACGTAATGATCAAGCACTAATGGCAGCACGCCGCCGACGGGGTCCGTTCAGGCCCGTCGGCGGCGGTATGGCTAATCAGTGGCGCGTCAGGCCGTTAATCGAATCAGAATAGCGTTTTAGCTTGATGATCTTATCTTTCATTATCCAGCTCAGCTCGGCAATTTTATCCCTGATTTCGCTGACTTTCGCTTCATCCACGTTGATGAGATTGGCTTTCGCGCCCGGTACGCCCGTCGCCATCGTTCGGTTGGTTTCGCAGCGATAGCCGTATTCATAGAGCGCATCGCTCATTCTTTTTTCGAACTGGTTGAGATTCTCATAGGCGCGGACATAGCCGGCGATTTCCGGGCTTTCGTTCAGCAGCAGAAACCGCGACGCTACCGCCGGGGATTTATCCAGGCTGATGCTGACAGAATCATCGGGAATAAAGGTGGTCAGCGAGGGGGAGCCGGAAACCGGCGGCCTTTGGGTGACATCGAAAAACTCGCCTTCCGCAGTCTGCAGTACCGCGTGATGCGTGGCGACCATGAAACATCCCCGCCACAGATGAATATCCCAGCCGAGGCGCATCTTCCCGCCGACTTTTTTTATCGCAGCCTCTACGTTCCAGTAAGCATTTCCTGCCGGGCCCGGCGCGTCTATCACCGGTACCAGGATAGGCTGAGAGGAGGGGTTGAGCTGTTCTGCAAACTGCAGCAGGCGCGGATCATTCGGCGCAACATGCTCATAGAGATATTGACTATTCGTCATGCAGGACTCCTTGTGGTGGTACGCAAACGGATGGGAAATGGCTGTCTGTCGCGCTTAAGTCGTTAATGGCGCTTTATTTATTAGCCCCTTAGAATGATGGCACAGGATCTGATAAGTGAACAGGAACGCCGGGCGGTTGTGCCGGGTTTTGCTGTCAGGCGCGGCGGCGGCAAACTGCAGGCGTTGGCGCGCGATAATCACCCTGCAATCATGTTAGCTTGCTAATAGTCATCAATGGCAGGAATTGCTAAGACAAAAGGCGGCTGATATGAGAATATTCTTATGCCCCTTCAAGAGCTAAGCCATGATGAGTGCCGGAGATAAGCGCCGGATGGGGCTCGCAAATATCCCCCGCCCCTGCATTAACAGTGCAGGGGCTTTTTTTTGCGCATGCAGCAGACGGCAGCGTTAACGCGGAAATAACAGCAGCGGGCAGCAGGGGCAGGGAAGGGGGCGATCTACACCATCGATTTCGACAGAGGTTACATCGCTGTAACGCTCTCACGCAGCTAAGCGCGCGAGCTAATACGCACAAAATGGGTAGGGTAAATAAAGTGTTCGCTATTGCCGATACTATTCAGACAGGTGAATCCATTTGCCTAGCGTTTATTCTTCTTACTCGGCAAGCTTGACTGACGGCGTTCGCGCACGTAAGAAATAAGATTGTAGACTGCGATAACCAGCAATATTAACGCCACAATAAGCACGGCAATCCCGGACATATACCACCTCAAATTTAAAATGAGCAACTGGAAAAGTATTCATAACCAATGATTATGAATGTAAATTCATCCTTGAGATAACGCAAATGGTATTTGTTCTGTTTCAAATGAAGTGCCGGCGGGTCAGGACGCCAGGGATCGGCTTAAGGCCGCACCAATCTTGAGGTTGTCGGCATAGTCGCCGCTCCGTCAGCAAAACGAGATTTAAGAAGTATCGCATTTTCCGCTAATAGAACGCTTCGTCATACATTATTGTTAGTTATCTTTAGACGTGAGTTTATGCTGATTTTTTAAGCATAATCTGATACTTCCTGACGGCAGAGGGCGGATCTGTAGCTGTGGAGGATCGTTTTTCTGAAAAAGTACGGTTAATTTATTTTCCTGGCATCCTGACTTTCTATATCCATTCTTTTTGTAATGCCATTTGCCAGCCCATGCCCCGCTCCGGACTCTTTTTTTAAGCGTATCAGCAGTATTGGCTAAATGTATTTCAGATTTATTTCTTAGCAATGACTTTATTAATTAAAGTTAATGTTTAATTAATGTTAATGGTTAGTTCAACTTTGTATCTATTAAATGTTTGCGGCCGTTTGGCGTTTGACTTTGACGGGGCGGCCATGCGAAAATTTGTCATAATTTGTTACTTTGAAGTTGATTTTGTTTTGAAAAACATAGCATTTTTTCTGCTGGTGGCCTGCGCCAGCGCCATTCTCTATGGCAACCTGCCCGCTCAGCGCGTTTTAGGTTGTGAAAAGCAGGGGGCAAGTGAAGCCGTCTGTCTCTCCGCTGAATGGGATAGCGAGAAGGTCAATCCGCTGCCGGCATATAACCCTGAGAACCTCAAGGCTATGGCCGTGCTGCAGGCTACCTCACAGGTGCAAGCCGCCCATACGGTCGCTATCAAATCGTAAAAAAGCAGCCCTTTAAGGCTGCTTTTTTAGGTTTCTTTGCTGAGAAAAAAATCAGTAAAACCAACCAAAACGAACGGATAACAGGCTAATAAGCGCAAATGCTGCGCCGACATTAATCAGAATTACGGTTTTGCTGGAAACATCCATAACGCCACCTTTATGAGTAAGCCTCTACAGGTATAGTACGAGGTCAAAGGATGCGCTATCAGACAAGGATGAATCGGGCGTTTTCTGTCGGCTACCCACAGTATTTTTACTTTGTCATGCATTAATCTCTGATCCGCTTTCCGCTGTTGAAAGAGGCGCGTCGTAAAGGCGTTTTCAGGGAAGGACTAAGAATGACCCTATATCAAAAGATGCTGATTTTTTATGCGGTGATGGGATTTATCTGCGCCGTTATCAGCTGGTTTTTAACCAAAGAGAGCCGTCTGATTCGCCTGCTGGCCGCGCTGCTGATCGGCGCCACCTGGCCGTTTAGCTTCCCGACCGCACTCCTCGTTTCGCTATTCTGAGATGAAGTAAGCGTTGGCATTTGTTAATAATAACTGTATAAAAATACAGTCTTAGTTAACGGAAGCTTATCGATGAACGGTTTCTTCTCCTCTCTGGCCGGCGCCACCGTACGCTGGCTCGATCTGCCCGGCGGTGGCGACCCGATCGTGTTTATCCACGGTCTGGGGTGCGCCTCCTCGTACGATTATCCTCGAGTGGCTGCCGATCCCGCGCTGAGCGGGCGGCGGGTCGTGCTTATCGATCTCCCAGGCTACGGCTACAGCGATAAACCCGCTGAGTTTGGTTACAGCACCACGGAACAGGCGCGGGTAGTGGTCGAACTCCTTGACCACCTGCAGCTGTCGCGCTGCTATTTGTACGGCCATAGCATGGGCGGCAGTATTGCCATCGAGGCGGCTGAACGCCTGGGTGAACGCGTGCTTGCGCTACTGGTGGCCGAACCCAATCTGTACGCCGGCGGTGGGGTATACAGCCGGGCGATTGCCGCGCAGAGCGAAGCGGAGTTTGTCGCCGCCGGCTATGGCGAGATGCTGGCGGCGGAATCGTCGCCCTGGGCCGGGTGCCTGCAGAACAGCGCCTCCTGGGCCGTCTGGCGAGGGGCCGCCAGCCTGGTCTGCGGCGTAACGCCATCATGGTTTACCCTTTTTTGCCAGCTCTCTTGTCCGAAGACGCTTATCTATGGCGAGCTGTCGCTTCCGGCACAGGAAGCCGAGGACGCCGTCGCGCAAGGGATTACGCTGCGGGTTGTGCCCGACGCCGGGCACTCGATGGCCTGGGAAAATCCTGCCGCGCTGGCGGCCGCGATCGCCAGCCGCTGCTGAAGCGATCGACCCCGGCCGGCGGAATGGGTTAAAACGGCAGTTCGCGGGGCTGCATTTGCAGGGTTATCCAGCGCAGTTCGGTAAATTCGTCAACGCCCGCGCGCCCGCCGAAGCGTCCGTAGCCGGAGGATTTACAGCCGCCGAACGGCATCTGGGCCTCATCGTGAACGGTGGGGCCATTAATGTGGCAAATCCCCGTTTGCAAGCGCTGCGCGACGTTCCATGCCCGGGCGCTGTCCCGGCTGTATACCGCCGATGAAAGCCCGTATTCGCTCTCATTTGCGACGGCCAGGGCTTCCTCTTCACCGCTGACGCGGATAATCGCTTTCACCGGCCCAAACGACTCCTCGCTCCAGATGCGCATGTCGCGGGTGACGCCGTCCAGCAGGGTGGCATCCATCTGCACCGACGTGGCTTTGCCGCCGCACAGCAGCCTGGCGCCTTTTATCAGCGCATCGTCAATCAGCGCATTGCAGCGCGTCACGGTCTTCATATCGACGACCGGCCCGATCAAACCGGCGGGCAGGTTCGCCGCGCGGCGGCTGATAAGCGCGACAAACTCATCGGCAATTGCCCGGTCGACGATAATGCGTTCGGTTGACATACAGATCTGCCCGGCGTTGGCGAAAGCGCCAAATATGGCGCCCGCCGCCGCTTGTTCAGGATCGGCGTCATCGAGCACCAGCAGCGGGGCTTTCCCGCCTAGTTCGAGCACCGCAGGCTTAAGATGCTGACCGCAGGTGCGGGCAACGATCCTGCCTACCGGCGTGGAGCCGGTAAAATTGACCCGCCGCACCGCGGGATGGGCAATCAGCGACTCGACCAACGCCGGCGCATCCTCAGGCGCGCAGGTCAGGTAGTTGATCACGCCGTCGGGGAAGCCGGCAGCGGCGAGGGCCTCAATAATTAATCCCTGAGAGGCGGGCGACAGCTCGGCGCCCTTGAGGATCACCGTATTGCCACAGGCCAGAGGAGTGGCAATTGCCCGCGTCGCCAGAATCAGCGGCGCGTTCCACGGCGCCATTCCGAGGACGACGCCGGCGCCCTGACGCACGGCCATCGCCAGATTCCCCGCCACGTTTGACGGCACTATCTGCCCCTCAATCTGGGTCGTGAGCGCGGCGGCTTCGCGCAGAATATCGGCGGCCAGATGGACGTTAAAGCCGGACCAGTGCGCCGTTGCGCCGGTTTCTGCCGCCATAGCGGCAATAAACCGGGCTTCGCGCAGCAGCATCTGTTCGGCGGCGTTCAGCAGCAGGCGACGGCGTTCGCCTGGGGAGGTATCGCGCCACTGTGGAAATGCCGCGGCCGCGGCCTCAACGCTGCGTCGGGCGTCGGCGAGGCTTGCGGCGGCAGCGGTGGAGGGCGCCTCTGCGCTCAGCGGATGGCTGCGGGTAAAGGTAGCGCCGTCGTCGGCGTCGTGCCACCGGCCGTTGGTGTACAGGCTGCAGGTTAAGCTCATCGGGAAACCTCATCTTTTCGCGTTTTTCCGAGTGTACCGAGCGGGGAGATTTCGCGGGGCAGAGAGGGCGGTTATCGCACGCTATTTTTCAAGCTTTTTAGGCAGTTCACAACTTCAGCCGATTAAACGGTGCAAAAAGGCGGCGGGTGTTGAATAAATCGGCGAAAACGGCGTTTTCAGCATAACCTGATACCAATTGATTATTTGCCGGTTGATTCCTGCTGTGCTGTTATTAGAGGGCATATAACAAATTAATAAGGTTTATAACCATGTCTACAGGGAAAACACGCCTTGCTCTGGCGCTGAGCGCGCTGCTGCTGCCGGCCGCTGCGGCCTCGGCGGCCGGCAACGATACGCTGGTCTACTGCTCCGAAGCCTCGCCGGAATCCTTCAACCCGCAAATTGCCAGCTCCGGCCCCTCGTTTGTGGCCAGCTCGCAGGTGCTCTACAACCGCCTGATTACCTTCGACCCGCAGAAAAACACGCCGGTTCCTTCGCTGGCTACCGACTGGACCGTCTCGCCGGATGGCAAAACCTGGACCTTTACCCTGCGTAAAGGCGTGCAGTTCAACAGCAACAAATACTTTAAGCCAACCCGCGATTTCAACGCCGATGACGTGCTTTTCTCGGTGCTGCGCCAGCAGGATGCAAAACATCCGTACCATAACGTTTCCCAGGGCAGCTACGAGTACTTCCACGACGTCGGGCTGGATAAGCTGATCAAAGAGGTTAAAAAGCTCGACGATTATCACGTCCAGTTCGTACTGGCGGAGCCGAATGCGGCGTTCCTCGCCGACTGGGGGATGGATTTCGCCTCCATTCTCTCCGCGGAGTATGGCGACGCGATGCTGAAAAAGGGCACCCCGGAGTACGTCGATACCTGGCCTATCGGTACCGGCCCGTACGCGCTGCAGCAGTATAAGGTGGATTCCCAGATCCGCTATATTGCCAACCCGCACTATTGGGAAGGCGAGGTGCCGACAAAGCATCTGATCTTCTCGATCACGCCAAACGTTGAGACGCGGCTGGCGAAGCTGCAAACCAACGAGTGCCAGATTATTCCGGCACCTTCACCGGTACAGTTCCCGGTGATCAAAGGCAATAAGGATCTGGCGCTGCACTCGGTTGAGGCGCTGAACGTTGGCTATCTGGCGTTTAACACCGAGAAAAAACCGTTCGATAATCTGCTGGTGCGTCAGGCGCTGAACTACGCGACCGACAAGCAGGCGATCGTTAAAGCGGTGTTCCTCGATTCCGGCACCGTGGCGAAATCGCCGCTGCCGGCCAATATGCTCGGCTATAAGAAAGATCTCCCGGACTACGACTACGATCCGCAGAAGGCTAAAGCGCTGCTCAAACAGGCAGGGCTGGAAAATGGCGCAGAGGTCACCCTGTGGTCGATGCCGGTTCAGCGGCCGTATAACCCGAACTCCCGCCGCATCGCGGAGATGATTCAGAGCGACTGGAGCAAAGTTGGCGTCAAGGCCAAAATCGTCAGCTACGAGTGGGGCGAATATCTCGCCGGGATGCGCAAAGGCGAACACGATAGCGCCCTGTTCGGCTGGATGTCGGATAACGGCGATCCGGACAACTTTGCCGGGACGCTTTTGAGCTGCGATAACATCAAAACCGGCTCTAACGTCGCCCGCTGGTGCGACAAGTCCTACGACGCGCTGGTGAAGAAAGCGCTGCTGGTCAGCGATCCGCAGGCGCGAGCCAAGCTGTACGGCCAGGCGCAGGAGATTTTTTATCAGCAGGCGCCGTGGATCACCCTGGCAACCGGCAAAACCTTCTACGCCACGCGCAGCAACGTCAGCGGCTATAGCGTAAGCCTGATGGGCAGCGATTTTTCGAAGGTAAAACTGAATTAAGCCACAAGGAGAGCAGGATGGCACATCTGGATGAGGTTATCGCCCGCGTAGACGCGGCGATTGCCGAAGGGGTGATTACCCATATGAATGAGCTGCTGATCGAACTGAGCGATGACGCTGAACTCGATCGCGACGATCGCTATACCCAGCAGCAGCGTCTACGCACCACCATTGCGCATCACGGACGCCAGCACCAGGAAGAGCAGGAAGGGCGGCGTGAGCAGTTGACCAAAGGTGGCTCGATCCTCTGATATCCGCGTCAGAACTGGCGTCTGGCGACCAGCCAGGCGCCTATCACCAGCATGACCGCTCCGCAAAACGGCCCCACCAGCGCGCGAAACGGCACGCCGTGGGCGCGCACTAAATCGATGATCAGGCCGCCGACCAGCTGGCTGGCGATGAGCACTGCAATGGTGGTCGCCGCGCCGACGTTCTGATACCCGCTGATGCTGGCAAAGACAAAAAACGACCCCAGCAGGCCCGGAATGAGCGTCCACCACTTCACGCTAACCGCCAGCTCATGAACGCCAGCCGCGCCGTGGCGCAGGAGCAAAATGGTGACGAAAATAACAATCCCGACCAGCGAATTAAGCAGCATCGCAATCAGGATTGTCGAAGCGGACTGGGTAATGCGCACCATCAGCGTATTCTGTACCACCAGCCCGATCCCAGCGGCGATAAGGCAGGCCAGCGTCAGCGACTGATTCATGCCTCGGGATCCGGATCGCGGCGATCGTCGAGCTGGAGCTGCATAAAGGTCAGGTCCAGCCAGCGGCCGAATTTGGTGCCGACCTGCGGCATCTGGCCGGTGGTCACAAAACCGAGGGTTTCATGGAGATGCAGCGACGCGTGGTTCTGCGCCTCAATGCCGGCGACCATCACGTGTTTCTTCAGGCGACGGGCCTCATTAATCAGCGCCACAAGCAGGGTGCGGCCAAGCCCTTTACCCTGGTAATCGGGGTGCACGTAGACCGAATGCTCGACGGTATGGCGAAAGCCGTCGAAGGTGCGCCAGTCGCCAAACGATGCGTAGCCGGTCACCACGCCGTCCTCTTCGCTTACCAGCACCGGGAAACCGGCCAGCTGGCGGGCTTCAAACCAGGCAATGCGGTTATCGGTGTCGACGGTTTTATCATTCCAGATAGCGGCGGTGTGCAGCACCGCATGGTTGTAGATCCCGGCAATCGCCGCACAATCCTCTTTACAGGCATAGCGGATGGTCATAGCAAACCTCAAGTTTTGTACACTATAGTAGTACGACATTATTACAATAATGTACGCAACGCTGTCATCTGTTTTAGGCAAAATTTTTTACTAAGGTACGCCATCCGGCGCGGCGTCAGGCGGAGTTATGGGAGCCAGAACCGTAGAACAGCTTCACTTTCACCACCTTGTTACGCCGCATTTCATACACTATAGTACTACGCTATGAATACTATCGAAGACAACATCAATCAGCGCATTAGCGCCCGCATTCGCATCGAACGGGAGTCCCGAGGCTGGTCCCTGAGCGAGCTGGCGGAACGGGCCGGCGCGTCGCGGGCGATGATCCACAAAATCGAACGCGGTGAGAGTAGCCCGACGGCCTCGATGCTCGGGCGTCTGTCCGGCGCCTTTGGCATCAGCATGTCGACGCTGATCGCCCGCGCGGAGATGCAGGAAGGTAAGCTGCTGCGCTTTGCCAACCAGCCGGTGTGGCGCGATCCGCAGAGCCACTATCTGCGCCGTCACGTCTCGCCGCGCAGCGACCTGCCTATCGATCTGGTGCAGGTGGAGCTTCCCGCCGGCAGCGATGTCCCGATGCCCGCGGCCTCCTATGCCCTGGCGCGCCAGCTGATCTGGCTGCAGCAGGGCGAGCTGGTGTTTGTTGAAGGCACCACGCGCCATGAAATGCGGGCGGGAGATTGCCTGGAGCTGGGGCCGCCGAACGACTGCCGCTTTATCAATGAATCCGCCACCTCCTGCATCTACCTGGTCGTCAGGCTGAATCAATCTGCCTCATAATGCCAATGCAGGCGGGGATAATTGCGGCTAGCCTCAGTACAGGTCTTTAAAAGAGGAGTTTGCTATGGCTTTTAATTCGCAACGTCACCGCCGCTGGGTGCTGGCTTCACGTCCACACGGCGAGCCGACCGGGGAAAATTTCCGTCTGGAAGAGGGCGATGTGCCCTCGCCGGGCCCGGGACAGGTGCTGCTTCGCACCGTGTTTCTCTCATTAGATCCCTACATGCGCGGCCGCATGAGCGATGCGCCGTCCTACTCGCCGCCGGTCGCCATCGGCGCGGTGATGGTGGGCGGTACGGTGAGCCGGGTTGTCGCGTCAAATCATGCCGACTTTACCCCCGGGGAGTGGGTGCTGGGCTACGGCGGCTGGCAGGATTATGAGCTGTCTGACGGCAGCGGGCTGGTGAAGCTGGGCGCGCAGCCGGAGCATCCGTCCTGGGCGCTCGGCCTGCTGGGCATGCCCGGTTTTACCGCCTATATGGGGCTGCTGGATATTGGCCAGCCGAAGGCCGGCGAGACGCTGGTGGTCGCCGCCGCCACCGGGCCGGTGGGCGCAACGGTAGGGCAGATTGCTAAGCTTAAAGGCTGCCGCACCGTCGGGATTGCCGGCGGCAGCGAGAAGTGTCGCTATGCGGTTGAGACGCTGGGCTTTGACGTCTGTCTCGACCATCGGGCACCTGATTTTGCCGAACAGCTGGCGCAGGCCTGCCCGCAGGGCATTGACGTTTATTATGAAAACGTCGGCGGCAAGGTGTTCGATGCGGTGCTGCCGCTGCTCAATACCTCGGCGCGGGTGCCGGTGTGCGGCCTGGTCAGCGGCTACAACGCGACCGCGCTGCCCGACGGGCCGGACCGTCTGCCGCTGCTGATGGGCACGCTGCTGAAAAAGCGGATTCGGATGCAGGGCTTTATTATCGGCCAGGATTACGGCCACCGCATTGCCGAGTTCCAGCAGGAGATGGGGCGCTGGGTGCAGGAAGGTAAAATTAAGTACCGCGAGCAGCAAATCGACGGGCTGGAGAGCGCCCCCCGCGCTTTAATCGGCCTGCTGAAGGGCGAGAACTTCGGTAAGGTTGTGGTCCGCGTTTCGCCGGACGAGTAACGCTTATGCCCCGGCGCCGCCGCGCGCCGGGGCGAGGATCGGCAAGGCGCATCCCTTCGTTAACTCCCTGCTTTACTACTCTTCCCCGATCGTGAATTCCTGGCTTAAGCGACGCATCTTGTGGCGCGATGCTGGTCTATTCAGATGAGCGCTAATGCGCAATATTGAATTTTTAATGGACATTTTTATTGCTGCAGAAGGCTTTATCAGAGATGTACTTAATGATAAAAGTGTCGTACGAAAAAGCTTATCAGGTGGCGCAGTGGAGTACCGGTTACCAAATTAAAGAGACAGGGCGTGCACAGTATATGGAAGGTTTAATAAACGATGGTCGCTGGAATTATAATGCTAATAAGGGATTTAAAGCAGGGTACATTGTTGGTGCTTACAAAAAATGTGAAACAGTATGGCCCAATGGAGTTAAAAAATGACTAGTACATTACATTCTGGATGGAAACCTGGTTTTGGTATTGTATATACATGGTTTGGCATGGACAAAAATGGGAAAATTGGTGTTTTTGTTAATAATTGTTGGGGGGAGCTACCTTCTGTTCTTTTAAAACAAGACTCCGTCGAACATATACTTGATTCTATATCTGAATATATACATGAAGAATCAGAGGTTTTTACCATCATTCCACCTGATAAAAATGGTGATATTAGAGATTCTTTTAATGGTGCGACTGGCATACGTGCAGATATTCTTGAAAAAGCGATGAATTTTAATGTGGTGACATTGAAATGAAAAATATAAATGAATTAACTCTTTTTTCGCTTGATGAGCAAGAAATAACATTTGAGGGTTACATTGTTTATCTGGATGATGGTGACCTTTATATTATTGGATTGGATTATGGTGATGATTATACTACGAGTCCTTCCATTGCTGTTAAAAATAAAAACCTGTCTGATAATCTGGAAGCTAATGTCAGCTTGTATGGCGGGGGAAAGACGCGATTATTTCATCATGTAAAGTTGAAAGGTGTATTAGAAAAAGATAATCTAACAGGTGAAGTAAGTATCCTTGTAAAAGAGTTGAGTGTGGAAGATAACGGGCAATGGATATCAATTGATGTAGATAAATATTATGAGCCGAGGAACGGAAAAGGTTCTAATTGGCATGATCTGTTTAATAACTAATATTAACTTTATCCGCTGTTGAAAGATGTATTAAAAAAGAATGATACATGTCTGAGGGGATAGGTAAAATGCATCATTTAACAGAAAGGCAATACTAGGGACACTGTGGCAAAAGGAGGTGATAAACTTATCATCTCCTTTTGCTGACGGAGCAGCACATAAACCCATTCAAAGGCTGGCATTTTCAGCGTGACATTATCCTGTGGGCCGTACGCTGGTACAGGGGGTTGAGGGGCAATGGAACGAAAACGCACGAGAATGACATAATTAATCGTTTGTATTGAAATTTATCGGTATTGCCTGGTGGGTTCATCCACGGCAGTTCGCCATTCCTGAGCCGTGATTTCTCTGAACGCCTGCGAACCCACAGACGCACTTGAAATCACCATGGCCGAAGCCAGCGCCTTAAGGCGTTTCAGACCCTTAACCAGTGCAGCCTGGGAACCGCCATCTGAGCTGTTTATACGTGACTCCCAGACCCCATTTTTCATATAGGTGGTATCGCCCGTGAAAAGGTGATTTTTTCCAGACGGGGATTTGGCGTAAAAACAAACACTGCCGTCTGTATGTCCAGGTGTTGGAATAATTTCAATATTTCCTTGTACCCATTCTCTTTTCTCAAAAAAATATTGACAGCTGAACGCTGGTAAACAGCTGCGGCTTCAGCAGCCAGGCGATGATACAGGGATCGTGCAATGGCGAGCCAACAAACTCCGATGCTCCACTGAATGAGCAGGAGCGACAGTTGCAGCGTCTGCAGAAAATGTGCTGCGATATAATTTTCTGATGCATGATGAGCCCGACAGAATGGAGAAAAAACTGGCTGACTGTAAAAGAAGCAGCTGTTGTGAAATAAATGGCACAGTTGTCTGCTCAAAATGAGCAAAAATTTGAAAGCTGCAGGGTTACCGACAACGGAGACTGTATTAATGAAATGCTGGCCTGAATATCTGGAGCTACTGGCTACAGAGAGCTGGGGATTCAGATTGGGTTTGATATTACCGGACAGTAACGGCAGATGGGGGAAAATGTATTTGACAGATTTGATACCTGTGGATGGACCGCTGGCACAGGCTGTGGATTAAAATTATGGGGAAAAGAGGCTCTGGCTGATGCCGCAATGCGGGCCACAGGATGGGGGCAGCTAAGTATGTTGTCCCTGCTATTGGAAAATATCTTACTGAAGTCGGTATCCTTTCACAGAAAGGTGTTCCAGCGTATATAAGAAGTACACAAGTTGGTTTAGGAAAACGAGAGAAGTCGATGTCTATAAGAATCAGATGCGAAATAATACATTTCCACTTGTCCCAGAAAAGGGGGTAATAGCGGCTATATAGATAAAAAAGAGGTATACTATGTATCTGATGGAAATCATCGCATGGTTGCTGCTGTTGAATACTATAATGAAACCGGTAATTCAGAGTATATAAAACAATTGATTAAAAATGGAACGTGGACGTATAATGCGAATTATGTGGGTGCTTCTGAATCACGCCCAATGATAAAATAAACAATTCCCTTGAGGTATCCCTCAAGGGAAACTACACAAGGGATCATGTTATGGGAAAAAAAGATATATACTTAGGCATCCTTCAGGGGAGTTTGTTGCAAATAAGAAGTGTGTCCACTCATGGCGCTTTTTTTAAAGCAATGGATAGGTCTGTATATTATGAATCTCAGCTTATACATGAATTTTATTTGCTGTTGAAGTATGATGATTTTAATGATTTGGATATTTGTTTTTTAAATAAAAATGCTCGCTGGTACTATGAGGACTGTAGTGAAAAGAAAAGTTTCTTATACGAGCATCAATTGAAGAGAATTTCAACTTTATTCTCTTTAGTTCCTGAAAGCATGAGGGAAAAGCTGGAATGGCTCGGGCCAGTGATAAAGTAGAGTAAATTCTTCGCCCCCATTTCATGGGGGGGTTGACATTAGTGTAAATAAATGTGTGGTGATACTTCTCAAGTGGCCGGAAAATAGCGGTCATTACACATAACTGATATCGATATGTATAAAAAACAACCTCAGAGTGGTTATGCGACGGGGTAGTGTGCTCACAGAGTATATTCTTTCCTAAAAATGCCCTGGTGGCATAGTCTGGATGCACGAGAACGGCTATGAAGACCGGACCTGATATACCGTCAGTCGTAACGGGTCTTCGGAGCCGTTATTCTTGAATATAGGCCGCATAAACGCTGTTTATAGGTCACGATACTGAAATTAACGCTCTGATAGAGGTATCAAAGTCAGGGTCATTGACGAACGACAGACAGGACCTGCGCCTGACAAACTCATCGCCTGATACTCTGCAAACTGCCGACGTTTCCGGTCGGCTCGTCTTTATCCAGAAGGCAGTATCGCAATTATTAACGTCTTGCAGAACCCTGATTCAGCCATAAAACGCCAGCCGCTCGGCTAGCAGGTCGACAAAACCCTCCCGGTCGACATTCAGCAACACCGTGGTATTCGGCTGATTACCGGTCAGGAAGTAATAATCGACCACCGTCATGCCCTGGGTGTATTTCCCCTGGGTTTCCACGCCGACCCAGCGCTCAGCGCAGGTGAACAGCTCCGGCTTCAGCAGCCAGGCGATGGTGCAGGGGTCGTGCAGCGGGGCGCCGGTGAATCCCCATTTAGCATCCTTGTGATACTCCATAAAGAAGTCGAGCAGCTCGGCAACAACGGTGGCGACCGGGTTGCCGACCTGGCGGAAACGTTCGATATCCATATCATGAATCTGCGCCCGATGCGTGACGTCCAGCCCGGCCATCACCACCGGAATACCCGACTGGAAGACGATCTCCGCCGCTTCCGGGTCGACGTAGATATTAAACTCGGCGGCGGGCTGCCAGTTGCCAAGCACCATCGCGCTGCCCATCATCACGATGCGCGCGATCTTGTTGTGCAGTTCCGGGTGGCTATTCAGCAGCAGGGCGACGTTGGTTTGCGGGCCGGTGGCGACAATCGTCACCGGCTGCGGGCTTTCACGCAGCGTTTTCGCCATCAGCTCGACGGCGGTAAAGTTCTGCGGGGCAAAATCAGGCTCCGGCAGCGCCGGGCCGTCGAGCCCGCTTTCGCCGTGAACGTTGTCAGCGATGATCAGCTCCCGCATCAGCGGCTTACGCGCGCCGCCGGCCACCGGAATATCCTGGCGTTGCAGCAGCGTCAGCATGCGCAGCACGTTACGCAGGGTTTTCTCCGGCGTCTGGTTGCCGGCGGAGGAGGCGATGGCTTTGACGTCAAGTTCAGGTGAGGCGAGGGCGAGAACGATAGCGATGGCGTCATCATGACCCGGGTCGCAATCAAGGATGATTGGCAGTGCCATAGTAGCTCCTTTTATGGGCGATATCTGGTAGTGTCAGACCTGACTATGTTCTCGGAGAACTGAGTTCAGTAGAGGTGAAAAATTATAATATCTCCACGAATCTTAATGGGTTGATTAACAAAGTCTCGGAACAGGCTATCGCACGCCAGGTGCACTTACCCCTGGGAATGGTGCAGGAGGTTGTTATAGATGTCAGAGGGCAGATATTGACAGATGAAATTCGACGTAAAATTCTCAAAGACATCAACAGTAAATCAAACGGAATAATTAAAGCCTCAAGTATAAGGTTTATAGAGAAATGAATAGAATTGGTCTTTTAGGTGCAGCAACGATATATGGGCTGGGTTCCCCAGATGATGTTGAGCTTTTTTTTTCAACAGTCTCTGAAAGTCTTGAGCAGGGGCTTTGGGGGGCTAACTATCCTGTGGTTATGTTAAAGCTATATAAAAAAGCTCTGAATTTTGATGAGATAAAAACAGCAAAGCTAGAAATGGATGAGATACAATCAAGACTTTCCAGACTTCCCCTGGATAATGCGTTTTATTCCATGTTTGGCGTTGATAAGGATAAAACGGCCTGGGAAACCCAATCTACTGATTTGGCATCTTTTTTTGGTGGGTTTTTCAAAGGATTCAATACTGCCTATGAAATGACTCTTTTTCTTTATGATGATTTTGGCGAATTTGTTCCCATGCTATTGGGGCAAGCTGAGATACCCTATGCAATTGAAGACAGTAAGAGACCCGTTGAGGAGTTTGACTGTTTGACGGATGACGATCTTCCTTTCTGGAAGAGGTGATTACCCGGTGTAACCTTTTCCCGCAGTTTGTTGCGGGGAAAGGTTGTTTTGGAATCCAGAGACCGGACTTAACCTTTAATTTAATATTTTCAGCGGCTTACGAGTTGTATTGTCAGTCCATTCCTCCGAGTTTTAAATTCAGCCATAAAACGCCAGCCGCTCGGCTAGCAGGTCGACAAAACCCTCCCGGTCAACATCCAGCAACACCGTGGTATTCGGCTGCTTGCCGGTCAGGAAGTAATAATCGACCACCGTCATGCCCTGGGTGTATTTCCCCTGGGTTTCCACGCCTACCCAGCGCTCAGCGCAGGTGAACAGCTCCGGCTTCAGCAGCCAGGCGATGGTGCAGGGGTCATGTAGCGGGGCGCCGGTGAATCCCCATTTAGCATCCTTGTGATACTCCATAAAGAAGTCGAGCAGCTCGGCAACAACGGTGGCGACCGGGTTGCTGACCCGGCGGAAGCGTTCGATATCCATATCATGAATCTGCGCCCGATGCGTGACGTCCAGCCCGGCCATCACCACCGGAATACCCGACTGGAAGACGATCTCCGCCGCTTCCGGGTCGACGTAGATATTAAACTCGGCGGCGGGCTGCCAGTTGCCGAGCACCATTGCGCCGCCCATCATCACGATGCGCGCGATCTTGTCGTGCAGTTCCGGGTGGCTATTCAGCAGCAGGGCGACGTTGGTTTGCGGGCCGGTGGCGACAATCGTCACCGGCTGCGGGCTTTCGCGCAGCGTTTTCGCCATCAGCTCGACGGCGGTACAGTTCTGCGGGGCAAAATCAGGCTCCGGCAGCGCCGGGCCGTCGAGCCCGCTTTCGCCGTGAACGTTGTCAGCGATGATCAGCTCCCGCATCAGCGGCTTACGCGCGCCGCCGGCCACCGGAATATCCTGGCGTTGCAGCAGCGTCAGCATGCGCAGCACGTTACGCAGGGTTTTCTCCGGCGTCTGGTTGCCGGCGGAGGAGGTGATGGCTTTGACGTCAAGTTCAGGCGAGGGCGAGAACGATAGCGATAGCGTCATCATGACCCGGGTCGCAATCAAGGATGATTGGCAGTGCCATAGCGGCTCCTTTTTATGGGCGATATTTGTGATAAGGGTAACGCCAGGGAGCACAACAGACGAGAGAGGATAAAACAAAGCGTGATGCATGCCGCATTATGAAGGCAGGAGGGAAGAATATTTTCCCGACTGCGGGCTGGCGGGCGCTGGCTTCCCGCCCGGTCCGCGCTTGCCGGGGCGACGCAGGACGATGAGGCCGTGGCCGTAATGGGGACATTAACGCCGCCGCCCGGCGTTATCCCGGGCGGCGGCTGCGGCGTGTTACTCAAATCGCCAGGCGAGGTTGAGGCCAACGCCGTAGTTACGTCCCGGCGCCGGCTCGTAGTAGCGGCCGTTGGACTCGTTGACGATCACCGACCCGACGTAGCTGCGATCAAACAGGTTGTCGATACGGCCGAAAACGTCCATATCCATGTTGCCATAGCTCCACTTATAGCCGCTGGTGAGTCCGACCACCGTCCACGACGGCGCCTTAGCGGTGTTCTCATCGTTAGCCATGATATTGCTCATGTAGCGAATATCGCTGCCCGCGTACCAGCCGCGATCCGGCTGATAGCCAAACGAGGCGTAGCCCATGTTGCGGGCGATCCCCGGGATGCGGTTGCCGTTGCAGCTGGCGTCGTCGCAGACGTTGGTCCGGTAGGTGGCGTCCAGCCAGGTCCAGGCGGCCTTCAGGCGCCAGTTCTCAGCGAACTGCTGATCCAGCCCCAGCTCCATCCCCTGACGGCGGGTTTTGCCGGCGTTTTTATAGCTGGTGCGTCCGCCGCTGCTGGCGTCAACCACAATCTCGTTATCGGTATTGGTCTGGAACAGGGCGGCGGTGAACAGGCCGTTGCCGATCCGCGTTTTGCTGCCGATTTCAAACGTCTCGTTGGTTGAGGGCTGCAGGCCAAAGTTCAGGCCGCCCTGGTTGCCGGAGCGATAGGAGAGCTCGTTGATGGTCGGCGTTTCAAAACCACGGCCCGCGGAAGCGTAGACGTTCCACGCATCGGTCAGCGCATACTTCAGTGAACCCGCCGGCAGCCATTTGTGGTAGCTGGCGTCGCCGCTATCGTCCCCGTTGCCCGGGGTAATGTAGTAATCGTTTGAATCGAACCACACCGAGCTGTAGCGCACCCCGGCATCGAGAGTCAGTTTCTCCGTCAGCTGCCACTGGGTCTGCAGATAAGGGTCGATATTCCACATCAGGTTGCGTTCGTTGCGGCGCAGGTTGCCCTCTTCGCCGTACTGCGGCGCGCCGTTGGCCATCACGAAGTTTTCAAACCCTTTGCGGCGCTCGCTCATGGTTTCGTAATCAAGCCCGGTGGTGAAGGTCACCGGCACCAGCAGCTCGCCGCGGTGGGTCCAGCGGGTATCGATACCCTGATAGTGGCGGGTGAGGTCAATCACGCCGCCCGCGTGGCTCGGGTTAAGCTGCGGCGCGCGCGGAATCGACTGATACTGCGTGGTTTCACGCTCGCCGGCGTACATCATCACGCTCAGGTCGTCGCGCTCGCTCAGCTGGCGCTCGTAGCGTAAACCGGCCTGGGTCTGCTTGGTCGATTTGCGGGTGTTGTACTGATCGCCGCGCGGCGACTGGCGCGGGTTGTTTTGCCACTCGTCGTAGCTCAGGCCGCCGGCATCGTTGGCTTTGATATCCACGCTGTTGAACAGCAGCGTCAGCTTGCTGACGTCGTTGATGCGCACGCCGAGCTTCGCGTTGGCGAGGTTTTTCCGCGCCCCGCTGTGGTCGCGATAGCCGTGGGTGGTGAAGCGGTTGGTCGAGACGGTGTAATCGACGTCCCCGGCGTGGGTACCGTCGCCGACGGCGCCGGTGGCCTTCATGCCGTAGTGCCAGGTACCGAAGCTGCCGTAATAGCTGCTGGCTTCGATGGTCGGCGGCTGGCTGCCGCTCTGGCTGGTGACGTTAATCACCCCGCCGGAGGAGTTGCCGTACAGCGCGGAGAAGGGCCCGCGCAGAACCTCCAGCGAGTCTACGCTGCCGATATCGATATTGGAGGTTTGCCCCTGGCCGTCGGGCATGGTGGCCGGAATGCCGTCAACGTAGATCCGCAGCCCGCGCACGCCGTAGGTGGAGCGAGAGCCGAAGCCGCGAATCGAGAGCTGCAGGTCCTGAGCGTAGTTCTGCCGGTTTTGCACCTGCAGGCCGGGCACCGCACCCAGCGACTCGGAAAGGTTGACCCGCGGCGCGGCCTGGCGCATTTCGTCGCCGTTGACCACGCTGACGGCGGCGGGAGTATCGAGTTCGGAGACCGTCGTTGGGGCAGCGGTAACGACCATTGTCTGCTCGCCTTCAGGGCTGGACTGAGCCATAGCGACCAGCGGCAAAAGGAGGGCGGGAAGCGCAACCGTGCGCACGGAAAGGATTTTCATGGAAACACTCGCAAAACGAACCAAACGGAACATATCTCCATATGTTAACTCTTTTGTAATTTTTTGAAAATTATTAACGGAAGTTTAGTTAAATAATGGCAACTATTGGCTATTTTTTTCGCCCGCGAGCGCAATTAACGCTCCACTTTGCGTTAAATAATGATTACTATTCGCATTTATAAAATAGCGTAAAGCCATGACTTTACGCCACGGAAGCACTGTCGAGCAGGCACATATTTGTTTTATCAAAGGGAGTCGTCATGTCATTACGTCATCTGTCCACGCCGCGTCTGCGCCGTTCACTGTTGTTAACTTCACTGCTGCTGGCGGGGAGCTTCAGCGCTCACGCGGCAGAAGAAATGCTGCGCAAGGCGGTTGGAAAGGGCGCATACGAGATGGCTTATAGCCAGCAGGAAAATGCGCTATGGGTCGCGACTTCGCAAAGTCGTTCGCTGGATAAAGGCGGGATCGTCTATCGCCTCGACCCGACGACGCTGGAGGTGACTCAGGTTATCCATAACGACCTGAAGCCGTTCGGCGCGACGATCAACAACGCTACCCATACGCTGTGGTTTGGCAACACCACCGACAGCACCGTCACCGCGATTGACGCCAAAACCGGCGCCGTGAAAGGCCGTCTGGTGCTTGACGACCGCAAGCGCAGCGAAACCGTGCGTCCGCTGGCGCCGCGCGAGCTGGCGGTGAATGAGAAGACCAACACCGTTTATATTACCGGACTGGGTAAAGAGAGCGTTATCTGGGTGGTTGATGGCGACAAGCTGACCCTGAAAGATACCATTGCCAATACCGGCGCGATGGCGACCGGGCTGGCGGTTGATGCTGACGCGAAGCGCATTTACACCACCAACGCCGACGGTGAGCTGCTGACTATCGACAGCGACAGCAACAAAATTCTGAGCCGTAAAAAGCTGCAGGATGACGGTAAGGAGCACTTCTATCTGAACCTGAGCCTCGATACCGCAGGCCATCGCGCCTTCATCACCGACAGCAAACAGCCGGAAGTGCTGGTGGTCGATCTGCGCGACGGCAAAGTGCTGCAGAAAATCGCCGCCCCGGAATCGCTGGCAGTGCTGTTCAACCCGACCCGCAATGAAGCCTACGTGACCCACCGTAAGGCCGGCGAAGTCAGCGTGATCGACGGTAAAACCTACAAGGTCGTCAAAACCATTAAAACGCCAACCTATCCTAACAGCCTGGCGCTCTCCGCCGACGGTAAAACGCTGTACGTCAGCGTGAAGCAGGAATCAACCCGTCAGAAAGAAGCCACTCAGCCGGATGATGTTATCCGCATCGCGCTGTAAAGATTTACAGGAGGGGGAGACCCCTCCTGCCCGCCTGAATCACCCTCTGTTACAAACACCTGTTAGCCGTATTAACCTAATGGCTTTACAATCAACGCTTTCCCGCCTGCTGCGGGAGATGGGTAATCATTCTGGAGACGATATGAATAAGCCATTTATGGTTCTGTGCGCCGGCGCGATGCTGGCTTTACTGGCGGGCTGTACTTCAAACTATGTGATGACAACGAAAAGTGGGCAGACCATCGTGACCCACGGCAAGCCACAGCTGGATAAAGATACCGGCATGACCAGCTACACCGACGAATCGGGCAACCAGCGTCAAATTAACAGCAGCGACGTTTCGCAGCTGGTTAAAGATAACTAAGTCTGGATCGTCGTTGAAAAATGCGGTTTGACCGGCTTCGGCCAAACCGCAGTAGCGCTATTTTTGCGCCGTCTGAGCACCCGGCGCGGTGCGATGAATCGCAGCCACCCGGCGACGAACGCCAAACCAGCCGGCGACCAGCAGCACCGCAATCAGCGGAATTGAACCAATGGTGTAGGTGCCGTTCGGATAATCGAAGGCCATCAGCACCAGCACGCTGAGCAGGAACAGCAGGGTCAGCCAGGAGGTAAACGGCGCGCCCGGCATTTTGAAGCTTACGTCCGCCGCTCTTCCTTCCTTAATCGCTTTACGCAGCCGCATCTGGCAAACCACGATAAAGCCCCACGACGCAATAATCCCCAGCGAAGCCACGTTGAGGACGATCTCAAAGACCTGCGACGGCACCAGATAGTTGAGGAATACGCCGATGACGTAGACCGCCAGCGTCGCCAGAATCCCGGCGTAAGGCACCTGATGGCGGCTCATCTTCGACATAAACTGCGGTGCGGAACCGCCCATCGACATCGAACGCAGAATGCGCCCGGTGCAGTACAGGCCCGAGTTGAGGCTGGAGAGCGCCGCGGTTAAGACCACGATATTCATCACGCTGCCAATGTACGGCACGCCGAGCTTCGAGAAGAAGGTGACGAACGGGCTTTGCCCCGCCTGATAGGCGTTCCACGGCAGCAGCAGCACCAGCAGCACCACGGAGCCGACGTAGAACAGGCCGATACGCCAGATCACGCTGTTGATCGCGCGCGGCACCATGGTCTGCGGCTCTTTGCACTCCCCGGCGGCGGTGCCGACCAGTTCGATGGAGGCGAAGGCGAACACCACCCCCTGCACCAGCACCAGCGCTGGCATCAGGCCGTGCGGAAACAGGCCGCCGTTATCGGTAATCAGGTGGAAGCCGGTGGCGTTGCCGTCCAGCGGTTTTCCGCTGCCGAGAAAAATGGTCCCGACCACGAGGAATGCCACAATCGCCAGCACTTTGATCAGCGCAAACCAGAACTCCATTTCGGCAAACCACTTCACGCCGATCATATTCATGGTGCCGACGATCGCCAGCGCGCCGAGGGCGAACACCCACTGCGGAACGTCGCCGAAGGCTCCCCAGTAGTGCATATACAGCGCTACGGCGGTGATGTCGACAATGCCGGTCATCGCCCAGTTGATAAAGTACATCCAGCCGGCAACGTAGGCCGCTTTTTCACCGAGAAATTCGCGGGCGTAGGAGACGAAGCTGCCGCTGGAGGGCCGGTGCAGCACCAGTTCGCCCAGCGCGCGGAGGATAAAGAAGGAGAACAGGCCGCAGACCAGATACACCAGGGCCAGCGCGGGCCCCGCCATCTGCAGGCGCGCGCCGGCGCCGAGGAACAGACCGGTACCAATCGCGCCGCCGATGGCGATCATCTGCACCTGACGGTTGCCCATTGCCTTGTGGTAACCCGACTCCTGCGAGTTGAGCCAGTGACGTTTTGCGGCCTGATGCTCGGCCGCGGCGTTGTGTTTTGTATTCATTGATGTACCCATTTTCCTGTCAATGTCCATGAGTGGTTCCTCGCACCGCCGAGTGGCAGCACGTTATGCTGGCTTTCTCATCATTCTGACGTAGGAGATAAGCAGAGCATGGCGCAGCATCCTACACGCAACGTGATAGTGACGCACGTAAAACATGTTTGTACCGCACTTGCTTATATATCAATGGGTTCAACGCCGCAGCGCGTCCACGAGCAGAGAAAAGGCGGCGGTGTGCTGGCGGCGGCTGGGGTAATAAAGATGGTAGCCGGTGAAGGAGGGGGTCCACGCCTCAAGAAGCCTTATCAGCCGTCCGTCGGTGAGAGCCTCGGCGACGGAATCCTCCGGGACATAGGCCAGCCCGAGGCCGGATTCGGCGGCATCTATACGCTGAGGAAGGCTGTTTAGCGTGATTTGTCCGTCAACGCGTACCCGCACTTCGCGCCCCTCCTGCTCAAACTCCCAGGCATAAATGCCGCCGAGGGTCGGTAAACGCATATTAATGCAGCGGTGCCGTTCGAGCTCATAGGGCGTTTGCGGCGTGCCGAAGCGCGCGAGGTAGTCCGCAGAGCCGACGACGGCCATGCGCATATCGGGGGCGATCCGCACCGCAATCATATCCTTGGCAACCTGTTCGCCGAGACGGATCCCGGCGTCAAAGCGTCCATCGACGATATCGGTCAGGCCGTTATCAACGGTAATTTCGATATTAATGTCGGGATACTGCAGCATAAAGGGTTTCAACGTCGGCCAGAGCACGGCGCTGACCGCGTGCTCGCCCGCGGTCAGGCGGATATTGCCGGCCGGATGCTCGCGGGTGTCGCGCAGGGCGCTGAGCTCCTGCTCAATTTCCTGCAGATGCGGGCCGAGGCGCTGAAGCAGCCTGTCGCCAGCTTCGGTTGGCGCGACGCTGCGGGTGGTGCGGGTCAGCAGGCGAACGTCGAGCCGGGCCTCCAGATTACGCATGGCGTGGCTCAACGCCGACTGAGAAACGCCGAGCTGGGCGGCGGCACGGGTAAAGCTGCGCTCGCGGGCCACCACCATAAACGACAGCAGGTCGTTAATATTGTCTTTAAGCATCGTTTTTCCGGATTAATGAATTTAGCTCATAGTTCCTTTCTGATTTCGCAGTCTAATCGCGGCCCCGCGCTTGCGCTATCTTTAGTGCAACACATAAGAGGAGAGCATCATGAATATTAGCCACAGCGGCTCACAGCCATCACGAAAAGGTCCCGCAGACTGGTTTACCGGCGACGTGCGTATCGATGCGCCTTTTCAGGCCACCGAGCCGGCGAAAGTGGGCGGCGCGACGGTCACCTTCGAACCCGGCGCGCGCACTGCCTGGCATACGCATCCGCTGGGCCAGACGCTGATTGTGGTCCAGGGACGCGGCTGGCTGCAGGAGTGGGGCAAAGAGCCGCAGGCGCTGAATCCGGGCGATATCGCGTGGATCCCACCGGGCGTGAAGCACTGGCACGGCGCCAGCAGCGCGACCGCGATGGTGCATATTGCCATCGCCGAAGCGGAGAACGGCAGCGCGGTGACCTGGCAGGAGCACGTCAGCGACGAGCAGTACAAGGGCTGCTAAACGCTACTGCCGCCGGTTAGCGCAGGCGCTGAGCCGCAATTTTCATCCCCGACGCGGCCGTTTGTCGGCTATTATTCTCAGCCCCACAACAAGACATGGCTGAGCGTAGACGATGAAAATCAACGTAGTAGGGACCAGCGGCGTCGGCAAATCGACCCTCGCCCGGCGGATTGCCCGGCAGCTGGCGCTTCCCTGTATCGAAATGGATCGACTCTACTGGCTTCCGCAGTGGCAGGGCACGCCGGACGCGGAGTTCTTCGTAAAGATTGCCGCTGCCACCGACGCCCCCGGCTGGGTGCTGGACGGCAATTACAACCGCAGTCGCCCGGTCAAGTGGCGCGAGGTCGATCTGGTGGTCTGGCTGGACTACGGTTTCTGCCGGACGCTGAGGCAAGCCGTCTGCCGGGCGGTCTTCCGCGCCAGCCGCCATCAGGAGCTGTGGCCGGGGACCGGCAACCGTGAGAGCTTCCGTCGCTCCTTTTTTAGCCGCGAATCCATTATCTGGTGGACCATCAAAACCTGGAAACAAAATCGCCAGCGTTATCAGTCTGATATGAGCGACCCGGCGTATCGGCACATTCGCTTTGTGCGCCTGCGCAACCCGCGGCAGACGGAGGATTTTATCCGCCGGCTGACCACGCAGCCTGCTCAGCATTAAGCCTGTATATCTATTTTCCGGCAGAGTACATGTAAATAAATTGTTTCTCAGCCGCCGCCCCAGATTCTAATAATGCAGACATGTTAGTTAATACGAGTCTGCGAAATGTCTTATCGAATCAGTATTCTGGATAAAAGTCCGCTTGCGGCTGGGGAAACGGCCGCTCAGGCGCTGACCCGAACTTTAACCCTTGCGCAACAGGCGGAGGCCTGGGGATATCATCGCTTCTGGATAGCCGAACACCATAATACCGATCAATTAGCCAGCCCGTCGCCGGAGCTGGCGATCGCCTGGATCCTCGGCCAGACCCGGCAGATTCGCGTTGGGTCCGGCGGGGTGATGCTCCAGCACTACAGTCCCTATAAAGTCGCGGAAAACTTCAACCTGCTGGCCTCTATTGCGCCGGGCCGGGTGGATCTTGGCGTCGGTAAAGCCCCCGGCGGCCTGCCGCTCTCCACCCGCGCGTTGCAGCAGGGGCTGAATCAGGAAGATAAAGGCACCTTTGCCGACCAGCTGGCCCAGCTTGATAACTGGCTATCGCTGACCGAGGCTGAAGGTGAAGAGAGCGTGCGGGCGACGCCTATTCCGCCGCGGCGGGCGGACGGCTTCCTGCTCGGCGCCAGCCTTGAGAGCGCTCGTCTCGCCGCCCAGCTTGACTGGAACTTTGTCTTTGCCGCCCACCTTAACGGCGATAAAGCGCTGCTTCGCGAGGTGCTGACCCGCTGGCGCATGCTGAGCCGCCGGGATGCCATTATCGCCGTGCAGGCGATCGCCGCCGAGGATAGCGCAGCGGCGAGCGAACTGGCGAAACAGGTTGAGATCTGGGGCGTCGAGCTGGAAAACGGCCAGCGGGTGACCGTCGGCAGCGAGGCCCAGGGCATCGCCTTTGCCCGCCAGGCGGGCAGCGCCCCGACGCGCATCGCCCGCCGCGAATCGTCGCTGCTGGCCGGTACCGCCGATGAGGTCAAAGCGCAGCTGGACGAGCTGCACGCGGAGTGGGGAATCGACGAATTCATCATCGATACGCCGGTCACCGAAGGTGAGGCCCGGCTGAATTCATTGCGCCTGCTGGCTCAGGCCCATCAGGGCGCGGAGGTGCTTCCATGAGCTTTGCTGAACAGCTGATCCGCTGGCGGCGCGAGCTGCACCAGTACCCTGAGCTCTCCCTGCAGGAGGTGGCCACCACCGCGCGCATCCGCGACTGGCTGCAAAGCGGCGGCCTGCGCCTGCTGCCCTACGAGCTGAAAACCGGCCTGGTGGTTGAGGTAGGCAGCGGCGAAAAGCTCATAGCCCTGCGGGCGGATATTGACGCGCTGCCGATTGAAGAAGCGACCGGCCTCGCGTATCGGTCGCAAAACGAAGGCGTGATGCACGCCTGCGGCCACGACATCCATACCAGCGTGATGCTGGGGGCCGCGCTGCTGCTCAAAGAGCGCGAAGCGCAGCTGCCGGGCCGGGTGCGGATCCTGTTCCAGCCGGCGGAAGAGAGCTTTGGCGGTGCCAAAACGCTGATCCGCGCCGGCGCTCTGGAAGGGGTGGCGGCCATTTTCGGGATGCATAATGAACCGGGGCTGCCGGTAGGAGAGTTCGCCACCCGCGGCGGCGCCTTTTATGCCAACGTCGATCGCTTCGTCTTTAAGGTCACCGGCAAAGGCGCGCACGCCGCGCGGCCCCACGAAGGCAAAGATGCCATCCTGCTTGCCAGCCAGCTGGTCACCCTGCTGCAGAGCGTTGCCAGCCGGGAGGTTAATACCCTCGATTCGGTGGTGCTGAGCGTGACGCGGATCCAGGGCGGCAACACCTGGAACGTTCTGCCGGAGAGCGTGGAGCTGGAAGGGACGCTGCGCACCCACAGCAGCGAAGTGCAGCAGCGGGTGAAGGCGCGGGTAAGCGAAATCGCCGCCGGTTTTGCCAGCGCCTTCGGCGCGCAGATCGACGTTTTTTGGTACTCCGGGCCGACGGCGCTGGTTAACGACGAGCGCTGGGCGGCGTTTGCCAGTGAGGTTGCCGACGACGTCGGCTACCGTACCCATCACGCGGACCTGCATATGGGCGGGGAAGATTTTGCCGTCTACCTGCAGCATATCCCCGGCGCCTTTGTCAGCATCGGCAGCGCCAGCGAATTCGGTCTTCACCATCCCGGATTTAATCCGGATGAGAATTTAATCGCCCCGGCGGCGCGCTATTTTGCGACCCTGGCGGAACGGGCTTTACAGCAAATTTAGATTTTAATTACCGGCAAGGGAAGGGTGAACTATGTCTGAAAAACGACAGCTGCGTCTTGGCACCATATTACACGGCGCCTCGGGAAATATGTCCGCCTGGCGTCACCCGTTAGCGCAGGCGGATGCCAGCATTAATTTTGAGTTTGTTAAGCAAACGGCGTTAAAAGCGGAAGAGGGTAAGCTCGACTTTATATTTGTCGCCGATGGCCTGTATATTAATGAGAAATCCATTCCGCACTTTTTAAACCGCTTTGAGCCGCTGACGGTGCTCTCCACGCTGGCGGCGGTGACCCGCAACCTCGGCCTGGTGGGCACGCTATCCACCTCCTACAGCGAGCCCTTTACCACCGCGCGCCAGTTCGCCAGCCTCGACCATCTCAGCCAGGGCCGGGCGGGCTGGAACGTTGTCACCTCGCCGCTGGAGGGCTCGGCAAAAAACTTCTCCCGCGCTCAACACCCCGACCATGCGCTGCGCTATCGCATCGCGGATGAATATCTAAAGGTGGTTAAAGGGCTGTGGGATTCATGGGAAGAGGACGCCTTCGTGCGTAATAAGGCCAGCGGCCAGTTCTTTGATAAAAATAAGCTGCATGCCCTCGATCATCATGGCGACTTTTTTAAGGTTGCCGGTCCGCTGAATATTGCCCGCACGCCGCAGGGGCGCCCTATTATATTTCAGGCAGGCGCTTCTGATGATGGTAAAAAGCTGGCGGCGAGCCATGCCGACGCCATTTTTACCCATCAGGAATCTCTTGAGGAGGCGCAGGCGTTTTATCGCGATGTTAAAGGCCAGCTCGCGGCGTACGGTCGTCAGGAAGACGAATTGCATATTTTCCAGGGCGTCAGCGTCATCGTGGGCGACAGCGCCGAAGACGTGGAGCAGCAGTATCAGACCACCGCCGCGCTGGTATCGATTGAGGATGCCCTTAACTACCTCGGACGCTATTTCGAGCATCACGACTTTGCGCAGTATCCGCTTGATGCGCCGTTCCCGGATATTGGCGATCTCGGGCAAAACAGCTTCCGCAGCACCACGGATGAGATTAAGCGCAGCGCCCGCGAGCGCGGCCTGACTCTGCGCCAGGTGGCGCTGGAAGCCGCCAGCCCGCGTCCGCGCTTTTCCGGAACGCCGCAGCAGGTCGCCGACGGTCTGCAGCAGTGGTTTGAACAGCGCGCCGCCGACGGTTTTATTATCCAGGGCGGCACGCCGGACACCTTCCCGCGCTTTGTTGACCAGGTCGTGCCGGTTCTGCAGCAGCGGGGGCTGTTCCGCGAGGCGTATCCCGGCACCACCCTGCGCGCAAGCTTAGGGCTGGCCGAGCCGGTCAATCAATTCCAACAACAATAATAAGAGAACACCCGCTATGCAGAAAAAGTCACTTATTCTCGCGCTCGCCCTGGCCGCAAGCGCTTCGTCGTGGGCGCAGAGCGTCAATATCAACGGCACCGGGGTCAGTCTTGAAGCCAACAAAGCGCCGGTGCATACGGCAAAAAATCCGCAGGCGATTGCCCAACTGCCGAAGGATCTGCACCTCGCGGTACCGGGAAAATTCACCGTCGCGGTGGCGGCGCTGAACTCGCCGCCGCTCACCGTCTTTTCTGACGATAACAAAACCCTGCTCGGCAGCGAGGTGGATATCGCCCGCCTGGTGGCCGATAGCCTCGGCCTGCAGCTGAACGTGGTCCCGACCTCGTGGGAGGACTGGCCCCTCGGCGTGGTCTCCGGCAAATATGATGCCGCGATCAGCAATATTACGGTGACCAAAGAGCGCAAAGAGAAGTTTGATTTCGCCACCTACCGCAAGGATTCGCTGGGTTTCTACGTCAAAAGCAGCAGCCCGCTGAGTAAAATTGACCGGGCGGAGGATATTGCCGGCCTGCGCATTATCGTCGGCTCCGGCACCAACCAGGAGGCCATTCTGCTGGCGTGGAACGCGGAAAACCTCAAGAAGGGGCTGAAGCCTTTTACCCCGGTCTATACCAAAGATGACGCCGCTCAGACTCTGGCGATCCAGTCCGGCCGCGCCGACGCCTTCTTTGGCCCCAACGTGATTGGCGCATGGAAAGCGGCGCTTACCGGCAAAACCAGGCTGGTGGGCAGCGTTGACGGCGGCTGGCCGAAGGCGGCCCATATCGCCGTGACGGTGAAAAAGGGCAGCGGCCTGGTCACCCCGGTGCAGACGGCGCTGAACGGCGCCATCCACAGCGGCGACTACGCCAAAGTGCTTAACCGCTGGGGGGAAGGCGTCGAGAGCATCCCACAGTCAGAGATTAATCCGGCCGGACTGGGCGATTAACAGGAGTCAGTATGAGCGACGTATTCCGCGATGTTTCACCCGAAGCCCCCGAGCTGCAGCCGGTTATTGACGGCCTGTTTGCCGAGTACGCTTCGCGCTACGGGGACTATTTTTCCCGCGATGCCGAAGTTGAGCTAACCGAATGGTATCTGGCGCCGCAGGGGCTGTTTATCGTACTCGAGCGCGAGGGGGAGATTATCGCGACAGGTGCCTACAAGCCGAAGGACGCCAATACCGCCGAAATTAAGCGCATCTGGACCCATCACGCGCTGCGCCAGCAGGGGCTGGCGGCGAAGGTGGTGCAGGAGCTGGAGCGTCGGGCGGTGCTGGCGGGCTACAGCCATATCTACCTGACCACCGGCTTTCGCCAGCCGGAGGCGGTGAAGCTCTATCTCAGCCAGGGCTATGAGCCGCAGTTTGACCTCGAACGCAACCCGGAAGAGTACAGCCAGCCGCCCTATGATGGACGACTGCGGTTTAGCAAAGCGCTGGCGGTTAGCGCGCTAGGCCAGAGCGCCTGAGGAGCAACGATGAAAACATCTGAAACGATAAAAGTTATCCCGGCGCGCTATCCGCTGCGCGCCGTCGGCGCGGTGCTGGCGCTGCTGGTGCTGGCCGTCGTCGTGCAGTCGGTGGCCTTTAACCCCCGCTGGGAGTGGGCGGTCTTCGCGCGCTGGTTCTTTGACCCGGTTATCCTCGAAGGGCTTGGGCAAACGCTGCTGCTGACCCTGCTTGGCACCGTGCTGAGCGTGATCTTTGGCGGCCTGCTGGCGCTGGCCAGACTCTCCTCCTCGTGGCTGCTGAGCAGCCTTTCCTGGGGATATATCTGGCTGTTCCGCTCGCTGCCGCTGATCGTGGTGCTGATTATTCTCTACAACTTCTCCTATCTGTACGACACGCTGTCGCTCGGTATTCCCTTTACCAGCATCAGCTGGGGCAGCTATCAAACCATCAACGTGCTGGGGCAGTTCTCCACCGCGGTAGTCGGGCTGACGCTGGTGCAGAGCGCCTACACCGCGGAAATTATTCGCGGCGGCTTCCTCGGCGTCGATCACGGTCAGTATGAAGCGGCGGCGGCGCTCGGCCTGCCGGCGTGGCGGCGTACGCTGCGCATTATTCTGCCGCAGGCGCTGCGCACCATTTTACCCTCCGGCTTCAATGAAATTATCAGCCTCGCCAAGGGGACGGCGATGGTCTACGTCCTGGCGATGCCGGAGCTGTTTTACACCATCCAGATGATTTACAACCGCACCCAGGAAGTGATCCCCCTGCTGATGGTCGGCGCGGTGTGGTACCTGGCGATCACCAGCGTACTGTCGCTTATCCAATATCTGGTTGAACGCGCGCTGGCGCGCAGCGAGCGCCGCTCGGCGGTAAACAGCCCGCGCCGCACTCGCGTTGCCGAAGCCTCTCGTTCACCGCAGCCGCAGGAGCCCGTCCATGCCCAACTCTCATAACGGCCATATCTCGATCACCGGCGTCAGCAAATATTTTGGCCGCCATAAGGCGCTGGACGATGTCTCCCTGGAGATAGAGCCCGGCACGGTAACGGTGATCCTCGGGCCTTCCGGCTCGGGGAAATCCACCCTGCTGCGGGCCATTAACCACCTCGAGCGCGTTGACGAGGGCTTTATCCAAATCGATGGCGACTATATCGGCTATCGCCGTCAGGGCGACAGGCTGTACGAGCTGAAGGAAAAAGAGATCCTCCGCCAGCGCGTGAACGTCGGCTACGTTTTTCAAAACTTCAACCTGTTCCCGCACCTGACGGTGCTGGAAAACCTGATTGAGGCGCCGATTGCCCACGGGCGGGCCAGCCGCAAGGAGGCTATCGAGCAGGCCTACGATCTGCTCGACGTGGTGGGGCTGCGCAACAAAGCCGACGCCTGGTCGCGGCATCTCTCCGGCGGTCAGCAGCAGCGCATTGCCATCGCGCGGGCGCTGGCCCTCAAGCCGCGGGTGATTCTGTTTGACGAACCAACCTCGGCGCTGGACCCGGAGCTGGTGGGCGAAGTGCTTGACGTTATCAAGAAGCTGGCGCGTTCCGGCACCACGCTGGTGGTGGTGACGCATGAGATTGGTTTTGCCCGCGAGGTTGCAGACCAGGTGGTCTTTATGGTCGATGGCAAAATCATTGAACAGGGCAGCAGCGATGAGGTCCTTAACCATCCGCAGCATCAGCGTACGCGGCAATTTTTATCGAAGGTGCTTCCGGCATGAGAAAAGGACTTCTGGCGTTAATGATCGGCATTATCCCGGCGGGGGCGCAGGCGGAAATTGACCTGCGGGCCAACGAGCGGCCGCTGCCGGTGACGGTGGACAAGCAGGCGATTGCGCGGATCCCGGCGAACTATCGCTTTGTTGAGCCCGGGACGCTGACGGTGGCTATCTCGGCGCTGAATTCACCGCCGCTGGCGCTGCTGGCGAGCGATAACCGCACGCGCATCGGCAGCGATCCGGATATCGCCCGCCTGCTGGCCGGCAGCCTTGGGCTCAAGCTCCGGCTGGTGCCGACGGCGTGGGAGGACTGGCCGCTGGGCATCACCTCCGGGCGCTATGACGTGGCGCTGGTGAATATCGCGGTGACCGAGCAGCGCAAGCAGAAATTCGATTTCGCCACCTACCGCGTCGATTCCCTGGCCTTTTCCGTCAAATCCACCAGCCCGATAGCCAGGGTCAGCGGCGCGGCGGATCTTGCCGGGCGGAAGGTGATTGTCGGCTCCGGCACCAACCAGGAGCGTATTCTGCTCGGCTGGAACGCCGAGAACGAAGCGGCGGGGCGCCAGCCGGCGCTGCCGGTGTACCTCACCGACGACGCCTCGGGTAATCTCTATATCCAGTCCGGACGCGCCGACGTGTTCTTTGGCCCGCAGTCGGTGGCGGCCTACAAAGCGGCGCTGACCGGCACGACCAAAGTCGTCGGCCTGGGGCCGAAAAAGGCTTACGTTGCCACCACCACCAAAAAGGGCAGCGGCCTGGTGTACGCGCTGCAGGCGGCGCTCGACGGGGCGATAGCCCGCGGCGAGTACCAGCAGGTGCTGGCGCGCTGGGGGGAACAGGGGGAGGCGGTAACGCAGTCGGTGGTCAATCCGCCGGGGATTACCTACTAAAAAGCCGCTGCTTCGCAGGAGTGTGTTGCGAAACAGCGGGGGCGAACTCTCGCCAGGTTAGGTAATCAGGCCGCGCGAGGCGTCAGGTTGATGCGATCCAGCGGCCCGACAATAAACAGATAGGAGAGCAGACCGAGTACGCCCATCGAGCCGACGTACAGAATGGCGTAATCAAACGAGTGGGTATTGGCAATAATGATCCCAATGACCAGCGGCGTGATGATGCTCGCGAGGTTACCGCACATATTGAAGACCCCGCCGGCGATGCCCAGCATCTCCTTGGGCGACGTATCGCTGAGGATACACCAGCCGAGATTGCCAAAGCCTTTTGCAAAGAAGGCCAGGCTCATGGCGGCGATAACCACCACCTCAGAAGCGGTATAGTTAGCGACGACGATGACGCAGGAGAGCAGCATACCGCAGATCACCGGTATCTTGCGGGCAGTGGTCAGACTATAGCCGCGCTTAAGGATCCAGTCGGAAAATAGCCCGCCGAGCAGGCCGCCGATAAACCCGGCAATCGCCGGAATACTGGCGACAAAACCGACTTTCAGTATCGACATCCCCTTCGCCTGATAGAGGTAGGTCGGGAACCATGTCAGGAAGAACCAGGTAATCGAGGTGACGCAGAACTGGCCGATATAGACGCCGATCATCATGCGGTTTACGCACACGCTTTTGATCTGCGCGAGGGTTAATTTGTGCTGCGTTTTTTGGCTGCCTAATTCCGGTTCGCCGCCGCCCTCGCGAATATATTCAAGCTCCTGCTGGTTTATTTTCGGATGATGCAAAGGGTCCTTGACCTTAACCAGCCAAAATATCCCCAGGACCACCCCGATGGCGCCAATATAATAGAAGACATAATGCCAGCTTAAATTATGCAGGATGATCGTCATGAGCGGCGTGATAATACCCAGGGAGATATACTGCGCCGCCTGATATACCGAGGTGACAAACCCGCGCTCTTTATTCGGGAACCACTGCACGCTGAGGCGGCTGTTGGCGGGGAAGGCCGGGGCTTCTATCGCGCCCATCATCAGACGCAGAATAACCAGCACCACCAGCGGGCTGGCAAACAGAAAGATCGTCCCCTGGAACATAGTCACTACCGACCAGCCGATCAGCGCGCAGCCATATACCAGCCGCGAACCGTATTTATCCAGCAGCCAGCCGCCGGGAATTTGCATTATCACATAAGAAATACCAAAGACGGAAAAAGCCAGACCCATAGCTTCCGGGTCGAATCCTAGTTCCTTACTCATAATCGGTGCGACGACCGATAGCGTCGCGCGGTCGGCATAATTAAATACGGTAGCCAAAAAAAGAAATAATAAAATACCGTAACGCACGTTGCTGCGTTTTATTGGTGTATTCACTTTTCAACTCCATTGCAGGGTTGGGTATGTGGGTACAGCGAGTCAGGGGCGGGAGGGGCGACAAGGGTGTTCCCGCCGGTCGTTAATAACATATCCCCGGTCATAAGCTGACCGGACTACGGGATGGTGGAGGAATCGATTATCCGCCAGCCCGGACCCGGCACGTTCGCTCCCGGTCCGGGAAAATAGCCGGCACAAGCATCAGGGGCGCTGGCCAAACTCGCAGCTGTGCTGGGTCCAGCGGCGCGCCTGTTCACTCAGGGTGAAGCCCAGCCCGTGGCGTTCAGAAATCCACATCCGCCCGTCGCGTAGCTCAAGCTGCTCGTTAAACAGCGGGTTCAGCCACTCGAAATGCTCCAGCCAGGGCTCGAGCGGGTAGGCGGCGGCGAGGTGCAGATGCACTTCCATTGCAAAATGCGGGGCCAGCTTGCGGCCATGCTTCGCCGCCAGATCCATAATCTTGAGGAAGGGGGAGATACCGCCGACGCGCGGGGCGTCCGGCTGCACGAAGTCGCAGGCGTTGCCGAGGATCAGCTGTTCGTGTTCGCGGAAGCTGGTCAGCATCTCCCCGGTCGCAATCGGCGTGTCCAGCGCGGCGGCCAGCTGCGCGTGGCCTTCAATGTCGTAAGCGTCGAGCGGCTCCTCAATCCAGATCAGGTTAAACTGCTCCATTTTGCGCCCCATGCGAATGGCGGTTTCCCGGTCCCACTGCTGGTTGGCGTCAACCATCAGCGGGAAATCCGGGCCCAGCGCTTCACGCACCGCCGTCAGGCGACGGATATCCTCGGCGGTGTTCGGCTGGCCCACCTTCAGCTTGATCCCGCCGATGCCGTTTTCCCGGGAGATAGCGACGTTCTTCAGCACCTGTTCCAGCGGCGTATGCAGGAAGCCGCCGGAGGTGTTGTAGCACTGTACCGAATCACGGTGGGCGCCGAGCAGCTTCGCCAGCGGCAGTCCGGCGCGTTTGGCTTTCATATCCCACAGGGCAATATCAAGCGGAGAGATGGCCTGTACCGCCATGCCGCTGCGCCCGACGGAGGCGCCCGCCCACAGCAGTTTGGTGTAGATCTTGTCGATATCGTTGGGATCTTCGCCAAGCAGGTTATCGGCAATCTCTTTGGCGTGAGCGTAAATTCCCTGGCCTCCCGCGCGCTTGGAATAGCTAAAGCCTACCCCTTCGAAACCGTCGCGGGAGCGGATTTCGGCGATAATAATCGCGACTTCGGTGAGCGGTTTTTGCCGCCCGGTGAGGACTTTGGCATCGCTGACCGGCGTGGCTAAGGGGAGAAAGGCCAGGGAGAGCTTAACGTGCTCAATGCGGTCGCCGGTTTCGGCGGCGGTTTTGACGCCGGTGGTTTTGGCGTAGGTCACGGAGCTGGAATTGGCGCTGGTGGTCATGGCATGTTCCTTACGATTTATAAAATGTTTGCGCTAACATTTCTAATCCAGCTTTTGCGTTTCGACCACAGGAGTGCGTTTAATTTGTACAAACGATCACAACTTTAGGTTATTAGTGGTAAAATTATGCAGGTGACATCACGATCCAAAACAGTCTGTGAAATAGCACAAATATTAATGATAGCGATAACATTTTATCTCTCAGGTTGTTGATTCTCATGCGGATGCGCGGGCGGGTGCTGGCAATTGGCTGGGGCATCATCAATAATGCCCGCTGGGAACGACTCAACACAGGGGCTTAGCCGTGAAAAGCAGAAAACCGACGCGCGTGCCGACGCTGGATGATGTTGCCCGCACGGCGGGTTTATCATCCATGACGGTCAGTCGGGCGCTGAATACGCCGCAGCTGGTGCGGCCTAAAACGGTGGAAAAGGTGCTGCAGGCGGTGCAGGCCACGGGCTACATTCCCAATGCGCTGGCCGGCGGATTGGCTTCGCGCCGCAGCCGGCTGATTGCCGTCGTGGTTCCGCAAATCAACAACAATATGTTTGTCGACACCATCCAGGCGCTGAGCGATACCCTCGCGGCGCGCGGCTACCATATGCTGCTGTGCGTTGCGGGCTACAGTCGGGAGACCGAAGCGGAGCTGGTGGCAACCTTGCTCTCCCGTCGCCCGGACGGGGTCGTGCTGACCGGCATTCAGCATGCGCCGGCGCTAAAGAGAACCATCCTCAACGCCGCCATTCCGGTGGTGGAGATTTGGGATCTGACCCCAACGCCGCTGGATATGCTGGTGGGCTTTTCACATGAGAAAGTTGGCGAGACGATAGGCGAATTTTTGCTGCACAAGGGCTACCGGCGCCCGGGGCTGCTGTGGGCAGGGGATGCGCGAGCGGCGCTGCGTAAGCAGGGGCTGTGCACCCGGCTGGTCAAAGGCGGTATGAGCGATGTGCCTCAGGTGGCGGTGCCGCTTCCGGCCTCGCTGGCGCTGGGACGCAGCGGCCTGGCCCAGCTGCTTGACGCCGGCGAGTTCGATATTATCGTCTGCAGTTCCGATACCCTGGCGCAGGGGGCGATAATGGAGGCCGAAAGCCGCGGCCTGCGCGTGCCGAAGGATTTAGCGGTGATGGGTTTCGGCGATCTGGATTTTGCCGCCAGCAACCGACCGGCGATTACCACCGTCAGCGTCGATCGCCATGCGATTGGCGAACGTGCGGCAACCCTCCTCGCCGACCGCATTGAAGGCGTGGGGGAAGGGGAAGCAATTATCGATCTGGGCTATCATTTGCTGGAGCGAGAGTCGGCGTAGGCACGCCGTTAAATAGCGCGCGACGGACATTTTTTCCGGCTTTCACCCGACACCCGACGTTTACCGTGGAGGCCGAACATGATCACCGTCTATGGCGTACCGGGCTGGGGGTCGGCAATCAGCGAGCTGATGCTGACGCTGGCCGAAATCCCGTACCACTTTGTTAACGTTGAGGGTTTTGATAAACCCGGACCCCAGCGTGACAGCCTGATGCAGATAAACCCGCTGTGTCAGGTACCCACCTTTAAGCTGGCGGACGGCAGCGTGATGAGCGAATCCGCCGCGATGGCCTTAACGATCCTCGACCAGCGGCCGGATCTCGCGCCAGAGCCCGGGACGCCGCAGCGCCATCGGTTCCAGCACCTGCTGATTTGGCTGGTCGCCAACGTCTATCCCACCTTCACCTATGCGGATTACCCCGAGCGCTGGACGGCGGATGCCCCGCAGCAGCTGCGGGAAAACTGCGTGAACTATCGCCGGTCGCTCTACCTGTGGCTGGAGCCGCAGCTCGTCGCCGGGCCCTACGCGCTGGGCGAACGGATAAGCCTGCTGGACTGCTATATTGCGGTCATGTGTTCGTGGGGGCCGGGGCGGGAGTGGTTTGAAGCGCACACGCCGAAATTCTTCGCCGTCGCGGATGCGGTATATCAACGCGCCGAGCTGGAGGCGGTGCTGCGGCGCAACGAGCTGATTTAAAGCACAAAATGAAAACCGGCGCGCCCGGGCTGTGGTAGTTTTATCGTTCTGACAATAAGGAGTCCGCTATGCCGCATGTTGATATTAAGTGTTTTCCTCGCGAGCTGAATGATGAGCAAAAAGCGGCGCTGGCCGCCGATATCGCCGCCGTACTGGTGCAGCACCTGAACAGTAAGGACGGCTCGGTGAGCGTGGCCCTGAAGCAGGTTGACCCGAGCGACTGGCAGCAGGTGTGGGACAGCGAAATCGCCCCGCAGATGGAGCAGCTGATTAAAAAGCCCGGTTACAGCATGTCGTAAACCCTGTCCCGGAAGGCGGTATCGTAAAGGCTGCCTTCCGGAGCGCGCTAAAATATCATCACTGCCTCCGCATTACCGTTTATCTTTCTGACGTCTCTTGCTTCACTCCATTTAAAATAAATTAAGTTTTTCTAAATATAAATAATAAAAAATAATATGGATTTAGAAAGTAATGGCAGTTATATTTTCTGGGTGTTTGTTTAGGTTGTTTCTTATCTTATAAAAGGAGTGGTAAACGTGTCGGTTGAAAATGCAAGAGTAGTAATGGATATTGCTTTTTATAATAAAAATATTAATAACTTTAGGTATCAGTCAAACATCCAGGGAATATGGTTATTTACCGCAACGCTCGGCTGTTGGGGGGTTAACGCTCCCTGGATTCAGATGATAGCCGCTCTTTCATTATTACTTATTTTCGTTTTTCTCATTAACGATGAGGCTTGTGATAAGCGTACATTTAGACAAATAAAAAAAGATATCGAGAATAAAATTGAGGCATCTCTTTCCGGTGATACCCGGATGGCCAGGCTTTATGAACTACAGTCCGTTGAAAAAGAGAGGGCATCTCCGGTAATGATCATTAAAAAATCGCCAATATTTATCGTGTGTTATATTTTTTATGCAGTGAGCCTGGTTCATTTCGCGGGGCGTGTCCTTGACTGCTACGCCTTGAAATAAGTATAGAACTACGGCATGAATACGCGCTCATGGATAAGGGGAGATTGTAAAATTTAGAGCTGCAGTATTGACGATAAAGCACCATATCCGCGTTCAGGATCTACTGGGTATCGAGCATCCTGTGGCCAATCGCCCGATTGGCTACCGAAGGCCTCTTTTTCATTCCTTCGGCAGATTAACTGTACTCGTAGCGGGCGTAGCCCGCCCGCTACCTCCGGCGGCGGGCCGTTCGCTCCTGCCGTGCATGACGGCTACTCTTCCGGCGTGTTCGCCCGCACGTGCCGGCCGCTGGCGACAAAGTTGCCGGTGCCGAGATGATGCAGCGTATTGAGCTTATCATCGTCGAACTGCCAGCGTCCGGTGACGAAAGCCCGCTCATCGGCGGCGGCGGAAACCACTTCGCCAAACAGGGTATCGTACTGCTCCTGAGCGGCGGTGGGCGGCAGCAGCCGACACTCCATCCACGCCAGGCACTTCTCCTCAATCAGCGGCAGGCCTAGCTCCGGACCGTTCACCACCGGAATGCCGTAGGCGTTGAACTTATCCTCATCGCGCCCGCTGATGCTGCCGACCGCGTAGGTCCAGCTGGCGGCGGCCACGCCCGGCACCACGATGCCGAAGGTTCCGTTGCGCTCAATTATCTCCCGCGTCCAGGCGCTCTTATCGACCACGATGGCGACGCGGGGCGGCGCGAACTCCACCGGCATCGACCACGCGGCGGCCATCACGTTGCGGCGCCCGGACTGAGCGTCGTAGCTGGTTATCAGAATGGTGGGGCCGTGATTGAGCAGGCGACTGGCGTACTGAAGTTCGACGTGGCGAAAGCGGCTCATATGCGTTCCTTGGTAAATGGGTCTGATGCCAGACAACACGTTAAGCCGCAATGAAAATGTAATCAATACGTCATCCAGGCTCCCTATAGTTGGCGGCACTAAGTCCCAAAGAGGATAACAACATGTTAGCTCCCCTGTATTTATCGCAGGTGGGCGCCGCCCGGCGGGTTTCAACCGCCGGTAGAGCATCGCTTTCCCAACGGGGAGGGCGATAATGCGCGCGCTTACCGGCATCAAGCTTGACGGCGTTTCATTCGCTTTCGGCGCCAACACCGTTCTCACTAATATCGATCTGCATATCGAAGCGGGCAGCATCGTCGCGCTGCTGGGGCCATCCGGCTGCGGCAAAAGCACGCTGCTGCGCCTGCTGGCCGGGCTCACTGTTCCCGCCAGCGGCGAGATCCGCTTTGGCGACCGCCTGGTGGCGAAAGCCGGCTGGGGGATGGCCCCGGAGCAGCGCGATATCGGCATGGTTTTCCAGGATTACGCCCTGTGGCCGCACATGACCGTGGCGCAAAACATCGCTTTTCCGCTGCGCATGCGCGGGGTGCCGCGCGGCGAACGCCAGACGCGGGTCAACGCCGCGCTGGCGCGGGTCGGGCTGACCGGCTTCGCCGAGCGTAAACCCTCCGGCCTGTCCGGCGGGCAGCAGCAGCGCGTCGCCCTGGCGCGGGCCATTGTCGCCGAACCTCGCGTGCTGCTGTTTGATGAACCGCTCTCCAACCTTGACAGCGAGCTGCGCGAGTCGCTGTGCATCGAGATGAGCCGTCTGCTGCGCCAGCTTGGCATCACCGCCGTCTACGTCACCCACGACCGCCGCGAAGCGGAGCTGCTGGCTGACCGCATTGTGCATTTATCGGCGGGCAGCGTTGCTGCCGTCCGCATTGTTACTTCATCCTCAGGGGAACCCGCATGAAATCCGTTATGACCTTTAAGAAAGGAGCAGCGCTCGCGATGATGCTGTCGGCCACGATGATCTCCAGCGCCCACGCGCTAACCGTTTACACCGCCGGTCCCGGCACGCTGGCGAAAGGTCTCGCCAGCGGTTACGAAAAGAAAACCGGCGTGAAGGTCAATATCTTCCAGGCCACCACCGGCAAGGTGATGGCACGCCTTGAGGCCGAGCAGGCCAACCCGCAGGCGGACGTGCTGATCTCCGCCTCGTGGGACACCGCGGAAGATCTCCATGCCCGCGGCTGGCTGCTGGCCTATCAAAGCACCAACGCCGATAAGGTCCCGGCCAATCTGAAATCGGCTGACTACGTGGCGCAGGGCATTTCGGCGCTGGGGATCGTCTGGAACAGCAAAAGCGGCACGCCGGAGCCGAAGGAGTGGCGCGACCTGACGGAAGCGGCGTTTAAGGATAAGGTGACCACCCCGGACCCGGCGCTGTCCGGCGCATCCCTGGATTTGCTGATCGGGCTGCAGAACGGGATGGGCGATAAGGCCTGGGCGCTGTTCGATGCGCTGAAAAAGAACGGGATGGTGGTCAGCGGGCCGAATGCGCAGGCGGTGACGCCGGTGATGCAGGGCGCAAAAGCGGCGGTATTCGGCGCGGTGGACTACGTCTCTTACGGCAATATTAGCCAGGGCGAATCGCTGAAGGTGATTTTCCCGGCCAGCGGAACGGTGATTGCGCCGCGCCCGATGATGATCCTGAAAACGACCCAGCACGCTGATGATGCCAAAGCCTTTGTCGACTACGTCCTGTCGCCGGAAGGTCAGGCGATGGTGGCCGATGCCTGGCTGATGCCGGCGCGGTCCGACGTCCCGGCGAAGCGCCCGCTGCTTAACGAGCTGAAGGTCCTGCCGACCAGCGGCGACGGCAGCAGCGAACGCCGCGCGGTGCTGGCCCGCTTCAACACGCTCTTCGCGCAGTAATCTGCCTTTCCCCTTGCCGTGCCGGCCTGACGTTGGCCCGAGCGCGGCGGGGGGAATCCCTCGCTTGCAGGTACATACGGTGAATCAAAAACTTATTTCTGGCGCTACGCTAGCGGCGCTGCTGGTGCTGGTGGCGCTGCCGCTGTTTTTTATCGTCTTACAGGCGATATTTCCCCACTTCAGCGCCGGTTCGCTGGCCGGGGCCTTTAGCGGCGTCGCGACGCTGTTTGCCGACCCGCAGCTGCCGGCGATGCTCGGCGGCACCCTGTGGATTGCCTGCGGCGTGGCGCTGGTCAGCGTCGCCATCGGGCTCCCGCTCGGCGTGCTGCGCGGGCTGTTCAACCTGCCGCTGCCGCGCCTTTGGGACCTGCTGTTCTTAATTCCTTTTCTCACGCCGCCCTATATCGCCGCCCTGTCGTGGATGCTGGTATTGCAAAGCAACGGCTATCTGCAGCAGCTCACCGGCTGGGATCTCAACGACCTGCTGTTCAGCCGCAGCGGGATCGTGCTGGTGATGGCGCTGAATATTTTCCCGGTGGTCTATTTTGCCGTCTCCCGCAGCCTGCTGGCGAGCGGGCAGCGGCTGGCTATCGTGGCGCGGGTGCACGGCGCCAGCGCCTGGCGCGCCTTCTGGCATATTACCTTGCCGATGCTCTCTCCGGCGCTGGCGGCGGGCATGCTGCTGGCGTTTACCCTGGCGATTGAGGAGTACGGCGTTCCTGCGGCGCTGGGCTCCCGGGCGGGCGTGGTGATGCTGACCGTCGGGATCGAGAAGAAGCTCGCCGACTGGCCCATCGATCTCAACGGCGCGTCGCTGCTCTCGCTGCTGCTGATCGTCGTCGCGCTGCTGGCCTGGTGGCTGCAGCGCCGGCTGGTGGGGGATAAAGAAGTGACCAGCGTGACCGGCAAACCGGGTGAAAATAGCGGGGCGACGGCGGGCTGGTTTACCCTCCCGGCGCTGCTGTTGATGGCGACGGTCGCCGGGCTGGCGGTGGTGCTGCCGGTGGCGTCGACGGTGGTCACCAGCCTGATGGGCACGCTGTCGGGCGGAATCAGCGCGGATAATTTTACCTTTAACCACTTTATCGCGCTGTTTAACCAGCAGGGCGACGCGCTTTCGGCGCTGGGGACCAGCCTTTCGCTGGCGCTGGCTTCGGCGCTGATTGTTGGCCTGCTGGGGCTGGTGGCGGCGTGGCTGGTGCTGATCCGAAAAATAAGGGGTAGCGCCATTGTCGATGCGCTGTCGCTGATGCCGGCGGCGCTGCCCGGCGTGGTGGTCGGGGTGGGGCTGATTCTGCTGTGGAACCGCCCGTTCTGGCCGGTTTCGCCGTATAACACCTGGTTTATGCTGCTGCTCTCCTACTGCTGCCTGCTGCTGCCGTGGCCGGTGCGCTACGTGGGCAGCGCCCTGCGCCAGCTCGGTAATAATCTGGAACCGGCGGCCAGGGTGCACGGCGCCTCGCCGCTGCAGGCGCTGCGCCTGATCGTCCTGCCGCTGGTGTTTCCGGCGCTGCTGGCGGCGATGCTGATGGTGTTTGCGGTCGCTTCGCGGGAGCTGGTGACCTCCCTGCTGCTGGCTCCGGCGGGCACCCAGACCGTGGCGGTGTTTATCTGGCGTCAGTTTGAGCAGGGTTCGGCGGGACAGGGCATGGCGATGGCGACGCTGACCCTGCTGACCGGTCTGACGCTGATGCTGAGCGCCCTGGCGCTGATGCAGCGCAGCGCGCGCTGAGCCGCAGGATCGCACAAAAATACCGGTGGGACGGGAAAAATACGCTATAAATGACGCACACCGAATGCTGGAGACATTGATGAGCCCATTTTTACGCGCCTATTTTTCTCGTCTGGGCTGGACGGGAACCCCTGATGCCTCGATTAACACCCTGCGGACGTTGCATATCCACCACAACAGCGCGATCCCGTTTGAGAACCTCGACGTTCTGCTGCCGCGGGAGATTCATCTCGACGATCGGTCGCTGGAGGAGAAGCTGATTAACGCCCGCCGCGGCGGCTACTGCTTCGAGCAGAACGGCCTGCTCGAGCGGGCGTTGAGTGAAATTGGCTTCTCGGTACGCAGCCTGCTGGGGCGCGTGGTGCTGGCGAATCCGCCGCAGATGCCGCCGCGAACCCACCGCCTGCTGCTGGTTGAGGTGGAGGGCGAGCGCTGGATTGCCGACGTCGGCTTCGGCGGACAAACGCTGACGGCGCCTATCAGGCTGCTGGCGGACGTTCCCCAGCAAACTCCGCACGGCACCTACCGTCTGCTGCATGAAGGCGAGAGCTGGACGCTGCAGTTCAGCCATCATGAGCACTGGCAGTCGATGTACCATTTCGATTTAGGCCGTCAGTTTGCCGCCGATTACGTGATGGGTAATTTCTGGTCGGCCCACTGGCCGCAGTCGCATTTCCGCCACCACCTTCTGCTGTGCCGCCACCTGACTGACGGCGGGAAGATGACCTTAACCAACTTCCACTTCACCCACTGGGATAACAGCCGGGTGGTGGAGAAGGTCGATCTGCCCGACGTCGCCGCGCTGTATGAAACGCTGCAAACGCGATTTGGCCTCGGGGTGAACGACGCGAAGCACGGCTTTAGCGAGGCGGAACTCGCGGCGGTGATGGCGGCGTTCGACACCCATCCGGATGCGGGTAAATAGCGATGTCGTTTAAGCGCCGGCATTGCTGCCGGCGCTTAACGCTGCTGCTCTCCCGTGAGAGAGACTCAGCGCCTTGAACGCACCACCTGGTAGCGGCGGGTCAGGTACTCGATCGGCGCGCTCCAGACGTGGACCAGGCGGGTGAACGGGAATATCAGGAAAATAGTCATCCCCAGCACCAGATGGACGCGGTAGATAATCGCCACGCCGTCAAGATGCGCCGAAGCGCCGGCGTGGAAGGTCACCACCGCCTGCGCCCAGTCCACCAGTTTGAGCATCTCGCTGCCGTCCGGATGCCGGGCGGAGAAGGGGATCGTCGTCAGGCCAAGAAGGCACTGAATCAGCAGGATGCTGAGGATCAGAATATCCGCCGTCGACGAGGTCGCGCGAATGCGCGGGTTGGTCAGGCGGCGGACCAGCAGGCCCGCGCCGCCGATAAGCGTCAGCACGCCGCAGGCGCCGCCGAGGATCATCGCCATCAGCTGCTTTTGCGACATCGGCAGGAACCACGAGTAGACCCAGTGCGGCGTCAGCATGCCGAAGAGGTGGCCGAAGAAGATGCCGAGGATGCCGATGTGGAACAGGTTTGACCACAGCACCATACCGCGCTTGTCGAGCATCTGGCTCGAGGAGGCGCGCCAGGTGTACTGGCCGTAGTCGTAGCGCAGCCAGCTGCCGAGCACAAACACCGTGCCGCAGAGGTAGGGGTAGATATCGTAAAAAAAGACGTTGAGATACTGTATCATTTCGGGCCTCCGGCACGGACGTCGACGTACTGCGGCGCGACGTCCTGGCTAAAGCGTCGTTGATAGTTTTGCAGCGGGGAGCTGTCGCAGGCGGTGGCTTTATCTTCGATAAATTTCACCTGCTCCTCTTCCCACACCGCATCCAGCGCCTGGCGGGTATCATCGCGCTTTTCACCCGCCACCTGCTTAGTGACACTGTCACTGTTGAGTTTGCTGCCTGCCAGCGCCAGCAGCACGTCAAATAGCTGATAATACTCGCACTGGCGCTGCTTCAGCCGCCCGCCGAGCAGCGCCAGAATCGGCGCGACGTTCTGCAATCCTTCGCGGCTGCCCTCCGCCGGCAGGGTGCTGAGATACTCCAGATACAGCGGTAGATGGTCCGGCAGCTCGCGGCAGTCGATCTGCAGGCCGGCCTGTTCGTACTGATTCATCAGGTCGACCATCGCCTGACCACGATCGCGGGACTCCGCGTGCACGTGCTCAAACAGCAGCAGCGAGGTGGCGCGCCCGCGTTCAAAGACTTCGCACCACTCGGCCTGACGGTCGAGCAGCGGCGCACCCAGCAGCGGTTCAACAAACGCCAGCAGGGCCGGCGCATCGGCGCTGACCAGCGCCAGCGCCTCCTCGCGGTTGTCCCACAGCACGGCGTCCGGGTACTCCAGCAGCAGACCGATTACCTTGAGGATGCGCATTAGTCTCTCTCCCCGATATTGATCGCATCGATGCGCTGGCTGTTAAACAGGTTGAATTTGGTATCCGATCCGTGACAGCCGTCGCCGAAGGTGAAGCCGCAGCCGTTTTTTTCCGGGAAGGCGTCCTCCGCCATTTCGCGATGGCTGGTGGGGATCACGAAGCGGTCTTCGTAGTTGGCGATCGCCAGGTAGCGGTACATATCCTCTACCTGCTCGACGCTGAGGCCGACCTCTTCGATGGCGCGGGTATCGGTGACGCCTTCTACGGTTTGGGAGCGCTTGTAGTGGCGCATCGCCATCATACGCTTCAGGGCGCGCAGCACCGGCCCGGTGTCACCGGCGCTCAGCAGGTTGGCCAGATACTGCACCGGAATACGCAGGCTTTCGACCGCCGGCAGAATGCTGCCGTTGTTCGGCAGGCCGCCGGCGTCGGCAACCGACTGGATCGGCGACAGCGGCGGCACGTACCAGACCATCGGCAGCGTGCGGTATTCCGGATGCAGCGGCAGCGCCAGCTTCCAGTCCATCGCCAGCTTATAGACCGGTGATTTCTGCGCGGCGTCGATGACGTTATGCGGGATCCCCTGCTTCAGGGCCTCCTCAATTACCGCCGGATCGTGCGGGTCAAGAAATACGTCGCATTGACGTTCGTAGAGGTCGGTTTCATGCTCGGTGCTGGCCGCTTCTTCGATGCGGTCCGCGTCATACAGCAGCACCCCGAGATAGCGGATACGCCCGACGCAGGTCTCCGAACACACCGTCGGCTGGCCGGATTCGATGCGCGGATAGCAGAAGATGCATTTTTCCGACTTGCCGCTTTTCCAGTTGAAGTAGATTTTTTTGTACGGGCAGCCGCTGATGCACATGCGCCAGCCGCGGCACTTGTCCTGGTCGATCAGCACGATGCCGTCTTCTTCACGCTTGTAGATGGCGCCGCTCGGGCAGGTGGCGGCGCAGCTCGGGTTGAGGCAGTGCTCACACAGGCGCGGCAGATACATCATGAAGGTGTTTTCAAACTGGCCGTACATCTCTTTCTGCATCGCCTCGAAGTTGCGATCGCGGGCGCGCTTTTCAAACTCGCCGCCGAGCAGCTCCTCCCAGTTGGGGCCCCAGGTGATTTTATCCATCCGCTTGCCGCTGATCAGCGAGCGCGGGCGGGCGGTGGGCAGGTGCTGGCCTTCGGGGGCGGTGTGCAGATGCTGATAGTCGTAGGTAAAGGGCTCGTAATAGTCGTCGATCCCCGGCAGCACCGGGTTGGCGAAGATTTTAGACAGCACGCCGACGCGGCTGCCGAGGCGCGGCGTGAGCTTGCCGGTGATCCCGCGGATCCAGCCGCCTTGCCACTCCTCCTGGTCTTCCCAGTTTTTCGGATAGCCGATGCCGGGCTTGGTTTCGACGTTGTTAAACCAGGCGTACTCCATGCCTTCGCGCCCGGTCCAGACGTTCTTACAGGTGACCGAACAGGTATGACAGCCAATGCATTTGTCGAGGTTCAGCACCATCCCGACCTGTGAGCGTATTTTCATTTTTTCGCCTCCTGTACCTGATCGCGACCTTCGTCATCCAGCCAGTTAATGTTTTTCATTTTGCGAATCATGATGAACTCGTCGCGGTTAGAGCCGACGGTGCCGTAATAGTTAAAGCCGTAGGCCAGCTGCGCGTAGCCGCCGATCATATGGGTCGGTTTCGGGCAGATACGGGTGACGGAGTTATGGATCCCGCCGCGCCTGCCGGTGACTTCAGAACCCGGAATGTTCATGATTCGCTCCTGGGCGTGGTACATCATGGTCATTCCGGGCGGCACGCGCTGGCTGACCACCGCGCGGGCGGTGAGGGCGCCGTTGGCGTTGAACGCCTCAATCCAGTCGTTATCCTCAATTCCCAGCTCCTTAGCGTCGGCTTCGCTGAGCCAGACGATCGGTCCGCCGCGCGACAGGGTCAGCATCAGCAGGTTTTCGCTGTAGGTGGAGTGGATGCCCCATTTCTGGTGCGGCGTCAGGAAGTTGAGCGCTTTTTCCGGGAAGCCGTTGGGCGGGATCTCCTTCATATGGCTGACGCTGCGGGTATCTATCGGCGGTCGATAGACCACCAGACTTTCGCCGAAGGCGCGCATCCACGGGTGATCCTGATAGAGCTGCTGGCGGCCGGAGAGCGTGCGCCACGGGATCAGCTCATGCACGTTGGTATAGCCGGCGTTGTACGACACGTGCTCGCTCTCAAGGCCGGACCAGGTGGGGCTGGAGATGATTTTGCGCGGCTGGGCCTGGATATCGCGAAAGCGGATCTTCTCATCCTCTTTGTTGAGCGCCAGGTGGGTGTGATCGCGCCCGGTAAACTCGCCGAGGGAGTGCCAGGCCTTCACCGCCACCTGGCCGTTGGTCTCCGGCGCCAGGCTGAGGATCACCTCGCTGGCGTCAATCGCGCTGTCGATACGCGGACGACCTTTGGCCGGGCCGTCGAGCTTGACGTAGTTCAGCTTGCCGAGGAAATCGACCTCATCCTGGGTGTTCCACGAAATCCCCTTGCTGCCGTTGCCCAGCTTGTCGAGCAGCGGGCCAAGGGAGGTGAAGCGCTCCCAGGTCGCCGGGTAGTCGCGCTCAACCACGGCGATGGTCGGGGCGGTTTTCCCGGGGATAAGATCGCACTCGCCCTTGTGCCAGTCGAAGACGTCAAAAGGCTGCGACAGCTCCCCCGGGGAGTCGTGCTGCAGCGGCAGCAGCACCACGTCGGTCTCTTTATCCAGATGGCCGACGCAGACCTCGGAGAAGGCCTTAGCGATATCTTTGTAGATTTCCCAGTCGCTTTTCGCATCCCAGGCCGGGTCAACGGCGGCGGAGAGCGGATGGATAAACGGATGCATATCCGAGGTATTCATATCGTCTTTTTCATACCAGGTGGCGGTCGGCAGAACGATATCGGAGAACAGACAGGTGCTCGACATGCGAAAATCGAGGGTCACCAGCAGGTCGAGCTTGCCCTCAATGGCGGCGGTCTGCCACTCCACCTCTTCCGGCTTCACCTCGTCCGTTGCCCCCAGCTCATCGCCCTGAATACCGCTGTCGGTACCCAGCAGATATTTGAGCATGTACTCGTGGCCTTTCCCGGACGAGCCCAGCAGGTTGGAGCGCCAGATAAACATGTTTCGTGGATGATTTTTGCCGTTATCCGGCTGCTCGCTGGCAAAGCGGATATCGCCGGATTTCAGCGCCTGGGCGGTGAAGTCGGCGGGAGAGAGTCCGGCGGAATCGGCCTGCTGCTTAATGGTCAGCGGGTTGACGCTCAGCTGCGGCGCCGACGGCAGCCAGCCCATGCGCTCGGCGCGGACGTTGAAATCAATCAGGTGGCCGCTAAAGCGGCTGGCGTCGGCCAGCGGCGACAGCAGCTCCTGGGCGGTGAGCTTTTCGTAGCGCCACTGGCTGGAGTGGTTGTAGAAATAAGAGGTGCTGTTCATCTGGCGCGGCGGGCGGTTCCAGTCGGTGGCGAAGGCCAGCGGCAGCCAGCCGGTTTGCGGGCGCAGCTTCTCCTGACCTACGTAGTGCGACCAGCCGCCGCCGCTCTGCCCGATGCAGCCGCAGAACACCAGCATGTTGATCATCCCCCGGTAGTTCATATCCATGTGATACCAGTGGTTGACGCCGGCGCCGAGGATAATCATCGAGCGCCCGTGGGTCTTATGCGCGGTATCGGCGAACTCCCAGGCGATCTGCTCGATGTGTCGGCGCGACACGCCGGTGATCTGCTCGGCCCAGGCCGGGGTGTAGGCCTTAAGATCGTCAAAATCCTGCGCCGCGTTGGCGTCATCGAGGCCGCGATCGAGGCCATAGTTGGCGAGCACCAGATCGTAAACGCTGGCCACCAGGCCGCTTTCACCGTTTGCCAGCGCCAGCTGCTTCACCGGCAGCTGATGGATGAGCACCGGCTCCTGCTTCACGCTGCGAAAGTGCGGGTTTTCGTTACCGCCAAAGTAGGGGAAGCCCACCGCGGCGACGGAATCCTTGATATCCAGCAGGGAGAGCCGCAGCTCGGTCTCCCTGCCGGCCGCCAGCTGCTCGAGGTTCCACTTGCCTTTTTCGCCCCAGCGAAAGCCGATCGAGCCGTTGGGCGCCACCAGCTCCCCTTCGGCGTTGAAGGCGACGGTTTTCCACTCCGGGTTGTTGCTTTCGCCCAGCCCGTCCAGCAGGTCCGAAGCGCGCAGCATGCGCCCGGGCACCCAGCTGCCGTCGTCGCGCCTGTCGAGCATCACCAGCATCGGCATATCGGTGTAGTGGCGACAGTAGTTGAGGAAGTAATCGCTGGGGCTATCGAGGTGGAAGCGCTTGAGGATCACGTGACCCATCGCCATCGCCAGCGCGCTGTCGGTACCCTGTTTCGGCGCCAGCCACTGATCGCAGAGCTTGGCGACTTCCGAATAGTCCGGGGTGATGGCGATGGTTTTGGTGCCTTTGTAGCGCACTTCGGTGAAGAAGTGGGCGTCCGGCGTACGGGTCTGCGGGACGTTAGAGCCCCAGGCGATAATGTAGCTGGAGTTGTACCAGTCGGCGGATTCCGGCACGTCGGTCTGCTCGCCCCAGGTCATCGGCGAGGCGGGCGGCAGGTCGCAGTACCAGTCATAGAAGCTCAGGCAGGTTCCGCCGATCAGCGACAGATAGCGGGTACCGGCGGCGTAGGAGACCATCGACATTGCCGGAATGGGCGAGAAGCCGGCCACGCGGTCCGGGCCGTAGTTTTTAATGGTCCAGACGTTGGCGGCGGCGATCAGCTGGTTGAGCTCTTTCCAGGTCGAACGAATGAATCCGCCTTTGCCGCGGGCCTGCTTGTAGCTCAGGCATTTTTGCCGGTCCTGCATGATGCTGTTCCACGCGTTCACCGGGTCCGGGTGCTGCGTCAGCGCTTCGCGCCACAGCTCAATCAGCCGCTTGCGCGCCAGCGGGTACTTCAGGCGGTTGGCGCTGTAGAGGTACCACGAGTAGCTGGCGCCGCGCGGGCAGCCGCGCGGCTCGTGGTTCGGCAGGTCAGGACGGGTGCGGGGATAGTCGGTCTGCTGGGTTTCCCAGGTGACGAGCCCGTTTTTAACGTAGATCTTCCAGCTACATGAGCCTGTACAGTTTACGCCGTGCGTGGAGCGGACAATCTTATCGAACTGCCAGCGCTGACGGTAGCTATCCTCCCAGTCACGGTTGGTGTTGTACACCTGGCCGTGGCCGTTGGCAAAGCTTTCGCCTTTTTGCTTAAAGTAGCGAAAGCGATCCAGTAGTTTGCTCATGACATTATCTCCTGACGGGGGATTGCGCCCCCGTGGTTACACTGCTCAACATGTATTTCTTGTTCTGTTTATTTCGTTGCCGGCCTGCGGCGCCCGTAGACCAGCCAGGTCACCAGCACGCAAACCACGTAAAACACAAAAAAGATCTTCATGGCGCCGACCGGAGAGCCGGTCATGGCCAGCGAGGTGCCAAAGGCTTTGGGGATGAAGAAGCCCCCAACCGCGCCAATGGCGGAGATAAAGCCGAGTGCGGCGGCGGTATCGGTCACCGCCTCATGCTGGGCCTGTTCGTCGGTCCCGCCGCGTTTTTTGACGCTATCGACGGTGATTTGGCGAAAGATCACGGCGATCATCTGGAAGGTGGAGCCGCTGCCGAGGCCGGCGGTCAGGAACAGCCCCATAAACACCACGTAAAAGGCGAGGAAGCTGCCGGAGCCGGAGCCCGGCAGGGTGAGAAACAGCAGGCCGGTAAACAGCGCCATCAGGACAAAGTTGGCAAGCGTCACGTTAACCCCGCCGAGGCGGTCTGAGATAATGCCGCCAAACGAACGGGCCAGGGCGCCGATAAACGGCCCGAAGAAGGCCAGCTGCAGGATATTGACGTCCGGGAACTGCGTTTTTGCCAGCATCGCAAAGCCGGCGGAGAAGCCGATAAACGAGCCGAAGGTCGCCAGGTACAGCAGGCTCAACAGCCACATATGCGGACGTTTTAGCACCGGCAGCTGGTCGCGAATTGACGTTTTGGAACCGGCGATATCGTTCATGCCGAACCAGGCGGCGGCGGTGGCAATCAGCAGCAGGGGAACCCAGATCAGCGGCGAGTTGCCGAGCCAGAGGATCGAACCATCCGGCTGTTCGGTGCCGCGCACGCCGAGGAAGGTAAACAGCGGCAGGAACACGAAAATAGGCGACAGCAGCTGCATCACGCTGACCCCGAGGTTGCCCAGCCCGCCGTTAACGCCGAGCGCGCTGCCCTGCTTAGCCTTCGGGTAGAAAAAGCTGATATTGCCCATGCTGGAGGCAAAGTTGGCGCCGGCGAAACCGCACAGCAGGGCGATGGCGATAAATATCCAGTACGGCGTCGCCGGGTCCTGCACCGCGAAACCGAGCCACAGGCACGGGATCGCTAATATAACGGTACTGATCACCGTCCAGTAGCGTCCGCCAAATATTGGCACCATAAACGAATAGGGCACGCGTAATATTGCCCCGGAAAGCGAAGGAAGGGCGGTTAATAAAAACAGCTGGTCGGTAGTGAAATTAAATCCGACTTTATTAAGATTGACTGCTACTGCGCTAAATAACATCCAGACGCAGAAGGCGAGTAGCAGGCAGGTAACTGAAATACAAAGATTTCTTCGCGCGATCTTTTTGCCTTTGTTTTCCCAAAATGCCGGGTTTTCGGGTCGCCAGTCTTTTAAAAGGTAATGATTATCTTTCTCATTTTTAGTTGACATATTGCCCTCGATTGCACCGTAACCAAAGAAAATAGAGATCGGAAAAGCGGAAAATAGAAAATAAAACAGCGGTTGTTATGAAGGCTGGTCGTTTTAATTATTGTAATGTTTGAAAGAATAGATAAAAAAAGCGCGGCAGAAGAAAACACGCTGTGAATAGAGGGTTGTTATTTGTTACAAAATGTAAAATAGTTGTGAAGTTAAGGGGCTTGCGGCCGCTTCCACAGAAGAGCCTCGTCGGGTGAAAGGTCTACGCCGCCTCCCGCAGGCGGCGGCGGGGCGTCAGGTCTGGGGCTTTTCAGGCGAACGTAGAAGTTCCATCGTTATATAATAGTTTATATATCGACTAAAGGCGGCGTCATCAATCTCCTTCATTCCCAGCGCGTAAATACCGTCTAATCCGCAGACGAGGGCGATGAGCCGCCACGCAATATTCTCCGCGCTGTCGCCGGGATGAAACTCCCCGGCCGCGGTTCCGCGCTGAATAATGTTGACCGTCTCGTCGTGCCACAGGCTCATGGTGAGCAGGTAGGCCGCTTTGATGTCGCTGTCGCTGCTGGAAAGCAGCTGCCCCTCGCGCCACAGGCGAATGTAGGGCTCCAGCCGGCCATCTTCGCTGCCGAGCATTGAAAACAGGCGCTCGTTCCAGCTCGCCGCATCGTCAACCAGCTGGATGGCCAGCATATCCCGAATCAGCTGGACGAAGGCGTGGGCCTTCAGCTCGCCGATGGAGGTGAAGTGGTGGTGCAGCTGCCCGGTGGCGACGCCGGCTTCGCCGGCTATCTGCCGAACGGTCATTGCGCCAAGGCCGCCGCGCAGGGCCACGCGCATCGCCGCCTGCAGGATAACTTCCCGCCGATCTTCCCGACTTAAATAGTTCATATGCTCCCGCCGCAGAGTGGTTTTCATCGATAGTAACAAAAAGTTGGACAGTCGTTCAACAATCCGGCAGGATCGCATTCCTGGACGCGTGTCCAATTTAGTTAATTGAGGAAATGTAGTATGTCTCGGCAATGGTTAACGCTTATAGCGATTTTGCTGGTTTATCTTCCAGTGGCGATCGATGCCACGGTGCTGCACGTGGCGGCGCCAACGCTTAGCGTATCGCTGGGAACCAGCAGCAATGAGCTGCTGTGGATCATTGATATCTATTCATTAGTGATGGCCGGAATGGTGCTGCCGATGGGCGCGCTGGGCGACAAAATTGGCTTTAAGCGCCTGCTGCTGCTCGGCAGCGGGATTTTCGGCGTCGCGTCGCTGGCGGCGGCCTTTTCCCCCAGCGCGATGGCGCTGATTGCCTCCCGGGCGCTGCTGGCCATCGGCGCCGCGATGATCGTCCCGGCGACGCTGGCCGGCATTCGTAACACCTTCGCCGAAGCCCGCCACCGCAACATGGCGCTGGGCCTGTGGGCGGCGATTGGCTCCGGCGGTGCGGCTTTCGGCCCGCTGGTGGGCGGAATGCTGCTGGAGCACTTCTACTGGGGATCGGTCTTCCTGCTCAACGTTCCCATCGTGCTGGTGGTTATGGCCTTCAGCGCGCGAATGGTGCCGCGCCAGCCCGCGCGACGCGAGCAGCCGTTGAATATGCTGCAGGCGCTGATGCTGATCGCGGCGATCCTGATGCTGGTCTTTAGCGCCAAAACGGCGCTGAAAGGGCAGCTTGAGCTGTGGATCACCGGGCTGGTGGCTCTTGCCGGGGCGGGGATGCTGTTCTCCTTCGTACGCCGGCAGCTCTCATCGGCGAGGCCGATGGTGGATATGCGCCTCTTCACGCACCGCATTATTCTAAGCGGCGTGATGATGGCGATGACGGCGCTGATTACGCTGGTGGGTTTCGAACTGCTGATGGCGCAGGAGCTACAGTTTGTGCACGGTAAAACGCCGTTCGAGGCCGGGCTGTTTATGCTGCCGCTGATGGTGGCCAGCGGATTTAGCGGGCCGATTGCCGGGATGATGGTCTCGCGCCTCGGCCTGCGTCAGGTCGCCACCGGCGGGATGCTGCTCAGCGCGTTCAGCTTCCTCGGGCTGTCGATGACCGACTTTAGCAGCCAGCCGTGGCTGGCGTGGGGGCTGATGACGATGCTGGGCTTCAGCGTTGCCAGCGCGCTGCTGGCCTCCAGCTCGGCGATTATGGCCGCCGCGCCAAAAGAGAAGGCGGCCGCGGCGGGAGCGATTGAAACGATGGCCTATGAGCTCGGCGCCGGGCTGGGCATAGCGCTCTTTGGCCTGATCCTGACCCGCAGCTACGGCGCGTCGATTGTATTACCGAACGGTATTGACGGCGGCGCGGCGGAGCAGGCCGCATCCTCGATCAGCGAGGCGATAAATCTGGCCCAGTCGATGCCCGCTATTCCGGCCCATGCGCTGGTTGAGGCGGCCAAAACGGCGTTTATCAGCGCCCACAGTATCGTCCTGGCGACCGCCGGCGTCCTGCTGCTGCTGCTGGCAATGGGGATCTGGCGCAGCCTCGCGAAGGCGCCGCCGGTGAGTGACGTCCTATAGCTGGAGAGAGAGCTCCATGGCGGCCCGGCGCAGCGGCGCCAGGGCCAGCTCTTTTAGCTCCCCGGCGCTCATCGCGGCCGCAGGCACGCCAACGTTGAGCGCCGCCACCACCTGGCCGCCGCGCGACAGCAGCGGCACCGCCAGCGAGCACAGCCCAACCTCAATCTGCCTGTCCGCAAGCGCGTATCCCTGCATGCGGACTTTGGCAATCTCCTCGCGCAATCCCGGCAGATCGCAGACCGTATGCGGGGTGTAGCGCATTAGCACGGCTCGTGACAATGTCACTTCCAGCTGTTCTTCCGGTAGCGCGCTGAGCAGCACCCGGCCCATCGAGGTGGCCCAGGCGGGCAGGCGGCTGCCGCGCCCGATGTCGACGCTGAGCAGGTTGTTGATCGCGGCTCTGGCGATATAGAGCACGTTATCCCCATCCAGGGTGGCGGCTGAACAGGACTCGCCCAGCGTTTTGCCCAGCGTATCCAGCGCGGTCTGCGCCACTTTTGCCAGCGGAGTGCCGGCAAGGTAGGCGTGGCCTACCGCCAGCACGCGCGGCAGCAGCTCGTAGCCGCGGCCATCGGGGCTGTGCACCATCCCGAGCGCCGCCAGGGTATAGAGGCAGCGGCGCACGGCGGCGCGAGAAATTTGCGTTTTCTGGCTGAGCTGCGAAATGGTCAGCCGCTGGCGCTGGGGAGTAAAGGCGTTGAGCACCTCCAGCCCGCGCGCCAGCGACAGCATAAAGTTTGGGTCGTGTTCGGCCTGCCTGGCGCTGAGGGTGGTCGGGGATCTATCGCTCATTGAATTCCTCTCCATTCGAAGACAAAGCTCGCGGGCACCACTATACCCTGCGCACAGCGGGGGGCGGCGGAATGTGCGCGTTTTCCCACTCGGATCACATTATTAACCTCAATTTAACAAGCGCGTCGATAATCGCACAACATTTCGATTATCGCCGTTGACCGTGCCGGTGACTGCCCCCTATTGTCAAAGGCATCGTCACCTCCCGTTATGGTTGGGGGCACAAAAAGTTATACCCGATAGCGTTTATGCAGCCGCCGCGCCTGGCCACCTTACCGGGGCCGCAGCGGGCGCTGCGCGAACGAGCCCGGGTCAGGCTATTTCACGATTGGGAACAGAAGATGACCGCGACCGTAGAACGCATTGAAAGCTGGCTGGTTGATGTCCCGACCATTCGCCCGCACAAACTCTCAATGGCCACCATGGGCTGCCAGACGCTGGTGATTATTCGCCTCACGCGCTCCGACGGCATCTGTGGGATCGGCGAGGCGACCACCATTGGTGGCCTGAGCTATGGCGTCGAAAGCCCGGAGGCCATCGTCTCCGCCATTACCCACTATCTGACGCCGCTGCTCAAGGGCCAGCCGGCGGATAACCTCAACGCGCTCACCGAGCGCATGAACGGCGCCGTTAAAGGCAATACCTTTGCCAAATCGGCGATTGAGACCGCGCTGCTCGATGCCCAGGGCAAGGCGCTGGGGCTGCCGGTTTCGGCGCTGCTGGGCGGGGCGCTGCAGACCTCGCTGCCGGTGCTGTGGACGCTGGCGAGCGGCGATACCGCGAAGGACATTGCCGAAGGCGAACGGCTGCTGAGCGAACGCCGCCATCAGGCGTTCAAGCTTAAAATTGGCGCCCGGGATCTGGCTACCGACCTCAGGCACACCCGCGCGATCGTCGAGGCGCTGGGCGACCGGGCCAGCATCCGGGTTGACGTCAACCAGGCGTGGGACGCCACCGCCGCGGCCAGGGGCTGCCGCGAGCTGGCGGCGATGGGGGTCGACCTTATCGAACAGCCGGTTAGCGCGCAGGATAACGCTGCCCTGGTGCGCCTTAGCCACCGCGTCGAGACCGCGATCCTCGCGGATGAAGCCGTCGCCACCCACTATGACGGCTACCGCCTGGCCCGGCAGGGATTCAGCGGCGCCTACGCGCTGAAGATTGCTAAAGCCGGCGGTCCGGCCAGCGTGTTGGCCCTCGCGCGGGTGGCGCAGGCGGCGGGCATTGGCCTGTACGGCGGCACCATGCTGGAAGGGAGCGTCGGCACGGTGGCGTCGCTGCACGCCTGGTCAACGCTGCCGCTGCAGTGGGGAACCGAGATGTTTGGCCCGCTGCTGTTGAAGGACGACATCATCAGCGTGCCGCTGACCTTCGCCGAGGGGCAGGTCGTTCTGCCGCAGGCGCCGGGGCTCGGCGTCGAGCTCGATGAAGATAAGCTGCAGTTTTATACCCGTAAAGCGTAAGCGCGCACAGGAGAGAGAAATGCTGTTCAAAGTGGATATGACCGTCAATATTCCGCTGGGGTTTCCCGGCGCCGAAATTGAGGAGATCAAGCAGCGCGAAAAGGCCTATTCGCAGCAGCTGCAGCGGGAAGGTAAATGGCGGCATATTTGGCGCGTCGCCGGGCTGTATGCCAACGTCAGTATTTTTGACGTGCGGGATGCCGAAGAGCTGCATCAGATATTAATGGGACTGCCGCTGTACCCGTTTATGGAAATACGCGTGGAGGCGCTCTGCCGTCATCCATCATCGATTCGTGAAGACGATAAATAATAATAATTAACCTCGCGCCGGTTTATATCGGCGTAAACCCTACAAATAAGCTGCAAGCAATAAGTGAGAATCGTTATGAAAAATTCTTTCGTACAACAAGAAGCCGTGCAGAAATTATTACGTGAAAGCGCCGGCCTGAACGTTCCCGGCGGCAACGAGCGCTTTAAAGCCATCGTCCACCGCATCCTCGAAGATATGTGCACCCTGATCGATGATTACAATATTAGCCAGGAAGAGTTCTGGCACGCGGTGAACTATCTCCACGAGCTGGGCGGGCGTCAGGAGGCGGCGCTGCTGGCGGCGGGCCTCGGAATCGAGCACTTCCTCGACCTGCGCCAGGACGCTATTGAAGCCGCCCAGCACCGGGAGACCGGCACCCCGCGCACGATTGAGGGGCCGCTATACGTCGCCAACGCGCCGCTGAGCGACGGCTACGCGCGGATGGATGACGGCAAAGATGCGGGAGAGGTCATGTGGCTGCATGGCCAGGTTTGCGACACCCAGGGGCGCCCGGTAGCGAACGCCGTGGTCGATATCTGGCACGCCAACACCCTCGGGAATTACTCCTTCTTCGACCAGAGCCAGGGGGAGTATAACCTGCGCCGCCGCATTCGTACCGGCGCCGACGGCCGCTACAGCGTGCGCAGCATCATGCCTTCCGGCTACGGCTGCCCACCGGATGGCCCGACCCAGAAGCTGCTTGACCAGCTGGGGCGCCACGGCAATCGCCCGGCGCATATACACTTCTTCGTTTCGGCTCCGGGCCACAGGCATTTAACCAGTCAGATTAACCTCAATGGCGATAAATACCTGTGGGACGACTTCGCATTTGCTACCCGCGACGGGCTGATCGCCGACCCGGTTAAAATCACCGATCGCGAGCTTATCCAGCAGCGTAAGCTCGACGGCGCGCATACCGAAGTGTGCTTTGATTTCACCCTCTGCCCGGCGCTAAACGCCGATGAAGAGCAGCGCGGCACCCGCCTGCGCGCGCAGGAGTAAGCCGCTCTTTTAACCCGGACTGCGGCGTCGCGCCCTGTCCGGGCTACCGGTACCATCGCCTTAATTAATCCGTACCGCGTCGTCGTTATCTCGCCACCGCCTTTTAATCCTGAATCATGCAGGAGGACCTGACTCATGCAAAAAACGTACGCAACGTTAAAAGCTAAAATTAGCAACGCATTAATTGTTGACCGTGAAAAGCATATTTATCGCTGTCATCGTTCAATATTTACCGACAGCCAGCTATTTGATTTTGAAATGAAGCATATATTCGAAGGCAACTGGGCGTTCCTCGCCCATGAAAGTCAAATTGCCGAGGCCGGAGATTATTATACCCTGACCCTCGGACGCCAGCCGGTGATTATTACCCGGGATAAAAAGAACCAGCTCCATGCGCTTATTAATAGCTGTGCGCACCGCGGCGCCATGCTGTGTCGGCGCAAAACCGGGAATAAAAACTCCTTCACCTGTCCGTTCCACGGCTGGACCTTTGGCAATAGCGGCAAGCTGCTAAAAGCGAAAGACGAGAGCACCGGCGGCTACCCGGAGACGTTTAAGCACGAGGGCTCCCATGACCTGAAAAAGCTCCCGCGCTTTCAGTCCTACCGCGGCTTTCTGTTCGGCAGCCTCAGCGACGACGTGCAGCCGCTGGAGCAGTATCTCGGCGAGACCCTGAAGATTATCGATCTGATGGTCGATCAGGCGGCCGAAGGGCTGGAGGTCCTCAAAGGCTCCTCGAGCTACGTTTATGAGGGTAACTGGAAGCTGGGGGCGGAAAACGGCGCCGACGGCTACCACGTCAGCGTGGTGCACTGGAACTACGCCTCAACGATGTCGCGGCGCAACTACGAAGCGGAAGGGACGCACTCGGTGGACGCCAACGGCTGGTCGAAAAGCCTCGGCGGCGGCTACGGCTTTGAAAACGGCCATATGCTGCTGTGGACCCGCGCGCTCAATCCGGAGGTGCGTCCGGTTTACGCGCACCGGGCGCGCCTGCAGGCGGAGTTTGGCGAGCTGCGCGCCGACCAGATGGTCAACGAAACCCGCAACCTGTGCCTCTATCCTAACGTCTACTTAATGGATCAGTTCTCCACTCAGATCCGCGTGATCCGCCCGATCGCCGTCGACAAAACCGAAGTGACCATCTGGTGCTTCGCGCCAAAAGGGGAGCCCGACGAGGCCCGCGCCCTGCGTATTCGCCAGTACGAGGATTTCTTTAACGTCAGCGGAATGGGCACCCCGGATGACCTCGAAGAGTTCAGCGCCTGCCAGCGCGGCTACCTCGGCGAGAGCCTTGCGTGGAGCGACCTCAGCCGCGGCGCGCTGCACTGGGTCGATGGCGCGGATGAGCACGCCCGGCACGCCGGATTTACGCCGCTGCTGAGCGGAGTCAAGTCGGAGGATGAAGCCCTGTACATCGCCCATCACCACCACTGGCAGAACGTGATGCTGGCGGCGCTTGATAAAGAGAAGCAGCGCTACGACCAGTCGATTACCCAGCGCGTGGAGGTGGCGTAATGTTGACGCTTGAACAGGTTCGCCAGTTTCTCTACTACGAAGCCCGCCTGCTTGACGACCGCCAGTGGGACGAATGGCTGACGTGCTACAGCCCGAAGGTGGTGTTCTGGATGCCGGCGTGGGGCGATGACGACCGGCTCACCCGCGACCCGCAGCGCGAGATTTCGCTGATCTACTACCCCAACCGCGACGGGCTTGAGGACCGGGTGTACCGCATCAAAACGGAACGCTCCGGCGCCAGCACCCCGGAGCCGCGGACCACGCACATGATAAGCAACGTGGAACTGATGGGCGAAGGCGAGCAGGGCCTGGAGGTGCGCTACAGCTGGGTGACCTGGAGCCATCGCTACCAGCAGACCGATGCCTATTTTGGCTCGACCTGTTGCACCCTCACCGTCGAAGACGGCAGGCCGCAGATTGTGCGAAAAACCGTGCGCCTGAACAACGACTACATCCGTCAGGTCATCGACGTTTACCATATTTAAGAGGGGCTTATGACCTTTAATATTGCGCTCAATTTTGAGGACGGCATCACCCGCTTTATCCACTGCAACCCCGGGGAGAAGGTGCTGGATGCCGCCTATCGGCAGAAGGTGAATTTGCCGATGGACTGCTCGGACGGCGTCTGCGGCACCTGCAAATGCCGCTGCGCCAGCGGTGATTATGCTCTGGGCGATGACTATCTTGAAGAGGCGCTGAGCGACGAGGAGGCCGCCGCGCGCCAGGTGCTGACCTGCCAGATGATCCCGACCAGCGACTGCGTGATTGACGTGCCGGTGGCGGCGGCGCAGTGCAAAACCGCGCTGGCCAGCGTCGGCGCGGCGGTGGTGGCGGTGAACGCCCTGTCGGAGAGCGCCCTTGAGCTGGTGGTCGCGCTTGACGAAGCGCTTGCGTTTCTGCCGGGGCAGTACATCAATATTCAGGTGCCGGGTACCCCCCACGTGCGGGCCTACTCCTTTAGCTCCCTTTCCGGGGCGCGCGAGGGCCGTTTCCTGATCCGCAACGTGCCCGGCGGCATCATGAGCCAGTGGCTGACGCAGCGCGCGCGGCCCGGCGAGCGGCTGATCCTCAGCGGGCCGATGGGCAGCTTTTACCTGCGCGGCGGCGAGCGTCCGCTGCTGATGCTCGCCGGCGGAACCGGCCTGGCGCCGCTGTTGTCGATGCTGCACACCCTCGTGCAGCAGGGCAGCACCCGCCCGGTGACCCTGGTGTACGGCGTAACCCGCGATAGCGATCTGGTCAAAACCGAGGCCCTGGACGCCTTCGTCGGCCAGCTCTCCGGCTACCGCTGGCTGCCGGTAGTGGCCGACCCGCAAAGCGGCTGTCCGCAGCGTGGGTTTGTCACTGACCATCTCGATGAGTCCATGCTTAACGCCGGGGATGTTGATATCTACCTCTGCGGTCCGCCGCCGATGGTTAACGCGGTCTCCTCCGCGCTTCGCGACCGCGGCGTCGAGCCGGCCGGTTTTTGGTATGAAAAGTTTATCGCCAGCCAGAGCGCGGCGGCATAAGGAGAGAGCATGCGATTTCAGGATAAGGTAGTGGCGATCACCGGCGCGGCCCAGGGAATCGGTCGGCAAACGGCCGAGCAGGCGGCGCGCGAGGGCGCGCGGCTGCTGCTGATCGACCGCTCCCGCTACGTACACGAGCTGGCGGCGGCGCTGGCGGAGTCCGGCTGCGACGTGCTGGCGCTGGAGGCCGACCTTGAGCAGTGGGCGAGCAGCGAGCAGGTTTTTGCCGAAGGCGTGGCCCATTTCGGCCGCCTCGACGTGCTGATCAACAATATTGGCGGCACCATCTGGGCGCGGCCCTTCGCCGAATATCAGCCGCAGCAGATTGAACAGGAGATCCGCCGGTCGCTGTTTCCGACGCTGTGGGGCTGCCGGGCGGCGCTGCCGTGGATGCTACGCCAGGGCAAGGGCGCTATCGTTAACGTCTCGTCCGTGGCGACCGCGGGAGTCAACCGGGTTCCCTATTCGGCGGCCAAGGGCGGGGTCAACGCGCTGACCCGATCTATTGCCATGGAGTACAGCGACAGCGGCATTCGCATCAACGCGGTGGCGCCCGGCGGCACCGAGGCCCCGGCGCGCCTGACGCCGCGCAATAGCGAGACGCCGACGGCGCAGGAGCAGGGATGGTATCAGCAGGTGGTCGATCAAACGGTGCAGAGCAGCCTGATGCATCGCTACGGGACGCTGGCGGAACAGGCAAACGCGATCCTGTTTCTCGCCAGCGATGAGGCAAGCTATATCACCGGCGTTACGCTGCCGGTGGCCGGGGGCGATCTCGGCTAGCGTCGGGTCGCGTACCAGCAGAGCAGGGAGCCGGCGCACACCATGCCGGCTCCCTGCCAGAACGACCACGACAGGGACGCGCTCAGCAGTACCGCCGCCAGCGCCGATGAGAGCACCGGCGTAAAGTATGATGCCGCCGCCAGCAGGCTGACGTTGCCGTGAAGGATCCCTACGTTCCACGCCGCGTAGGCCAGCCCCAGGGCCACCGCGACCATCACCAGCTTGATAACCACCGGCCAGCTAAAGATCATCGGCGGCTGATCGCTGAACAGAAATTTCAGCCACAGGGTCAGCGCCGTTAATAATACGAATAGGGTGATACCGTTTTTGCCTTTCGCATATTTGGCGGTCACCGTGCAATAGGCCGCCCAGATAAAGGCGCCGACGAATGCCAATATATAGCTCAGGGGGCTGGAGACGACGTTGCTGATAATTTCATCAATATTCAGGCCATGCTCACCGCCTAATACCCAAACGACGCCAAACAGCGCAATAAATAAGCCGGGAATAACCAGCCAGGTGCTTTTCTGCTGATTAAAGAGAATGGCGAATAAAATCGTCAGGCTGGGCCACAGATAGTTGACCATACCCACTTCGATCGCCTGCTGGCGGGTGCCGGCAAAGCCCAGAGAGAGCGCGAGGCAGATTTCATAGCTGACAAACAGCAGGCTGCCGGCCAGTAAATAGGGGCGCGGGATCTGCCGCAGCTGCGGGAAGCCGACGGTAAACACCAGCAATATACCGCTGAGGCTGTAGATCATTGCCGCGCCGCCTACCGGACCTAACCCTTCGCTCACCCCGCGAATCAAACCGACCATGGTGCTCCACAGCACAATAGCCACCAGTCCGGTTAACGTTGCCTTTTTCTTTTCCATTTTAAACCTGATGCCAATCCACATTCAGCTTCGATTTATAACACTTTTCTATTCCGCCGGACCGATATTTTCTTCAGCTGTTAATACCAAGGGAGTAATCAAATTCGCCAGGCCTGACTATTAAGGGGGCGAGCGTTTTCGACATTGATTTGACGCAATAAAAACAGGGACATTGCTGTTAGTTTCCTCCCCGCGATGAACAAAATTCCTGCATGGAGAAAATCAATGGACGTCAGCCGCAGAAAGTTTTTCAAAATCTGCGCAGGCGGTATGGCCGGAACAACAGCTGCTGCCCTGGGTTTTGCACCCAAAATGGCGCTGGCTCAGGCGCGTAACTACAAGCTATTGCGCGCCAAAGAGATCCGCAACACCTGCACATACTGCTCCGTGGGCTGCGGGCTATTAATGTATAGCCTCGGCGACGGCGCGAAGAACGCAAAAGAAGCAATTTATCACATCGAAGGCGACCCGGATCACCCGGTGAGCCGCGGCGCGCTGTGCCCGAAAGGGGCAGGCCTGCTGGACTACGTGCACAGCGAAAACCGCCTGCGCTACCCGCAATACCGCGCGCCGGGCTCCGACAGGTGGCAGCGTATTTCCTGGGATGAGGCCTTCGATCGCATTGCCAAACTAATGAAAGCCGACCGTGACGCCAACTTTATTGAGAACAACGAACAGGGTGTAACGGTTAACCGCTGGCTTTCCACCGGGATGCTGTGCGCATCCGCGGCGAGTAATGAAACCGGCATGCTGACGCAGAAGTTTGTGCGCTCGCTCGGCATGCTGGCGGTAGACAACCAGGCGCGCGTCTGACACGGACCAACGGTAGCAAGTCTTGCTCCAACATTTGGTCGCGGTGCGATGACCAACCACTGGGTTGATATCAAAAACGCTAACGTGGTGATGGTGATGGGCGGCAACGCCGCTGAAGCACATCCGGTGGGATTCCGCTGGGCGTTAGAAGCGAAGAACAACAATGATGCGACGCTTATCGTCGTCGATCCGCGCTTTACGCGTACGGCATCGGTGGCCGATATCTATGCGCCGATCCGCTCCGGCACCGACATTACCTTCCTGTCGGGGGTACTGCTGTACCTGATTGAAAATAACAAAATTAACGCCGAATACGTCAGGCACTACACCAACGCTAACCTGCTGGTGCGCGATGATTTTGCCTTCGATGACGGCCTGTTCAGCGGCTACGACGCTGAAAAACGCCAGTACGATAAGTCCTCCTGGAACTACCAGTTTGATGAGAACGGCTTTGCCAAACGCGATGAAACCCTGACCCATCCGCGCTGCGTCTGGAACCTGCTGAAACAGCACGTCTCCCGCTATACGCCGGAGGTGGTGGAGAACATCTGCGGGACGCCAAAAGCGGACTTCCTCAAGGTGTGCGAAGTGCTGGCCTCCACCAGCGCGGCGGATCGTACCACGACCTTCCTCTATGCGCTGGGCTGGACGCAGCACACCGTCGGGGCGCAGAACATCCGCACCATGGCGATGATCCAGCTGCTGCTCGGCAATATGGGGATGGCGGGCGGCGGGGTCAACGCGCTGCGCGGCCACTCCAATATCCAGGGGCTGACCGACCTCGGGCTGCTGTCGACCAGCCTGACCGGCTATCTGACGCTGCCGTCGGAAAAACAGACGGACCTGCGCAGCTATCTGCAGGCCAACACGCCAAAAGCGACGCTGGACGAGCAGGTGAACTACTGGAGCAACTATCCTAAGTTCTTCGTCAGCCTGATGAAATCCTTCTACGGCGACGCGGCGCAAAAAGAGAACGACTGGGGCTTTTGCTGGTTACCGAAATGGGATCAGGCCTACGACGTTATCAAGTACTTCAACATGATGGATGGCGGCAAAGTCAACGGCTACATCTGCCAGGGCTTTAACCCTGTGGCGTCCTTCCCGGACAAAAACAAGGTGGTGCGCAGCCTCAGCAAGCTGAAGTACATGGTGGTTATCGATCCGCTGGTGACCGAAACCTCCGTCTTCTGGCAGAACCACGGCGAGTCCAACGACGTTGACCCGGCAGCTATCCAGACGGAAGTCTTCCGCCTGCCGTCCACCTGCTTTGCCGAAGAAGATGGCTCTATCGCCAACTCCGGACGCTGGCTGCAGTGGCACTGGAAGGGCCAGGATGCGCCGGGAGAAGCGCGCAACGACGGCGAAATCCTTGCCGGGATCTACCATCGTCTGCGCGAAATGTACCGCGCCGAGGGCGGCAAGGGCGTCGAGCCGCTGCTGAAAATGGGCTGGGACTACAAGCAGCCGGATCGTCCGGAATCGGAAGAGGTGGCGAAAGAGAACAACGGCTACGCGCTGGCGGATCTCTACGACGCCAGCGGCGCGCTGGTGGCGAAAAAAGGCCAGCTGCTGAACAGCTTCGCGCTGCTGCGCGACGACGGCTCAACCTCATCCTCGTGCTGGATTTATACCGGCAGCTGGACCGAGCAGGGCAACCAGATGGCCAACCGCGACAACGCCGATCCGTCGGGCCTTGGCAACACCCTGGGCTGGGCCTGGGCGTGGCCGCTAAACCGCCGGGTGCTCTATAACCGCGCATCGGCGGATGTCAACGGCAGGCCGTGGGATGCGAAACGGATGCTGATCCAGTGGAACGGCGCTAAGTGGGTCGGGAACGACATTCCGGACTTCAACACCGCGCCGCCGGGGAGCAAAACCGGTCCGTTTATCATGCAGCAGGAGGGCCTCGGCCGGCTGTTTGCGCTTGATAAGCTGGCGGAAGGTCCGTTCCCTGAGCACTACGAGCCGATGGAGACGCCGCTGGGAACCAACCCGCTGCACCCGAACGTTATCTCCAGTCCGGTGGTGCGTCTGTACGAAGAGGATGCCGTGCGCTTAGGTAAGAAAGACAGGTTCCCGTACGTCGGCACCACCTATCGCCTGACCGAGCACTTCCACACCTGGACCAAGCACGCGCTGCTTAACGCCATCGCGCAGCCGGAGCAGTTCGTCGAAATCAGCGAGGGGCTGGCGAAAGCCAAGGGGATTACCAACGGCGATCGCGTGACGGTCAGCAGCATGCGCGGCTTTATTCGCGCGGTGGCGGTAGTGACCCGTCGCCTGCAGACGCTCAACGTCAACGGCCAGCAGGTGGAAACCGTCGGGATCCCGCTGCACTGGGGCTTTGAAGGGGTGGCCCGTAAAGGCTACATCGCCAATACCCTGACGCCGAACGTCGGCGATTCCAACTCGCAAACGCCGGAGTATAAGGCGTTTCTGGTCAACATCGAGAAAGCGTAAGGGGCGATTCAATGGCGATGGAAACACAGGACATTATTAAACGCTCCGCGACTAACCCTATCACTCCCGCGCCCCGCGCGCGGGACTTTAAGGCGGAAGTCGCCAAGCTTATCGATGTGTCATCCTGCGTGGGCTGTAAGGCCTGCCAGGTGGCCTGCTCCGAGTGGAACGATATCCGCGATGAGGTGGGGCACTGCGTCGGGGTTTACGATAACCCGGCGGATCTCAGCGCCAAATCCTGGACGGTGATGCGCTTTAGCGAAACCGAACAGAACGGCAGGCTGGAGTGGCTGATCCGCAAAGACGGCTGCATGCACTGCGAAGATCCGGGCTGCCTGAAGGCCTGCCCCTCCGCCGGGGCGATTATTCAGTACGCGAACGGCATCGTCGACTTCCAGCAGGAAAACTGCATTGGCTGCGGCTACTGCATCGCCGGGTGTCCGTTTAACGTCCCGCGCCTCAATAAAGAGGATAACCGGGTCTATAAATGCACGCTCTGCGTGGATCGCGTTAGCGTCGGTCAGGAGCCGGCGTGCGTGAAAACCTGTCCGACCGGGGCGATTCATTTCGGCAGCAAGAAAGAGATGCTGGAGGTGGCGCAGGAGCGGGTCAACAAGCTGAAGGCGCGCGGCTATCCGCATGCCGGGGTGTACAACCCGCCGGGCGTCGGCGGCACGCACGTGATGTACGTCCTGCATCACGCCGACCGGCCGGAGCTGTACCACAAGCTGCCGAACGAGCCGAAAATTGATACCAGCATCAATCTGTGGAAAGGGGCGCTGAAGCCGCTCTCGGCGCTGGGCTTTGTCGCCACCTTTGCCGGGCTTATCTATCACTACATCGGTATCGGACCGAACAAGGAAGTGGATGACGATGAGGAGGAACATGATGAGTAAATCGAAGATGATTGTGCGCACGAAGTTTATCGACCGCGCCTGTCACTGGACGGTGGTTATCTGCTTCTTTCTGGTGTCACTGTCCGGGATCTCGTTCTTCTTCCCGACCCTGCAGTGGCTGACGGAAACCTTCGGTACGCCGCAGATGGGGCGCATTCTGCATCCCTTCTTCGGGGTGGTGATTTTTATCGCCCTGATGTTTATGTTCGTCCGTTTTGTGCACCACAACATCCCCGACAGGCAGGATATTCCATGGCTGAAGGGGATTGTTGAGGTGCTGAAAGGCAACGAGCATAAGGTGGCGCGCGTCGGGAAATATAACGCCGGGCAGAAGATGATGTTCTGGACCATCATGAGCATGATTTTTGTGCTGCTGGTGAGCGGGGTGATTATCTGGCGGCCCTGGTTTGCGCACTATTTCCCGATTCAGGTCATCCGCTACGGCCTGCTGATCCACGCGGCGTCGGCGATTGTGCTGATCCACGCCATCCTGATCCATATGTATATGGCGTTCTGGGTGAAGGGGTCGATTAAGGGCATGGTTGAAGGCAAGGTGAGCCGCCGCTGGGCGAAAAAACACCACCCGCGCTGGTACCGCGACGTCGAGCGCCTGGAGGCGAAGAAAGAGAGTTCGCAGGGGATAAAATAGGCCTGCCGAGGAATTCTGCATGGCGCGACCGATGTCGCGCCATTTTTTTTAGCCTTCGCCGCGCAGGACCTCCAGCCCCACCCGCTGGCCGTAAGAGAGCTCGAGGGTATTGCCGTCCGGGTCGGCAAAGAACACGTAGTAGCCCACCGGCTCGCCGAGCTGCTCAGGCTCGCTGCGCAGCACCCCCTCGCGGCGCGCTATCGCGGTTTTTTCATCGATCTCCTGGCGCGTCGCGCAGGCTACCCCGAGGTGACCGAAGGGCCCAAGCGGGGTATCGGTGTGGCTATCCGTCTGCACCAGCACCAGGGCAAACGGGCGGGTGCGGTCGCTCAGCCACGCCACGTGGCGCGCGGAGGGCAGATCGGGCGAGCGCCGGTGGATCACCTGCATTGCGGTGTAGCGGGTATAAAAATCGATACTTTTTTGCAGATCGCGCACCATAAAGGCGACGTGGGTAAAACCGCTGTCTACTTCCTGCATCATGCTGCTCCTGTAAGGTCGTTTTGTTCTGCCGACAACGGTAATACCTCAGGTTAACCTGAGGTAAAGCGCGAATTGTGCCATTGGCGATCGCCAAAAGGGGTAGGGCCAGGAGGCTCCCGCCGATGCGGGAGCCGGCGGGAGAGACTAGAAATGTTCCTTGATAAAACGGAAGGGGTACTCGCTGGACTTACTCTTGCCCGTTTTGCGCTTGGGCAATTTAACCGGATCGATATGCGGATCCTTGTAGGGGATCTGCGCCAGCAGGTGGGTAATGATGTTCAGGCGAACGCGCTTCTTCTCCTCCGAGCGGGCGACAAACCACGGCGCCCAGGCGGTATCGGTGGCGGCAAACATCGCGTCCCGGGCGGCGGTGTAGTCGTCCCAGCGGTTAAACGACTTGATGTCCATTGGCGACAGCTTCCAGATCTTGCGCCCGTCGTTGATGCGGTCGCGCAGGCGGCGCTCCTGCTCCTCCGGGGTGACCTCCAGCCAGTATTTCAGCAAAATGATCCCGGACTCGACCATCGCCCGCTCGACCATCGGCGCGCCTTCAAGGAATTTATCCGTCTGCTCGGGGGTACAAAAGCCCATCACCCGCTCGACGCCGGCGCGGTTGTACCAGCTGCGGTCGAAGATTGCTATCTCTCCGGCTGCGGGTAAAAAGGGAATATAGCGCTGATAGTAGAGCTGGCTCTTCTCGCGCTCGGTGGGGGCCGGGAGGGCGATAACCCGAAACACGCGCGGGCTGACCCGCTCGGTGATGGCTTTGATGGTGCCGCCTTTCCCCGCGCCGTCGCGACCCTCAAACACGATGCAGACCTTCAGCCCCTGGCTGACGACCCACAGCTGCAGCTTGACCAGCTCAACGTGCAGCTTGCGTAACGCCTTTTGATACTCTTTTTCGCCGAGCGGCTCGGTTTTACCGACGCGATCGATGGCTTTGCTCTTTTTCTTGTTTCCCATGGGCTCTTCTCCGTCGTGTATAGCGCCGGGTCAGCGCTCTACTATGAAGTGTAATAACGGCGCCAGCGGCCGACGGAAAATATTCATTCACCGCAGCCGCGCTGCCCGCTAATTAAGCGCCAGAGGCGATATTCATGCAGCGATCGCGCCGTTATATGGATAAAAATGTCACTTTACGTTTTTGGCTGGCCTGCCGCCGTCGAATGGTCAATAATGCCGACCGAAAGTAAAAACAAAGGGTTATACCGCCCGGGATTGACCTGTTTGCCACGTTGCCCGGCCTGCCGTCGCGCCCGTTTGCGGCCCGGGCAGGCCTGGGTTATTTAAGGTTCAGAAGTATGAAAAAGACTATTTTTTCGTTAGCGCTTGGCACCTTTGGTCTGGGAATGGCGGAATTTGGCATCATGGGCGTCCTGCCGGAAGTGGCCCACGACGTGGGGATCTCGATCCCCGTCGCCGGCAATATGATCTCCTGGTACGCCTGCGGGGTGGTGATCGGCGCGCCGGTGATGGCGCTGATTTCGAGCCGCTTTTCGTTAAAATCGGTGATGCTATTTCTCGCCGCGCTCAGCATTATCGGTAACGCCATTTTTGCCTTCTCTGCGAGCTATTCCATGCTGGCGGTCGGTCGGCTGGTCTCCGGTTTTCCCCACGGCGCTTTTTTTGGCGTTGGCGCGATTATCCTGTCGAAAATAGCCCCGCCGGGAAAAGTCACCGCGGCGGTCGCCGGGATGATAGGCGGGATGACGGTAGCGAATCTCATTGGCGTACCTGCCGGAACCTGGTTCGGGCACCAGTTTAGCTGGCGCGACACCTTTATGGCCCTCTCCCTATTTAACGTCGCGGTCTTCCTGTCTATTATCCGCTGGGTGCCGACGCTGTTTGATAAAGCCACGACGCGATTGCGTGAACAGTTTTACTTTTTAAAATCACCGGCACCGTGGCTGATATTTGCCGCGACGCTGTTTGGTAATGCCGGCGTATTCGCGTGGTTCAGCTATATCAAGCCGTTTATGATTAACGTTGCCGGTTTTTCCGAAGGCGCGATCGTCTTTATTATGATGCTGGTGGGTCTGGGAATGGTGCTGGGCAACGTGCTCAGCGGCAAAATTTCCGCCCGCTTTAGCCCATTGCGCATTGCCGCCGCCACCGACGGCATGATTGCCGTGGTGCTGTTGCTGATGTTTATCTTCGGCGATCGTCAGCCGGCGGCGCTGCTGCTGGCCTTTATCTGCTGTACCGGTCTGTTTGCGCTGGCGGCGCCGCTACAAATCCTGCTGCTGCAAAACGCCCGCGGCGGGGAGATGCTGGGGGCGGCGGGGGGGCAGATTGCCTTTAACCTCGGCAGCGCGATTGGCGCCCTGTGCGGAGGAATGATGCTGACCTGGGGCTTTGGCTGGAGCTCGGTTGTGCTGCCTGCCGCCGGGCTCTCCTTCCTCGCCATGAGCTCGCTGCTGATTTACGCTCGCTATCAGCGCAGCCTTCGCTAGCCGTCGCGCGCCGTGCCTGGTGCGGCGCGCGGGGCCGAAGAGTCAATCCGTAAACGGCTCGCCGAGGGTCAACATCAGACGGTTTGCCCAGGCGAAAAATGCCGCGGATTGCAGCAGGTCGAGCTGGGCGAGGGTATCGAGCCCCTGGCGTTCAACGGCGGCCAGATGACCGGGGCCGAGCGCCGACGGGGTGACCGAGATCGCCGCGGCAAAATCAATTTCCGCCTGCCAGCGCGCCGACTGGCCGTCGCCGAGGTTATCTCCCGGCGTCACCGCCAGCAGGGTTTCCACCGCCGTCTCCTCTTTTGCCAGCTGGGCCGCCTTGCGGGCGTGCACCGAGGCGCAATAAATACAGCCGTTAATTTTGCTGGCCACCGTAGCTGCCAGCTCCCTTTCGGCGCGCGGCAGCCCGCCCGGCGTGTAGAAGATGCCCTTGTCGGTCAGCGTGCGCTGCTCCAGCAGCGGCTGGTTGCGGGCCAGCAGGCGAAAGTAGGGCGAGTCGCTGTGGCCATATTTCGCCAGGATGTTGCGTTCCTCCTCGCTGAATTCCTCCAGCGGTTTGGCGGCGATCCACGGTTCCCAGCTCAGCTCGTCGCGGGTGAAGTGCACCGGCGCACGCCTGCCGCTGACCGTCTGCGGCGCGGTATGCCAGAAGCCGGCAACCACCGGCGTCTCCGCGCTGACCACCGGCTTACCGTTTAGCAGCCGCAGCCCGGCGATCAGCCGGCTCTGGAAGCTCACAAAGGCGATCAGCTGGGCGAGGGTGACCACCGCCCGCAGGCTCCAGCCGGCGTGAGTTAACGTCTGCAGCGCCGCTGGCGTGGCCTCGATCGGGGTAAAGGTCAGCAGGCGGGCAAATCCCAGCGCCGGGATCAGCCGCGGCGAGGTCGGGTCGGCAAGACCGAATCCGGCGTAGTGGGCGGCGAGGGCGTCGGCCTGGTGCAGCTTGGCCACCTTTGCGGCCACCGCGAAACGCTCGCTCAGGGGGAAATCCTCCTCCTCCTGACCGAACAGCGTTTCATAGCTGCCCTGGGCATGGCGGGTGGCCGCTTCACGCACCGCGCGGGCCTCGGCCAATGCGGAATTCGGGGCAATATCGGCCAGCTCAGCCAAAATATCCTGACTCAGTGTCATGGTGACTCCTTACTGTAGTTGCGGGGCAATATGCTGAGCGATCAGCTCAATGGAACGCAGCGTGTCGCGATGCGAAGGTTCAACGGAGTGGACCTGGAACGAAATATCGGTTACCCGCGCCAGCACGCTATCCTGCGCCAGCGAAGCCTTCACCTGTTCGACCTCGCCGACGTGGGCATCCAGCTGGGAGAGATAATCTGTGACGGTGTCACCAACAAGCTGATGTCCGGCAGCGCGGTGCGCCGCTGCCTGACGACGCAGGCCCGGCTCCGCCACCTGCAGGGCGTACTGCCGGCTGTCGGCAACAAACGCGGTGCGTGAGGCGAGGATCCTCGGTGCGACCCCCGCCGGGAGCGCGCTGAGGTAGGCGTCGATAATCGGATTCTGGATGGCGTCCAGCGGCAGCTGCGGCTGACCGACGGGGCGCGGCTGGGTGCGGGAGAGCATCAGTCCGTGCCCGGCCTGGCCCGCGCGGATAGCCCCTTCGGCGGAGAACGTGGCAATCCATATGCGCTCGGCGAGCTGCGGCGCCGGCGGGTAGAGATGGTTATCCGGATGGGCCAGCGAATCGCCGCGCCAGGCGCTCTGAATCAGATGCAGGTGTTCGGCGAAGACCTCTCCCCGCCGTTCGCTGGTGAGGCCAAAGGGTAAAAACGAGGTCGGCGTGCCGCCCGAACCAAAGCCCACTTCCAGCCGCCCGTCCGCGAGCAGATCCAGCACCGCCGCGTCTTCGGCAACGCGCAGCGGATCCTCCATCGGTAGGGTTATGATGGCGGTGCCAAGGCGAATACGCTCGGTATGCGCGGCGGCATGGGCGAGAAACACCAGCGGCGACGGCAGGCCGCCCTCATGCTCATGAAAATGGTGCTGCGCAATCCACGCGCTATCGAAGCCGAGTCGTTCGGCGTGGCGGATCTGCTCGGTCGCCAGGCGATAGCGCTCCTTCGGCGCCGCGTCGTCCAGCAGACGGGTGAAAAAGCCCAGACGTTTACGCGTCATGCAACCTCCTTGCTTGAGGTGGAAAAGTGGGGAATAGCGGCGATAAGCTCGCGGGTGTAATCATGCTGCGGCGCGGCGAACAGGCGGCCAACCTCACCGTGCTCGACAACCAGGCCGGCGCGCAGCACCGTCACGCTGTGGGCGATGCGGCGCACCGTGGCCAGATCGTGGGTAATAAACAGATAGGTCAGCCCCAGCTGCTGCTGGAGCTGCTGCAGCAGGGCGAGAATTTGCGCCTGCACCGTGACGTCGAGCGCCGAGGTGGCTTCATCCAGCACCAGAATGGTCGGCTCCAGCACCAGCGCGCGGGCAATCGCCACCCGCTGGCGCTGGCCGCCGGAGAGCTCGCGGGCGGTTCGCCCCAGCAGCTCGGGGGCGAGGGCGACCCTGGCGGCAACCGCCTCGACGCGGGCGCGCCGCTGGGCCGGGCTGAACCGGTCAAAGTTTTTCAGCGGCTCCTCGATAATTTCCTGCAGCGTCTGGCGCGGGTCGAGGGAGGCGAACGGGTTTTGGTAGACGAACTGAATTTTGCGCCGCAGCTGGCGCTGCGCTTCGCGGCTTAAATGTCCGGCATTGATGCCGTCAATGGCAATCTCGCCGCTATCGGCGCGCTCAAAGCCGAGCAGGATCCGCGCGAGGGTGGTTTTCCCTGAACCGGATTCGCCGACCAGCGCGTGGGTGCTGCCGCGCCGCACCTCGAAGCTCACGCTGTCCAGCGCCTGCAGATGCGAATGGCCTAGCGTGAAGCGTTTGCTGACGCCTTCCAGGCGAATAGCCGGCGTCGCCATCCCGCGCCCGCCTGCCGGGGCGATGGTGAGGTTTTGCCCCTGCAGGTCGCTGAGCAGCTGGCGGGTGTAGGCGTGCTGCGGCGTGCGGATCACCTCTGCCGTTGCGCCTTGCTCCTGAATCTCGCCGTGGCGAAACACCAGCAGGCGGTCGGCGCGCTGCGCCGCCAGCGCCAGATCGTGGGTGACAAACAGCACCGCGGTGCCGGATTCCCGGCGCAGGGTATCGAGCAGGTCGAGAATGCGCTTTTGTACCGTGACGTCGAGGGCGCTGGTAGGCTCGTCGGCAATGATTAAATCCGGCTTCAGGGCGATGGCTATCGCGATCAGCACCCGCTGCTTCATGCCGCCGGAGAGCTGGTGCGGATACTGGTTAAAGCGCTGCTCGGGATGGCTCAGGCCGACTTTTTCCAGCAGCGCCAGCACCTGACTCTTGCGCTCGGCGGCGCCGTGCTTTTGATGCAGGCGGAGGATCTCCCCGACCTGGGCGCCGATGGTCTGCACCGGGTTCAGCGAGTTGCCCGGGTCCTGAGGCACCAGGCTGATGCGCGCGCCGCGCAGGCTATCGAGCCGCTTACCCGACCAGCCGCTGATATCCTCGGCGTTAATGAGGATCTTCCCGCCGTCGCGGCGGGCGTTATCCGCCAGCAGGCCGATAATCGCCTGGGCGGTGGTGGTCTTGCCGGAGCCGGACTCGCCGACAAATGCCAGCATTTCGCCGCGCCTGATGCTAAAGCTGACGCCGTGCACGACCTCGCGCCACTGCTGCCGGGAGCGGTAGCTGATGCGCAGGTTTTCGACGCTTAATACGTTCATGCGCGTTCTCCGCTAAATTGGCGGCTGATGCGGTTGGCGGCGAGCACCACCGCCACCACCGTCACGCCGGGGAAGGTGGTCAACCACCAGGCGGTTGAAAGATAGTTACGCCCTTCGGCAATCAGCAGCCCCCATTCAGGGACCGGCGGCGGGGTGCCGTAGCCGAGAAAGCTCAGGGTTGAGAGCGCGAGGATCGCCTGACCGAACTGCAGGGTGGCGAAGGCCAGCACGGCGGTCAGCGAGTTCGGCAGAATATGTCGCCAGAAGACGGCGAAGAAGGTCCCGCCGCTGCCGTAAGCCGCCTCGACATAATCGCTATGGCGCACGCGAACCACCTCCGCCCGCGCCAGGCGGGCAAAGCTGGCAATCGCGGCGACGCCAACGGCCACGGCGGCGTTAACGGTGCCGAAGCCGAGGATGATGATCACCGTGAGCGACAGCAGCAGCGAAGGGATCGCCAGCAGGACGTCAACCAGCCGCATCACCACCGACTCCACGCGTCCGGCGGCGGCCCCGGCAAGGGTGCCGAGCGCGCTGCCGACGATCAGCCCGATGGCGACCGCCGCCAGCGCCGCGCTGAGGGAGTGCACGGCGCCGTAAACAATCCGCGCCCACAGATCGCGTCCCAGCTGGTCGGTGCCGAGCCAGTGTCCGGCCTGCGGCGCCAGGCGCTGGGCGCCGGGTATCCCTTCCAGCGGGCTATAGGGAGTAAAGAGCTGCGGCGCGACGGCCAGCAGCACGGCGGTAACGATGACCGCCCAGGCCAGCCATAGCCCCGGCTGCAGGCGCAGGCTGCGCCGGCTAAACGTCCGGCGGCGGGCGGCGATAGCGTAATCGACCAGGCTCATAGGGCACCTCCGGCAAGCGGTTTCAAACGAGGATCGAACAGCGGCATCAGCAGATCGACCAGCAGATTAATCAGCACGAAGCCGAGGGCCGAGATCATCACCACCGCCTGCAGGACGGCGATATCCTGATTATTCACCGCCTGCTGGGTGAGCTGTCCGAGGCCCCCGCGGCCAAATACGGTTTCGGTAATCAGCGCCCCGGCGATCAGCTCGCCCAGCAGCAGGCCGGCGATGTTCAGCACCGGCAGCAGCGCGTTGCCGATGACGTGTCGCCACAGCACGCCGGTTTCGCTCATTCCTTTGGCCCGGGCGACGGCGACGAAGGGCTGGGCGGCAACCTGGTCCATGCTGCGCAGCAGTATTTGCGCCAGCGGCGCGGAGATGGGCACCGCGACGGCAATAATCGGCAGGATCAGCCCCTGTAGCGGGCTGGGATTGATCACCGGGATCCAGCGCAGCTGGAAGGAGAACAGCTGAATCAGGGCGATGCCGAGCCAAAAGGTGGGCAGGGAGATAAACAGCACCGGCAGCGATTGCAGGGCGTTACTCAGCCAGCGTAGCCCCGGCAGCCGGGCGGCGAAGGCGAGGGTAAACGCCAGCGCGATCGCCGCGATAAAGGCCGGGAGCGCGAGGCTCAGAGTTTGCGGAAGATTGCTGGCGAGCAGGGCGTTGACCGCGATCCCCGCCTGCAGCGAGTAGCCAAAATCTCCGCGCAGCATCGCCAGCAGGCTGTGCAGGTACTGCCGCCACAGCGGGCTATCGGCGCCGTAGGCGAGGCGCATTTCGGCAATTTGCGCCGGGCTGAGGCCAAGGTCCGGATTCTGGAACTTGATCAGCACCGCATCTCCCGGCAGAACCTGCAGCAGCACGAAGGAGAGGGTGAACGCCGCCCACAGCACCAGGACACCCTGGCCCAGCCGGCTGAGAAGATAGTGGCTCATCGTCGGCTCCTTAGCGCTTGTCGAGCCACGCGCCGTAGAACGACGGGCGGCCAACCGCTTCAAAACTGACGCCTTTCACCCATTTCGCTCCGGCAAACACCTGCGGCTCCTCAAAGATAGGGATCACGTAGGCGTTATCCAGCAGATAGCGCTGGGCGTCGCCGGTCAGCTGCAGGCGCTTTTGCGCGTCAACCTCGGCAGAGATGGCGGTGAGCAGGGCGTTGAGCTTATCGTCGCGGAAGCTCTGCACCTTGTCGCTGGAGCCGCCTTTTTGCAGCAGGGCATCGCGGTTGCCCGGGAAGAACATGCTTTTCACTACGTCAGGGTCGGCGCGGCCGACTTCGGACACGGTGAGCGGCGTTTTCAGCGGATCGAGATTATCGAGGGTGCGGCTGCCGGCGTCGCCGGCCTTGACGCTGAGCGCCACGCCGACCTGCCGCCACTGTTGAGCAACCAGCTGCAGCACCTCTTTATTTTGCGGCTGCGGCAGCGATTCGTAGACCGTCAGCGCCAGCCGCTGACCGTCTTTAGCGCGGATGCCGTCGGCGGCCGCCTTCCAGCCCGCTTCGTCCAGTAGAGCGTTGGCCTTAGCCGGGTCGAAGGTTAGCCTGTCGCTGAGGTTGACATAGCCAGCCGCCGAGCTGGCGATGGCCGAGGTAGCCTGCGGGTAGTTGGCGGAAAACAGGGTATCGACGACCTGCTTTGCGTTAGTGGCATGCAGCAGCGCCTGGCGCACGCGCAGGTCGGAAACCAGCGGGTTGTCCGGGCGGAAGCTCAGGCTGTCGTTCACTCCGCGCGTTGGCGCGGCGTAGATGGTAAAGCCCTGGTCGGTGGTCTGCTTTTCATCGTAGGCCTGCACCTGGCGGATAAAGTCGGCCTGGCCCGCCAGCAGGGCGCCGATGCGCACGCTATCTTCCGGGGTGACGATAAAGGTAATGCCGTCGAGGTTCGCCGGCCCCTGCTGCGGCAGATTTTTGGGCCCCCATTGATAATCCTTGCGGGCAACCAGCGTCAGCTCGCGTCCCGGCTTTTCATCTTTAACGCTGAACGGTCCGGAACCGATAATATTGCGCGCGTCGCCGAGCTCTTCGAAGTTGCGCTGCAGCGTGCTAAGCGACACCAGCCCCGAGCCGATGGTCGCCGTGCCCTGCAGGAAGCCCGGCGACGGCTTTTTGAAATAAAACTTTACCGTCAGCGGGTCGATGACCTCGCTGCGATCGTAGTTGTTTATCACCTCCGAGACCGGCAGGCGGTGGGCTTTATTCCCCAGGCCGTAGGTATCGAAGTTTTTCGCGACCGCGTTGGCATCCAGCGGGGTGCCGTCGGAGAAGGTGACGCCGGGGCGCAGCCTGAAGGTATATTCGGTTTTGTCGGCGTTGGTGGTCCAGCTTTCGGCAATCCACGGCTCGACCGCTAAGGTTTTGGGATTCTGCCAGGTCAGCTTGTCGGTGATCTGGTTGAGGATCCCGCCGTTGGGGTAGAAGCCGCCGGCGGGCGGATAAAGGTTGGTGTGCGGCTGCTGCTCAAGATAGATCAGGGTGCCGCCTTTAACCGGCGTATCGGCGGCCCAGGCGGAAAAGGCGCCTGATAAAAAGAGTGCTGCCAGCGCGGGCAGGCGAAAACGGCTTTGCATGGTGAATTCCTTTGTTATCTATTGTGTTGTCATCATCCGGCGCGGTTATTGACAAAGGAACGAAGGAATTGCGCTAAGCATGTGCGTAAAAAGCATTAATCCGCTTTAGTATTCAAATGACGCCGGCGTTGGCGGGATCCTCTTTTGCCGCTTTACTAAAGGGCGAATGCGTTAAGGATTTTTTATTTTGTCGGCTGGCACTAATCCCATTATTTAATAAAAAGATTGAGATGATACTTAAGGTTGATAGATTAATGGCTGATAAGTGAATGTTGCTAAACGGGAAAAGGGTAATGCTGAAATATTTACTGGCGCTGGCAGTGGCGGTATTGACCGGCTGTACCGCGGCGCCGAATTTACCGCCGACCGATACCATCACGAAAGTTAAGCCGATCTCGGCCGGTATTATTGCGGTGTCCAATAAATACACCTATCGCTTTTATCGCGACGGCGCTCCGCAGGAGTATCAGCGCTACAGCAGCTTCTACCAGCGTTTTAATAAAGTCGCCGCGGGCGTGCGGGTAAATTTTGCGGTTGAGCAGCATGAGGTGGTGGCGGAATATCTGGTGGTGCTTGATAAGCGTAAGCTGGACGCGGCGCAGCAGGCGATATTAACCCATGAATATAAAGCGACGGCGTTGGATAGTGAACATCTCGGCGTGTTGTTTAAAGCTTCCGGCTACTGGACGGCAGGGAATCCGAACGAACTGGAAGAGTCCTGGCGACTCTCCAGCCCGGTGGTAGTCTCGATCAACGATCGAACGCAAACCCTTTCTACTCTCGGAACCATCGCGCTGATCCCGCTGGTGCCGCTGTTCCCGCTGTACATGATGTACGGCTGCGCGACCGGGCCGTGCGTATAGCCTGAGCAGACGCCTCTCCCTGATTCGGGAGAGGCGCAGGGGCTAGCGGCGGAAGTCGATAACCATCCGGCCGCGGATCTGCCCCTGTTCCATCTCTTTAAAGATGGCGTTGATATCGCCCAGCGGGCGCAGCGTCACTTTCGGCACGACTTTCCCTTCGGCAGCAAACTGGAAGGCCTCAATCAGGTCCTGACGGGTACCGACCAGCGAACCCACCACTTCGATGCCGTCCAGCACCAGTCGCGGAATGTCGAGGCTCATGGCTTCCGGCGGCAGGCCAACGGCCACCACGCGGCCGCCGGCGCGCACTGCGTCAACGGCAGAGTTGAAGGCGGCCTTCGCGACGGCGGTGACCACCGCGGCATGGGCGCCGCCGGTCTTCTCCTGAATCACCTTCGCCGCATCTTCGCTGCGGGAGTTGATGGTCAGGTCGGCGCCCATTTCTGCGGCCAGCTTCAGCTGCTCGTCGTTGACGTCGATGGCGATAACTTTGGCATTGAAGACGTTTTTCGCATACTGCAGCGCCAGATTGCCCAGGCCGCCGAGGCCGTAAATCGCGATCCACTGGCCCGGCTTGACGTGGGAGACCTTCACCGCTTTGTAGGTTGTGACGCCGGCGCAGGTGATGCTGCTGGCCGCCGCAGAGTCGAGGCCATCCGGCACTTTTACCGCATAGTTGGCGGTGACGATACACTCTTCCGCCATGCCGCCGTCAACGGTATAGCCGGCGTTTTTTACCGAGCGGCAGAGCGTTTCGTTGCCGCTGTTACAGTAGTCACAGTGGCCGCAGCCTTCAAAGAACCATGCCACGCTGGCGCGATCGCCGGGTTTCAGCGAATTGACGCCGGGGCCGACCTGCAGAACCACGCCGACGCCCTCATGTCCGAGGATGACGCCGGTCTTATCACCAAAATCGCCGTTTTTGACGTGCAGGTCGGTGTGGCAGACGCCACAGCAGTCCATTTTCAGCAGCGCTTCGCCATGTTGCAGGGGACGCAGCGTTTTTTCCGTTACATTGACCTGATGATCGTGAGTCACAACGGCAGCTTTCATGTTTTCTCCTTGATATTAGTGACAAATTACGTCTCGTTCTTTGTGAATAATACTCATTAAGGATTAACTCTTATGCCGCGCAATGCAAGTTTGATAGTGAAAAATGTGGTATCAATCAGCACGGATAGCGAAAGGCTCGTTTTTTAGTCAATATTATGGCTATTAATATTTGCGTCATGAATTGGTCATATTCCTTTCATGGCCGACCGGCAGGCTGTTAGCGGACAATTTCTTATAACAACAGAGTGATAACCCAATGCATCTGGTAAAAAGCATCCTCGCCGCAACGCTGCTCCTCTCCGCCGCCGCTCAGGCCCACAACGTGCTGGATTTCCCGCAGCCGGAAAACAATCCGGAGGAGTTTTATGCGGTTACTGAAATTCCGACCGGCGGCATTATCAAATATGAAACTGACGCCAAAACCGGGTTTATCATCGCCGATCGCTTCCAGTCGATGCCGGTGGCTTATCCGGCCAACTATGGCTCGCTGACCCAGTCGCTGGCCGGCGATGGCGATCCGCTTGACGTGGTGTTCTATACCCGCGCGCCGATGGCGCCCGGCACCTTGATTAAGCTGCGGGCGATTGGCGTACTGAAGATGATTGATGGCGGCGAGAAGGACGATAAAATCATCGCCGTGCCGGCCAGCAAAATTGACCCGACCTATGATGATATTAAGAATATCAGCGATCTGCCGAAAATGGAGCAGGAGCGTCTGCAGGCCTTCTTCCAGGTCTATAAGCAGCTGCCGGAGGGCCGCAAAAAGGTCGAGCTGAACGGTTTTAACGACGCCGCGGCGGCGAAGCAGGAAATTAAACAGGCATGGGATGCCTGGAAAGCGAAGCAGCCGCAGTAATCTGCCACACGCCGCCCGGCCCAGGCTTGACGCCGTGGGCCGGGCGGGTTGGGTGTTAACTCAGTCTGGCATTGATTTCCGCGATCTCCTCTTGCCACCGCGCCTGCTGCTGCGGTTTCTGATGCTTAGGCTTGCGCGCCATATCCTCGGCCAGGCGCTGCTCCAGGCTAATCAACCGTTCCAGCAGCGCGTCGCTCTCCTCTACGCGCGTTACCGCTGCCGGCGCCTGCGCTGGCCGCTCGCCGCGGCCGGTCGTATTGCCCAGCCGGGCATAGACCTCGTCAACGTCGTGCCATTCGCTGAGGCCCTGGTCGTCGATAAGCCAGAAGCGGTTGCAGCTGCGAGCGATCAGCTGGCGGTCATGGCTGACCAGCAGCAGGCCGCCGGGGTAGTCCCGCAGCGTATCCGCCAGCGCCTCTTTGCCTTCCATATCAAGATGGTTGGTGGGCTCATCTAACAGCAGCAGGCTATAGCGCGCCAGCGACAGCCCGACAAACAGCAGCCGGGAGCGCTCGCCTCCGCTGAGGGTGCTGACTTTCTGCGCGTGACGAGCCCAGCCGAAGCCGGCGAAAATCAGCGCGCGCTTGCGCGCCTCCGGCGCCGGAGCGAAGGCCTCAAGCGCCTCCAGCAGGCCGTGATTGTCATCCAACTGATGCAGCGTCTGGTCATAGTAACCCGGGCTAAGGCGGGGGTGCAGGCGCAGCCCGGCGTCCGGCGTCGGCTGCTGCAGCTGCCGCCACAGCAGGCGCAGCAGCGACGATTTTCCGCCGCCGTTGCGGCCCATAATGGCGACCCGATCCCCGCTTTTCAGCCGCGCCAGCCCGGTGGTAAAGAGGGCGGGCAGGCCCGGCGCCGGCGGGACCGGCAGTCCTTCCATCTCCAGCAGCCGGTCGGCCTGCACCGCGTCGCCGTGCAGCGCCAGCCGCCACGGCGTTCCGGCGGTCACGCTGGTTTGGTTCTCCTGCAGACGCAGCACCTGCTTTTCCATCTGTTTGGCTTTGCGCGAGAGATCTTCGTTGTCATAGACCTGGCCCCAGGTGGCTAACCGCCTGGCGCTGGCGGTGACGCGGTCGATCTCCTTTTGCTCGGCCCTATGGCGCAGGGCGTCGCTTTCGTCCTGCTCCTGCAGCGCCCGGCGAGCGGCGCTGCAGGGAAGAGAGAAGGCGTGCAGGCTGTTGTCGCGCAGGATCCAACTGCTATTAGTTACAGCATCCAATAGGAGGTTATCGTGCGACACCACGACGAAGCTCCCCTGCCAGGTTTGCAGGAAGCTTTCCAGCCACAGCAGGGTAGGCAGATCGAGATGGTTGCCGGGTTCATCAAGCAGCAGCAGGTCAGGCTGCTGAATCAGGGCTCGCGCCAGCAGCAGCCGGGTATGCTGGCCGCCGCTGAGGGTGGCCGCCTGCTGCTCGAAGCTGCCGTCGTCAAAGCCCATTTCAGCCAGCAGGCGCTCCGCCTGCCAGCGATGGTTTTCCCGGCCCGCGGCGGGGAGGCGAGCAAGCACCGCCTGCACCAGCGATTGTGCTAATACCGCCTGCGGCAGATGCTGCTCCACGCGGGCCATCAGGCAGTGGTTAGCCAGCGCCACGCGGCCGGAATTGGGCGTAAGCGTGCCGTCGAGCACCTGCAGCAAGGTACTTTTTCCGCAGCCGTTATAGCCAATCAGGCCAACGCGGTCGCCTTTTTTGAGGGTAAAGGAGAGATCGTTGAATAAGGGGCCAAATGCCGTTTCAACGTACAGAGATTGTGCGGTTAAGAATGTGCTCATTGTGAACTTACTCAAGAGTTACAGGCATGGAAATGCCTCGTCAAACATCGCTGACGATAACCCGGTAAGCCCGAGGGAAGGGGATTAAGGTTTGGTTTCTTCGCTCAAGCTAAAGTTATCGCAGCACGATACCGATAACGCTTGAGGGGGTGCGATCGCCAAATGTATGTGAAAAATTAAACATTTCACAGTACGGCATGGGATCCTCCTTTTCTACTCAGTTAGTTGATGGGTGCAGGCAGTGTAGATGAAGCAAAGCGTTTTGGCTAGTTAAATGAACTTTAACGTATTGTTCTATTTAATTGCATATGACATATCGGTCTGATGCTCAAAATGGTGAGCGGTTATTATATGGCGCCAGGTAATATAAGTAACTTAATTTTTACCTTGCTCATTTTTATGAGTGCTTTACTCAAGCTCAAGTATTCTATCAATGACATGATCTCTTCCTTGTTCTGGGTAAGTTAATCTTGACTTAGCATCCTGAACAGCCGAACGTATGCGCTTCCGTTCTGTCATGTGTGTATTTAGCATTCTTCCATATAGTGCACTGGCTGCATGATAAGCTATAAAAGGTTTTTCGAGATTTATTCGCTCTGCCAACCAGTCAATATAATTAGAATCGAAGCTCATCTGTAATATGCATATCGCAGCAAGCCGCTCGCCAGCAAGATGGCTAGCTGTAAGTTTAGGTAGCATAAAAAAAGCAGCTTGACCTAATTGACGCATGCTGCTTGCAATTTCTGTCATGCGTTTTGTTCTCTGGGGACTTGATGGCATCTCATAACGAGTTTTGTCATAGTCTGAGGCCAGATCGTGTATTTTATCCATGATTGTTGACTCTGCTTTTCCTGGTGGAATAAACCCTGCTATACGTTCAGCATTTTCTTTCTCTTCTTTTGATGGAAGCAAAGGACCATCACTACTTGATGTTTGGCTTGCCGTAGCACTAATTACATTATTAAAAAATTCTGAGATTAATTTTTTATCTGAAGTGTTGAAAGCTTGTTGCAAATAAAGTCGAGTATAAAAATAGCCATAGAAAAAACCAATAATAAGACAGCCCAGCACCAAAGGTAGTCCTATTTTTTTTGCGATATCGTTTGTATATGGAATGAGTGATAATTCAATTCTATTACTGATATTGATAATAAGTTCACCAATTGATTTTGCATTAACAAGTGATAACCCAACTATAATTTTTGTTAACCAGTCTGATATTTCCTCAAGATTTGTGTTCGGTTGAGGGTCTCTGTTTCTGCCAGTATTTGCTGAAGCTTTGTCATTTTCTGATTTGGATTTCCCAGAGCGCGGGAATCCAAATAAAAAACCTAAAGCTGTCCCAAGTGAAATACATGCCATACTCCATAATAGCAACACACCGAGGTTCATTATATGCAGTTGAGGAATGCAAATTAAAATTATACCTGTTAATCCACTGATGAGTAGCGGATAAAGAAAATTCATAGAAAAATGGAGATCAAACAAAGGATCGTCTTTTTTTATTTCCTTAAATGAAAATATGCGTTGTAAAATATTTGACATGGTATTTCTTAGTGCATTGAAATAATAAGCTATCATGATGACATCAACTTGGTTTACTCATTGGGTTTATAATGCTGCGATTATAAATAAAAACTAAAATGCAGATTGATATTTAATTAATGTTTAAAACTCAATTTGTTATGTAAGAGCTAGATTAAATTTTCATTTCGCCATTTTATTAATGTGGACTCGGCCACTTCAAAATGCATTGCATCTTCATTTGAAAAACTTACTCCCCAATACCATCCTCCGGCATTAAAATATTTTGAGAGAATTAGAAGGCCACGGAGACACTTATCATCACTTTGTTTATCAAGTATACCTGATAATTTGATATCTATTGCTAAACCCCAGGAATGATTCGAAGGATTGTCACCAAGGTGAAGAGTGCCATCTTTCCGCTTAATTTTGACTTTACGGGCACATAACATTCCAGCCGTACCTAGTATTGCGTAAAGGTCTGGTAATTCATTTTTTACAGAAGCTAAAATATCGATCAATGACTTCAGTGCCACATCAATGCCCGTACACTCAAATGGACCTACTGACTGCGTAACGATTCTATTTTTAAAGGGACCAATAACAGGCTGACAATCACCTGTGTAATTATTTCTGGGTTCTCCAAGAAGACTTCTCAATGTGGACAATTTCGGTGGACTAAGACCAACATTCACACTATTAACTTGAGGTTTATCTATCAGTTCAAGATACTTATTCATTATGCCTCCGATCAGTGCTTGCTAGCGTTTCGAAGATGACACTGATAGAATAGATTAAAAATTTAATTTTTTGCAATATCCCGATAAATAAAATCATTTATGCTTTTATAAATCTAAAATATAACCAGTAACATGAATAAATGACCATGCTTTTATGAATGTAAAAGATACTAAATTATCCTTATGCGAGCAGAATAGCATAATATGCTGCTCTGATACTAAGCCGGGCCTGAGATTCAGGCCCGTTGGTCATAGCAATTAAATCGACGTCCGGCGGTAGTTACGATACTCCGGCTGCCAGAAGTTATCGCTTATCGCCTGCAGCAGCGCCTCGGCGGAGGTTTTCACCGCCACGCCCTGTTCCTGAGCCACTTTACCCACCGCAAAGGCGATGGCGCGCGACACGGTCTGAATATCCTTCAGCTCCGGCAGCACCGGGCCTTCGCCGTTGTTCACCAGCGGGGAGTGCTTTGCTAACGTTTCGCTGGCGGCCATCAGCATATCCTCGGTGACCCGCGAAGCGCCGGAGGCGATCACCCCGAGACCAATGCCCGGGAAGATGTAGGAGTTATTGCACTGGGCAATCACGTACTGCTTGCCTTTCAGCGTCACCGGCGCAAACGGGCTGCCGGTGGCGACCAGCGCTTCGCCGTCGGTCCAGCTAAGAATGTTCTGCGGCGTCGCTTCCACCCGGGAAGTGGGGTTCGACAGCGGCATGACGATCGGCCGCGGGCAGTGCTTATGCATCTCGCGAATAATCTCTTCGGTGAACAGCCCCGGCTGGCCGGAAACGCCGATCAGAATATCGGGCTTGACGTTGCGCACCACGTCCAGCAGAGAGAGGACGTCGCTGGTGGTATCCCACTGCTGCAGGTTGTCCCGCTTCTGCACCAGCTTGCTCTGGAACGGCAGCAGGTTCGGCATCGCGTCGGTGAGCAGGCCGAAGCGATCGACCATAAAGACGCGCTGGCGCGCCGCTTCCTCGCTCAGGCCCTCACGCTGGATCTGGGCGACGATCTGCTCGGCGATACCGCAGCCGGCGGACCCGGCGCCGAGGAAGACAATTTTCTGTTCGCTCAGCTGGCTGCCGGCGCCGCGGCTGGCGGCGATCAGCGTACCCACGGTGACCGAAGCGGTGCCCTGGATATCATCGTTGAACGAGCAGATTTCATTCCGGTAGCGGTTAAGCAGCGGCATGGCGTTCTTCTGCGCAAAGTCTTCAAACTGCAGCAGCACGTCCGGCCAGCGGTGCTTAATGGCCTGGATAACGTCATCAACGAACTGATAGTACTCGTCATCGGTGATACGCGGGTGGCGCCAGCCCATATACAGCGGATCGTCGAGCAGCTGCTGGTTGTTGGTTCCGACGTCCAGCACCACGGGCAGCGTATAGGCCGGGCTGATCCCACCGCAGGTGGTGTACAGCGACAGCTTCCCGATAGGGATGCCCATTCCGCCGATGCCCTGATCGCCAAGGCCGAGGATACGCTCGCCGTCGGTAACCACGATCACCTTAACGTTGTGATTAGGCACGTTTTGCAGGATATCGTCGAGGTTATGTCGGTTCTGATAGGAGATAAATACGCCCCGGGCGCGGCGGTAGATTTCGGAGAAGCGTTCGCAGGCGGCGCCGACCGTCGGGGTATAGATGACCGGCATCATCTCTTCCAGATGGTTGCCAATCAGGCGATAAAACAGGGTTTCGTTGGTGTCCTGGATATTGCGCAGGTAAATGTGCTTGTCGATCTCGGTTTTGAACCCCTGATACTGGATCCACGCGCGCTCTGCCTGCTCTTCGATAGTTTCAACCACTTCCGGCAGCAGGCCCAGCAGGTTGAAGCTGCTGCGCTCCTCGATGCTGAAGGCGCTACCTTTATTGAGAAGCGGGAACTCAAGCAGGACGGGGCCCGCGTAGGGGATATACAGGGAACGGTTTTTTTTATGGGTGAATTGCATCGCACTAACTCCTTGATAATCGCTTCAGGCCCGGCGCGGCGATAGACGAGCGGGCTGGCAGGGAATGCTGCGGGCAGAGTATAGAGCAGTTGCTGTTAAAGAGGGGGGATAGCGTTAAAAAAACACCATCCTGGCAAAAGGACGGTGTTTTTATCATCACTCAATCGAGAAATTAGCCCGCGCGGCGTTTGCGGCCGGTGGCATGCGCGTGGTTGATGGTGGTTTCCACATCGCCGTCCAGCACCACTTTTTTCTGCTGGGACAGCTTATAGTTCAGACCGAGAAGATGACGTGCCTGATGGTTCGATTTCATTCTTACTCCTTAATCCACTTCTGTTTCAAGGACAAGCCCGGCGAAACCGGACGAAATATAACCCTAACGGCGGCCCGTTAACCGAACCGCGCACTCTATGGTGGGCTATATTTTCACCAATGGCAACCTCACGTTCGCGGATTAGGAACAGTCTGCGGCTACCACTTCCTCTCGCCGGTGTTGACCTTCGCGCTCAGCTCCAGCGAGCTCTCTTCCGCCAGCTTCGGCCAGCGCTGCTTCATCTCTTTGATCACGCCGGCGGAATCCTTATGGTTCTGCAGCGCCTGCTCAAACTGCTGCAGGTAGTCGCGGGTGAAGACGATCGCCCGGTCGCCCGCCGGCGGCGCGCCGAGATAGTGTCCCGGAATCACCTGCTGCGGATGCAGCGCGGCCATATCGTCGAGGGTTTTACGCCACTGGAGTCGGCTCTCGGCGGTCTGGGTATCGGCGGTCCAGACGTGCATGTCCCAGGCGACGCCGGTACCGCCGAGAATGGCCTTGTTGCCCGGGATCCACACAAAGGCGGCGTAGCTATCCGGCTCGCGGATTTCAACCTTCTCGCCGTCGATGGTAAAGGTGTGGGCTTCAATCACCTGCGGAGCATAGACCTGCTGCGGGGCGCCATCTTTCATCTGCGGTCCCCAGTAGGCCAGCTTCGCGGCTTTGGTGGCGTTAATGTGATTGACGACTTCCTGCGTCGCGACAATTTTCGCCTGCGGGAAGGCTTTAACCAGCGGCTCAAGGCCGAAGTAGAAATCCGGATCGCCGGAGGTGATCACAATCCGGCTCAGCGGCTTGCCGTTTTTGCGGATCATCTCTACCAGCTTCTCGCCGTCCTTGACGCTGAACTGGGCGTCAAACAGCACCGCTTCGTGAGGGCCGGAGGCCAGCGTTGAGTTGACGGCGAAAATCCCTTTATCCTGCGGGTTGTAGGTTTGCAGCTGCAGCGGCGCGGCGAAGGCGGCGCTGCTGAACAGGGCGGTGGCGATGGCAAGGGTCGAAAGTTTCATGATTGTTTTCTCAATGTCGGGTGAATAACGCTATTTTACGTATTTCCTGATTTGCGAAAATTCCTGAAAAAAGAGATGCTGAGTTTCATAAAACGTGCAGATGGAAACGACGTATGGATAGAATTATCGCCGCCAGGGTGTATATCCGCATTTGCGAGCTGGGCAGCCTCAGCGCCGCCGCGCGGGCGCTGGGCATGTCGCGGCCGATGGTCAGCCGCTATCTTGAGCAGATGGAGCACTGGGCCGGCAGCCGCCTGATCCACCGCTCCACGCGCCGGCTAACGCTTACCGCCGCCGGGGAGAAGGTGCTGCAAAAAACGCGCAGCCTGACGCAGCTGTCGGACGAAATTGCCGGGCAGACCGAGCGGGCGGTGCCCAGCGGTACGCTGCGGGTGGCCTGCGCCCATTTTACGGCGATGCAGCTTATTTCGCCGCTGCTGCCGGATTTTCTCGCCCGCTATCCGCAGCTGCGGCTTGAGCTGGATATCAACAACCATCCGGTCAGCCTGATCGGCGAACGCATCGACGTGGCAATCCGCATTACCGATAACCCGGAGCCGGGGGCCATCGCCCGCCGGCTGGGGGTCTGCCGGTCGGTGCTCTGCGCCTCGCCGCGCTGGCTGCAGCTGAACGGGCAGCCGCAGACGCCTGACGACCTGAGCCAGCACAACTGCCTGCATTACAGCCACTTCGCCACCCAGACCTGGCAGTTTATCTCGCCTGAAGGGGAGAGCGCGGCGGTGGCGGTTTCGGGAAACTTAAGCGCCGGGATCTCCTCCCTGCTGCTGGAGGCCGCGGTGGCCGGCTGCGGCATCGCGATGCTCCCCGAGCTTGAGGCGCAGCGCGCGCTGAGCGGCGGGGCGCTGCAGCAGATACTGCCGGGCTGGACGCCGAAGCCGCTGAGCGTTTTCGGTCTTTATCTCTCGCGCGACTACCAGCCCAGCGCGCTGCCGCTGTTTCTCGACGATATACAGCAGCGGCTGGCGCAGCCTGCGAACGGCTAGCAGCCGTTAAACACTTCACTCAAGGAATGGAACGATGATGATATTCAGACCGATGCAGGAGGCCGACTATGCGGCCTGGCTCGCCTATTTTATCCCCGATTACGCCGCTGAAATTGCGGATAACTATGGCCTTTCCGCTCCGGCCGCCCGCGCCCAGGCGCAGCAGGAGATTGTCGAGAGTCTCCCTGAAGGCGCGGGCACGCCGGGTCAGGTTTTACTCTGCCTGATTGAACGCGTCGGCAACGAGGAGCGGCAGGTTGGCTACCTGTGGTACAAACCGGACGCCAAAATGCGCTCCGCCTTTATTTGCGACTTCTATATTCACCCCGACAGTCAGGGGAAGGGGCTGGGCAAACGGGCGATGGCGGCGCTGGAAAACGATCTCCGGCAGCAGGGTTTTGCGCAGATAAAGCTGCGGGTCGCCGGGGATAACGCGCGCGCCCGTCGCCTGTACGAGGCCAGCGGCTTTGGGGTCACCGGTATCAATATGAGTAAAAATATCGACGCCGGGTAGCGGGGCAAAATCACCTCCCGGGGTAAATGGTGCAGGCCGAATCCGCTATCCGCTCCTATACTTACTCCTTTAACGTCAAAAAAGGAGCGAATCCATGGCAATTCATAAGAAAGGTCAAGCGCACTGGGAAGGGGATCTGAAAAGCGGTAAAGGAACCGTCTCAACGGAGAGCGGGGCGCTGAACCAGCAACCTTATGGCTTCAACACCCGCTTTGAAGGCGTGAAGGGCACCAACCCGGAAGAGCTCATCGGCGCGGCCCATGCGGCCTGCTTCTCGATGGCGCTCTCGCTGATGCTGGGGGAAGAAGGGTATACGCCAACCTCGATTGATACGGTCGCCGTGGTGACCCTCGATAAATCCGCCAGCGGCTTCGCCATCACTAAGGTGGCGCTCCAGAGCCAGATCGTGCTGCCGGGCATTGCCGATGCGGCGTTTGAAAGCATCATTCACAAAGCGAAAGCGGGCTGCCCGGTTTCGCAGGTGCTCAATGCCGAAGTGAGCCTGGAATATAAGCTCAATCCGTAAACGCCCATTCCTGTGCTATTCCCGGCTTTACGCCACCGCGTGCCCGCAGCCTGCGGGCACCGCGCATCGTGCCTAAAAGCCGCTGCCGGCAAATGAGTCCGCCGTCAATTAATGGTATGTTTTGCCTGTGACGAAAAGGAGCAGGCACAGTAATGACCAGCATACGCGGTATGATTGAAGCGCAGGTATTGGGTTTAACCGGCATGGCGCTAAAAGAGATTGATTTTGAACGCCCGCTCGGCGAGCCCGGGCTGTTTGGCCCACGCTCGGCTATCTGGCCGGTGCACGGCGACTTTACCTCAATGCTCTGCGGCGGCATCAGCGCGCTGCTTCTGCAGATGCTCCACCCGCTGGCGCTGGCCGGCGTCTGGGATCACTCTAACTTCCGCGAAGACATCTTTGGCCGCCTGCGGCGCACCAGCCAGTTCATTTCTGCCACCACCTTTGGCACCACCGATGACGCCGAGCGGCTGATCGCGAAGATAAAGGCTATCCATCTGCGGGTGAGCGGGCAGGACCGCGACGGCACGCCTTACGCAGCCAGCGATCCGGCGCTATTAACCTGGGTGCACGTGGCCGAGTGCAGCAGCTTTATGGCTTCGCATCTGCGCTACCGGCGAACGGTGGTGAGCGAAGCGCGCCAGGCGCAGTATTTCGCCGAGGCCGGAGAGATTGCCCGCCGCCTCGGCGCGCGGGATATTCCGCTCACGCCGCGGCAGGTGGCGGAGTATTTGCAGGATATGCGTCCGCGCCTGCGCTGCGACGAACGCACGCAGGAGGTTGCCCAGGTGCTGTTTGCTACCCGCCTGCCCGGACGGCTGAGCCAGCCCGTGGGCCAGCTGATGATGCGCGCGGGGGTCGATCTGCTGCCGCCCTGGGCGCAGGAGATGCTCTCCCTCAGGATGAACCCCCTGCAGCGGCAATCCACGCGGCTGGCGGTGCACGGCATTGCCCGCGTGCTGCGCGCCTCGGTGCGCAACGGCGCCTGGCACTGTGCGATGCGGCGGATGAACGGCGGCGTTTTGTAAACCGATAACCATTAACCAGATTAATATAGTGGTTATCGGCGCCGCGGTTTTATTATTGCCCGGAGCCGGGACCGCATATTGCCGGGTAAATAAAAAGAGACCATAATCAGCCGGCCATTAATCCATCGCTGGTGCGTGGTAGATAATTAACGCCTTGTCGTGTTAGTGCTCAATAAAATAAGCCAGTGGCGTAATAGATAATATTAAGCCATGCGCAATGGCATTCATCAGGAAGTAGTACAATGATTATCCGACCAGAACAACACTGGTTTCTTCGTCTGTTTGACTGGCACGGTTCGGTGCTGTCAAAAATCGTCTTTCGCCTGCTGCTCAACGTGCTGATGTCGATTATCGCGATTATTAGCTACCAGTGGTACGAGCAGCTGGGGATCCATTTAACCGTTGCGCCGTTTAGCCTGCTGGGTATCGCTATCGCGATCTTTCTCGGCTTTCGCAACAGCGCCAGCTATAACCGCTTCGTCGAGGCGCGCAACCTGTGGGGAACGGTATTAATTGCCGAGCGCACGCTGATGCGGCAGCTGAAAAATATTCTGCCGGCCGCCGCAGAAACGCATAAAAAAATGGCCAGCTACCTGATTGCCTTTAGCTGGAGCCTGAAGCACCAGCTGCGAAAAACCGATCCCAGCGCCGATCTTTACCGCCTGCTGCCGCGCGATGCGGTGGCGGAAATTATCGCCAGCTCGATGCCGACCAACCGGATCCTGCTGCTGGTGGGGCATGAGCTAGGCCAGCTGCGCGAAGCGGGGAAGGTCAGCGATATCACCTATGGCCTGATGGATAATAAGCTCGACGAGCTGGCGCACGTGCTGGGCGGCTGCGAACGTTTAGCGACCACGCCGGTGCCTTTTGCCTACACCCTGATTTTACAACGTACCGTCTACCTGTTCTGCACGCTGCTGCCGTTTGCGCTGGTCGGCGATCTGCACTACATGACGCCGTTTGTCTCGGTCTTTATCTCCTACACCTTTTTGTCATGGGATTCGCTGGCGGAAGAGCTGGAGGATCCGTTCGGCGTCGCCGCCAACGATCTGCCGCTCAACGCGATGTGCAATACCATCGAGCGCAATCTGCTGGACATGACCGGACAGCATCCGCTGCCGGAAAAAATTCAGCCCGACAGGTACTACAACCTGACCTGATCCCCGCCGCGCTGCTAATGTTAAATAAGTTAAATCTAATGCGTGATAGATAACATTGATTATACAGCTTCGGCCTCGATTGTTATTCTTTCGTTAACAAAACCCTCGCCGGCGGCGGATATTCGCCCCGCACCGGCGAGCGGCCAAAAACAGTGCCGATCGCTCTGATAAGGCGGTCTGACGCACGCATTTACCTGCTTATCGACGGTGCATTCAGGAGCTAGCATGAACAAGAAAAGACGCGCAGTGCCGGGTGTTCATCCCTATGACGGCCCGGCCGGCGGCTGGGGCGCGCTGAAAGCCACCGCCATCGCCGTTCGCACCCAGATGGATGCCCTCGATGCCCCGGCGACGCTGCTGCGCACCAATCAGCCGGACGGTTTTGACTGCCCGGGCTGCGCATGGCCGGATAAAGAACACAAATCGACCTTCCAGTTTTGCGAGAATGGCGCCAAGGCGGTGACCTGGGAAGCGACCAGCAAGCGCGTCACCGCCGAATTTCTGGCAGCCAATACGGTCAGCTCCCTGCTGGCGAAAAGCGATTTTGAGCTCGAGGGCTACGGTCGCTTAACCGATCCGCTGGTCTACGATCGCGCCAGCGACACCCTGCGTCCGGTCTCCTGGGAGCGCGCCTTTGCGCGAATCGGCGAGATTGTCAGCGGCATGCAGCCGGATGAGGTTGAATTTTACACCTCCGGACGCGCCTCCAACGAAGCCGCCTGGCTGTTCCAGCTGTATGCCCGGGAGCTCGGCACCAACAACTTCCCGGACTGCTCCAATATGTGCCACGAGGCAACCAGCGTCGGGCTGCCGCAGTCGATTGGCATTGGCAAAGGGACGGTTTCGCTGGATGATTTTGAGCAAACTGAGCTGGTTATTTCCATCGGCCATAACCCGGGAACCAACCACCCGCGGATGATGGGAACCCTGCACGAGCTGTCGCGGCGCGGCGTGCCGATAATTGTTCTCAATCCGCTAAAAGAGCGGGCACTGGAGCGTTTTGCCGACCCGCAGAACGTGATCGAAATGGCGACCTACAGCTCAACCAACATCGCCTCGACCTATTTCCAGGTCAAGGCCGGCGGCGATGCCGCGGCGCTGAAGGGTATTGCCAAGGCGCTGCTGCAGATGGATGACGATCTGGATAATGTCCTCGACAGCGCTTTTATTGCCGAGCATACGCAGAACTTTCCCGCTTTTGCTGACGATCTGCGCCTGACCAGCTGGCACGACATCGAGCGCGAATCGGGCCTGACCCGCGACGACCTGCAGCGCGTCGCCGAGGCCTATGCTAAATCCAACGCCACCATCGTCACCTACGGCATGGGGATCACCCAGCATAACAAGGGCACCTCAAACGTGCGCCTGATCGCCGACCTGCTGCTGATGCGCGGCAATATTGGCAAAGCGGGCGCCGGGATCTGTCCGCTGCGCGGGCACTCCAACGTGCAGGGCAACCGCACCGTTGGGATCACCGAAAAGCCGAGCGCCAGCTTCCTCGCCAGCCTGCAGCGTGAGTTCGGCTTTGTTCCGCCGCAGGCGCATGGCCACGATGCGGTGAAGGCGCTGGAGGCGATGATTGCGGGGAAATCGAAGGCGCTGCTGTGCCTCGGCGGCAACTTTGCCGTCGCCATGCCCGATCGTCAGCAGGCCTTCCCGGCGATGCAGGGGCTGGAGCTGAGCGTGCACGTTGGCACCAAGCTCAACCGCTCGCACCTGCTGGTGGCTAAAGAGACCTATATTCTGCCCTGTCTGGGACGAACCGAGCTCGACGTCCAGGAAAGCGGCCGCCAGTCGATTACCGTTGAGGATTCGATGTCGATGGTCCACGCCTCGTCGGGTAAGCTGAAGCCGGCCTCGCCGCAGCTGCGCTCCGAGCCGGCCATTGTGGCCGGGATGGCGATGGCGACGCTGGCGAACACCAAAGTTGACTGGCTGGCGCTGGTGGCAAACTACGATCGCATCCGCGAGCTGATTGAACGCACCGTTCCCGGCTTTGAAAACTACAACCAGCGCATTCGTCATCCGGGCGGCTTCCGCATGCCGCTGCCGCCCACCGAGCGTGTCTGGCCGACGCCAACGGGCAAAGCGATGTTCTCGGTTTTCCACGGCGTTCATGAAAACGTGCAGGTGGACGGGGAGGACGTTATGCGCCTGGTGACGCTGCGCAGTCACGACCAGTACAACACCACGATTTATGCCCTCGATGACCGCTATCGCGGCGTCTTTGGCCGCCGCGACGTGCTGTTTATGAACGAGCAGGACATGGCAAATATGGGGCTGGAGCACGGCGATCGGGTGGATATCAGCACCGCGCTGCCGGACAGCCACCAGCGTCTTGAGGACATTACGGTGGTGGCCTACAGCATCGCGCCGGGCACCGTGGGCGCCTATTACCCGGAGGCTAACGTTCTGGTTCCGCTCAACTATCTTGATCAAGAGAGCGGGACGCCGTCCTACAAATCGGTACCGATTCGCCTGACCCTGCGCTCGAAAGAGATCCTGCCCGTCGCGGGCCTACGCTAACGCCTCCTGCGCCTCGTCGTCGGCAGCCGCCGGCGGCGAGGCCCCGCATCAGCGCGGCGTCAGAATAAGCCTGATGCCCAGCGCAACAAAACCCGCGGCAAAGGCCAGGTTCAAACCCCGAAGGATCGCCGGGCGGGTGAGGACGTGGCGGCGCATGGCGGCGGAAAAGGCGCCATAGAGCATAAACACCAGCAGGGTCATCAGCATAAAAATGGCGCTCAGCAGCAGCATATCTTCCGTCGGCGAGGGGGACTCGCTGCGCATAAACTGCGGTAAAAATGCCAGAAAAAAGAGCGGAAGCTTGGGATTAAGCAGGTTTATCAATACCGCGTGAGCGATGATTTTACCCGCGCTCCGCGCGGTGTCTGGCGCGTCGAGGCGCAGCGAGCCGCGCTGCCTGAGGGTTATCCACGCCAGATACAGCAGCCAGGCGACGCCGAGGTAGCGCACGCCCTCAAACGCCAGCGGGCTGCCGTGGAGAATGGCCGCCAGCCCGGTTACCGCCGCCAGCATATGAGGAATAATCCCCAGCGTGCAGCCCAGCGCGGCGGCGTAGCTCATTCTGCTGCCGGCGGAGAGTCCGGTAGCAATGGTGTAGAGCGCGCCGGTGCCGGGGGCGACGACAACGATCAGGGAGGTGATAAGAAATTCAGGGGTGATAAGCGACATAGCATGCTCTTCGTTTAGGGAGAAAGAGCCTGAGTATTTCGCAGCGAAGCCGGCGCGTATTGAACAAAATTGCAGGCAGGCTAGCCGATCGCGGAGAGGTAGTATCCCGGCGTCATCCCGAACTGTTTCAGGAAGGCGCGGGTGAAGTGGCTCTGATCGGCGAAGCCCGCCATCAGCGCCGCTTCGGCCAGGCCGTTCCCCTCCGCCAGCAGCCGGCGGGCCAGACGCACGCGGGACTGGATCAGATAGGCGTGCGGGGTAATCCCGGTTGCGCGGGCGAAGCCGCGTATCAGCTGGAAACGGCTGATACCGCAAAGCGCGGCGAGATGCTCGAGGGTTATCTTATTTTCCGGCGCATCGTCGAGATACTCTTTTGCCAGAGCGATGCCCGGCGAGCCGGGCTCTCCCGGCGGCTTCACCAGCAGGTGGCGGCGGGAGATCTGCATCAGGCAAAGAAGAAAGGCTTCCTCTACGGCGCCGCCGTCGGGGGACGCGGCGCGGATTTCGCTGAACATGCGCGCCATCAGCCCGTTCAGCCGAGGATCCTCAACGACCGGGCGCAGGATGATATCCTCCGCCTTTGAGCCCACGGGGAGCGCCTGCTCGACCAGCAGGGGATCGATATACAGCATCTGCCAGCCGCGAGGGCCGTGCAGCGGCGCGCCGTCGTGAATTTCGCCGGGGTTGACCATAATGACGTTGCCGGCAGCGGCGTCAACTTTGCCGATATGGCTCCACGAACGCTGGGCGCCGTGGGTAAAAACGCCGATGCCGAACCGGTCGTGAGAGTGGCGGGAGAAGCTGTGCTCGGTGAGTAGCGACAGCGCTTCGAGCCCGGCGATCGGAACTTTGTGCTGCTGAACCTGATGTACATAGCGCTTCACCTTGCCCCTCCGTTTACCGATAGCCCTGTATCCAGTCTGGCAGCGTCATCCCCGAAATCAAGCGCGCGGCGCGTTTGGCGGCGCCGGCGGCGGGCATTTTGCGGCCTTAAAATAACATTTAGCTAACATATTTGAGCTACACTAGCGCTCTGTATCGCGCCGGTGCACCTTTGTGCGCGGGCGCAAATAGAGTGGATCAATCATGGATATAAAACAACTCAAGTATCTGATCGCCCTCGATCGGACCCGCCATTTTGGCCAGGCGGCGGCGGCCTGTCATATCACCCAGCCGACGCTCTCGATGCGCATTCGCAGCCTGGAAGAGGAGCTAAATCTCGTGCTGATCCAGCGCGGGCAGCGCTTCGAGGGCTTTACTCCCGAAGGGGAACGCATTCTGGCATGGGCGCGGGCGCTGCTCGCCGCCCACGACGGGCTGGAAGCGGAGGCGGCCATTTGCCGCGGGCAGATGGTTGGCCAGCTGCGGGTCGGCATGGTGCCGCTGGCCAGCCTCAACCCGATGCAGCTGATTAAGCCCCTGACGGAGAAGTATCCCGAGCTGCAGTTTAGCCTGCTGTCGCTGACCTCGGAGCAGATTATCGACGGCGTGAGCCGTAACCAGCTCGATCTCGGGATCTGCTACCTGCACCACGTCGATAGCCAGCTTTTCAACGTGCAGTGGCTCCCGGCGACCCGGATGGGGCTGCTGCACGATAGGCGCCACTTTCAGTTCGCTGCGGGGATCCCCGACTGGGATGCGCTGGCCGCATTGCCGCTCGGCTTTCTCACCAAAGGGATGTACTACCGCGAATCGATCGAAATGAGCTTTAAGGGCAAAGGGCTGTCGCCAAAATACGTCTTTGAAAGCGACTCCACGTTCCAGATCATACAGGCGGTGCAGGCGGGCATCTGCTGCGCCATTATGCCGCTCAACAACGGTCTGGAGGCCCTGAGCGACAACCTGGAGATTATCCCGATAGCCGAAACGGCAGTGGATTCGATGCTGGCGCTGATTATGCGCAATCAAGAGCCGGTGTCGTCGCTGGCGGAAAAATGCTTCGCCGACGCGCAGGCGATATTTGGCTAATTGTTTAACAGAATATAATGTATGAATTAACGCTCCGGGGAAACCGGGGCGTTAATTCATATCATGGCAAAACCTTTGCGTAATTAATTACAGCCGTAGGCGGCTATTCTGCCATAAAGATCCTGGAACGACTCTTGCGTCAGTACATCACCCCGCAGCACCGAAACGGTAAAGTGAAAGAACGGCGTGAAGATGATATCCATGTCGTTATATTCTTGCTGCTTTAAACCGCAGGCTGCATACAGCCTGCCTGCCAGCGTTGTTGATGAGGAACGGGCGATATCGAGCAGCTTTCCCGTAGCGTCCGGAGATGAGGCCACCGTTCTTAACGCCTGCTCCCCGGCGCTTTTATGCGCGATAAAGCCGTTATAACCGGTGGAAAAATACTGCGTGCTGGCGATCGTTTTTACAGCATCAGGTAATTCAATCTTTGCGCTGGCTGACTCAGCCGAGCACGTTATTAATAGCGTAATAAGTAATCGTATAATGAGTCTTGATTTTTTAAGCATCGGGCTTGAGCCATAAATAATTCATTGGACATCTATAGCACGTGAAAAAATAGCGATCAATGAATAGCGTTAATTATCCGCTTTGCCATTCATATTTATCAAGTCCATGAATGGATTGTTTTTATTATATTGGTGACGAGGGTTTTATAAATCAAGACGCGGGCTCTGCCGTTGCCGCCGGAAGCGTCCCGGCGGCAAGGCGTGCGGCTAGATTTTTTCGAGGCTGATACCGCGGGTTTTCGGCCCAAAAATACCGACCGAGAGCATCACCATCAGCATGCTGGCCACGATAAAGCTAATCACTCCCGGCGCACCGGCGTACTGCAGAATGATGCCGATCAGAATGCTGGTAATGGCCGTCGAGAGGCGGCTGAACGAGTAGCAGAAGCCGACCGCCCGGGCGCGAATGTGGGTCGGGAACACCTCGGCCTGATAGGCATGATAGCTGATGGTCAGCCAGGCGTTGGACCAGGTGATCATAAAGCCGCAGATAACAAGCATCACCGGACTATTCTGCAGGGCGAAAAGGGTGCCGAACACCACCGTCATTAGCGCGGAGAGCACGATCTGCCATTTGTTCTCGAAGCGATGAACAAAGCGGGTGCAGAACAGGCAGCCAATCGGATAGGCGAGGGTAATGAAAAAGGCGTACAGCAGGCTGTGGGTTATGCTCGCGCCCTGGCCTGACAGCAGCGCCGGCAGCCAGTTGCCGAAGCCAAAAAAGCCGATCGCCTGGAAGAAGTTCATGACCATCAGCATGATGGTGCGTTTGCGATACTCCGGCGCCCAAATCTCCTTAAAGGTGCCGGTCTGCGTTTTAGCGGTCCCGGCCTCCGTGCGGTGCTGCGGCGAGGGGGCAATCCCGCAGCGCTGCTCCATCTCACACATCACCGCATGGGCGTCGTCGTTGCGGCCTTTGACTTCCAGCCAGCGGGCCGACTCCGGCAGCTTCTTGCGGATGACCCAGATAACCAGCGAGCACAGCGCGCCGAAGATAATCACCCAGCGCCAGCCGCTCAGGCCGAACAGGGTGATGGGTACCAGCATCCATGACATCAGCGCCACGGCGGGCACCGAGAGAAACTGAATGAAAAAGGCAAAGGCGAAGGCTTTGTTGCGCAGATGGGTCGGAACCCATTCGCTTAAGTAGGTGTCGATGGTGACCAGCTCAATCCCGAGGCCAATGCCGACGAGGAAACGAAAGAAAATAACCCCCTCCGCGCTGCTCTGAAAGGCCATCAGCAGCGAGAATACGCCGTACCAGGCGAGCGCAAACATAAAGGTCAGGCGGCGGCCGAGCTTATCCGCCAGCGGCGCGAGGAGGCTGGCGCCGATAAACAGGCCGAAAAAGGTCGCCGAGGCGAAGGCGGCCTGATCCGATATGCCGAAAATGCCCTGCTCGCCGACGTGAAAGATATTCTCCGCCAGCAGGCCGGTGCTGATGTACCCGGTCTGAAAAAGATCGTACAGCTCGAAGAAACCACCGAGCGCCAGCAGGGTGATAAATGACCACAGGCCGAAGGAGGCAGGCAGGGCATCGATGCGGCTGGTCAGGCTGGAGTGGGGCTGTCCTGCGGGGGCAAAGGGCGCATCCCCCAGAACGTGGGTGGTAGACATATTATTATTTTCCTCAGATAAAATGTTTGCCTGCTAATGTTAATTGATTGTTAATAGTATTAAATTTTTAATCGCCCGCTCTATATCTATTCTTCAGATGGATATCTGGTTAATTTCCTCATGGGCTGTGGAATACGCTGGTTTTTCGCGATCGGGCGGCTTGGATTTGAATGAAATGACTAACGCGGGCCGCAGGATCGGGTTCGGGTGGAGAAGACGGGATAGGGGAACGGCGTCGCGAAGCGTATCGATGTCGTTATCGATGACGCCCCGCGTTAACGCCACCGGCGGCGGACGGGGAATGACTTATCCACACTCATTGCGCTCAGGCGTTTACTTTAAGCGGATATCACTCTCTTTCGCCCACTTTCTTAAGCGTCCGCAGGCATTCGCATAAGGTGACGACGTGTTAAACGAGATCATTCGCCCCATCGTCCATTTTGTGTACCAGGGTTTGGCGTACAAAATGTCATCGCTGCGCTCGTCAATCAGCTGGACTATCTCATTTTTTACCCTCTGCAGCTCAGCGATTAGCGAGTCGTAGCTTAAGTCCCTGTAGTCTGAGTAAAATTTTTGCGCCAGAAGGCCAAGCTGATTCCATTTATAGCCGGTCTCCGGAAAATCGACGGCCAGCCCTTTAGCATCAGAAACGATCCATTTTACGACCAGCACATTCCATCCCAGCAGGTACGAAACGAGGTCATGAATGCTCATCTGGCTGCCTTTGGCGTGCCCATCCATTGCGCGCTCTGCGGTAAGCTCTGCCGGTATGGCATGCAGGTAGCCGATTAATTTGTCGAAGTTTTTATCGATAGCGCTCAGTAATTCAGATTTTGTTTGCGGCACGCTCATAAAGAATTCCCTCTCACGTAAGTTCGGTATATGCGCATTAAGACAAGTTCCCGGCTCGTTAAGGGGATAGTAGCGCTGAAAATGAGCCCGGGGGCACGCTGAGGTCACGCATTTGTCAATGCCGTACCTTTTTTTCCCCAGGCGCTGTGGCCTATTTTGCGTCCTCTCGCTGCGGAGGGAGCGCCTGCAGTATTCTGCTGGCCTCAGCTTCGCTCAGCGGATAGTCAAAAAAGCGCTGATAAAAGTCGCGGGTGACCGCGAGCATATCAATCTCGGCGAAGCGCTGAGGCTGGAGCTGCTTTGCCGCCCACTGAATTTGCAGCGCGCTTTCGCTCCCGTAGCGATCCCAGGGGAAAACCCCCGCCGGGTTTTGCAGCACCCGGTGATTTTTGACCGCCCGCAGGGTGGAGAAGAGGTCACGATAGGCGGAGTGGGCTAAATCACCGCATCCCGCGCCAAGGATAATCACATCCGGCTGCCAGGCCAGCACCTTTTCCGGCGAAATCTCCTGCATATTGCCTTCGATCCCGACGGCCGCGTTCTGCCCGCCGGCCAGGCGGATCCAGGTGTCGATCAGCGTATGACCGCCGTCGACCTTCAGCGGCTTCAGCGACTGGATATGCAGCACGCGCGGGCGTTCGGCGTCGGTCAGCGCGGCGGTGCGCTGGCCGATACGCGCGATAGCCTGCTGTAAATAGCGGTTGTAGGCCTGGGCTCTGGCCAGCGCCTGCGGCGTCCCGAGCACCTCGGCGGTGGTGGTGACGGAACGCGCCAGCGACGGGTAATCGGTAAAGCTCATCTCCATGACCGGCAGACCGGCCTGGCGGTACGCTTCGGCATCGCCGTTGCCCCGGGCGACAAACACCACCTCGGCCCCGCGCGCCAGCAGCGCCTCGCTGGTGAAGTGCGGGCCGCGGCTGATAAGCGCCTGGTTGAGGCGGGGAGTGAGGTGAAACATCCACGGGCGGCTGTCCGGTCGATTTACCGTCGCAACGATGGTATCTCCCGCGCCGAGGGTCATCAGCAGCGAGTGGTGGGCAAACCACCCCTCGGCGATACGATCAACGCGATCCGGCAGCGTGACGCTACGCCCGGCGTCGTCCGTCAGCTGGCGGCTGGCGAGAGCCGGAAACGTGAGCCAGGCGCAAAGTAAGGCGGCAGCGATTTTTTTCATTATGATCCTTAGAAATCAAACTGTACCGAGGCCGTCGCTTCGCGCGGTGCGCCGAGCTGCGAGCTGGCGTAGCCGGTGCCGGTGTAGCCGGTAAGGGCGCCCGGAACGATATTGGTCCAGTAGCGGCGGTTGGTCACGTTAGTGACTGCTAACCGGAAGGTGGTGTCGGTCCCGAACAGCCGGGTGCGATAGTTGCTGCCGACATCCACGGTGGTATAGCTGCCGACCCAGCCGTCGTTGGCGCTATCGGTGGCCCGGCGGCCGACGTAGCGAACGCTGCTGTTCATGTCCAGCCCCGGAAGCGCATCGATGCTGTAAATCACCAGCATATTGGCGGTGAAGCGAGGCAGGCCGACCACCTGTTTGCCGTCAGCGCTGGCGCTGGCGGTATTGTGCAGACGCGGGTCGAGCCAGGTGCCGCCGCCGAACACGCGCAGAGCGGGCGTGATGCGGCCATCGGCCATCAGCTCCAGCCCGCGGTTTTTCTGCGTTCCGTCTTCGGCGAAATCACCGCTGTCGTTGGTGTAGGCAAACGGGCGCTCGGCCTGGAACAGCGCCGCGGTGAGCAGCAGATCGTTATGCACCGCATACTTGGCCCCGCCTTCAAGCTGGCGGCTGCGGTAGGGATTGAGAACCTCGCCGGCGTTATTGGCGCCGGCCGGGGCGGTGTCGCCCTGCTGCATGCTGTTGGCCCAGGTGGTATAGAGCGTCAGATTATCGACCGGCTTATACATCAGGCTGGCGGATCCGCTGGTACCGCGGTCATCGTGGCTGCTGCTGCGCTGGCTGCTCTTGCCGTAGTTGTCGACGGTAAACAGGCTTTCGCTGCCGGAGAGCAGCAGGCTCCATTGCGGGCTGAAGGTCAGGGTATCGTTGAGCAGAAAGACGTGCTGGGTGGTGGTCGCTGAATGATAGCGATCGGTGAAGTCCGGGTAATCCGGGCGCTCGTAGTCAGGGCTGTCTTCGAGGGTCGAACTGCCGAGCTTTTGCGTCCCGCCATCGCGGGGGTTGTAGTTCTTCCACACGAAGCCGCGTACCCCCATCGCCAGGTCATGCTGCAGCCAGCCGGTATCAACGCTGCCGGTCAGGTTGGCGAGATAGCTATTGATGGTAAAGCGGCTGGCGGCGGAGTTTGAGGTGGTGGTGGTATAGCTGCCGTTATTATCGGTTAAGGTGTTGGTGACGGTGGTGGATTCGCGATCCGCAATCTGGCGCAGGACGCCAACGTCCAGCAGCCAGTTGCCGTCAAAGTCGTGTTTGATATGCAGGCTGCCGGTGGTCGTGGCGTCGTCGTTGCCGGCGTAATACTGGCCGTACTTGCTTTTGGTCGGATCAAGCGGCGACGGGAAACGGGTGCCTTTGGCTAAAGCAAAGGAGCCGGGCAGCCCCTTTTGATAAAAGTGATAGTAGCTAAAATTGCTCTCCAGAACCGTCTGGTCGGTGAGCTGAAAATCGAGCGCCAGGCCCGCGTACTGGTTGCGTTGACGGCTGCCGTGGGTGTAGCCGTTGCCGTCCTGGCTCATCAGGTTCAGGCGATATTTTACCCTGTCACCGGCGTCCAGCGGGCCGCTGAGATCCAGCGCGGCGTTGGCGCCGGAGCCGGTTCCGCCGCCCACCGTGACCCGCCGCAGCGGCACGTCGCTGGCGCGCTTAGAGACGAGGTTAAACATGCCCGCCGGGTTTGCCGGGCCATACAGCGCGCCGGCCATCCCGCTCAGGACCTCAACGCGCTGAAACTGCTCGGCCGGGTACTCGGTGGTGGAGACCACGTTCAGCCCGTCGATGGTGCTGTTCTGCACCACGCTGCCCTGCATGCCGCGGGTCTGCGGACGAACGCCGTCGCCCTGAACCGAGGGCAGGTAGCGATAGACGTCCTTCACGCTGCCGGCCTGTACCTGGCGGGTGAGCGAATCCGACAGGGTCTGTACCGACCACGGGACGTCAATCAGCCTGCGTTTGCCGAGGCTGCCAAGCGTAGCCTGCTGTTCGGCGGCGGGCGTGGCGCTATCCAGCGTTTCGGTCGGTGTAGCAGCGGTGACGACCATGGTTTCTGCGGCCTGAAGCGGCAGGGTCATCAGCAGAGAGGAACAGGGGATCATCCCGGTTAATAGAACGAGTTTATATGAGCGCATTGAGTTAATTTCAGACGAATGAAAACGGAATGAGGCGAGAAAAATCTCGCCTCTGTCTGAAGGGTACGGGTTTTATTTGTATGACAAAAAGATAGAGCCATTCGCTATGTATGTCAATATATAACGAATGGTTTCTTTACTTAATAAAAACGAGGCCGGGCAGAATGTCGCCCGATTTTCAGGCCTGCTGATAGACCATTCGGTAACCGCCTTCGACGGCCTTAAGCCGCGCAAAGCCGGCGCTGGCGAGGTGCATGCCGGCAATCAGCCACTGCTCGCTGGCCGCCTGCGCCAGAATACGTCTCCGGGTCTCTGCCGCCTCGGCGGGGTCGGCGTCAAAGGCGACTGCGACGGCCGGCAGGGCCGACTGAATATGCGGGAAATGCACAATGTCGCCCCAGATCAGCAGGGGCTCATCCCCGGCAGCGATACGAAACCCGCTGTGACCCGGCGTGTGCCCGGGCAGCCAGACCGGGCGAATGCCGGGGAGCACCTCATCGTCCGTTAGCAGGTTAACCCGCTCCTCATAGGCCGCAAGGGTGCGGCGAAACAGCGTGAAATTGCCCTGAACCCGCTCGCTGGCCCGCATCAACAGGGCGTCATCCTGCCAGTATGCGACCTCGCGGGGGTGCAGATGCAGCCGGGCGTTTTTATAGACGGCCTTGCCGTCGGCATCGAGCAGTCCGCCAATATGGTCAGGGTGGCCGTGGGTCAGCAGGATCGTATCGACGTCGGCCGGAGCGATACCCAGCTCACGAAGGCGCGCGGGGAGCTCACCTCCGGCGTTATTCCGCCCGCCGGTGCCGGCATCCACGAGGATCGTGCGTCCCTGGCCGCGGATCAGATAGGCGTTGATATGCAGCACCTGCGGGTCAGCTATTCCGGCCGCGCGCTGCCTTTCGTCGGCTTCTGCCGGATCGATGCCGGAGAGGATACCGAGGCTGACGGACATATTCCCGTCGCTCAGCGCGGTCACCCGATAATCGCCAACCCGACGGCTGATGGCGTTAATTATGCTCATGAACGCCTCCCTGGAGGGGATACAGCTGGTCGGTTAGCGGCTGGTACAGGCAGATGTCGGCGGTAGCGGCGAGCAGGCGGGCCTTGTCTGGCGGAATGACGTACGCCAGCCGGCCTTCAGGGGCGCTATCCAGGCCGGCGGCCCGCAGCCGCCACGGCCGGTAGCCCAGCTCGCGGTCAAGAACATCGAGGGGCCGCGCGGCGAGCAGCAGGATCTGCTCTGCGGACACCGCCGGAGCCGGCTCCGCGCACTGATAAAGACCGCGTCGCCAGTCGCCGATGCTGGCCTGCCACTGCGCAAAGCTGCCGCCGCCCTTGAGGCGGTACTCCGCGCCGGTGAGAACCGCGGCGTCGCGAACGGTGTGAATGGCCAGCCAGACCGGGCAGCCCGGCGTGAGGGCCCTGAAGCGCTGGGAGGTGCTGAAGCCGTCAACGCTCAGCAGCGCCGGGAGCTTCACCCGGGTGTAAAAATCATTCCATTCGGCTTCGCTGGTCGGGTCGGTATAGGTGCATTCAACGATATAAAGCATAAACGGGCCTCTGCATGAAGGTGAACAGCGCATTGCTGATATTTCATCATGTTACTGGCTGTATTTAGCCGCCTGAATCGATATTATCTCATCGTGTAGTGACATTTCGTCACTGAACGTATTCATATCCAGGGGCGCAATTATGCGAAGAAAACTGCCCAGCAGCGCGTCGTTACAGGCGTTTGACGCGGCGGCAAGGCACGGTAATTTTGCCCGCGCGGCGGAGGAGCTCTCCCTGACCGAAGGCGCCGTCAGCCGGCAGATTGGGCGACTTGAGGCCCTGCTGAACTGCCGATTGTTCGACCGCACCGGAACCCGCGTGCGGCTGAACCCTAACGGCGCGCGCTATGCCCACCGGGTGCGCGAGACGCTTGAGCGCCTCGACCGGGACACCCAGTACTTAACGGGAATGGCCGACGGCAGCCGCAGCCTCGAGATCGCCGCGCTGCCGACCTTCGCCAGCCGCTGGCTGATCCCGCGCCTCAGCGGTTTTAACCGCCGGCACCCGGACATCACGCTGAATATCGCGGTCCGCACGGACCCCTTTATCCTGACCGGCAGCGGGTTTGACGCGGCGGTTCATTTTGAGCACCCGGCGTGGGCCGGAATGCGTATCCGCTTTCTGCTCCAGGAAAAGCTGGTCCCGGTGTGCCATCCCTCGCTGCTGACCGCGCGGGACAGCGGCGAGCAGCTGAACGCGCTGCCGCGTATTCACCGGCGGCAAAATCCGGATGCGTGGCAGCGCTACGCCGAGGAGAGCGGCATCGCGCTGGACAATCCGTCCCGGGGCGTGCGCTACGATCTGCATGAGATGGCCATCTCCGCCGTGCAGGCCGGGCTTGGCGTTGCGCTGCTGCCGCAGGTGTACGTCGAAAACGAGCTCCGCAGCGGGGCGCTGGTTGCCCCCTGGCCGGTTTCCGCGCGGCTGAACAAAAATTTCTGCCTGGTCAAGCCGGTTGAAACGGGGATTAACGAAAGCGCATTAGAGGATTTTGAGCGCTGGCTGCTGGCGGAAATCAGCGGCGAACCGGCATAGCGGGCGCCGTTTTTTGCCGCCGGTGCGGTTAACGCGCTTTCGCCGATCGTAGAGTGGTCAACGGCGGTAATTGTGCCTACACTGCCGTCGTTGAACCGCCGCCGCTGACCCTGGGAAGAGACAATAATGACGCAAGGAACGAGCGATTTTAGTTTTGCCGCGCTGATGGCGCAGCGCGCCCGGGAGCTGGCTCTGAGCCTTGATAGCGACCAGCAGGCGCTGGTTGCGCGGCTTGATGCGCTGGGGCAGAGGCTGCTGGCGCAAAGCGCCGCTCCCGGCAAAGGTCTTTACGTCTGGGGACGCACCGGGCGCGGCAAAAGCCTGCTCGTCGATAGCTTCTTTGCCGGCCTGCCGCTGGCGGCCAGGCGCCGGGTGCACTTCCACTCCTTTTTTCGCGAACTGCATCAGCGCCTGAACGCGCCCACTTCGCCGTCGCTGCCGGAGGCTATCGCGCAGATGACCGACGGCTGCCGGCTGATCTGTTTTGACGAGTTCCATCTTCACGATCCGGCGGATGCGATGCTGGTTAAGCCGCTGCTGGCGCAGCTGTTTCAGCGCGGCGTCGTCCTGATGGTAACCTCCAACTACCCCCCGGAACGGCTGCTGGAAGATCCGCTATACCATGCGCGCTTTTTGCCCTCGATTGCGTTAATTAAACAGCATATGACGGTGGTCGCGCTCGACGGCGAAGAGGACTACCGGGCGCGCCATGCGCCGGCGGAGAGCCCGTTTTGCCAGGGGCTGCTGCTGGTCCAGCCGTCGGACCACACCCGCAGGCGGCATGCTTTACCCGAGCCCGCCGCCAGGGCGCTGACGCTGCCGGTCGGGTATCGCACCCTTGAGGTGGCCTCCGCGCCGGCGGCTTTCTTACATTTTACCTTTAGCCAGCTGTGCCAGGGCCCGACGTCGGTGATGGACTACCTGACGCTATGCGAGAGCCATTCATGCTGGCTGCTGGACGCGGTGCCGCCTCTGGGTCACGCGGGACCGGCGGCGCAGCAGCGGTTTATCAACCTGGTGGATGTGCTCTATGAGAAGCAGTGTCGGCTGGTGCTGGTGAGCGAATGCGGATTACCCGAGCTGGTCGCGGGAGTTGAGCGGGAAGATATTCAGCGAACCTACAGTCGGCTGCAGCAGCTGAGGAAAGAATAGGGCGGGAAGAGAGAAGCCCCGGCGGGCGAGAAGCCTGCCGGGGTGGGTGATTACAGATCGAAACGGTCGAGGTTCATCACTTTGGTCCAGGCCGCCACGAAGTCGGTGACCAGCTTCTGCTGCGCATCCTGGCTGGCGTAAACTTCTGCCAGCGCGCGCAGCACCGAGTTAGAACCAAACACCAGGTCGGCGCGGGTGGCGGTGAACCGGCTCTCGCCGCTCTTACGATCGCGGCCTTCAAACAGTTCGCCCCGTTCGTCGGTGGCTTTCCAGACGGTCGCCATGCTCAGGAGATTGACGAAGAAGTCGTTGCTGAGAACGCCCCGGCGGTCGGTGAAGACGCCGTGCTGGCTGCCGTCAAAGTTAGCCCCCAGCACGCGTAACCCCCCGACCAGCACGGTAAGCTCCGGCGCGGTCAGCGTCAGCTGCTGGGCTTTGTCCAGCAGCAGCGTCTCGGTAGACACGCCCCCTTCAATACGGCGATAGTTGCGGAAACCATCCGCCAGCGGCTCGAGCAAACCGACGGATTCGATATCGGTCTGATCCTGACGGGCGTCCACGCGGCCCGGCGCAAACGGTACGGTGACCGCTACGCCTGCGGCAGCGGCGGCCTGCTCAACGCCGACCGAGCCCGCCAGCACGATAATATCGGCCAGCGATGCTTTCCCGGAGGCTTTTTGAATCGCCTGCAGGGTAGGCAGAACCTTCGCCGCGATGGCGTTGACCGGCCAGTCTTTCTGCGGCGCCAGCGCCAGACGCGCGCCGTTGGCCCCGCCGCGCTTATCACCGCCGCGGAAGGTGGAAGCCGAAGCCCAGGCAACGGAAACCAGTTCGCTCACCGACAGGCCCGCATCGGCAATGGCGATTTTCAGGGTGGCGATATCCGCCTCGCTCGGGCTGTGGACAGCAGCCGGGAGCGGGTCCTGCCAGATCAGATCTTCTTTCGGGACTTCCGGTCCGAGGTAGCGGGATTTTGGCCCCATATCGCGGTGAATCAGCTTGAACCAGGCGCGGGCAAAGGCTTCATTAAAGGCCTGCGGATCGTTGAGGAAGCGGCGGGAAATCTTATCGAAATCCGGGTCGAAGCGCAGCGTCAGGTCGGTAACCAGCATCGTTGGCTTACGCTTTTTCTCCGGGTCAAACGGATCGGGGATCAGGTCCGGCGCGTCTGTGGCTTCAAACTGAATGGCGCCGGCCGGGCTGCGGGTCTGTACCCACTCATATTTGTAGAGGTTTTCGAAGAAGTAGTTGCTCCACTGGGTCGGCGTCTGGGTCCAGACAACCTCAAGGCCAGAGGTGATCGCGTCCGCCCCGGCGCCGCTGCCGTAGGTGCTGGACCAGCCAAGGCCCTGAGCCTCGATGCCGGCCGCTTCCGGCTCGGCGCCCACGTGGCTGGTGACCGCCGCGCCGTGGGTTTTACCCAGCGTATGGCCGCCGGCAATCAGGGCCACGATCTCTTCATCGTCCATCCCCATGTTGCCAAAGGTGGCGCGAATCGCCGACGCCGCAGAGAGCGGCTCGCCGCTGGCGTTCGGGCCTTCCGGGTTGACGTAAATCAGGCCCATTTCGGTTGCGCCCAGCGGCTGCTGCGCCAGGCTTTCCGGATGACGGTGCTCAAGCCAGGCTTTTTCATTCCCCCAGTCAACGTCGAGGTCCGGTTCCCACACGTCTTCACGTCCGGCGCCGAAGCCAAAGGTACGGAAACCGGCATTTTCCAACGCCACGTTACCCGCCAGCATATAGAGGTCGGCCCAGGAGATTTTCTGGCCATATTTTTGTTTGACCGGCCACAGCAGGCGGCGGGCCTTATCCAGGCTGACGTTGTCCGGCCAAGAGTTCAGCGGAGCGAAACGCTGCTGACCGCGGCCGCTGCCGCCGCGCCCGTCAACGGTACGGTAGGTACCGGCACCGTGCCAGGCCATACGAATAAACAGCCCAATGTAGCTGCCCCAGTCTGCCGGCCACCACTCCTGGGAGTCGGTTAGCAGGGCTCTCAGATCGGCTTTTAGCGCGGAGTAATCGAGTTTTTTAAACTCTTCCCGGTAGTTAAATTCTTCACCCAGCGGATTGGAGCGGCTGGAGTGCTGGTTCAGCAGATCCACACGCAGCTGGTTTGGCCACCAGTCTCGGTTAGCTGTGCCGCCGCCGGCGCTTTGCGTGGGCGTCGCGGTATGAAAAGGACACTTCCCTGCGGACGCGTTGTTAGATGAATCGTTAGACGTGCTCATATCAGGCTCCGTTTACTTTTGTGAATGCCATTACGATATACACTGCTTCCAATAAGCGATACTTGAATAAATCTACGGAATTAATAGTTATATCCTTTTAACAGCGGGTGATAAAGAAATCCATATGTTATTTGTGGTTAAAGCGCAAAATACGTAAAAGCGACTTACTAACCATAGTATTAACGTATTAGTTTAGGAAATCGTCGCGGCACGTTTGGCGATAAAAGCGCCAGTCCACCAGCAAAAATCTTATGCATCAGCGGCGGCGGGCAACATGGGCATTACCCATGACGCGAAGCCGGGCATCAGCGGCGAAATTTGAGGGGTTGCTGAGCGGTGAGCGACAGGCTATTACTATTCATGGCCATGTAACTGGCGCCTTGAGACAGAATACTGTCGGGGAGCATGGTCGCGACCGCCGCGCGCCTGGGCATAACTTTGTCTGGTGGAGATAAGCTATGCCTGAATTGAGCTCGTTAATGACATTCGCGTTCGTTGCCCTGGGGCTGGTGCTGACCCCTGGGCCGAATATGATCTACCTGACCTCGCGCTCGATCTGCCAGGGCAAACGCGCCGGCCTGATCTCATTAGGCGGCGTGGCGCTAGGGTTTGTCTTTTATATGCTGTGCGCGGCCCTGGGGATTACCGCGCTGATTTTTGCGGTGCCCTATGCCTACGATATTTTGCGCATCAGCGGGGTCGTCTATTTACTCTACCTGGCCTGGCAGGCGATAAAACCGGGCGGTCGTTCGCTCTTTGCCGTGCGCGACCTGCCGGCAGACAGCGGCCGTAAGCTCTTTCTGATGGGCTTTATTACCAACCTGGCGAATCCTAAAATCGCCATTATGTATCTGTCGCTCTTACCGCAGTTTATCTCCCCCGGCCACGGCAGCATTCTCAGCCAGTCTTTGGTGCTCGGCTTCACCCAGACATTGATCAGCGTGGCGGTCAACGCGCTGATTGTGGTGATGGCCGGTGAGGTTTCGCTGTTTCTTACCGCTCGTCCGCTCTGGCAGCGCTTTCAGCGCTGGCTGATGGCGACGGTGCTGGCAGGGATGGCGGTTAAAATCGCCTTTGAGACGCGTAAATAGCGCCCGGGCAGGCGCGAGCCTGCCTTCTTCTGCACCAAATCTACGCATTGCCCCAAAACGACTCCCCATCCTGGTGTGCTGGCGCCGGGAAATATTCCATCCTTTTGATTTTATGCTAATTATTGTTTTGGCATATGCTTTGCAAGATAAAAACAGAAGGCAGCGCACCATACAATTTAGACGATCAAATAGCTGGCTAGGGTTCCGGTTCACCCAGGTGAATGACTGGTCCGAGAGCTGGCGACCTCTGCGAGGTTACACGGCGGGACAAAAGCCCGGGAGACAGCAGCACCAGTAGGTGTCGCGCTGCTCCTGTTTTTTGTGCCAACCAGAGGTTCATCATGAAGCGATCGCCACTACTCCGTTCTTTTGTTCTGTCACTGGCGCTGTTGGCCAGTTTCCCTTCCTTTGCCGCGGTGAAAAAAGAGTTCAACGTCTGCTGGACGATTTATGCCGGCTGGATGCCCTGGGGCGCCATCAGCAACGAAAAAATCATCGATAAATGGGCCAGTAAGTACGGTATCAAGATCAATATCGTGCAGCTCAACGACTACATCGAATCGATTAACCAGTATACCGCCGGCCAGTTCGACGGCTGCACCATGACCAATATGGATGCCCTGACCATTCCCGCCGCCGGCGGGGTGGATACCACCGCGTTGATTACCGGCAGCTACTCTGACGGCAACGATGGCGTGGTGCTGAAGGGCGCGGACAAAAAGCTGAGCGACCTGAAAGGGATGCAGGTTTACCTCCCGGAACTGTCGGTTTCCCACTATCTGCTGGTTCGCGGACTGGAAAAGGCCGGGCTGCAGGAGCGGGACGTCAAAGTGGTCAATACCTCTGACGCCGATATCGTTTCCGCTTTCGGCACCAGCAGCGTGCGCGCCGCCGTGGCGTGGAACCCGCAGCTGTCGGTTATCAAAAATACCCCACAAACCAGCGAAGTTTTTAGTTCATCCCAGGTACCTGGCGAGATCATCGACATGATGGTGGTCAACAGCCAAACCCTCAAGGACAACCCGGCGCTCGGCAAGGCGCTGACCGGCGCGTGGTTTGAAATGATGAGCAAAATGCAGGCCGGAGATAAGCCGGCGCTGAGCGCGATGGCGGCGGATTCCGGCACCGACCTCGCCGGCTATCAGGGGCAATTGAAAACCACCCATCTGTTCTGGACCGCTGCCGACGCGCTGAGGTTCATCTCCAGCCCCGATCTGGCAAAAACCATGCAGCGCGTGGCGCAATTCTCCTTCGATAAAGGGCTGCTGGGCGAGGACGCCCAGAGCGCCGACTTTATCGGCATGAGCTTCCCGGGCAAGGTCGCCGTCGGCGACGCGGGGAACGTCAGGCTGCGTTTCGACGATAGCTACCTGAAGATGGCCGCTGCGGGCCAGCTGTAATGATTGCTGACGGGAGTCAACGCCATGCGACAAATTAACCGCCATCCGCAGCAGGGCATGCGAATGATGCTGATGCTGATGCCCTTCGTGCTGCTGATCGCCGCCTGGGTTATCGGCTCTGCGGTGCGGCTGGAGGCCAATCCGCAGGACAAGCTGCTGCCCGGACTGTCGCAAATGGTTGCGGCCATCGAGCGAATGGCGTTCACGCCGGACAAACGCAGCGGCGAGTACCTGCTGTGGGCCGACACCCTGATAAGCCTGGGGCGCCTGCTGACCGGGCTGGCGCTCTCCTCGCTGATTGGCTTGTGCATCGGTATCGCCGCCGGCGTTTTTCCGCTCTACCGCGCCGCGCTGTCGCCGCTGATGACCGTGATTTCGATGATCCCGCCGCTGGCGATCCTGCCGGTGCTGTTTATCGTCTTTGGTCTCGATGAGCTCTCCAAGGTGATGCTGATTGTGATCGGCGTGACGCCAATGCTGGCGCGCGATCTGGAACAGCGGGCGCGGGAAATTCCGGCGGAGCTGTTTATTAAAGCGCAGACCCTCGGCGCCAACAGCTGGACGCTGGTGCTGCGGGTGGTGCTGCCGCAGCTGCTGTCGCGCCTGATCGTCTCCCTGCGCCTGCTGCTGGGCTCGGCGTGGCTGTTTCTGATATCGGCGGAGGCCATTTCCGCCACCGCCGGTCTCGGGTACCGCATTTTCCTTGTCCGCCGCTACATGGCGATGGACGTCATCATCCCCTACGTCATCTGGATAACCCTGCTGGCCTGGCTGATGGATCTGGCCCTGCGGCAGCTGCACAAAGCCTGCTTCCCGTGGGCGGAAGGAGGCCGGGCATGAGCTTTATTGCTATTAAAAATATCTGGCAGGAGTACGGCGACCACGTGGTGCTGGAGCGCATCAATCTCGAGGTCAGAGAGGGGGAGTTCTGTTCAATGGTCGGGGCCTCCGGCTGCGGAAAATCGACCTTTTTGCGCCTGCTGCTGGGCCAGGAAAAACCGACCCGCGGCGCAATTACCCTTGACGGCCAGCCGCTGGCCGCCGAGCCGGACCGCAGCCGCGGCGTGGTGTTCCAGCGCTATTCGGTATTTCCGCATCTCAACGTGCTGGATAACGTTGCGGTGGGCCTCGAGCTGCCGGCCTCGCCGCTGCTTGGCCGTCTTTTTGGCGCCCGCAGGCGCAACGCCCGCGAACGGGCGGCGCAGATGCTGGAGAAAGTCGGCCTCTCCCACGCGCTGGATAAGTACCCGGCGCAGCTCTCCGGCGGCATGCAGCAGCGGCTGGCTATCGCCCAGGCCTTCGTGATGCAGCCGCGCATCCTGCTGCTTGATGAGCCGTTTGGCGCGCTCGATCCGGGTATCCGCAAGGATATGCACGCGTTGCTTTTGCAGCTGTGGAGCGAAACGCGGATGACGGTCTTTATGGTGACCCACGATTTGGCCGAGGGCTTCAATCTCGGGACCCGGCTGCTGGTCTTTGACAAGGTGCGCCACGACCCGCAGGCGCCCAACGCCTGGGGCGCGCGCATAACCTACGACATACCGCTTAACGAATCCCGCATGTCGCAGATGCTCGGTACCGGCAGCGATAACAACGTTTATGCATTAAGGAGATAGTCAGATGAAGCCACTTTTTCACTCCGCACCGAGCCTGCGCGAAGAGCTTGTCCCGGGCGGCGGCCATACCTCGTTTATTCTGCGCCGCGGGCAAATTCTGCGCCTGACCGATATCGACGGCGATGCCAACGTCAGCATGATGATGCTCAATCCGCATGAAAAGAGCGAACGCCTGAACCTGCCGGATACGCTGAAAGGTCAGCATACCGCGCGCCTGACGGCCGGGCACTGTTTCTACTCCGATATGGGCCGCGTGCTGGCCGGGATCGTCGCCGATAGCAGCGGCTGGCACGATCCGTTCGGTGGGGTGCTCAACGCCGAAGAGACCTTAGAAAAGTACGGCGCGGGACGCTACCAGGAGCTGCGTAACGGCTACTACCGCAACGGCGTCGATAACCTGCTGGTTGAAATGGGCAAATGGGATCTGGGCCTGGAAGATCTGCTGATGGTGGTCAACTTCTTCAGCAAGGTCACCGTCGCCGCCGACGGCAGCTTCCATTTCTGCGCCGCACCCTCCAGCGCCGGGCGCTACGTCGAGCTGTTCGCGCCGATGGACGTGCTGATTGTCCTCACCGCGCTGCCGCATCCGCAGGACCCCGCCACGGAATATGCGCCGCGTCCGGTCCAGCTGAGCTGGTACCAGGCCGATGATGAAGCGGCGGCGGTCGCCTCGCTATTGACCCGCGATGAAAACCAGCGCGCGTTTGCCAATACCCAACTTTTTGCCCTCTGAGGAGCCGATCATGAGCCTTGTTACCAGTCCCCGCAACCCGGCTGATGCCGTTTATCGTCACGTGATCCCGGCGGGCGAACCCTGGCTGTTCGAAGTGAAGAAAGGGCAAACCCTGCGGCTGCTCGATCTTGAAGGCAACCAGGCTATCGATACCCTGTTTTATAACGCCGATAACCCGCGTGAACGCTACGATCCGCAGCGCACGCTGCGTCGCCAGGGGAATGCCTATCTGACGACCGGCAGCGTGCTGTTCTCCAATCTCGGTCGGCCGCTGCTGACCATCGTTGCCGATACCTGCGGGCGCCACGACACCCTCGGCGGCGCCTGCGCCCAGGAGAGCAATACCGTGCGCTACGCTGCGGATAAGCGCTATATGCACAGCTGCCGGGACAACTTCCTCTGCGCCTGCCTGCACGACGGCCGCCTGCACAAGCGCGATATCGGCGCCAATATCAACTTCTTTATGAACGTGCCGGTGACGGAAGAAGGCGGGCTGACCTTCGAAGATGGTATCTCCGCCGCCGGGAAATACGTCGAGCTGCGCGCGGAGTGTAACGCGATGGTGCTGATTTCCAACTGCCCGCAGCTGAATAACCCCTGCAACGGCTGGAATCCAACCCCGGCAGAGGTGCTGGTATGGAACTGACCCGCTGGCAGCGCTGGCGGCTGATGGCCTATCGCCTGTTTGCCGTCCGTGCCGATCGTCTGAACGGTACGCCGTCGCGCAAATTCTGACGCCGATGCGCCCCGGGGACGACCCCGGGAAGAACGCTATTTTGCTGCGGGACGACCCGCCCTGATGTGAGTCCCGCTTATGTTTAACACGCTACTTATTGCCAACCGCGGCGCTATCGCCTGCCGCATTCTGCGCACGCTGCGCGCTATGCGGGTTAAAGGCGTCGCCGTCTATTCCGATGCCGATCTCAGCAGCCTGCATATCCGCGAGGCCGATGAAGCGCTTAGCCTCGGCGACGGCCCGGCGGCGCAAACCTATCTGGTGGTGGAGAAAATCATCGCCGCCGCGCGGCAAAGCGGCGCCGAGGCGATCCACCCCGGCTACGGCTTCCTGTCGGAAAACGCCGCCTTCGCCGAAGCCTGCGAAGCCGCCGGGCTGGTATTCGTCGGCCCGACGCCGCAGCAGCTGCGGACCTTTGGCCTTAAACATACCGCCAGGGCGCTGGCTAAAGCGCAGGGCCTGCCGCTGCTGGAAGGCACCGGGCTGCTGGCCGATAGCGCCGAGGCGTGCCGCGCCGCGCAGGAGATTGGCTATCCGGTGATGCTGAAAAGCACCGCCGGCGGCGGCGGGATCGGCATGCGGGTGTGTCACGATGCCGACGAGCTGGCGGAGGCCTTTGAAACCGTTCGCCGCCTCGGGCAGAACAACTTTAGCGATGCCGGCGTGTTCGTCGAAAAATATATTTCCCGCGCCCGTCACCTCGAAGTGCAGATCTTTGGCGACGGGCAGGGGGAGGTTATCGCCCTCGGCGTGCGCGACTGTTCGATTCAGCGACGTAACCAGAAGGTTATCGAAGAGACGCCGGCCCCCAACCTGCCTGAGGGGATGGCGCAGGCGCTGTGCGAGGCGGCAATCGCCCTGGGCAAAGCGGTGAGCTACCGCAGCGCCGGGACGGTGGAATTTGTTTACGATAGCCTGGCGCAGCGCTTCTATTTTCTTGAGGTTAATACCCGCCTGCAGGTTGAGCACGGGGTGACCGAGCAGGTCTGGGGCGTCGATCTGGTGCGCTGGATGGTAGCCCTGGCGGCGGGGGATTTGCCGCCGCTCTCCCGGCTGATGGCGGATCTGCAGCCGCGCGGCCACGCGATTCAGGCGCGGATCTACGCCGAAGATCCCGGCCGTCAGTTCCAGCCGTCGCCGGGGCTGCTCAGCGAAGCGATCTTCCCGCAGGCGGATGGGGTAAACCTGCGGATTGACCGCTGGGTGGAGGCCGGCTGCGAGGTGCCGCCGTTCTTCGACCCGATGCTGGCAAAAACCATCGCCTGGCAGCCAGACCGCGATCGGGCCATTGCCCACCTCGGCGAAGCCCTGGCGGCAACCTGGCTGTACGGCGTGGAAACCAATCGTCTCTATCTGCAGCAGATTCTGGCTTTCGCCCCCTTTGCCGACGGCGAACCCTGGACCCGCTGCCTTGAGCAGCTGGATTATCAGGCGGCGACCGTCGAAGTCCTGAGCGCCGGGACCCAGACCAGCGTTCAGGACTATCCGGGGCGCCTCGGATACTGGGCGGTGGGCGTACCGCCTTCGGGGCCGATGGACGACCGGGCGCTGCGCCTGGGTAACCGGCTACTTGGGAACCCGGAGGGCGAAGCGGCGCTGGAAATCACCCTCAGCGGGCCAACGCTGAAGTTTAACTGTCTCGCCCAGGCCGCGATATGCGGCGCAGCGGCTGCGGTGACCCTCGACGGCGTGGCTCAGCCGATGAACCGCGTCTTCACTATTCCCGCCGGCGCGACGCTGAAAATAGGCCCGGTGACCGGCGCGGGCGTGCGCAGCTATCTCTGCCTGCGCGGCGGTATTCAGGTGCCGGACTATTTAGGCAGTAAAAGCACCTTTACTCTCGGACAGTTTGGCGGCCACGCCGGACGCGCGCTGCGCGGCGGAGACGTTCTGCACCTGGCCTCCCGCAGCGCGGACAGCGTCGGCGCTGCGCTGCCCGCCGCGCTGCAGACCTCGCTGGACGCGGTGCGAACGCTGCGGGTCATCTATGGCCCCCACGGCGCGCCGGAATTCTTTGCCGCAGAGTACATCGCCACCTTTTTTGCCACCGACTGGGAAGTGCATTTCAACTCCAGTCGTACCGGCGTGCGGCTGATTGGCCCGCAGCCGCTGTGGGCCCGCGACAGCGGCGGTGAGGCGGGGCTGCATCCGTCGAATATTCACGATAATCCCTATGCTATCGGCGCGGTCGACTTTACCGGCGACATGCCGGTGATCCTCGGCCCGGACGGCCCGAGCCTCGGCGGCTTTGTCTGCCCGGTCACGGTGATTGAGGCCGACCTGTGGCAGCTCGGCCAGCTGAAAGCCGGGGATAAGGTGCGCTTTGTGGCGGTCGATTTAGCCACCGCCCGTCGCCTGGCGCAGGGCCGCCGCGAAGAGCTGGCAACCCTTGAGCCCGCGGCTATCGCCTGGCAGCCTGCGCCGCTGGCGTCGCCGGTGGTGATGTCCTGCGGGGAAGCCAATAAGCGGCTGGTGGCGCGACTCTCCGGCGATACCCATCTGCTGCTGGAGGCCGGAGAGGCTGAGCTGGATCTGGTGCTGCGCTTTCGCATCCACGCGCTGATGCAGGCGCTGGAGGGCCAGGCCCGGGCGGGCGTCATCGACCTGACGCCGGGGATCCGCTCTTTACAGGTTCACTTCCAGCCGGAAACTCTGCCCCTCGATGCGCTGCTGGCATGGGTGCGCGCGGAATGGGCGACGGTGTGCGTCAGCGATGACCTTGAGGTTCCCACGCGGGTGGTGCACCTGCCGCTGTCGTGGGACGATCCGGCCTGCCGCAAGGCGATCGATAAATATATGACCACCGTTCGCCGCGACGCGCCCTGGTGCCCCAGCAATCTTGAATTTATCCGGCGGATTAACGATCTGCCCGACGAACGGGCGGTATGGGATACGGTGTTTGACGCCAGCTACCTGGTGATGGGGCTGGGGGATGTCTATCTCGGCGCGCCGGTGGCTACGCCTCTCGACCCGCGCCACCGGCTGGTGACCACCAAATACAACCCGGCGCGCACCTGGACGGCGGAAAACTCGGTCGGGATTGGCGGCGCCTACCTGTGCGTGTACGGCATGGAAGGTCCAGGCGGCTACCAGTTTGTCGGCCGCACGCTGCAAATGTGGAATCGCTATCACGAGGTGGCTGATTTTGCCGGCAAGCCTTGGCTGCTGCGCTTCTTCGACCAGCTGCGCTTCTATCCGGTCTCTGCCGAAGAGCTGCTGCAGATCCGTCGTGATTTTCCGCTCGGCCGCTATCCGCTGCGCATTGAGCACAGCACCCTGCGGCTGGCGGAGTATCAGCAGTTCCTTGCGCGCGAGGCCACGAGCATTGACGCTTTCCGCCAGCACCAGCAGCGCGCGTTTAATGAGGAGCGCGATCGCTGGATAGCCAGCGGCCAGGCGCATTTCGAGAGCCAGGAGACGGCGATCGAAGAGGGTGAGGACGCGCCGCTGCAGCACGGGCAGCAGGGGGTAGAAAGCCCCGTTTCCGGCAACCTGTGGCAGGTGCAAACCGCCCCGGGCAGCCGGGTGCGCGCCGGGGACGTTCTGCTGGTGCTGGAGTCGATGAAAATGGAGATTCCGCTGCTGGCCCCCTGCGACGGGGTGATCGCCGAGGTTAACGTTCAGCCGGGGGCCTCGGTTCGTGCCGGGCAGCGGGTGGCGGTAATAATGGAGGAAAACGTATGAATCAGCACAGTTTTGATTTACGCCTGAGTACCCTGGCGACGGGCTATCGCGATGGTCGGCTGACGCCCCGGGCGCTGATGGCGGAGCTGCGCCAGCGCGCCAGCGCGCTCAATCCAGAGTATCAGCTGTTTATTCATATTCTGACGGCAGAGGAGCAGGAGCCCTGGCTGGCGGCGCTGGACGGCGTGGCGCCGGAGACCCTGCCGCTGTACGGCGTGCCGTTTGCGATTAAGGATAATATCGATCTCGCCGGGATCGTCACCACCGCCGGGTGTCCGGCGTTCGCCTATACCGCCGAGCGGGACGCGACGATTGTGGCTCAGCTGATTGCGCTGGGCGCGGTTCCGGTCGGTAAAACCAACCTCGACCAGTTTGCCACCGGCCTCAACGGCACGCGATCGCCGTACGGACGCTGTCGTAACGCCGTGCACCCGGCGTATCCGTCGGGCGGTTCGAGCGCCGGTTCGGCGCTGGCGGTGGCGCTCGGCGTCGCCAGCTTTGCGCTCGGTACGGACACCGCCGGCAGCGGGCGGGTTCCGGCATCGTTAAATAACCTGGTGGGGCTGAAGGCCAGCAAAGGGCTGATCTCTACCGCCGGGGTGGTGCCGGCCTGCAGGACGCTCGATTGCACGACCTTTTTTACCGCCACCGCCGCCGAGTCCAGCCGGCTGCTGGCGCTGACCGCCGCCGTCGATCCGCGCGATGCCTACAGCCGACGCAATCCGCAGTGGAACGGGGAGCAGGCCTTCGGCGCGCCGGCGCCGGGCTTTCGCTTCGGCGTTCCGCTGACGCTCAACTTCCTCGGCTGCGCGCAGAGTGAAGCGCTGTTTTTACAGGCCAAAGCGCGGCTGCAGGCCCTCGGCGGCGTGGCGGTGAATATCGATATGGCGCCGTTTCTCGCCGCCGCCAGCCTGCTGTACGACGGGCCCTGGGTGGCGGAGCGCTACGCGGTGGCGGGGCCGCTAATTGAACGGCAGCCGGAGGCGGTTCTGCCGGTGATCCGCGACGTGCTGGCGAAGGCGCCGCAGGCCGATGCGGTCGCCGCGTTTAAGGCCATGTATCAGCTGCAGGCCTATAAAGCGCAGGGCGACGCGCTGCTCGACGGCGTGGATTGCGTCCTGACGCCGACCTATCCGCGTCCGGTCACCCTTGCGGAGCTGGAAGCGGAGCCGGTGAAGCGCAACGCCGATCTGGGCTATTACACCAACTTTATGAATTTACTGGACTATGCGGCCGTCAGCGTGCCGACTGGCTTTTTGGCGAACGGTCTGCCTTCCGGCGTAACGCTCTTTGGCCGGGCGTTTACCGACCAGTATCTCCTCGGGCTGGCCGATGCCTTCCAGCGGGCGCAGCCGCTGCCGCTTGCCGGCGGGGCGCAGATAGCGCCTGCGCCGCCGGCGAGCGTAGCCAGCCACGATCGCCAGGCGCTGGTGGTGTGCGGCGCACATCTCGACGGGCTGGCGCTGAACGGACAGCTGCGGGAGCGGGGCGGACGCCTGCTGGCGGCAACGGAAAGCGCGGCCTGCTATCGCCTCTACGCGCTGGCCGACGGCAGGCGTCCGGGGATGGTGCGGGACGAAAGCGGCGGGGCGGCCATTGCGGTGGAGGTGTGGGAGCTGCCCTCCGCCGAGCTGGGATCGCTCCTGGCGGCGATTCCGGCTCCGCTGGGATTGGGTAAAGTGGAGCTGGCGGACGGGCGCTGGCTCAGCGGCTTTATCTGCGAGGGGTACGGCCTGCAGGGGGCGACCGATATTACGGCCTACGGCGGATGGCGGGCCTGGCTGGCGCGCTAGGTGACGGTGTCACATTATCCCGAAAAAAATCGCGTCGGCCCGCCCTGGGCCGGCGCTACTCACATGCTGAAACATTTCTGCCAATTCATTAGCAACCTTTCCGTAGGGCTACCGCGCCGATAAGGCTATCCTTCCCCGCTTTTAATTTTTTGGCTTCTTATTGAAACTCAGGTGAATTACCGCCAATGACTCTATTGAGAGATGAAATTCGCGATCACTCAGCGGAAGAGATGCTGTTTATTCGCCGGGCCGTGGTGGCTTTTATCCTGGTGGTGGTCTGCTTTAGCATTCTGATCGTTAACCTCTATCGGCTGCAGGTCAAACAGCACGATTTCTATCAGACCCGCTCGAACCAGAACGATATTAAAATGCTGCCTATCGCGCCGAGCCGCGGGCTGATATTCGATCGCAACGGCGTTCCGCTGGTCCAGAACATCACCCTCTATCGCCTGCAGCTGATCCCCAGCAAAATCGCCGACATGAAGGCGCTGCTGCAGCAGCTGACGCCGATCGTTGATTTAACCCCCGATGATATCGCCGGCTTCCGCGACGATATGCTGCACAACAGCCGCTACAAAGAGGTTACGCTAAAATCCGCGCTCAGCGACGTCGAAGTGGCGCGCTTCGCGGTGAACGAATTCCATTTCCCCGGCGTAACCGTGGAGAACTACCAGCAGCGTGATTACCCTTACGGCGCCGAGCTGGCGCACGTTGTCGGCTACGTCTCGAAAATTAACGATAGCGATCTGCAGCGGCTGGCCAAAAACGGCGAGGCCGAGAACTATGCCGCCGACCACAATATCGGCAAACAGGGTATTGAAGGCTATTACGAACAGGAGCTGCACGGTACCACCGGCTACCAGGAGGTCGAGGTGGATAACCACGGGCGGGTGGTGCGGCTGCTGAAAGAGGTGCCGCCGGTCGCCGGCAAAAATATCTATCTGACGCTCGATCTGCATCTGCAGCAGTATATTGAATCGGTGCTCAAGGGGCAGCGTGCGGCGGTGGTGGCGGTCGATCCGCGCGACGGCGGGGTGCTGGCGATGGTTTCCAGCCCGAGCTACGATCCCAATCCCTTTGTGAAAGGCATTGGCTATCAGGCCTACCGTTCGCTGCTCGATAACGCCGACCGGCCGCTGATTAACCGCGTCACCCAGGGGCTCTACCCGCCGGCCTCGACGGTTAAACCCTATATGGCGCTCTCGGCGCTTTCGGCCGGGGTGATTACGCCCACCACCACCTTCTTCGGCGCGCCGACCTGGACGCTGCCGGGCACCCAGCGCCGCTATCGCGACTGGCTGAAAACCGGACACGGCATGCTCAACGTTACCAAGGCCATTGAAGAGTCGGCGGATACCTTCTTCTACCAGGTGGCCTTTGAGATGGGGATCGACCGGATTCACACCTGGCTGAGCAAGTTTGGCTACGGCCAGCCGACGGGGATCGACCTCAACGAAGAGTATTCCGGGGTGCTGCCGAGCCGGGAATGGAAGCAGCGGGTTCATAAGAAGCCGTGGTATCAAGGGGATACCATCTCGGTCGGCATCGGCCAGGGCTACTGGATTGCCACCCCGATTCAGATGGTGAAAGCGCTGACGACGCTGATCAACAACGGCAAGGTGAAGAACCCGCATCTGCTCTACTCCATGAAGCGCGGCAATAAGGTTGAGCGCTATCAGCCGCCGCAAAACGCGGCGCAGGTGGGCGATCCGAAATCGCCGTACTGGGGGATTGTGCGCAACGGGATGTACGGCATGGCCAACCTGCCAAACGGCACCGGCTACAAGCTGTTCCATACCGCGCCGTATCAGATTGCCGCGAAGTCCGGGACCTCGCAGGTCTTCAGCCTGAAGGAGAACCAGACCTACAACGCGAAAATGATCCCGGTCAGGCTGCGTGACCACATTTTCTATACCCTGTTTGCCCCGTATCAGCATCCGCGGGTGGCGATGGCGCTGATTCTTGAGAACGGCGGCGGCGACGGCGTGGTGGCAGGCCCTACGGCACGCGCCATTCTTGACCATATCTTCGACCCGGCTAACGCGCCGGCGGCGGCAGAGGGTGGCGCAGAGGCTAACGTTCCTCAGGTCGATAGCGCCGACGCGCAGTAGGACAGGGCCCGGCCGCCGCGGCGGCCGGGCGCGACTTCAGGCGGTAAAGCCGCCGTCAACTTTGAGTCCGGCGCCGTTAACGTAGGAGGACCCGGGGCCGGCAAGCCAGCTGACCAGATTTGCCACTTCCTCCGGGGTGCCGAGCCGTTTTTGTGGGTTCGCGTCGCGCAGCCACTGGCCGATAGCGCCGGTACCCGGCGTCATATCGCTGATAACCGGCCCTGGCTGGACGTCATTCACCGTAATGCCGCGTTCGGCTAAATCCCACGCCAGCCCCCTGACCATGCGCGCCACCGCCGCTTTGGTCAAACCGTAGACCGTTGAGCCCGGCGCCCCGGCTTTTGCGCCGGCAATGCTGCCGGTGGTGATAATGCGCCCGCCGCGGCGCAGATGAGCAAGGGCGGCCTTCACCGCCACGAACGGGCCACGAACGTTGACAGCATACATGCGGTCAAAATCGCTCAGCGAAAAGTCGTCAATGGTGCCGGTTTTCAACATCCCGGCGTTGTACACCAGAATATCCAGCCCGCCGAGGATCGCCGCCGCGCGATTGACGGCTTCGGCGAGCGCGGCCGGGTCGGCGCTGTCGGCCTGCAGAGCCTGCACGTTGTTCCCCGCCCGCTGAAAATCCGCCAGCCGCTGCTCAACCTGCGCGGAAGGGGTAATCCACGTAAAGACGACCGCGGCGCCGTCGGCAACCAGCTTCTCTACGATGGCGGCGCCAATACCGCGTGAACCACCAATGACCAGCGCCGTTTTGCCGCTGAGTGCTGCTGTTTTCATCACTTACTCCTTTCTGGATTGATTAGTCCGGAATTGGGCCAAAAAAAGCTCCCCGCAGGGGAGCGGTTACAGATTCCGCAGGGCGATATCGATGATTTGTCGCAGGCTTTCCGCAGGCGCGCCGGCGCGGGCGCTGACCTTCAGACCGTTCAACAGGGTGCCCAGATAGCGGGCTGCAGCATCCGGCGCAAGATGAGCGTCGATCTCACCGCTTTGTTGCCCCTGATGGATCCGCGCCTCCAGCGCAGCCAGCAAGCGGCGCGAGGCCAACTCGCCCGTGGCCACGATGTCCGGGTCGCTGATGCCAAATTCGCAGATCGCGCTGACGCCAAGGCAGCCCTCTTCAGCCGGACGCCGGGCGAACGTAACCAGCGCATGGGCCAACGCCGCCTTTGCCGACGTCACCTGCGCCATGCTGCGGATAATGTCGCTCACGCTATCGTCGGTATAGCGTGAGAGCGCCCGCAGATAGAGCTGACGTTTGTCGCCAAAGGTGTCATAGAGGCTCTGACGGCTAATGCCCATCGCTTTGAGCAGGGTATCTGTAGAGGCTCCGCTGAATCCGCGATCGGCAAATACCTTAATCGCCTGATCCAGCACCTCGTGTTCATCGAATGCTTTATTTCTCGCCATAGCCGCCACTGTAGTTCTTTCCGGACTGAACGGTCAAGAATGATGCTTTGCCGTTTTGTGCGGCTCCGGTTGGGGTAGGCCATCCGCCACCTTTATTCCCGCACGGCGTGACTCATAGATATTGGTTATTTGCCGAAACCGCCGCTTTTCTCCATAGTGAAGCGTCGGGGTAAGCATTGAGGGAAAAAGGTAATGGCATTGAGAAACAAGCTGCTTATTGTGCAGACCGGCACGCCGCCGCAGGAGATTGTCGCCGATCACGGCGACCTGCCGCGATGGTTCGCCGACCTGCTGGCGCCGTGGCGGGAGCAGATCAGCGCGGTGCGCGTATTTGCCGGCGAGCCGCTTCCGGCACCGGATAACGATACGGTGGCGGTGATCACCGGCTCCTGGGATATGGTGACGGAACGCCTGGCGTGGAGCGAGATGACCGCGGAGTGGATCCGCGCCGCGATGACCATCGAGATGCCGCTGTTTGGCGTCTGCTACGGTCATCAGCTGATGGCCCACGCGCTGGGCGGCGAGGTGGATTACCATCCGGCCGGGCGCGAAACCGGCAGCAAAACCATTTCGCTCTCGGCCGCTGGCCGTGATGATAGCCTGATTGCCGACCATCCCGAGCCCTTCAGCGCCCACCTGACGCACCTGCAAACGGTGATCAAACTGCCGCAGGGGGCGACGGTACTGGCCTCGTCCGAGCACGATCCGCATCAGATCGTTCGCTACGGTGCCCACGCGCTGTCGACCCAGTTCCACCCCGAAATCACCCCGGAGATTGCCCGCTCGCTGATTTACTACCGCCAGGCGGTGCTGCGCAGTGAGGGGATTGACCCGGACAGGCTGAGCGGTGCGGTTGAGGAGAGCCCGGTGGCCTCGGCGATTTTGACCCGCTTTGTCGCTCACTATCTGACCCCGGATCGCCGAACGGCTTAAGCCTGCGGCGCTTTCTCCTGCAGCCAGGCCGCCGTTTCGCGAAGAATTTCGTCCGAGAGCGCCGAATCGCTGGTCATTCGCGCCAGAATCACCGCCCCGACCATCGCCGACCAGCTGCCGACGGCCGCGCGGCGCCTCGCCGCGTCATCTTCCCCGTTAACCGTCTTGCTCAGATTGGCTATCTGCTGCTTGAGCCCGGCGGTCATTTCGCTCCGCGCCGGTTCCGACTGGCGGATAGTGTCCGCCGCCAGCGCCGCCAGCGGGCAGCCGCCGGCACAATTATCCCGGTGTTCGGGAGAGAGGTAGCGTTCGATTTGCGGCGCGCTGCCGTTTTCAACGGCGCCGCTCGCTGTCTGCAGCTCCGCCAGGGTCAGGGCGATCAGCTCATCCTTCGATTTGAAGTAGCCGTAAAATCCGCCGTGGGTAAGACCCGCTGATTTCATGATATCGGTGACCGTGACCGCATCAAAACCCCGCTCGCGAAACAGACGACCGGCGGCGGCAAGGATTGTCTGCTTATTCTCTTCGACCTGTTTTCTGCTCACTCTCATGGCGTTATCTCGCGCTGAAAATTATTTATGATGACCATCATATAACATTATTTACAGCATACCCAGCCTGTGACATTATTCATGACGACCATCATGTATAAATCCAGGAGAGTACCGAATGAGCAGCAAATCAACCGTACTGGTAACCGGCGCATCGACCGGGATTGGCGCAGTCTACGCCGAACGCTTTGCCCAACGCGGCCACGATCTGGTTCTCGTCGCGCGCAATACCGAACGCCTTACCGCGCTGGCCCAGCGTCTGCGCAGCGAGGCCGGGGTGCAGGTCGACATTTTAACCGCCGATCTGACTAACGATGACGACGTTGCCGCCGTCGAGCAGCATCTGCGGGAAGATACGCGCATCGGCATTCTGATTAACAATGCCGGCACCGCCATTCCCGGCGATTTTATCAACCAGAACGGGGAAGAGATCTCCCGGCTGATTGCGCTCAACGTAACGGCGGTGACCCGCCTGGCCCACGCTATCGCTCCCCGGCTGGCGGCCGCGGGGGAAGGGGCGATCGTCAACATCGCCTCGGTTGTCGGACTGGCTCCGGAAATGGGCCTGACGGTGTATGGCGCAACCAAAGCCTTTGTGCTGTTTCTCTCTCAGGCGCTCGACGTGGAGCTGTCCGCCAGGGGAGTCTACGTTCAGGCGGTGCTGCCGGCGGCAACCCGCACCGAGATTTGGCAGCGCAGCGGCAAAGACGTTGATACCATTCCCGGCCTGATGGAGGTGGATAAACTGGTGGATGCGGCGCTGGCGGGTTTCGATCGCCGCGAATTAGTCACTATTCCGCCGCTGCATGACGAAGCGCAGTGGAGCGCCATGAATGCGGCGCGCCAGGCGATGCTGCCCGGCTTCGCGCAGTCGGAACCGGCACCGCGCTACCGCGCCTGACGCCTTTTCGTGACGTTGTCACCTGAACGTTAGCCCGCTCAGCGCCTCCGCCATCAGCTGTCCGAGCATCGCGCAGGCGGGGGCGTTGCGCGCCTGCAGCGGATTCTCTTCGAGGCCGATGGCCAGGCTGCCGGGCGATGGCAGCAGCCCGCCAGCGGCACGCAGGTTCTGCGGCATGCCGATTTTGGTTCGCACCGTCAGCCCTAATCCGGCCTGCACCGCCGCCCAGACCCCGCTGAGGCTATGGCTTACAAACATCACCTGCCACGCAATGGCCGCGGCATCGAGCGCGGCGATAGCCCTTGAGCGCATCAGGCACGGGCTTTCAAACATCACCAGCGGCAGCGGTTCGCCGGCGGCCAGCAGGGCGGCGACGTCGAGATCCGGATGATAAATCCACTCCAGCGGGCACTGGCCGAAGGTGTGCCCGGCGTTGTCGGTTTGCCACAGCAGCGCTATATCCAGCGTGCGTTCGGCCAGCGCCTGACGCAGGGGCAGATTGCGGTCCACCCTGGCGACGATCCGCAGCTGCGGGTGGTGGCGCTTAAACTGGCCGAGGATCCCCGGCATCAGGGATTCGCCAAAATCCTCCTGCATCCCGATGCGGATTTCGCCGCTCAGCCGTTCGCCTTTGAGGGCGCGCAGGGTCTCATCGTTGAGCTCCAGCATGCGCCGGGCATAGCCCATCAGCTTTTCTCCCTCGGCGGTGAGCGCCAGGTGGCGACCCTGTTTCACCACCAGCCCGGCCTCGCACTGCATCTCCAGCTTCTTAAGCTGAGCGCTGACCGCTGAGGTGGAGCGCGACAGGCGCACCGCCGCCTGGGCAAAGCTGCCGCATTCGATCCCGGTCACAAAGGTACGTAGCGCATCGAGATCCAGCGCCGGCGTGAGCTTTTCCATAATTATCCTCTTATTCAGGACGATGACTCCTGAATTATTCGATTTTCAGGAAGGTACTGTGGCACCACACTGGCCCCAACGTCAATATTACCTTCCGGAGTGACCATGATCGTTATGCAATACCGTTTTACGCTGCCCGCCGACTACGACATGTCGATTATTGAGCGCCGCATTGCCGACGGCGGCGCAAAGCTGGACGGCTTTCCCGGCCTGGTATTTAAAACCTATCTTTATTCCCGCCGAGATGACCGCGCGATGCCCGCGGCGGAGAACCGCTACGCGCCGCTGTACGTCTGGCAAAACGCCGGGGCGATGGCGCGCTTTCTGCAGAGTCCCGGTTTTGCCCGCCTGTGCGAGAACTTTGGCTGGCCGCGCATTGAAAGCTGGCTGGCGCTGCGGGTACCGGAGGTCGCGGAGGTGATGGATAAGTCCTGGCTGAGCGTTGAAAAACGCGCCATTGCGCCGTTTAGCGATCTGGCAAGCCTCGAGCTGCAGGGGCCGCTCTGCGCATGGGACGTGAGCCGCTGGCAGCTGATGGAGGTGAGCTTTGGCGATGCGCCGTCGGCGGCAGGAGAGAGCTATCGCATCGGCTACGTGGCGCGAGGAGAGGCGTAAAAAAAGCCGATAAGGTGAGTTATCGGCTTTCGGGAGGCTAACGTCCCGGGCGGGGCGGCAAGGGGCGTAACCCCGGATCGGGCGCAGGCGCCGTAATCCGGGCGTTCAGCTTACTTTGCCAGCACTTCCTGGGCGGTGCGTTCAACCAGGTTCAGCAGCACCTTCACGTCATCAAGGGTGACGATTGGGTTCAGCAGCGTCAGCTTCAGGCAGGTGACGCCGTTGTGCTCGGTGACGCCGACGTTGGCGCGACCGGAGTCCAGCAGCGCGTCGCCGATGCGCTGGTTGAGCAGGGCGATGGCGGCATCGTCGCTGCCCGCGGTCTGCTGCGGGCGAGAACGGAACAGCACGCTTGCCAGCTGCGGCTTCATCACCAGCTCCAGCGTCGGCTGGCTGGCAACGTATTCAGCGACGTTTTTCGCCATCGTCACGCCGTGATCGATAATTGCCGCGTACTGCTTCTGCCCCAGCGCTTCCAGCGCCATCCACAGCTTCAAGGCGTCGAAGCGGCGGGTGGTCTGCAGCGATTTGGATACCAGGTTCGGTACGCCGTTTTCTTCATCGAACTCGGAGTTCAGGTAGGCCGCCTGATAGCGCATCAGCTCGTAGTGGCGCGCGTCTTTTAGCAGGAACGCGCCGCAGCTGATGGTCTGGAAGAACTGCTTGTGGAAGTCCAGGGTGATGGAGTCCACGCACTCAATGCCGTCCAGATAATCGCGGTAGTGCTCGGAAAGCAGCAGCGCGCCGCCCCAGGCCGCATCCACGTGCAGCCAGATCTGATGCTCCGCCGCAATGCCGGCAATCACGCGCAGCGGGTCGATAGCCCCCGCATCGGTGGTGCCTGCGGTCGCCACGATCGCCATGATCTGCTCGCCGTTGGCCTGCGCTTCGGCAATTTTCGCCTTCAGATCTTCGACGTCCATGCGGGCAAAGCGGTCGGTTTTGACCAGCGTGACCGAACGGTAGCCGAGGCCCATCAGCGCCATGTTCTTCTGCACCGAGAAGTGGGCGTTTTCAGAACAGAACACTTTGTACTTGCGGATATCGCCCGGCAGGCCATCCTGCTGAATCGAGTGACCCTGGCGGGCGAAGAATGCATCGCGCGCCAGCATCAGGCCCATCAGGTTGCTCTGGGTGCCGCCGCTGGTAAATACGCCAGCGTCGCCTGCCCGGTAGCCCACCCGGGCGCGCAGCCACTCGATCAGCTTCATCTCAATGATGGTGGCGGACGGGCTTTGGTCCCAGGAGTCCATGCTCTGGTTGGTGGCGTTAATCAGCACTTCCGCCGCCTGGCTTACCACCAGGCTTGGGCAGTGCAGATGCGCCACGCACTGCGGGTGATGCACCGACAGGCTGTCTTTCAGGAAGTACTCGATCGCACGTTCAATCGCCGCCTGGTTGCCCAGACCCTGTTCGGTGAACTCAAGGGTAATGCGCTCGCGCAGCTCGGCGACGCTTTTGCCTTGATACATCTCAGGCTGCTTGAGCCACTGCGCGACGGCCTGGCTGGTCTGAGCGATAACCTGCTGATACGCCTCAATGCTCTGCGGCGAACCGGCAAGGATCGGATTCAATTGGGACATGGCGGTCACTTACTCCACTCAGACCGGTTTTACGCCGGCGGCCAGCAGGGCCTGTTCAAATTTGTCGAAGAAAATTTCCAGCTCAGCGTTGCTGATCAGCAGCGACGGCAGCAGGCGCAGGACGCAGCCGTTACGGCCGCCGCGCTCAAGGATCAGGCCCGCTTCGAAGCATTTTTTCTGCAGCAGGGCAGAGAGCGCGCCGTCTGCCGGGTAGCAGCCCATATGATCCTGAGCTTCGTTCGGCTTAACGATTTCGATGCCGATCATCAGACCGAGACCGCGAACGTGGCCAATGACCGGGTAGCGTTTCTGCATGTCGGCCAGCTTGCCTTTCAGCCACTCGCCCTGGGCCGCGACTTTACCGGCGATGTCGTTCTCTTTCAGGTGACGCAGGGTGGTCAGGCCGGTTGCCATTGCCAGCTGGTTGCCGCGGAAGGTGCCGGTGTGGTGACCTGGTTCCCAGGCGTCAAACTGCTTCTTGATACCGAGAACGGCCAGCGGCAGACCGCCGCCTACGGCTTTGGACATCACGATGATGTCCGGCTCAATGCCCGCGTGCTCGAAGGCAAACAGTTTGCCGGTACGCGCGAAGCCGGCCTGGACTTCATCGATAATCAGCAGAATGCCGTGCTCCTGGGTCACTTTACGGATGCGCTGCAGCCACTCGACCGGCGCCGGGTTCACGCCGCCTTCGCCCTGAACGGCTTCAAGGATCACCGCCGCAGGCTTACGTACGCCGCTTTCAACGTCGTTGATCAGGTTTTCGAAGTAGTAGGTCAGCGCCTTCACGCCGGCTTCACCACCGATACCCAGCGGGCAGCGGTACTGATGGGGGTACGGCATAAACTGCACTTCCGGCATCATGCCGTTAACCGCTTCTTTCGGTGACAGGTTACCGGTCACCGACAGCGCGCCGTGGGTCATCCCGTGGTAGCCACCGGAGAAGCTGATCACCGAAGAACGGCCGGTGTATTTTTTCGCCAGCTTCAGCGCCGCTTCAACGGCGTCAGCGCCGGACGGGCCGGTGAACTGCAGGCAGTATTCTTTACCTTCGCCCGGTAATAAAGAGAGCAGGTATTCGGAGAAGCGATCTTTTAACGGAGTTGTCAGATCGAGGGTATGTAACGGCAAGCCGCTGGTAATGACACTTTGGATGCTCTGCAGCACGTCAGGATGGTTATGACCAAGAGCCAGGGTTCCAGCACCGGCAAGGCAGTCCAGGTACTGTTTGTTATCCGCATCGGTCAGCCATACGCCTTCCGCTTTGGTAATGGCCAATGGCAGCTTGCGCGGGTAACTCCTGACGTTCGATTCGAATTCGGCCTGACGGGCCAAAAAGGTTTCGTTGTTTGCGTCCAATAAATCTGCACTTAAAGTATCAATACGGACTTTATCCGTCATCATATCACTCCCACAACCAGCGTTACGGTTGAACCCTGGTTGAATAATTGGTTTAAGAAAATGAATCGCCATTCATAAAGCGCGCACAATATATGGCTTTTTAAATCCGCATTCAACGTTTTATTTATTGCGCTATTTTTACGTTATTTTTACATTGTTAAATTTAATGATAAATGGCTGATTTTTATCCGTTATTTTAACGTTCATAAAACCATAAAAAGTGTAATTATTAGTGTAGGATTTTACCCTGTTTTATTACCGCTTCGCTGACGCCGCTGGCGGAAATAGTTCCGCCAGCGGTAAGGTTACTCAACGCAGTTCGATAGCGTACTGCGATAAAGGTGTGATTTTTTTAACCAACTTGTTGTTAAACAAAAACTGTTCGTAGGCTTCGTAGCGCGGCTTATCCAGCGCCGCGGGGTCGCTGGCGAACAGCGGGATCGTTTTGAGCCACGCCTGTTTGTTGAGCTCGGTATTGAGCTCAGGGTGAGCGGCGGCGAAGGCCTGCCACGTCTCCTGCGGGTGAGCGCGCAGCCAGGTCACGCCTTTTTGCAGCGCAACGAGGAATTTTTTGATCTTCTCCGCGTGCGCTTCATCGCGGTTGGCGACAATCACCAGCTCGTCGTAGGCCGGCACGCCGTAATCCTCGACGTTCATCACCTGCGGATCTTTGCCCTGCAGCTTCAGCTCCAGCGCCTCAATATTGCGATAGCCGCCGATAACCGCGTCGACCTGGCCGGCAAGCAGGGCGCTGGTCAGCTGGAAGTTAACGTTAATCAGCTTGATGCTTTGCGGGTCGATATGCGCCGACTGCGCCATGGTTGCCAGCGTCGCCTGCTCGATGCCGCTCACCGAGTAGCCCACCTTTTTCCCCTTCAGGTCGGCGGGGGTTTTGATGTCCTTGTCCAGCGCAATAATGGTGTTGAGCGGCGAGTTAATCAGCGTCCCGACGCGCACCAGCGGCAGCCCCTCATCGGCGAAAAAATGCACCTGCGGCTGATAGGTGATGGCGAGGTCGGCCTGGCGAGCGGCCACCAGCCGCGGCGGCAGCGCCGGGTCGGATGGCGGAATGATTTTGACGTCGAGTCCCTGTTCCTTAAAGGCGCCAATCTGTTCCGCCACCATAATCGGCGCGTGATCCGGGTTGATGTACCAGTCCAGCACCAGGGTTAGCTTCTCGTTCGCCGCGGCGTGTCCGCTGATAAGCGCGCTAAGGGCCATCCCGGCAAAAATACGTTTACTCATGGTATTCCTTATTATCCGTACAGGTCATTATTCCGGCGTCCAGTCGATCAGCCGGTGCAAGAAAGCGTCAACCGCCAGCCACAGCAGGACGGTCAGCAGCACTAAAATAAAGAGGGCCGCAAAGCAGATGTCGGTCTGCAGCCGGGCGTTGGCGTTGAGCATGACGTAGCCGAGCCCTTCGGCTGAGCCCACCCATTCGCCGATGATGGCGCCAATCGGCGCGACGGCGGCGGCCATCCGCAGGCCGGACCCCAGCGCCGGCAGCGCGGCCATCAGCCGCACGTGGCGCAGCTGGGCGCCAAAGGAGGCGCCCATCGTGCGGGCCAGATCGAGATAGTCGTGATTGACCCGCCGCAGGCCGTCAAAGAACGCGGAGGTGACGGGGAAGAAGATCACCAGCACCGCCATCATCACCTTGGCGCTCATCCCGAAGCCAAACCACAGCACCAGCAGAGGGGCGAGGGCGAACACCGGGATGGCCTGGCTGGTCAGCACCAGCGGCATCAGCCAGCGCTGCAGCCGCGGCGAGATAATCATGCACAGCGCCAGCACCACGCCGAGCAGGACCCCGAGCAGCAGCCCGCTGACAATTTCGCTCAGCGTCACCAGGGTATGCCAACCGAGATACGCCCGGTTGAGCCACAGGGCGCCGGCGACCGCCGAGGGAGAAGGCAGCAGGAAGGCGGGGATCCCGCTGCGGGTCACCAGCCACCAGACCAGCAGCAGGCCGCTAAATACCACCGCGCCGCGAAAGAGCTTGCCCCTCATCCGTCGGCCCTCATTAGCTGCTGCAGCAGCTCCGCCTGGCTGGTCAGCAGCGCGGGATCGTCCGCCGCGCGCGGCGGCAGGCCGGTCAGATGGTGCGAATCGTCGATCCCGCCCGCAGACGGAGAAAGCACCAGCAGGCGGTGGCTCAGGCGACAGGCTTCCATCGGATCGTGGGTAATAAGCACCACGGTACGCTCGGCCAGCAGTTCAGCCGCCAGGGTTTGAATACGCGTGCGGGTGATGGTGTCGAGGGCGGAGAAGGGTTCATCCATTAAGACTACGGGGCGGTCTTCATACAGCGTGCGGGCCAGCGCCGCGCGCTGACGCATGCCGCCGGAGAGCGACGCCGGGCGATCGTCGGCGCACTGCTCCAGCCCCACCTGACGCAACAGGGTTGTCACGCGCGCGCGGTCGACGCGCTCCCCGCGCAGGCGCGCGCCGAGGGCGACGTTATCGCGCACGCTCAGCCACGGATAGAGCAAGTCCTTCTGGCCCATCCACGCCAGCCGTTTCGCGACGGGCTGCCCGTCGCTGGCGTACACCTGGCCGGACGTCGGCGCCGCGAGGCCAGCGATGATGCGCAGCAGGCTGGTCTTTCCGGCGCCGCTGGCTCCCAGCAGAGAGACCCACTGACCGCCGGGGATATCGAACGACAAATCCGCAAAAACAACCCGCGAGCCGAAGCGCAAACCCAGTTCCCGGACGTGGATGGCCGGGGGCGTCACGCCGACGCCTCCGTTACCGCGTTCAGCCCCATCTGCCAGAAGTTGGCCTCCAGCCGCGTGGCGGTGGTGAAGATGGCGCTGAGCTCAGCGAATCTCGACTCGCCGCCGCGCTGCTGCCAGAGGGTTTCCAGCAGGGCGATCGCTGCGTTGACGCCGTTAAGATAGCCTTCGTCGCCGTAGTTGCGGATCCACGAGGCGTAGGGGTTATCGTTCAGGCGGGTCTGCGCACCGTGCAGCAGCCCGAGCCCGATTTCCGCATAGCCGGCCACGCAGGGCATCAGCGCGGCCAGCAGATCCAGGGCGTCGCCGGAGTGGCCGATATCCAGCACGTAGCGCGTGTAGTTGACCGTCTCAGACGCCTCCGGCTCGGCGGCCATAGTCGCTTCATCCAGCCCCCAGCCGGCGCAGTAGCCGACGTGCAGCGGCAGCTCGCTGAGGATGGCGTTCATCGAGGCCGCGGCGGCGCGCATCTCCGGCAGGGTGCGCAGCTTGCTGACCAGCAGGGCATAGCTGCGGGCAAAGTGGATCAAAAACAGATAGTCCTGCGTCAGATAGCGGCGGAACGCGGGTTCGGGCAGGGTGGCGTCAGCCAGCTGGTGTAAAAAGGGATGCGCGACGTAGTGCTGCCAGTCGCGTCCCGCCTGCTGGCGCAGACGACCGTAGATGCCTTGGGTAAATGCGGGAAGAATCACAGGACCTCCTGATTAAGGGGAGATCCGGGCGTGCAGAAGTATGAACAGGCAATGGCGGAAAACTGGCAAAATTGCCGACCCGTCCCTTCGCTGGCATGACCCAGATCAGGTTCAAAGGGTTCGGCTTACGCCATCTCAGCCCTCACGGGACACCCCTCGGTAGGGCCATGTTATACGACATTCACTTTTTGATTACAATCCCGGCCGCGGCTCATTGCTTCGGCGGCGCTGGCGCGGTTTAAGTGACGGTGTCACGAGGAGCCAGACTGAAAAGCGAACGGCGAGCAGGATCCGGAAAATTTTTATAGGTAATTAGTGTGATTTAGCACGCTTTTTTATCCAAAATTAAGGAAAAAATCGGCCGCCGGCAATTGGTACTTCCGCGGCGCGTACTATATATTTTCATAAGCTGAAAGCCATTATTCTTCAGTGACCTGGGTATTAAAACCCCTTATCGCCTGGAGAGTGCATGAAGCCGTTATCCCCCCAGCTGCTGCTGGCGCTGATCGTGCCGCTTGCCGCGCCCGCCACGGCGGGGGACTTTTTCGATCCTGAAGATAGCATGCTGGATATGAGCCAGTATCTGCAGGACAACCCCTACGGATTTTTGCCGGTACCGCTGGTGATTACTGAACCTGCCGTGGGCTTTGGCGGGGGACTCTTCGGCCTGTTTTTGCACGGTAAAGGCACCCGCGAAGGCGAGAACTACATTCCGCCGCCGATGACGGCGTTTGGCGGCGGCGGGACGCAGAACGGCACCTGGTTTGTCGGCGGCGGCCACCGTCATAGCTGGAATCACGATCGTATTCGCTACCTGGTGATGCTCGGCTATGCCGATATCAACCTCGATATTTACTCCGGCGATGTGGCGGGATTTAGCCAAAACCGCAGCATCAGTACGCGGACCAAAGGCTACGGCGGCCTGCAAAAGCTGCTGTTCCGCGTCGGCGATTCCCCGGTTTTTGTCGGCGCCTCGCAGGTCTACGCCAAAACCGATATCTCCAACGACAGCCCGCTGGTCAATCGGGTCTGGCAGCGGGTACTGGGCCAGCAGAGCACCTCGTCGGCGCTGGGCGTGGTGGCGGAATATGACACCACCAATAACTTTTTCTACCCTAAAAAGGGGTTATCGCTGCAGGGCGAGTATCGTTTTTACCGTTCCATGCTCGGGGGTGACTATCAGTACAACCAGTTTTCACTCAACGGTAAATACTTTATGCCGCTGAGCCGGACGCTAACCCTGGCCTTTGCGGGGGACTATCAGTCCCTCACGCACCATGACCGCCATCTCACCCCGATGGCGCGTCCCTATATTGCGCTACGCGGGATCGCCAGCTATCGCTATCAGGGCGACTATGTCAGCACGGTGCAAACTCAGCTCGCCTGGGAGTTTCGGCCGCGCTGGATCCTGCAGGGGTTTGTCGGTATCGGCAGCGCCGCCGATGAAGCGCACGGATTGTGGGAACAGACGGAAACCGCGTGGGGGACGGGGTTTCGCTACCTGATAGCGCGGCAGTACGGCTTACATACGGGCATTGACGTCGCCTTCAGCGAGCACCAGCAGGCGGTCTATTTTAATGTGGGTTCCGGACTTTAAGGTCAGATGAAAAAATGAGATGGACTAAAGCCATAATAACGCTACTGCTGACCTCCGGCAGCGCCTGGGGAGCCAGCGGCGGTGACGCGGCTTCCGGCGACGGCGACAGCTACTTTCCGATCTGGGGCGATGAGGCAAGGGCGCGCGGGTATGCGATCCCGCTGCCGTTTGGGATCAACCTGAGCTATATGAATATTCGTCAGGATATCCTGGTCGACAGCATCAGCTTTTCCGGGCTCAAGCTCGGCAATCACCTTATTCCGAGCGATATGTTTGCCATTGATGCCGGCCACACGCGGCAGAAAAGTAAGACCGAGAATCTGCGTCTCGATATGTGGGTCTTTCCATTTTTAAATATCTACGGGATAGCCGGCCACACCCGCGGCTCGTCGGTTTCCAACGTCTCCGTGGATGCCGACCCGTCAAAGTACACCGGTATCGACCGAATCATTGCCGGCTCCGTCCACCGCCTGCACGACAGCGGCCAGCTGCAGAACATCGACTTTGCGCTCGACTTTAAAGGCACTACCTGGGGCACCGGCTTTACGCTGGCCGGAGGATACGGCAACTGGTTTGGCCTGGTGGACACCAACTATACCCGTACCGATTTCGATATCCTTGACGGCAAGATCTCGGCCATCACCGTATCGCCGCGGGTGGGCTATCGCTTCAGCATGCAGGGGATCGCCGGACCCTCGAATTTGAGCATCTGGGTCGGCAGCATGTATCAGGACGTGCAGCAGGAGTTTAAGGGCAACCTGTCGGATCTGCATATGCCGCCCGAGCTGCAGCCGCTGATTGCCGCGGTGAATAAAGATGACCAGGGCAAGTTCGACGTTAAGCAGCGGCTCTCTTCGCCGTGGAACATGCTGATAGGCGCCCAGTATGAGATCACGCAGAATTTTAACCTGTTAACCGAGATTGGTTTCAACGAACGCAATAGCTTCTTTATTGCCGGAGAGTACCGTTTTTAGCCTCTCAACCTGCCGCTTGCCGCGAGCGTGCTTTATGTTCTGGAGACGATGTTAATGCGTAATGGCTGGTTGTTTTTGCTGGCGGCGGCGTTCTCCGTGTGCGCGCAAGATCCTCTGCTGCCGACCATCACCCATCCTCTGGTGACGCCGGTGGCGGGCCAGCTGGCGCCGCCGGAGTCTCTGCGACCCTGCTGCGCGTTTGGCTACGACCTGCAGGTCAGGGCCATTGGCGTACCGATCCCGGTTTATCAGATTGGCAACGTGCTGACCCTCGATACCCTCGGTGAACATCACTACAACGATAGCGCGCTGGGTGCCGTGAAAAACCTGGTGGGCCTGAGTGAGGAAAAAAACGGGCTGATCTATACCCGCCGCGGCGGCTTTATTGATATCGCCCACGTTCGTGATACCGCCGACTACACCTTCTATCTCTACAGCCGGATCTACCCTAACCTCGGGCAGTCCGGGCGCATTTTCTATAGCGAGGAGCTTGGCGTCAGGCGCGTGCAGCTCAACGCGTTTATGCCGCCGGCGTCAGTTTCCGCGCGGGTGACGATCGCCGCCTGGCTGGCGGGACATCTGGCGTATGAAATTGCCCAGTGGCATGAGATCGCCCAGTGGTACGGCTTCCAGTCGGTGCCCGGCTTTTCGGAGGAGATCTCCGCATTTTCGCCGGAAGATCTCTACTCCAATCTGCTCGGGGCGCGGCTGGCGATCGACGTCATTTTGCAGGGGCGTGCCGGGTCGGTTGACGACTACAACCGGGCGATGACCGACGCGCTGAAAAAGGTGCTGGTCAAGCTGATGGTCGCGCCGAGGAGCGAAACGGAGAAGATGTTCCGCCAGCTTGACGGCGACTGGTGGAACAGCCATCGCCGGGTGCCGGATAAGTTTCTGGTGTTAAAACGTAACTACGATCTGCGCGCCAATCGCCTGCCCACGCCGGTACCTTTCGAGCGCGCCGAGCCCTATCGGCTGACGATGCCGGAGAAGGTGGCCGGGTTTGCGCTTGCCGACCTCGGGCAGCTGCAGATCCACCCCGGGCATGATATGCAGTCGCTGCCGGTTCCGCAGAGCTTCTATACGCCGGAGCAGTTTCAGGGGCTGGCGGAAAGCGCCGCGCGGGCGGATAAAACCCAGCTTGAGCGCATAGAAAAATAGCGTTTTTTGCCAGCTCAGACACCGTTTGCTATTAAAAATGCGGCTATAATTGGCGCTTCTGCGTCATCCCTTTGAACTCTCTGCTTAATTTGCTTTATTTTCGCCGGCAGGCGATGAATGCTCATGTGACTGGATTTCAGATTGACGATGTATGGCAGGTGGAGGGCGGCATGCTATTAAAAGAATTAATTATTTTCGACCTGTTAGCCACCCCTATTTGGGTGGTTCATCCTTTTAAAGAGCGCATACTTTACGGCAATCCGGCCTCCAGAGCCCTCAGCGGCGATATGTCGCTGGACCAGATGCGCAAAGGGACATTCTCCACCTGCCCGGAAGTCAGCCTGCAGAATTATCTCTATTACTTCAAAAATATTGCCGAGGTTTTTGAAGTCTGGACAATTAACTCCCTCGACGGCCAGACCTCGATTTATTGTAAAACCACGCTGATTAAATCAGAAGAGTATGACACCCTGATTCTATTCGAGGCGGTGAAGCTGCTTGAGCAAAATGAATCAGTCAATACCGCCTCCCGGCATTATCAGCGGCGCAGCAACGGGTTTTTCTCGCGCTTACTTCAAAAATATTGCCGAGGTTTTTGAAGTCTGGACAATTAACTCCCTCGACGGCCAGACCTCGATTTATTGTAAAACCACGCTGATTAAATCAGAAGAGTATGACACCCTGATTCTATTCGAGGCGGTGAAGCTGCTTGAGCAAAATGAATCAGTCAATACCGCCTCCCGGCATTATCAGCGGCGCAGCAACGGGTTTTTCTCGCGCTTTTTTATGACCAACTCTGCGCCCATGCTATTAATCGATCCTCACCGCGACGGCAGAATTATTGACGCGAATATTGCCGCGCTGCGCTTTTATAATTACACCGCGGATGAGATGCGGGCGAAGCATACCTGGCAGATTAATACCCTCGGCCGGGACGTTCTGCCGATCATGCGCAACGTCGCAAGCCTGCCCGGCGGCCATAAGCCGCTCAACTTCACCCATATTCTTGCTGACGGCTCCATTCGCCACGTTCAAACCTACGCCGGTCCGGTGGTGCTCTACAATATTCGCCTGATGCTCTGTATCGTGCACGACGTGACCGAAGAGGTGCATTTAAGAAGAGAGCTCGAGTTTTCCGCCTCGCACGACCCGCTCACCGGCCTGCTTAACCGGCGCGAATTTTATCGCATCGTGGATTCGGCCTCGTTTAAACCCACCGGCTTTTGCCTGCTGCTGGTTGATGTCGATAACTTTAAGGCCATTAACGATAGCTACGGTCATCAGAAAGGCGATGAGGTTTTACTGACTATTTCGCGGATCCTTGAATCGACGGTGACGCATCAGGACAAAATATATCGCTGGGGCGGCGAGGAGTTTCTGCTCTTTCTGCCGGAGCGGTCCATTGAGATGGCGCTGCAGATGGCGGAGAGCATCCGCCTCGCGGTTAGCGGCTATCAGCTGGCGGGTCACCCCGGCCCGGTGACCGTCAGCATCGGCGTCGCCGACCGGCAGGATGACGAAGAGATCGACCAGCTGTTCAATCGCGTCGATAAGGCGCTGTATGCGGCGAAGAAAGAGGGACGAAACCAGGTGCGGCTGTATCTGGTTGAAAAATATTGAGGCGTGGCGCAATGCCGCCCGGCGGCGCCGGAGTGCCGCTATACTGGATAGCAAACGGGCCCGTTGGGTCAGGCTAATCGCTAATCGGCGGACGAGGTGACCACTAAGCTATGAGCGTTTCCTTATTCCGCACCTTCTCCACGCTGGCTGCCGCTCTGGCACTGGCTTCATTGCCGGCCTTCGCCGTCGACGGCGGCCATTTAAAGCAGCGGGCGAACGCGGTATTAATGCTGATGAGCTATACCGTCGTCCCCGACGTTACCGCCAGCGATCTCAATATCGGCTCCGGCACCAACGAGAAGAACAAGCTGTCGATTACCCAGTTCGGCGGCGGCGCGACGATGAGCGAAAGCGTCCCGATTTACCTTGAGGGCACGATGGGCTACAGCCGCTACGATCCGCAGTTTGTGCTCAGCGACGGCAGCGACAGCCGCAAAATACCGACCCGCTGGAACAGCCTCACCGCCACCGGCGGCGTCGGCTGGGATTTCCGGCTGTATAAAGACCGGTGGGGCGGCAGCCTGGTGCTGCGGCCCATCGTTAACGTGATGCTCGGCACGATGGCCAGCGACGTGCGTATCGGCAGCTGGGCGATTGAGCGGCGCAGGGACGCCGATTTTCAATTCCTCGACGGCGGCAGGCTCAACGCCTACGGCCTGGGCGGGTCGCTGATGCTGGACTACGAGCTGTTTTCTCCCGCCCAGGATATTGATATCGAACTTCGCTACTCGGCCATGAGCCTGCAGACCTTCGGCAATACGCCCGAGGCGGTCAGCGGCCAGGCTAGCGCCGAAAACCTCGGGCTCTACGTTCGCCGCAGGGCGCCGATCGCCGACTGGACGCTGCTGAAAAGCCCGGTGCGCTACGTCCTCGAAGGGGCCCATACCGAGTATCTGGGCGATCAGCGCGGGCAGCTGGGCTTCAACGGCCTCAGCTCGCTGGGGATCGGCCTGGAGCTGGATAGCAGTAAATATGACTTTTTTATCAGCCGCACCCGCCTCGTGGCGCGCTATATGTTTGGTGAGAATACCCAGGGCTACGGCGTTGGCCTGGCGATGAGCTTTTAGCGCGCGCCACTTCGCTGCCAAAAATTCAGCGCATGAATATATTTAGCCACTTTTTTAAAATTGTTAGCAATATTTCTCCGGCTCATTCGTCTACCTCATCAGCAGTCCCTATTCACGACAATCATGAGGTAGCAACAGGATGAGAGATTTTGATATGCATGAAAACCGCCGTCACTACGGCTTTGGCCACCATCGGATGGGCAAACCGCTGATCGTTGGCGTGGCGATCGTCGCGCTACTCGGGCTGGTGGTGATGTCGCTGTGGAACGCGCTGCTGCCGGCGATTATTGGCGTTAAAAGCATCGGCTTCTGGCAGGCCTTAGGTCTGCTGGCGCTGTCGCGGATCCTCTTCGGCGGCCTTGGCTTCCGCCCGGGAATGTTCGGCATGGGACGCGAGCGTCGGCGCATGCATGAACGCTGGATGCAGATGAATCCCGAGCAGCGCGAAGAGTTTATGCAGCGCTTTGGTCACCGCGACCGCCGCGACCATCGCAGGCACTGCGGCTGGCGCGATCGCCGCAGTGAACCCGCAGAGCCGACAGACGATGCGTCTAAAACGACGCCGAGCGAGTGAGCGAAATGAAAGGCGCAGCGGCGGGGGAGTCACTGCTTGTTTCGGCGCTCAACGCCTGCCGATCCCGGCTGAAGGCCTTTATCCGCGGCCGCACCTCGGTACGCGACGAGGCTGACGATATTCTGCAGGAAGTGACCTGGCAGTTGATGACGGTCGAGCAGCCGGTGGAGAACGTTGCTGCCTGGCTGTTCCGCGCCGCGCGCAACGAAATGACCGACCGGGCGCGCAAAAAGCGCGAGCTGCCGCTGGCGGACTACTTCACCGGGGATGAGGAGGGTGAGTTCCCGGAAGATGAGCTGGCGGAGACCCTGTTCGGGGTGCCGCAAACGCCGGAGGACGAGTACCTGAAGGAGCTGCTGTGGGAGGAGCTGAACCAGGCGCTAGCCGAACTGCCCGCCGCCCAGCGGGAGGTCTTCGAAAAGACCGAGCTGCTGGGCTACAGCTACAAAGAGCTGGCCGCAGAGTGCGGGGCCAGCGAGCAGGCCCTGCTATCGCGCAAGCATAAAGCCGTGCTCTACCTGCGTACGCGCCTGCGCGTCCTCTATGATGAGCTGATGAGCGGGTAGATCCTCGCCCGATCGCCGAGCGCGGCGATCGGGCCGCACTCATTATCCGCAACAGGGGATATTGGACGCCTTATCCCCACCAGAGGATATTGACACATTTATCCCCTTACGGGGATATCCCGGCTAAAAGTTGACATTATCCTCATCAGGGTATAAATAGGGTCTTATCCCCACAAGAGGATAGATAAGACCATGATAACGCCCCCGACGATCTACAGTCCGGCCCAGCTGGCAAACCATATCAAGCTGGTGCGGCAAAAAAACCAGTGGACGCAAAGCGATCTGGCCCGCCGGATAGGCATTAAGCAGGCGACGATCTCGAACTTCGAAAACCATCCGGACAAAACCACCCTCACCACGCTGTTCAAGATTTTACAATCTCTTGAAATGACGATGGTGGTGTGCGAAAAGGGCGCGACGTCGGGTCCTGAGCAACAGGATAGCCAACGGGATCTGGAGTGGTAATGGCGACGCTCGTGACGTGGATGAACAATGAACGCGTCGGGGAGCTGGTCAAGCTGGCCAACGGCGCGCATCAGTTCCGCTACGACCCGCGCTGGCTGCAAAACCCGCGCGCCCGCCCGCTCTCCCTGTCGCTGCCGCTGCAGTTCGGCAACATCACTTCGGATGCGGTGTTTAACTACTTCGACAACCTGCTGCCCGACAGTCCGCTGGTGCGTGACCGTATTGTTAAGCGCTATCAGGCCCGCTCGAAGCAGCCCTTCGATCTGCTGGCCGAGGTGGGGCGCGACAGCGTCGGGGCGGTCACTCTTCTGCCCGAGGGCGCCGCTCCGGCCACCGGTGCCCTGACCTGGGAAGCGCTCGACGACGCCCGGCTTGACGCGCTGCTGACGGCCTACCGTGCGGATATTCCGCTGGGCATGATTAACGGCCAGGAGGCGTTCAGAATATCGGTCGCCGGCGCCCAGGAGAAAACGGCGCTGCTGAAGATGGGCGACCGCTGGTGCATACCGACGGCAACAACGCCGACGACGCATATTATTAAGCTGCCGATCGGCGAGATACGGCAGCCGGACGCGGTGCTGGATCTCAGCGAAAGCGTCGATAACGAATATCTCTGTCTGGCCCTTGCGCGGGCGCTGGGCTTTGCCGTGCCGGATGCGGAAATTATCACCACCCGCAGCATCCGGGCGCTGGCCGTTGAGCGCTTTGACCGCCGCTGGGCGCAGGAAAACACGCGGCTGCTGCGCCTGCCGCAGGAGGATCTATGCCAGGCGTTCGGCATTCCTTCCTCGATGAAGTACGAGTCGGACGGCGGGCCGGGGATCGCCAGCATCATGGCGTTTCTGCTCGGCTCCAGCGAGGCGCTGAGGGATCGCGCCGATTTTATGAAGTTCATCGTTTTTCAATGGCTGATCGGCGCCACCGACGGTCATGCGAAGAATTTTTCCGTTTTCCTGCAGCCCGGCGGCAGCTACCGTCTGACGCCGTTCTACGACATTATCTCGGCGTTTCCTGTGCTGGGGGGCGCGGGTTTGCATATCAGCGACCTTAAGCTGTCGATGAGCCTGAAAGCGTCGAAAGGGCGGAAAACGGAGATTCAGACCATCTATCCGCGTCATTTCCTCGCCACGGCAAAAGAGGTGGGATTTGCGCAGCAGCAGATGCTGGAGATCCTGCGCTATTTTGCCGATAACCTGCCGCGGGCGGTCGATGCGGTCAGCGCGTCGCTGCCGGAGGATTTTTCCCCGACGGTTTACCAGGCCATTATCTCGCATACCCTCAGAAACCATGCCCGCCTGCAGAGCGGGCTAGCGGGTTAGCTCAGGCTAACCCAACGCCTGCCAACCATCACCGTCAGCGCGACGATGGTGACGATCGCCGCCAGGTGCAGCGCAAAATCGAGCAGGTGCAGATGCACCGGATGGCAAAACGCCAGCAGGCTCACCGCCAGGCTGGCGACGCCGAGTCCGGCCATCGCCAGGCTGCGCGCCGGATAGAGCGCCCGGGTGCGCCGCAGGCTGGCGATCGTCAGCACCATCATCGGCGTACTGACGACCAGCAAAAAGGTAAAGCAGCTGACGCTGTCGTCATCGTGCAGCGGCGGCGCGTCGCCGGGAATGCTGCTGATGCTCAGGCCGAGCCACATCAGGCCGATGGGCAGCAGGGCCTTCCAGCTGATGCTCCGGCGCCCGGCAATGCTCATGGTAAAGGCGCGGCGAATGGTTAACGTTCCGAGCAGAAACGCCAGCACCAGCTGCACCATCGCCAGCCGCGCGCCGGGCTGCGACCAGTCGGTGAGGCCGCGCGGTACCAGCAGGCTGGCGGCACAGGCGCACGGCAGGGCCACCGCCAGCCAGCCGGCGACGCGCCAGCCGGTCGGCCACGGACGTTTGACCGGGCGCATTTCGCGGCCGAGTTTTTCAATAAGCAGATTATGATCGGTCATGGTGGGCTCCAAATCGGCGCAGGTTTTTCAGCGCCCGATGCAGCAGCGATTTCACCGCCGCCACGCTGAGATTGTTATGGGTGGCCGCTTCCGCCAGGCTCATTTCGCGCAGATGAACGTGCTCGACAATTTCACGCTGGCGCAGGGGAAGCTGACGCAGGTAGCCCGCCAGCTCCTCCCGGCTCTCCTGGCGCGGCGGGTCGGCGGCTGCCGCCTCGGGCAGCGCCTCGTCAGAAATTTCCCAGTGCTGATAGCGCCCGCGTCGCCGCAGCGCGTCCACGGTGCGGGCCGAGATAATCGCCAGCAGCCAGGGCAGAAAGGGAAAGGCCGGATCGTAGGTGTGACGCACCCGATGCACGCTGAGCAGCACATCCTGGATAACGTCTTCCACCAGCGCCTCGTCGGCGATCCGTTTACGCACCTGCGAACGGATCGTCGGCACCAGCGCCTTAAGCAGGCGGGTATAGGCGAGCCTGTCGCCCGCCTGGGCCTGCTCCATTAGCGCGGGCCAGCTTTCGCGCGCGCTATCGTTTGTTTGCATAGTCCGCCTTGTTATTACGCTTTTTTGCCGGCGGCCTGGGTCAGGGCATTGACCACAATCCCCGGCGTCAGCACCTGAGGCAGGACCTTCGGCGGCCCGCCGTCGGCCGGATAAACCACGTACAGCGGCAGTCCGCCCTGGCCGAACTGGTTGAGCGCATCGTCGACGTCCGGATTAAATTTCGTCGAGTCCGCCACCATATAGAGGGTATCGGTTTTTACCAGCGCCTCTTTCACCGCCTGGGTGGAGAGCGACGTTTTCTCATTCACCTGGCAGGTAATACACCAGGAGGCGGTAAAGTTCACAAAGATAGCCTTACCGTGACCGCGCTGGGCGGCGACGGTTTGCGGCGTCCAGCGCTGGGACGACACCTCCGCCGTTTGCCCGGCATCCGGCGAGGAGGCGGCGGGTTTAACCAGCCCCGGCAGCGGCGCAATGACCGCCACAACCAGCGCGGCGGTAACCGCAAACAGGGCCCGGTGCCCCTTGCCCTGGAAGGCGCGACGCTGCGCAATGCCGTACAGCCAGGCGGCGAAGCTGAGCACCACCGAGGCGGCAAGCAGGGCGGCCAGCGCCGCGCTACCGGCCTGCTGCGCCAGAACCCACACCAGCCAGGCCCAGGCGCCAAACATCGGAAAGGCGAGCGCGCGTTTCAGGATATCCATCCACGGGCCGGGGCGCGGCAGTATTTTGGCCAGCGCCGGAAAGAGCGACACCAGGGTAAAGGGCGCGGCGAAGCCGAACGCCAGCGCGAGGAAGATGGTTAACGACACCGCCGGCGGCTGAACCAGCGCGTAGCCAATCGCGCTGGCCATAAAGGGCGCGGCGCAGGGGGTGGCGACGACGATCGCCAGCGCGCCGGTGAGCGCCGAGCGAATAAACGCGCCGCGGCCGATATCCAGCCCGCCGACGCGCTGCGCCGTCAGCCCGACCTCAAAGACGCCAAGCAGATTGAGCGCCGCGCCGAGGATCGTCAGGGAGAGCAGCGCGATCACCAGCGGCGACTGCAGCTGGAAGCCCCAGCCGACGGCGGTGCCGCCGGCGCGAATCGCCAGCAGAATGCCCGCCAGCGCCATCATGGTGATAACGACGCCGAGCAAAAACGCCAGGCCTTCACGGCGGGCGCTGGCGGCGTTATCAGAGTGACGCAGCAGCCCCAGCGCCTTCAGGGAGATCACCGGAAAAACGCAGGGCATAAAGTTGAGAATGATGCCGCCAATAAAGGCGGCCAGCATCGCGGTTAACATCGCTGGCCTCTTTACTTAATGGGTTTGCGGATGAGAGGCATCGTACTGCTTAACGGCAGCGAGCGTCTTCTCGATATGTGCATCCGGGTTTCTATCAGTGTAACTCAGCAGGATGTTGCCATCCGGCGCAATCACGTACGAAGTGCGATCGGAGAGCGTTTTACCTTTCATCTCCATCAGCGTCTGGTACTGGGCGGCGACCTTAGCGCCCGGGTCCGCCGCGACGGCGAACTTATCCCGGCACTCCAGCTTAGAGAAGTCGCTGACCTGGTCGGTATTACCCGCGGTTACGCCAACCACGGTGGCCCCCATTTTAGTGAAGCTGTCGGTGGCTTCAGCAAAGTCATGGGCTTCAATGGTGCAGCCGGCGCTAAAGGCCGCCGGGAAGAAATAGAGCACCACCGGCCCTTTTTGCAGCGCCTGCTGCAGGGAGAAGGTCATCGGCTTGCCGGCAAGCGCGCCCTGCAGCTTAAAATCCGGGGCTTTCGCGCCCACGGGCAGCGCCGCGCTGGCGCTGAACGCTGTGGCGGAGAGGCCGAGGGCGGCGGTTACGGTCAGGGTACGGATGAGGTTTTTGATGCGTGTCATTATCTGCTCCTGCGATTTGGGGGAGTGCCGGTTTGGCCAAACTCATTCATCTCAGCTATTCAATTCGCCGCAGCGCAGGGAAAAGTTGCGCGCAGGTGAAAAAAAAAGTGCGCCCGGCTCATCGCGCATGCACGGGGCCGAGGAGGTGAAGAGAAAGCGCCTGCGAAACGGGTTCCGCAGGCGGCAGAGGTTAATTTCCCCAGCGGCTCTGCAGATAGTTGACGGCCTGCCGGGTCTGGGGCTGGTTGAGATTGTTTTCGCGGAACAGAATGGTGCCCTGAATTTCGGGGATCGCATCGTTGAGGTCGAGCTGCTTTTTCAGCTCCGGTACGCCGCCGTTAACCATCCAGTCGGGTTCATTTTTTGACGGTTCGCCGACTTTGTAGAGCGCCACGCCGATATAGAGCCGGGTATGGGTTGGCTTGACGACCTCCGCCCACCATTTCGCGAGTACGTCGTAGCGGGCGGCGTCGCGCGCAAACGGCCAGTAGAGCTGAGGCGCGATATAGTCGAGCAGCCCCTGTTGTACCCAGCGGCGGGTATCGGCGTAGGACTCATCGTAGGCCGCCGCGCCGCGGGTGTCTGAGCCGGCGGGATCGTGGGAAAGATTGCGCCACACGCCGGCCGGGCTGACGCCAAACTCTACGCTGGGGTTAATCTGCTTGATGGTGCGCGACACCTGCTCAATCAGCTGCTGGGTATTGTGCCGGCGCCAGTCCGCCTTGCTGGCAAACCCCTGACCATACTGCCGAAAGGTTTGACTATCGTTAAGGGCCGAGCCCGCCGTTTCGGTATAGAAATAGTCGTCAAACTGCACCCCGTCGACCGGGTAGTGCTCGACGACTTCGGCGACGATACGGGTTATCCAGTCGCGAGCCTCCGGAATACCCGGGTCGAGGACAAAGCGGTCGCTGGCGGTGCGGATCCAGTCGCGGTGCAGGACAAAGACGCTGGCCGGGCTTTGCGACTGCGTGCGGTTGAGCTCGGCGACGGTTTTCGGCCGGGTGTTCACCGACACGCGATAGGGGTTAAACCAGGCGTGAACCCGCATCCCGCGCTTATGCGCTTCATCGAGCATAAACTGCAGCGGATCGTAGCCCGGATCTTCGCCAATGGCGCCGGTCAGCATATCTGACCAGGGCAAAATCTTTGACGGCCACAGCGCGGTGCCGTCGGGTTTGACCTGAAAGAACACGGTGTTAATCCCGAGGCGCTGCAGATTATCGAGCTTGGCAATCAGCGCCACCTTCTGCTGGCTAATCCGGCTCTCCGGACTGCTGGCAATGATCGATCCCACCGGCGGCCAGTCGAGGCGCGAGACCGTCGTCAACCAGACGCCGCGTACCGGCTCGTGCGTTTTCGGCAGCGCCGCCTGCTTAACCGCCGGCGGCAGCGGCGTCACCAGCGAACGGGGCGGCTGGCTGCTGCAGCTGGCGAGGATAAAGGCGGTCGCCACCGCCGCGGCGGATGCGGCCAGGGTAGCGATAAAAAAGCGACGGGAGCGGATAATCATAGACGTGGGCTTATTCTGTTGGTCGCGTAAAAGAAGCATTTTCGTATTATGCGTTGTTAAGTCAATTCTTTATGGAGGGAATTATCCGGGCCAGCGTCGGCCTTTCGCTTTTTGGGTCGGCGTTAAATTGGCTGCGGTTTGGGCATGCGTAATCTATTTTTTGCATTACGTAGTGAAACCGCGGGGCGAAACGATCGCTCTTGCTATCTTGTTCACAATATTGCAACAAAATTTTTCACGCCCATGATCGTTTTCGCACTTTTGCACCAGCCCGGTGCGCAACGCCTGCAAAGAACAACTATGTTTAGCTCGCGGGTCGGAACGGATGCCGCAGTCCTCAATTCGCCACGTGATGGCAACCTATCTCCTGACTTGTCCTGAAATGCACGTTGGTCGGTGGCGGTGACCGCGGCTGTTACGCGTTGCTCTCATCTATTAGTAAGCGATCTGTCATGTCATTTCTTCCTGGCGGGGTTTTTGCTTCTTCCACCTTTAGCCGCTGCGGCTGGTTAACGGCCTTCGGCAAACAAAACGGTAAGTGATATTTTCCGCGTCATTTAATGGCGCCAGGTTATAAATCGCTGAGGAATATCTGAATGTCTCTGAAACTTAAAAAGTTGACTCTTCATTTTGCGATTGCAGGTTGTATGAGCGTGGCATTTTACGCACAGGCGGATGTGAAGATTGGCGTTGCCGGGCCGTTCACCGGACCCAATGCCTCCTATGGCGCCCAGTACTGGAAAGGGGCGTCGCAGGCGGTAGCAGACATTAACGCGGCGGGAGGAATTAAGGGTGAAAAAATTGTGCTGGTGCAGGGGGATGATGCCTGCGAACCGAAGCAGGCGGTAGCGGTAGCCAACCGCCTGGTTGATGAGTCGGGGGTTTCCGCGGTTGTCGGACACTTCTGCTCATCGTCGACGATGCCGGCATCCGAAGTGTACGACGAGGCGGGGATCCTGACGATTACGCCGGGGTCAACTAATCCGCTGATCACCGAGCGCGGAATGAAGGATATGTTCCGCATGTGCGGGCGCGACGATCAGCAGGGGGCGATTGCCGCGGACTACATGCTGGACGTGCTGAAGGCGAAGAAAATTGCCGTCATTCACGATAAGGATACCTACGGTCAGGGGCTCGCCGACGCCACCCGCGCGGCGCTGGCCAAACGCGGCACCAAAGAGGTGCTGTACGAAGGGCTGTCTCGCGGTGAGAAGGACTTCAACGCCCTGGTGACCAAAATTGGCGCGCTGAAGCCTGACGTGGTCTATTTCGGCGGCTGTCATCCGGAGGCCGGTCCGCTGGTGCGGCAGATGCGGGAGCAGGGGCTGCAGGCGAAATTCTTCTCCGGCGACTGCATCGTGACCGAAGAGCTGGTAACCACCGCCGGCGGCCCGCAGTTCACCAACGGCGTGCTGATGACGTTTGGTAAGGATCCGCGCACCATTCCTGAGGGCAAAACGGTGATTGAGAAGTTCCGCGCCAGCGGCTTCGAACCGGAAGGCTATACCCTGTACGCCTACGCGTCTATCCAGGCTATCGCCGCGGCCTATAACGCGGTGGGCGCCGACAATACCAAGGCCAGCGAGTGGCTAAAAAGCCATAGCGTTGACACGGTGATGGGCAAAAAGGCCTGGGACGGTAAAGGCGACCTGAAGGTGTCGGATTATGTGGTCTACGCCTGGGATGATAAGGGCAAGTATCACCAGCTGTAGCCGTTTGCTGAACTCTTTGTCCCTATAAAAAAGGGCGTCGTACTACTGAAGGCAGCGCACGGCGGGAGCCTGCCGGTCGCTGCCTGCTTACTGGCAGGATGGTTTCTATGGAAGCATTTTTTCTGCAACAACTGATTAATGGGCTGACGCTGGGAGCCGTTTACGGATTAATTGCCATCGGCTACACCATGGTTTACGGCATTATTGGGATGATTAACTTCGCCCACGGCGAAGTCTATATGGTCTCCGCCTACCTTTGCGCCATCGGCCTGGCGCTGCTCTCCTGGTTTGGCATTCACTCCTTTCCGCTGCTGATCTTCGGCACCCTGGTGTTCACCATCGTGGTGACCGGCGTCTACGGCTGGACTATCGAGCGTATCGCCTATCGGCCGCTGCGCAATTCAACCCGCCTGGCGCCGCTCATCTCGGCAATCGGCATGTCGCTTATCCTGCAGAACTATGTGCAAATCAGCCAGGGGCCGAACCAGCAGGGGATCCCGACCCTGCTGACGGGGGTGCTGCGCTTCGAGGTTGGCGACGGCGTGGTGCAAATTACGTGGACCAAAATATTTATTCTCGTCGCCGCGCTGGTGGGGATGATGATCCTCTCGTGGGTCATTAATCATACCCGGCTGGGGCGGGTATGCCGGGCGACGCAGCAGGATCGGCGCATGGCTGCAATCCTCGGCATTAATACCGACCGGGTTATCTCGCTGGTCTTTATGATCGGCGCCGCGATGGCCGGGCTGGCCGGGGTGCTGGTGACGATGAATTACGGCACCTTCGATTTTTATATCGGCTTCATTATTGGCATTAAGGCCTTTACCGCCGCGGTGCTGGGCGGGATTGGCTCCCTGCCGGGTGCGATGCTCGGCGGCCTGCTGCTGGGGGTGGCTGAGGCCCAGTTTGCCGGGATGGTGAACTCTGATTACAAAGACGTGTTTTCCTTCGCTCTGCTGGTGGCAATTTTGATTTTTCGCCCTCAGGGGCTGCTGGGTCGTCCGATGGTCGCAAAGGTTTAAGGGGTAAAACATGGGTGAAGTATCGCGCAGGCAAGGGCTGGATATTAAAAAAAGCCTGATTGATAGCGTGCTGGCTGGGCTGTGTGCGCTGATAGTGTTTGGACCGATCGTCGGCATTGTGCTGAAAGGCTACAGTTTTGAACTCTCTACCCGGCGGGTGGCGGTCATCGTCGCGGTGGTGATGGCGGGGAGGCTGCTGCTGAGCCTGCTGCTGCAAAGCCGCAGCGGACGCAAATTTATCGCCCGTTTTGAAGGGGCCGATGACGGCGTGTACGTTCGTCCGGTCGGCTACCGCTCGCGGCTGCGCTGGGTTGTGCCGCTGCTGCTGCTGGCGGCGCTCATCTTTCCGGCTATCGCCACCAAGTATCTGCTGACGGTGGCCATTCTCGGGCTGATTTACGTGCTGCTCGGGCTCGGGCTGAATATCGTGGTGGGGCTCGCCGGGCTGCTTGATTTGGGCTACGTGGCGTTCTATGCCATTGGCGCCTATGGCCTGGCGCTGGGCTATCAGTATCTGGGGCTCGGGTTCTGGGCGATGCTGCCGCTGGGGGCTGTCATGGCGGCGCTGGCGGGGGCGCTGCTCGGCTTTCCGGTACTGCGCATGCACGGGGACTATCTGGCGATCGTCACCCTCGGATTCGGCGAAATTATTCGCCTGGTGCTGAACAACTGGGTCAGCTTTACCGGCGGGCCGAACGGCATTTCCGTGCCGGCGCCGACGCTGTTCGGGCTGGAGTTCGGGCGCCGGGCGAAGGACGGCGGGGTGCCAATCCATGAGTTTCTCCACCTTAGCTACAACCCCAACCTCAAGTTTATCTTTATCTATGGCGTGCTGTGCCTGGTGGTGGTGCTGGTGCTGTTTATCAAACATCGCCTAACGCGGATGCCTATCGGCCGCGCGTGGGAAGCGCTGCGCGAGGACGAAATTGCCTGCCGCGCGATGGGGCTCAACCACGTGCTGGTGAAGCTTTCGGCCTTTATGCTCGGCGCGTCGACCGCCGGTATTGCCGGGGTCTTTTTCGCCACCTACCAGGGGTTTGTTAACCCGACGTCTTTCACCTTTTTTGAATCCGCGCTGATTCTGGCGATTGTGGTTCTGGGCGGCATGGGGTCGACGCTGGGGGTGGTGCTGGCGGCCTTTGTGCTGACCGTTGCACCCGAGCTGCTGCGCGGCTTCGATGAGTATCGGGTCCTGCTGTTTGGCGTGCTGATGGTACTGATGATGATCTGGCGGCCGCGCGGGCTGGTGCGCACCAGCCGCATGGGGGTTACCGTGCGCAAGGGAGTGGCACCATGAGCGACAGCATTCTGCGGGTAGAGCATCTGATGATGCATTTTGGCGGTATCAAGGCGCTTAACGACGTCAATCTCGACGTGGAAAGGGGATCGATAACCGCGCTGATCGGCCCGAACGGCGCGGGGAAAACTACGGTATTCAACTGCCTGACCGGGTTTTATCGCGCCACGGGCGGGGCGATTGTGCTCAACGCCCGCGCGGCGATGACCGACGTGATTCAGGTCCTCGGGCAAAAAATACGTCCCGATGATTTTCTGCACCCGGCGCGTCTGGGGTCGAGGATCTACTACAAGATGTTCGGTGGCACGCATCTGGTGAACCGGGCCGGGCTGGCGCGGACCTTCCAGAATATCCGCCTGTTTCGCGAGATGTCGGTTATCGAAAATCTGCTGGTGGCCCAGCATATGCAGGTAAACCGTAATCTGCTGGCCGGCATCCTCAACACCCGCGGCTATCGTCGGGCCGAAAATCAGGCCCTCGACCGCGCCTTCTACTGGCTGGAGGTGGTGGACCTGGTGGACTGCGCCAACCGGCTGGCCGGCACGCTCTCCTACGGCCAGCAGCGGCGGCTGGAGATTGCCCGCGCCATGTGCACCGGCCCGGAGATGATCTGCCTGGATGAGCCCGCTGCGGGGCTGAACCCTGCGGAGACGCACGCCCTGAGCCGTATTATCCGCTTCCTGCGCCAGCATCACGGCATCACCGTGTTGCTGATCGAGCATGATATGGGGATGGTGATGGAGATCTCCGATCATATTATCGTCCTCGACCGCGGGGACGTGATCGCCCGCGGCGCCCCGCAGGAGATCCAGTCGAATATCAGCGTTATCGCCGCTTATCTGGGCGCGGATGAAGAGGAGATTGCGGTATGAGTCAGCCAATGCTTGAGTTTCGCCAGGTGGACGTCTTTTACGGTCAGATTCAGGCGCTGAACCAGGTCTCGCTGACGGTCAATGAGGGCGAGACGGTGGCGCTGATCGGCGCCAACGGCGCCGGTAAATCCACGCTGCTGATGTCCATTTTTGGTCAGCCGCGCATCGCCGAAGGGCAGATCCTCTATCGCGGGGAGGATATCAGCCGCAAATCCACCCATTTTATCGCCGGCAACGGCATCGCGCAGGCGCCGGAGGGGCGGCGGATTTTTGCGGATATGACGGTCGAAGAGAACCTGCTGATGGGGACCATCCCGATTGGCAGCCGCTATCAGGAAGAGGATAAGCGCCGCATGTATCAGCTGTTTCCCCGCCTTGAAGAGCGGCGAACGCAGCGGGCGATGACGCTTTCCGGCGGCGAGCAGCAGATGCTGGCGATTGCCCGGGCGCTGATGAGCCGGCCGAAGCTGCTGCTGCTCGACGAGCCGAGCCTCGGCCTGGCGCCGCTGGTGGTGAAGCAAATCTTTCAGATCCTGCGCGAGCTGACGGCGCAGGGAATGACGCTCTTTCTGGTGGAGCAAAACGCCCACCACGCGCTGAAGCTCTCTGACCGGGCGTACGTGATGGTCAACGGCCAGATCCGACTCAGCGGTACCGGGAGGGAGCTGCTCGACAATCCGGAGGTGAGGAACGCCTATCTGGGGATGGTTTGACCGGTGACGCTGTCACGGATCCGCGGCGGCTATTGATTGATAGCGGTAATAATTACCCCTTTTAGCTATTCAAATCAAAGAATAGCGGCCGCGCTGCGGCTATGTTGAAGATTGCGCCTGAAGAATCGGTTCAGGCTTATGACTCGTTTGTTGTACAGGGGGAACTTTACAGGATGGCCACTCAACCGCTAACGCTTTCTTTCGCCGGGCAACAGCCTATTCCCCTGGAGACGGTCTCCGGGACGCTGGGCCGCGTGGGGATTGATATCCGCGCGCTCAATCAGTCGGAGCTCTGCAGCTTCGACCCAGGTTTTACCAATACCGCCGGCTGCCGGTCGGCTATCTCCTATATTGATACTGACAACAGCACGCTGCTGCACCGCGGCTACCCGGTAGAGCAGCTGGCGCGGGAGTGCGAGTTCCTCGAGGTGGCGTATATCATGCTGCGGGGCGAGGCGCCGGATGAAGCCAGCTATCAGGCTTTCCGCAATACCATTACCCGCCACACGCTGGTGCATGAACAGATGTCGCGGATGTGCAGCGGCTTTCGTCGCGACTCCCATCCGATGGCCCTGATGTGCGCGATGGTCGGGGCGCTGGCGGCGTTCTACCATGACGTGCTGGACGTAGAAAACCCTGAACACCGCGCCCTGGCGGCCACGCGACTGCTGTCAAAAATGCCGACGCTGGCGGCCATGAGCTATAAGTACGCCATCGAGCAGCCCGCACCCTATCCGCGCAACGATCTCTCCTATGCGGGGAACTTCCTGCATATGCTGTTTGCGGTGCCGGCGGAGAAATACGTGGTCAATCCGGTCATTGAGGAAGCGATGAACCAGATTCTGGTGCTGCATGCCGATCACGGCCAGTGCGCCTCCACTACCACGGTGCGGGCCGCCGGCTCCTCGGGGGCGAACCTGTTTGCCTGCGTGGCGGCGGGACTGGCCTCCCTGTGGGGGCCGATGCACGGCGGGGCCAACGAAGCCAGCATGCGGATGCTGGAAGAGATTGAAACCGTGGATCAGGTGCCCCTGTTCCTGAGTAAGGCGAAGCGCGACCCGCAGGCCTTCCGTCGCCTCGGCTTCGGTAACTCGCGCTACCGTCACCTGGACCCGCGCGCCGCGATCCTGCGCGATACCTGTCACCGGGTGCTTGCGGAGCTGGGAATGTCGGATCGGCTGCTGCAGGTGGCGATGGCCCTTGAAGAGGTGGCGTTGACCGACCCCTATTTTGTTGAAAATGGCCTGTCGCCCAGCGTCGACTTCTATACGGCGGTGATCCTGAAGGCGATGAAGCTACCTTCATCAATGTTTGTGGTGGTGACCGCCGTTGGCCGCACGCTGGGCTGGGTGGCCCACTGGAATGAGATGCACGAAGCGCCGCTGAATATCTATCGCCCGCGGCAGATCTACACCGGCGAAGCCCCGCGAGATTACGTCTCCCGCCGCGAGGCATAATCCCACGCCGCCTCCTGAGCGGGGCGGCGTCCGTTAAATATTACGATCGCTCATCCGCTGCGGCCAGGCGCTCGGTCAGCCAGGGCAGAATTTCCTTTTTTCTGCTGGTCATGCCCGGGAGGGACACCTGCTGGCTGGGGATAAGGCTGTTGGGCGTGAAGTAGAGGACGGAGTGGGGATGGGTAATGTCGGTTAGCATCAGCACAACCATCTCCAGCCCCAGATCGAGTCTGGCGCGCTCCATCTCCTGCTTCAGCCCGGGTAAATGCGGGCTGATATCCGCCATATCGCGCACCTCAATCTGCGCGAGCAGCAGAGAGACGCCGTGGATCCGGTAATTTTTTGCATCGCGATGAAGCAGCTGCGCGGCGGACTGGCCCGCCAGAGAGGTCTTCGCCGCCAGCAGCCCGGCGACGAAGGCGTCGTAATCCACGCCGGCAATGTCGCGCAAAATCGCCGCCGCCTCGCGGTCCCGCGCCGTGGTGGTGGGGCCGCTAAGGGCAACCGTATCGCTGAGTATGGCTCCCAGCAGCAGGGTGGCCTGGGCCGCGCTGAGCGGCATCGGGCTCTCCGTGGTCAGGATGGTGAGAATAACCGTCGCGCAGCAACCTACCGCGCGGATCCAAACGTCCGGCGGATTTTTGGTCACCAGGGTTCCCACGCGATGGTGGTCGATAATACCGATCACATCGCTGTCGGGGAGCGTTAGCGGACCTTGCTCAACGTCGGTGAAGTCAACCAGCCACACCTTTTTATCGGTCAGATCGTCGTGGAGTAAATCCGGCGGCGCGACTCCCGCTGACTGCAGGATATAGCGCGTTTCCGGGGTTAATTCTCCCAGGCGGAAAGGGCGCGCCGGCCTGGCGGTATAGTTGAGCCAGTCGGCGACAACCAGCGCGCTGCAGATCGTGTCGCTATCGGGATTGCGATGACCAAAGACGTGAATAATCGAAGGTACGGAAAAAGCGGTTTGATTGTGCATAGCAGCTCCTGACATACGTCCCGTGGGGAACAGAAATGATTGTATATCAGGCGTCATCATCCGGTTCGACAGCCCCGGCGGTTGGGAAAGGTGGAACACCATCACCTTGTCGGCAAACCTTATCCGAGGCGCAAAGAGAAATCAATCACCGGCGATGATGAATCGGAAGCGATCCAGCACGCCGATCCGCGCTTTTTAGGCGAAATAGCCGGACTGCGGCTCTGCACGACGGGCGCAAATAACGCTATATTTTGGGGGCGCTAAGCGTAATTAGCATCGCCGGCTGCCGCTGCGTGATGGCCGGACTTCGCGCTTCAGGCCGGGTAGCCGGTGAAATTCAGCCCTTCAATATTATCGCTTCAGGGAGATACGACATGAGCGCCGCCAAACCCCTACGTTTCGCGATTAACCTCGGCAACGCCGTTCTGGCAAAAACCCTTGCCGACGGGCAGCCGGGTGGGATTACGCCGGAGATTGCCGGGCGTATTGCGGCAGAGCTGGGCGCGACGCCGCAGTTTGTCACCTATCCGGCGGCGGGCAAGGTGGTGGACGATGCGCAAAATGATATCTGGGATATTGCCTTTCTGGCGATCGATCCTGCGCGCGAAGAGACGCTGCGCTTCACCCAGCCCTATATCACTATTCAGGGGACCGTGCTGGTCAAGGCGCAGAGCCCGTGGCAGAGCGTTGCTGAAATGGACAAGGAGGGCGTGGTGATTAACGTCGGCAAGGGCGCGGCTTACGATCTGCACCTGACGCGGCAGCTGCGCTTCGCCACGCTTAACCGTCTGGCCTCGTCGCAGGCGGCCATCGATGCGTTTATCAGCGGCGAAGGCGATATGGCCGCGGGCATCCGCCAGCCGCTCGAGCGCGCCGCCGCCGGGGACCCAGGCTTTCGCGTGCTGGCCGACAGTTTCGTTCAGATAAACCAGGCGATTTGCGTTCCTCGAAGCAGGGACGGGTCCTATCAACGGCTGGTCGCTCTGCTGACGCAATGGCAGCAGGACGGCTCGGTGCAGCGGATGATTGACCGCCATCTGGCCGAGCAGTAGGCCCGAATGGCTCTGTGGCATCGAGAATGCCGCGCAAAGCGGCCGCCTGCAGCGTATTATGCTCGCAACCACATGAGTATAAAGAGGTTCAGGTCATGACTACCCCCGTTTTACGCCAGGCGACGCTCGCCGATGCCAGCCGCTGCTACGCGATTGAAATCACCTCTTATGAGGGCGATGAAGCCGCGACGTTAGAAAAAATCACGACCCGCATCGCGCGATATCCGCAGGGCTTCCTGTGCATGGAGATCGCGGGTGAAATCGTTGGCTTCATCAACGCAGGCTGTGCCTGGGAGGTGGTGATGTCCGATGAGGAGTTTAAGGAGCTGGCCGGGCACGATGCCGCAGCGCCCAACGTGGTGATTATGTCGGTGGTAGTGCACCCCGATTTCCAGGGTAAGGGCTATTCGTCTCTGCTGATGCGCGAATTTCTGTCGCAGATGCGGTCGATGAATAAGAAGACCGTTCATCTGATGTGCAAGGACCGTCACGTCGATCTCTACGCCCACTTCGGTTTTCAGTACATCAAGCCGTCGGCCTCCGATCATGGCGGCATGGCGTGGCATGAAATGATGCTTACGCTTTAATCTTCATTGCCCCCCGGCGGTTAACATTGCGGCTGATGCGCAGAGAGAAGGGCGTGCGCCGTTGAATTATAGGGTAGAATCGTCCGACGGGGCGTAAGCCTGCGCCGGGTAAAAGAGGCCGGTTTACGCGTCGGGCGTTCAGTCAATCAATATCAACCCATGAGGAAAGACGTAATGACCAATGAAATACCGCTGAAGTTTTATGACATCGTGGATGAGTATGCGACTGAATCAGCTAAACCGGTCAGCGAGTCCGAACGCGATTCGCTTGCCGCCTATTTCCAGGCGCTGATTACTCGCCTGATGGCTAACGAAGAGATCGGCGAAGACGCGCAGAAAGAGCTGGCCGCCGAGGCCGGGGTAGCGGAGTCGCGGATCGATGATATTGCGGAATTTCTCAATCAATGGGGCAACGAGTAGCCGCTCTCTGTGATGTCTGTAATGTCTAGCGCGGGAGCGACTGCGGGATGCGGTTTATTACGCCTTAAGACGAGTATCAAAGCGGAAGGGGATCCTTTTTACGCTTGCCAGCAGATCGAAAACGGCAGGGTGTTGAGGATTGAATAGATAGTTATACTCCACCGGCGACAGGGCGCTCGGTACGCGTAATGCCGCTGATGCCGCGCTCGCGGCCCACTCGTCACCGTAGCGCGCCAGCCGGGCTGGCGCATCCTCGCGGGCCCAGTCCGCGGGAAGTGAGTGCGGATCGACGGTCAGCACCTGGTCGTCCGGTACGTCAATGCTCAGCAGCGTGAAATCATCCAGCAGCTGCGGAGCATTGATGTGCACCAGCGTTTCCAGCATGGTCAGGGAGGCGGCTTCCGACAAATAGACCATCGCCGTGCCAACGCTGTTCCAGCGGCCGCCGGCCTCTTTCGCCCCAAAACCAGACCAGGCGGTCGTCAGAAAGCGGGTTTTAGTCAGGCGGTAGAGGATCACGAATAAACCCCGTGCTCCACGCGCGTGATCAGGCGCATCACCTCCAGCGCGCCGGTTTCAGAAGAGACCACCTCGGCCGGCGTTTTCCAGCCGAGCGCGCGGTTGGGTTCATTCATCCACTTCTGCGCCGCCTCTTTATCGCCTTCGAACAGCTCCACCGCCCGCTCGATAACGCGAAGAATGCGCACCAGGCGCTCGCTTTGGTCGGCGGAAAAGCGCGATTTAATGCTGCGGTTAAAGGTGGTATTCGCAATACCTGACATTTTGCGCAGTTCGGCAGGGGTGATCTCCGCCCACGCGGAAATTTGCCGGGCGACGGAACCTTCCAGCCCGTGGCTAATTTTACCCATCAGCGCAATGCCGTCCTCGGCGTCGAGGCCGATGGCGTGCCAGGGGCTGAGATTTTTTTCTGCGCTCTCGGTCGGGGAATAGACTTTCATGGCAAACCTCCCATTTGGTACAAAAATTATACCATATGGAATGCGTTCGGCCAGCGTTGACGCCCAACATTTCGCGCCCAGGATCGTCAACAACTCTCAGGGAAGAGGGAACAGGCCACCCGCGGTGGCCTTAATCGGCCTATGCGCCAAACGCGCCGTCGATGGTGTGCATGGCGCCGGTGACGAAGGAAGCCTCAGGGCCTGCCAGCCAGGCAACCATGCCCGCCACTTCTTCAGGACGGCCGTGCCGTTTAATGGCCATAAAGCTGTGCATCAGCTCCTTCATCGGGCCATCCTCCGGGTTAGCGTCGGTGTCGATAGGGCCGGGCTGAACGACGTTGACCGTAATCCCGCGCGGGCCAAAATCACGCGCTAAGCCGCGCGCCAGCCCCTGCAGCGCTGATTTGCTGACGGCATAGGATGCCATTCCTGCGATGGGCATGCGATCGCCATTCACCGAGCCGATAACAATAATGCGTCCGCCATCCGGCATTTTACGCGCCGCTTCGACAGCCGCATGGTAGGGGGTGTGAATGTTGATGCGGAACAGACGATCGACGGCATCGCTGTCCTGCTCCAGCGCATCGCCGAAGAGGACGATACCCGCGTTGACGACCAGCAGATCCAGCGGGCCGCTGTCGCGCACCAGCTTGATCACCGCCTCGCGGTCGGCGCTGTCCGCCTGCACCGCGATGCTGCCGGTTTCTGCCGCCAGGGTAGCCGCCGCCTCCGCCGATCCGGCGTAGCTAAAGACAACCGAGGCGCCGTCTGCGGCAAAGCGCCGCACGATAGCCGCGCCGATGCCGCGGCTTCCGCCTAAAACCAGTACCGATTTCTGCTGTGATGCTGCCATAATTCGTTCCTCATGATATTGTAGTGAGGATTACAATATGCTTCGGCAAATCACGCTGTCAAGGAGTAATATAGTGAGTGCTACAAAACAGGTTCGCACCCCGGGGCGCCCCCGCCAGTTCGATCCGCTGCAGGCCGTTGAGGTCGCGCAACGGCTTTTTCACTCCCGGGGCTACGACGCGGTCAGCGTGGCCGACCTGACAAAGGCGTTCGGCATCAATCCTCCCAGCTTCTACGCCGCGTTTGGCAGCAAGCTCGGGCTGTATAACCGCGTGCTGGATCGCTATAGCCGCATCGGGGCGATTCCCTTTGCGGAGCTTCTGCGCGATGACCGTCCGGTGGCGCAGTGTCTGATGGCCGTGCTGCACGAGGCGGCAAGGCGCTACGTTGCCGACCCGACGGCCGCCGGATGCCTGGTGCTGGAGGGGATCCACTGTAACGACCGGCCTGCGCGCGAGGCCGCGAGCGAGCTGCATACCGCCGCGGAGGATAATATTCGGGCCTATATCGCCCGGCGCTATCCGCAGGACGCCGTGCGGCTGACCGACTTTGTCAGTACCCTGATGGTCGGCCTTTCGGCAAAAGCGCGGGCGGGGGATAGTCCGGAGCGGCTTGAGGAAACCGTACGCCTGGCGGGTCTGGCGCTGGAACAGCTGCTGCCTCGCTGAGGCCAGACCCTGGCGAGAGAAATAAGGAACTAGATGGTCTGCCCGCCCGAGACCTCGATACGCTGTGCGGTCACCCAGCGGTTATCGTCCCGCAGCAGGCTGGCGATCATCGGCCCGATATCGTCGGGGACGCCGACCCGTCCGAGTGCGGTCATCGCGGCAAATTGGGCGTTGACTTCGTCGTTGTCGCGCACCAGCCCGCCGCCGAAATCGGTTTCAATGGCGCCAGGCGCGACGGTATTGACGGTAATCCCGCGCCCGCCCAGCTCGCGCGCCATGTACACGCTCAGCATTTCCACCGCCGCTTTTGCCGCGGCGTAGGCGGAAAATCCTGGATATGACACCCGGGTCAGCCCGGATGAAAAATTGACGATCCGCCCGCCGTCGGCCAGCAGCGGCAAAAGCGCCTGAACCAGGAAAAAGACGCCTTTGACGTGCACGTTGAACAGCCCGTCAAACTGCGCTTCGCTGGTATCGGTCACCGCGGCATACTCTCCGTGACCGGCGTTGTTAATCAGGCGATCGAAGGTGTCGCGTCCCCAGACCTCCGCAAGCTGCGCGCGCAGCGCGTCGGCAAAGGCCGGGAAGCTCGCCGTCTGCGCCATATCCAGCCGAAGCGCGACCGCCTTACGGCCGAGAGCGCGGATCTCCGCCACAACCGCGTTGGCCTGTTCCGCGTTCCCTCTGTAGGCGACGATAACGTCACCTCCCTGTTGCGCAATGGCGAGCGCGACGTTGCGGCCAAGTCCGCGGTTGGCGCCGGTGATGAGTGCGATTTTAGTCATGATATGTCCTCTCTGTTTGGTGGTGCCCCTACAATAGAATCTGCCCGCCGGTGCAACTTGCCCGATCCTTGCTATTTTTTGCTCATTTCTCTTTTTGGCGTTCACTCCACTGCGATTTACCGCATAATGGCGTTTAAAAACTTGCCTGAAAGGATGTTATGCGCACCGCTCTGTTCGATCTCTGCCGCCGTTATGCCGACGCTCATGCCGACCGTAGCGGGCTTGCCGTTACGCCGGTTCCGGGGCTGACGATTATCCGGGCCTTACGTCCCGCCGAACTACAGGCGGCCATTAACCGGCCCCTGATTGCGATGCTGCTGCAGGGGCGTAAACGCGTGACCACCGGCAGCAGGAGCTTTGAGTATGGGCCGGGCGAGGCCATGGTTATTGCCGCCGATGTCCCGACGACCAGCCAGATTACCCAGGCCAGCCTGCGCCATCCCTACTATTCCCTGGTGCTGGAACTGGACACCGCGATCCTGCGCGAGCTTCAGGACGCTGCGCCGACAGAGCAGGGGGAAACGCCCCGCGTCGGGATTGAGCCGATCGGTGCCGAGGTTACGGATGCCGCCTATCGGCTGGTCAGGCTGTTTGAACAGCGGGAGGCGATGAGCGTTCTGGGAGAAGGATTACGACGCGAACTGCATTACTGGCTGCTGCGCAGCGTACACGGAGCCGCCATTCGCGCTCTCGGCGCGGCGGATAGCTATTCCGGACGAATTAGCCGCGCGGTCGCGATTTTGCGTAAAGATTTTATGCGCCAGATAAGCGTTGAAGAGCTCGCCGACGCGGCGGGCATGAGCATTTCCGCGTTCCATCAGCACTTTCGGGCGATCACCACGACGTCGCCTCTCCAGTTTCAGAAGCAGCTGCGGCTGATTCACGCCCGTCGCCTGATGCTGGCCGACGGGACGGGCATCGCCCAGGCGGCGTATGCGGTTGGCTACGCCAGCATTCCGCAGTTCACGCGTGAATATGCCCGTATGTTTGGCACGCCCCCGGGGCGTGATATGCGGGCTGCGAAGGAGGTTTGATTGCTCAACGCGACCGGGGGGCGGGCAGCCCCAGGCCTGTGATGCCTTTGGCTTTCGGCTGAAACGTACGATTTATCAGCGGTTGTGACTTCGTTTGCTCGCGGGGGCGGGCATTTTTCATGCGTTGAATTATCATTACCTCAGGCGTACCGGTATTAAAAAATCACTTTCCGCTCAGACCCTTTACTGGAATTTCTTAATGAAAAGACCTCCGGCATACCATCGCCCTCTGCTGCTGGCGTTTTTCCTGCTGGTTATGAGTCTGGGCACCGCGCTGTGCTATCTGCAGATGCAACACTCCCTGGATAAGGATATCCATTCCCGCCTGAAGCAGGCCATCAGCAGCCTCGACGTCACGCTCGGTCACGCCGAGCTGGCGGCCGAACGCGCCAGAGGATATCTGGGCGAAAGCTGCGGTGAGGAAGTCCTGACGGGCCTGCGCACCATTGTGGCCACCATTCCGGACGTCAGAACGGTGAGCATGGCAAAAGGGGATGAAATCTACTGCACCTCCGTTTTTGGCGGTAAGACATTTGGCCTCAATCAGGCCGCCTATCCGGACGGTTCGCTGATTCTGATGGGCGGCAATCAAATCACGCCTGCCAAATCGCTGATTGTCTACACCCTGCAGGACCGAAGCGGCAATAGCGCGCTTATCGGTATTGACGGCTACTATCTGTATAACGTCCTGCGGGTGCTGGACGGCGACTCGCACCTGTATTTGCAGGTGGGGGAGCGCTACCTGGACCGCAACGGCCAGGTCAGCAGCGCGGCGCAAATTGCCATCCCGGTGGCGCTCGACTCCGGGCAGTTCCGCTACAGCGTTATTGCCGACCGCGGCGGCCTCGCCGGTCTCTCCACGTTTATCCACTATGAGCAGAACCTGTTTATTGCCATTCTCGTGGTATCGATGCTCCTGACCTGGCTATTCAGAAGCTATCTGGGCTACCGCGGCACGCTAGAGTTTATGCTCCGCAAGGCGATACAGCATAAACAGCTGAAGCCCTACATCCAGCCGATTGTGGCGGGGGAGCAGGGGCGGATTGTCGGCGGGGAGGTGCTTGTGCGCTGGGAGCACCCAAAGCTTGGCTTTATTCCTCCGGACAAATTCATCTCGGTGGCCGAGCAAACCGGCCTGATTAAAGGCGTGACGGCCATCTGCTTCAACGAGGTGATCCGCCAGCTGCGTGAACATCAGGCGCGGCTGCCGGAAGGGCTGTATATCTGCTTTAACGCCTGCGCCGTCAACTTCCAGGATGATGACATCGTGGCGCTATGTACGCGCTTTCAGTCGCAGCTCAAGGGCGCGGACGTGCGGGTGGTGCTCGAGATTACAGAACGTGAATCGATTGAAAACACGCTGCAAACCGACGCGGTGACCGGCAAGCTCCGCCAGCTCGGGGTGCAGTTTTCCCTCGATGATTTTGGTACCGGCTACGCGAACTACAGCTACCTGCAGCAGTTTCAGCCGGAGTTCATTAAGGTGGACAAGGTCTTCACGTCCAACGTCGGGACGAACGAGGCCTCGGCGCTGGTGGTTAAAAACATGGTGAGCCTGGCGCGGAAGTTTAATTGCCGCATCATTGCGGAAGGAGTCGAGGATAATAATCAGCTGCAGGTTCTGCGGACGCTGGGGATAGAGATATTTCAGGGGTACTACTTTTCCCGACCCGTGCCGGTAAACGACTATATCCGCGCATTAGGCGCTGCAGCGAAAGCCGGGGCCTAAGATAAGCAGCACATGAATTTTATGCCGCCCGCGATCTCAATGATGAGTTTTGCTCAAAATTTAACCGACTGAGAAAGGTCTGATACCCGCCGGGGCCGGCTGCCCCCTCAACCGTAGACGTATCCTGTCCTTGCGAGCAGCGCCGTTCGTTAATGTGATGCGCATAATAATATCATTGCTTGCTTTCCTGCGAATATAGAAATGCGTGTTTACTCACAGAAAGGAAATCAGAATTAATTATTCTGAAGATAGCTAATACAAAATACGTACGGCACATTTAATTGCTTCTCAGGAGGTTAATTACTCTATATTTGTGGACCACCGACATGTCTTAAGGCTCTGGAATAACGGGTTGATATTTCAATGCGCACGTTGCAGCGGAATATTACCGGGTCAATAAAGCAGAAAGAGAGGTTTATTTCTTTCCGCAGGATGATAGTAGGGTGACTGACATGTCTGATTATAATGAAAAAAGTGTGATTTCAGCACTTCTCGCAGGCCATTGTTCCGATCCATTCTCCGTGCTCGGCATGCACGCCACCGATGCCGGGCTGGAAGTACGCGCGTTGTTACCCGATGCCACCGACGTGTGGGTCATTGAACCGAAAACCGGACGCAAAGTCGGCAGGCTCGAATGCCTCGACTCGCGCGGTTTCTTTAGCGGCGTTCTGCCGCGTCGAAAAAATGCTTTTCGCTATCAGCTGGCCGTCACCTGGCATGGTCAGCTCAATCTGATTGATGACCCTTACCGCTTTGGCCCGCTGCTGCAGGATCTGGACGTCTGGCTGCTCTCCGAAGGTACCCACCTGCGGCCGTACGAAACCCTCGGCGCCCACGCCGATACGATGGACGGCATCACCGGCACGCGCTTCTCGGTGTGGGCGCCGAACGCCCGCCGGGTTTCCGTGGTCGGCCAGTTCAACTACTGGGACGGCCGCCGCCACCCGATGCGCCTGCGCAAAGAGTCGGGGATTTGGGAGCTGTTTGTCCCCGGCGCGCAGAACGGCCAGCTGTATAAGTTTGAGATGATCGACGCGCACGGCCACCTGCGGGTGAAGTCCGACCCTTACGCCTTTGAGGCGCAGATGCGCCCGGACACCGCCTCGCTGATCTGCGGCCTGCCGGAAAAAATTAACCAGCCGCCGGCGCGCAAGCAGGCGAACCAGTTCGATGCGCCGATTTCGATTTATGAGGTTCACCTGGGCTCCTGGCGTCGCCACACCGATAACAACTTCTGGCTGAGCTATCGCGAGCTGGCGGACCAGCTGGTGCCCTATGCCAAATGGATGGGCTTTACCCATCTGGAGCTGCTGCCGGTGAACGAGCACCCGTTTGACGGCAGCTGGGGCTATCAGCCCACCGGGCTGTACGCGCCGACCCGACGCTTTGGCACCCGCGAAGATTTCCGCTACTTCATTCACGCCGCGCACGCCGCGGGCCTCAACGTGATCCTCGACTGGGTACCGGGGCATTTTCCCTCGGATGATTTTGCTCTCGCGGCGTTTGACGGGACCTCGCTGTACGAACACAGCGACCCGCGCGAAGGCTATCACCAGGACTGGAATACCCTGATCTACAACTACGGCCGCCGGGAGGTCAGCAACTTCCTCGTGGGCAACGCGCTGTACTGGATTGAGCGCTTCGGCATTGACGCCCTGCGCGTCGATGCGGTGGCGTCGATGATCTACCGCGACTACAGCCGTAAAGAGGGCGAGTGGGTGCCGAATGAGTACGGCGGGCGGGAAAACCTGGAAGCAATTGAGTTCCTGCGTAACACCAACCGCGTGCTCGGCGAGCAGACTCCCGGCGCGGTCACCATGGCGGAAGAGTCCACCGACTTTGCCGGCGTGTCGCGTCCCGCCTCGACGGGCGGGCTCGGCTTCTGGTTCAAATGGAACCTCGGCTGGATGCACGACACCCTCGACTATATGAAGCTCGATCCGGTTCACCGCCGTCATCACCATGACAAGATGACCTTCGGCATGCTCTACAACTACACCGAGAACTTCGTTCTGCCGCTCTCCCACGACGAAGTGGTCCACGGCAAAAAGTCGATCCTCGACCGCATGCCCGGCGATGCGTGGCAGAAGTTTGCCAACCTGCGCGCCTACTACGGCTGGCTGTTTGCCTTCCCCGGTAAAAAGCTGCTGTTTATGGGCAACGAGTTTGCCCAGGGGCGGGAGTGGAACCACGACGCCAGCCTCGACTGGCATCTGCTGGAAGGCGGCGATAACTGGCACCACGGCGTCCAGCGTCTGGTTCGCGACCTGAACCATACCTATCGTCGTCACAGGGCGCTGCACGAGCTTGATTTTGACCGCTACGGCTTCGAATGGCTGGTCGTGGACGACCACGAGCGCTCGGTGTTTGTCTTCGTCCGTCGCGATAAGGCGGGGAATGAGATCATCGTTGCCAGCAACTTCACGCCGGTGCCGCGCCACGGCTATCGCTTCGGGATTAACCAGCCGGGGCGCTGGCGGGAGGAGCTGAATACCGACTCGATGCACTACCACGGCAGCAATACCGGCAACGGCGGGGTAGTGGCAAGCGAGGCGATCGCCAGCCACGGCCGCGAGCACTCGCTGTCGATTACCCTGCCGCCGCTGGCAACCGTCTGGCTGGTACGGGAATCTGCCGGCGAATAAAACAGAGCACTGATTTACCGCAATCCAGTTATTACCCGAGGAGACCACTTCTGCATTTATTTACAGAAGAGGAATGCTTTTTCTTCATTATTTTCTTTGATGGCTTTTATTTAATAGCAGGACTTAATTATGAGTAAAATTGAATATACTGACAACTTAATGCTGTCGCGCCAGCTGCCGCTTAAATCCGTGGCCCTGATCCTCGCCGGCGGACGCGGTACCCGCTTAAAAGACCTGACCACTATCCGCGCCAAGCCTGCGGTGCATTTCGGCGGTAAATTCAGAATTATTGATTTTGCCTTATCGAATTGTATTAACTCAGGCATAAGACGTATTGGCGTCATTACCCAATATCAGTCGCACTCCCTGGTTCAGCATATTCAACGCGGCTGGGCATTCTTTAATGAAGAAATGAACGAGTTCGTGGATTTATTACCGGCGCAGCAGCGGGTGCATGGCGAGAACTGGTATCGCGGTACGGCGGATGCCGTGACGCAGAACCTGGATATTATCCGCCGCTATGACGCTGAATATGTCGTGATCCTGGCCGGTGACCATATCTATAAGCAGGATTACTCGCGAATGCTGCTCGATCACGTTGAAAAAGGCGCGCGCTGCACCGTCGCCTGCCTGCCGGTGCCGGTAGAAGAGGCGACGGCGTTTGGCGTCATGGCGGTTGATGAGAATGACAGGATCGTTGAGTTTGTTGAAAAACCGGCTCATCCGCCGACCATGCCGGGGGATAAAACCCGCTCGCTTGCCAGCATGGGTATTTATGTATTTGACGCGGAATATCTCTACCAGCTGCTGGCAGAAGACGATCGGGATGAGCACTCCACCCATGATTTTGGCAAAGATATTATCCCCAGAATAACGGCGGCAGGCGAAGCCTATGCGCATCCGTTCCCGCGCTCCTGCGTGCAGTCCGATAATAATGCCGAACCCTACTGGCGGGATGTCGGAACCCTCGAGGCGTACTGGAAAGCCAACCTGGATTTAGCCTCCGTAGTGCCTGAGCTGGATGTTTATGACCGTAACTGGCCGATCCGGACTTACGTCGAGTCGCTGCCCAGCGCCAAATTTGTTCAGGACCGTACAGGCAGCCACGGCATGACGATGAATTCCCTGGTCTCCGGCGGCTGTATTATTTCTGGTTCGGTGGTGGTGCAGTCGGTTCTATTTTCCAAAGTGCGGATTAACTCGTTCTGCAATATAGATTCGTCGGTTGTGCTACCGGGCGTGTGGATTGGCCGCTCTTGCCGGATACGACGCTGCGTGATCGACCGGGGATGCGTGATCCCGGAGGGCATGGTGATTGGCGAAAATGCCGTTGAGGACGCGCGGCGCTTTTATCGCTCGGAAGAGGGCATCGTTCTGGTCACCAAGGAAATGCTGGACAGACTTGATCTATGAGCCCGTTTGCGTAAAAACGCGGCTGGCACGCGGGTCGTCTCTGTGGATGAACAATAAGGAGCATACATGCAAGTTTTACATGTTGAAGCAGAGATGTTCCCACTGTTAAAAACGGGCGGCCAGGCCGATTCCGTCGCCGACTGTTCGCTCGAACAGCGCATTATTTAAATATTACGGATAAGAAAAATGGAACCACGCATAAGTTACAATTCACCCAGGCTGAATGAAGAAGCGCTGCAGCATGCTATCGCTTATAAGCTCATGTTTATTCTTGGTAAAGACCCTTCACTTGCCAACAAGCATGAATGGCTCAACGCCACGCTGTTCGCCGTGCGCGATCGGCTGGTAGAGCGCTGGCTGCGGGCGCACCGGGCGCGGATCTCGCAGCAGGCACGGCAGGTTTACTATCTGTCGATGGAGTTTTTGATTGGCCGTACTCTCTCTAACGCCTTACTGTCGCTGGGCATCTATGAGGATGTGAAAACGGCGCTGGCAGGCATGGGGCTGGATCTGGAAGAGCTGATTGACGAGGAGAACGATCCTGGGCTGGGCAACGGCGGCCTCGGTCGTCTGGCGGCCTGTTTTCTCGACTCTCTCGCTACGCTGGGGTTGCCGGGACGCGGCTACGGCATCCGCTATGACTACGGCATGTTTAAGCAAAACATCATCGACGGCCGGCAGATGGAATCGCCGGACTACTGGCTGGAGTACGGTAACCCGTGGGAGTTTGAGCGCCATAAAACCCGCTACACCATCCGCTTTGGCGGACGCATTCAGCATGAGGGCAAAAGCTCGCGCTGGCTGGAAACCGAAGAGATCATCGCGGTGGCCTACGATCAGATTATCCCGGGCTTCGATACCGATGCCACCAACACCCTGCGGCTGTGGAGCGCCCAGGCCAGCAGCGAAATAAACCTCGGTAAATTTAATCAGGGTGACTATTTCGCCGCGGTGGAGGATAAAAACCACTCCGAGAACGTGTCCCGCGTGCTCTATCCGGACGACTCGACCTATTCCGGGCGCGAGCTGCGCCTGCGACAGGAGTATTTCCTCGTCTCGGCGACGGTGCAGGACATCCTCGCCCGCCATTACCAGCTGTATCAAACCTATGACAACCTGGCGGATAAAATCGCTATCCACCTCAACGACACCCATCCGGTGCTGTCGATCCCGGAGCTGATGCGCCTGCTGATTGACGAACATGGCTTCAGCTGGGATGAAGCCTTTGAGGTGACCTGCCAGGTCTTCTCCTACACCAACCATACCCTGATGAGCGAAGCGCTGGAGACCTGGCCGGTCGATATGCTGGGGAAAATCCTGCCGCGCCATCTGCAGATCGTCTTCGAGATTAATGACTATTTTCTGAAAACCATGCAGGAGCACTATCCCGATGATATTGCCCTGCTGAGCCGGACCTCGATTATCGATGAATCCAACGGCCGCCGCGTGCGGATGGCCTGGCTGGCGGTGGTGGTCAGCCACAAGGTTAACGGGGTGTCGGAACTGCACTCCCGGCTGATGGTGGAGTCGCTGTTTGCCGATTTCGCCAGAATCTTTCCGCGCCGCTTCACCAACGTGACCAACGGCGTCACCCCGCGCCGCTGGCTGGCCGCCGCCAATCCGGCGCTTTCCGGGGTACTGGACCGCTATATCGGCCAGACCTGGCGGACGGATTTAAGCCAGCTGAGCGAACTGGGTGAGTATCAGGATTATCCGCTGGTTAACCAGGCCGTCAGCGAAGCCAAGCTGGCGAATAAGCAGCGGCTGGCCGACTACATCGCCCGCCAGCTGGGCGTGGTGGTCAACCCGAAAGCGCTGTTTGATGTGCAAATTAAGCGTATTCATGAATACAAGCGCCAGCTGATGAACGTGCTGCACGTGATCACCCGCTATAACCGCATCAAGGCGGACCCGCAGGCCGAATGGGTACCGCGGGTGGTGATTTTCGCCGGCAAAGCCGCGTCCGCTTACCACACGGCAAAACAGATTATCCATCTGATTAACGACGTGGCCAAAGTCATCAATAACGATCCGCAGATTGGCGATCGACTTAAGGTGGTGTTCATCCCTAACTACAGCGTTACTCTGGCGCAGATGATAATTCCGGCCGCGGACCTTTCTGAACAGATTTCGCTGGCGGGAACCGAGGCCTCCGGGACCAGCAACATGAAATTCGCCCTCAACGGCGCGCTGACCATCGGCACCCTGGACGGCGCCAACGTTGAGATGCGGGAGCACGTGGGCGAGGAGAACATCTTTATCTTCGGTAATACCGCGGCAGAGGTCGAGGCGCTGCGCAGCAGCGGCTATCAGCCGCGCGATTACTACGAGCAGGATGAAGAGCTGCGCCAGGCGCTGACCCAGATGGGGACCGGGGCGTTCAGCCCGCAGGAGCCGGGCCGCTATCGCGGTCTGCTGGATTCGCTGATTAACTTCGGCGATTACTATCAGGTTCTGGCGGACTACCGCAGCTACGTTGACTGTCAGGAGAGGGTGGACGCGCTCTACCGAACCCCGGAAGAGTGGACCGCAAAAGCGATGCTCAATATCACCAGCATGGGCTATTTCTCGTCCGATCGCACGGTACAGGAGTACGCGAAAAAGATCTGGTATATCGACAAAACGCAGCTCTGAGCCCGTCGCCACCAGCCAGGGCGCGCCGGGAACGCGCGGTAAGACTGCCGGAGAACTCGGGGAGGGAAGTGCAGGGGCTTATTTTCATAAGCCCCTGTTTATTTAATATATCTCGGGGACAATCATATTATCCGGAACCGGGTTACGGTGGTATTCCGGGTTGCGCTTACGCTGCGGCAGGGTGATAACGCTGCCATCGCCTTCCGTATACGGGATTTGCTGCAGAAGATGGCTGATGCAGTTCAGTCGCGCCTTTTTCTTGTCGACACCCTGAACCACCCACCAGGGTGCCTCTGGAATGTTAGTGCGCTCCAGCATCACCTCTTTCGCCTCGGTGTAGTCCTCCCAGCGGCTGCGGCTCTCCAAATCCATAGGGCTAAGCTTCCACTGCTTGAGCGGATCGTGAATGCGGCTGAGGAAACGCAGCTCCTGTTCGTCATCGGTGATTGAAAACCAATATTTGACGATCTGAATGCCGCTGCGCGTCAGCATTTTCTCGAACTCCGGCACGCTGCGGAAGAACTCTTCGTACTCTTCATCGTTGCAAAAGCCCATCACCCGCTCCACTCCGGCGCGGTTGTACCAGCTGCGATCGAACAGCACCATCTCACCGGCCGCCGGCAGATGGGCGATATAGCGCTGGAAATACCACTGCGTACGTTCGCGATCGTTCGGTGCCGGCAATGCCGCCACCCGGCAGGTGCGCGGGTTGAGGCGCTGAGCTATCCGCTTGATCACGCCGCCTTTACCGGCGGCGTCGCGCCCTTCGAAGACAATCACCAGCCGGTGGCCGGTACGGATGACCCAGTCCTGCAGTTTTACCAGCTCGCCCTGCAGACGCAGCAATTCGCGGAAGTATTGCTTGCGCCAGGCCTTTTTCCGATCGCTGTCCACTTCGGCGTCGTTAAAACGCAAATCGTCCAGCTCCATCTCCAGCTCTTCATCATAGCTGTCGTAGAACTCCTGCAGCAGGCGCTGGTTGAAGGTTTCGTCGCGGTCAAATTCATGTATAGACATAATCATTTCCCGTCTTAGTCTTTTTAGAAATGGGTGAAGACCCAGTAAAGCGTGGCCGACAGCAGTATTGAGACAGGTAAGGTGAGCACCCAGGCCATCAGCAGGTTGCGTAGCGTGGACATCTGCAGGCCGGAGCGGTTGGCTGCCATGGTGCCGGCGATGCCGGAGGAGAGCACGTGGGTGGTTGACACCGGCAGGCCAAAGGCGTCCGCCGCGCCGATGGTGGTCATCGCGACCAGCTCGGCGCTGGCGCCCTGGGCATAGGTCAGGTGGGATTTACCGATCTTCTCCCCAACGGTCACGACGATCCGCCGCCAGCCCACCATGGTGCCGAGGCCAAGGGCAATGGCCACCACCACTTTTACCCAGAACGGGATAAAGCGGGTGGCGCTGTCCAGCTCGTTTTTAAGCGCGTCGAGGTTGTGCTGCGAATTAGTGGAAATCTGCAGCTGATCTTCAGATTTAAGATGTTTGATGGTCTCCGACGCCAGATACATATCGTTGCGGGTGTTGGAGACCGACTGCACGGGGATTTTATCGACCGAGCCGTACTGGCGAATCTGATCGCCGATAGCGCCGGTCAGCTGAGCCAGTGCCGGAACGACGTCCGGGGTGAGCTCTCTGGTACGTACGTAACCGGTCAGCACCTCGCGGGGAGGTATCTGGCCGACAGCCGGAAATTGCTGCAGCAGATCGTTTTTGGTGACTTCTGCCAGCGCGGCCACCCGCGGAATTTGCTCCGGAGGCATCGCGCGGTTCAGAGCATAGGCAATCGGCATGGTGCCTACCAGGATCAGCATGATGAGCCCCATGCCTTTCTGCCCGTCGTTGGACCCGTGAGCGAAAGAAACGCCGGTGCAGGTGAGGATCAGCAGACCGCGGATCCACAGGGGAGGCGGCATATTTCCCTTCGGGGCGGTGTACAGCTGACGGTTCTTAACGAACGCTTTTAGCACCAGCAGCAGCAGGGCGGCGAACACAAAGCCGATGACGGGGGATAGCAACAGCGCGTAGCCCACCTTTATGGCCTGCGCCCAGTCAACGCCGCTGGTGCCGGTACGGCCGTGGATCAGCGCATTTGCCACGCCGACGCCAATAATCGAGCCGATCAGCGTGTGCGATGAGGAGGCGGGTAGCCCGAGCCACCAGGTGCCGAGGTTCCAGATGATGGCGGAGAACAGCAGGGCATAGACCATCGCGAAGCCGTTGCCGGTACCGGCCTGCAGGATCAGCTCAACCGGCAGCAGCGAGATGATGCCGAAGGCCACCACGCCGCTGGAGAGCAGCACGCCGAGAAAGTTAAAGAACCCGGACCAGACCACCGCCACCATGGGCGACAGCGAGTGGGTATAGATGACGGTCGCCACTGCGTTAGCGGTGTCGTGAAAACCGTTAACAAATTCAAAGCCTAAGGCAATCAGAAGCGCTAATCCCAGCAGCAGGAAAGGAATATAGCTTGTATATACTGCGCCCGCATCATGGACATCATTAAATAAATTCACCCCGGCGAATGCTATGCCTGCAACTAACAATGAAACAAAAAAAAGAACAGCTAACTTGCTGTTCTTTTGGTGTATTTTAGGAAGGCCGCCGGCGGCATCCATTTTGGATTGAACTGCGCTGTTATCACTCATAAGTTACCTTTTTAAAATCGCATCCACATATGCTTTTAAAGCAGCCTGCAGGCGAGATTATTATTAAGTAACATTGCTGTTTTATTTCAGACGGATTAATTGCGCATAAAAAGCATGTTGGCCCGTCAGCGGCTGATTAAATGACTTGAACAGGCGGATGGAATTAAAATTTAGCACTGCATTATGGTTGGCCGTCGGGCTAATAATCTTATGGCTAAACCAAATTCAGTCATACGCATTGTGTTAGTCCCGCCAGGCAGCGGTCATGTTCAGGGTTCCAGCCGCCTCGAGGCGCAGCGGCACAGTAAACTGCGCGAGGGCTACCAGGCCGCCCTACGTTCCAGCAGGCGATACTCTCCCTCGTCGCTTGTTCCTGCGCTAACCATCACAAAGTCGCAGGCTTTATAGAAGGCCAGCGCGGGGTCATTGCGCGTCAGGCACTTCAGCTGATAGCCATGCTGCTCCCACCCGGGCAAGGCCTGTAGCAGCATTTTACCGACGCCGCATCCCTGATATGCCGTAGCGACGTGTAAATGATGAATAAAATGCCCCGGCATCCAGACCGAGATAAAACCAGCCGCTTCGCCCTGGGCATCCTGCGCCAGCCAGAGGGTTTCTCCCTCGGTCTGCTTGTCCAGATCGCTCAGGCGAAAATCGCTCACGTTGAGCCAGATGAAGGTCCGGCAGCGCGATACCAGAAACAGGCGCTGTAAAGCCGGCCAGTCGTGTCGAGTGGCCTGACGAACGGCAATAATCATGCTCTCTCTCCCTGGGTCTGCGGATTCGCCAGTATATCGGATCCCGCTTTCTCTGTGCACATGCCTGAAACATGGCCCCGCACATCTGAGGTGCAGTGAACGCCCGCGCCCCGTTATCCTCTTGCTATATTCTTATTTAACCTACTGATAAATAACAATTATAAATCCTGGCATGCTTAATGCTTAGCAGTGTAAGTATTAGCGCAGAGAGGAGAAATGCAGTGGCGCAGATCGTACCAACAGAGAGCAGACCGGGGAGCGCCATGGGCGCGGAGACTTTTCGCAAGGTGCAATTAATGGAACACAGGAGCTGCCGATGACCGTTCTCAGAGAACCTTTAGTTGTTGCAAAATGGGGTAAATGGACCCAGCTTACGCTCGGCCTGATCTGCATGGCCTCGATTTCCAGCCCGCAATATGTCTGGACGCTGTTGACCAGACCGTTGACCGAGAAGCTGGGGGTTGGATTAGCGGAATTACAGGTGACTTTCTCGCTGTTAATTATCCTGCAGACTTTCTTCTCCCCGTTCCAGGGACGGCTGGTTGAGAAATTCGGCCCGCGGCTGCTGATCTCCCTCGGCACGGTGATGGCGGGGCTCAGCTGGGTGCTGTCTGCGCAGGTCAATGGCCTGGCAGCGCTGTATCTGGTCTACGGCTGTCTGGGAGGCCTCGGTACCGGGATCGTCTACATCGGCGTGGTCGGGTTGATGGTGAAGTGGTTTCCGCAGCACCGAGGCTTTGCCGCCGGCGCCGTCGCCGCGGGGTATGGGATGGGAGCGATTATGACCACCTTTCCCATTTCCCTCTCGCTGGTCAGCAACGGACTCGAACAGACCATGACCATCTTCGGCATTATTTTTGCCGCCGTTGGTCTGCTGGCCAGCCAGGGGCTGAGGCTTCCCCCCGATCGGGGAGCGCTGCCGGTTAGCCAGCGCGTGGCGCAGAGCACCCGACAGTTCACCTCCCGTGAAATGCTGCGCCAGCCGCTGTTCTGGCTGATGTTCGCGATGATGGCAATGATGTCCACCTCCGGGCTGATGGTGACCTCGCAGATGGCGGTCTTTGCCGAAGATTTCGGCATCAGCAAAGCGGTGGTGTTCGGGATGGCGGCGTTACCGCTGGCGCTGACTATCGATCGTTTCACCAACGGCCTGACGCGGCCGCTGTTCGGTTTTATCTCCGATCGCTATGGTCGGGAGCAGACGATGTTCATCGCCTTCGCGCTGGAAGGCGTAGCGATGATGCTATGGCTGGCGTGCCGCGACGATCCGCTGCTGTTTGTACTGCTCTCCGGGGTGGTGTTCTTCGGCTGGGGTGAAATTTTCTCGCTCTTCCCCTCGACGCTGACCGACACCTTCGGCAGCGAATATGCGGCCGCAAACTATGGCTGGCTGTATATCTCGCAGGGGATTGGATCGATATTCGGCGGCCCGCTGGCGGCGCTGCTGTACCAGCATACTCACGGCTGGCACGTGGTCTTCAGCTGTGCGATCGCGCTTGATTTTGTCACCGCCGCGCTGGCTATTGGCCTGTTGAAACCGTGGCGAGCGCGGTTTATCAGGCAGCACGGCGCAAATTCCGCGATGCGCTAACGCGTCCCCCGACGACCCGCTATCGCCGTCGTCGGGGGATGTTTGCTAAATGCTTATGCCAGCGCCAGTTCCTGCTCTTCGGCCGCCTGCTGACGCTTGCGCTCCAGCTCCAGCGCGCCGCGATGCGACAGATAGCAGAACAGGATGCAGCAAATAACCCCGCCCATGAGCAGATAGAAGCCGCCGTGCCAGCCCAGATTGTCGACCATGACCCCGAACAGGCTGGTGCCCAGCGAGGCGCCGAAGATATAGCTCATAAAGCCGCGCAGGCCGACGGCGGAGCCGACCGCGAAGCTCGGAACGATCTCCATGGTCTGTACCGAGGCCAAAAATTGCGGCACGTAAATCAGGCAGCCGACGATGGCGGCAAACACCGTGACCATAAACAGCGAGTCGCTTTTCCAGTAACCCAGCAGGCAGAAGAATATAAGCGCCATGCAAATCATCGCCAGCGGCATTCGGCGGCCCTTAAATACCTTATCAGATAGCCAGCCGGCGAGCAGGGTGGACGGAATCGCCGCCCATTCGAAAAACAGAAATGCGACGCTCATCTCCTGTTTGGTGAAGTGTTTCACCGACAGCAGGTAGATGGGCAGCCAGCTGATCATGCCGAAGCGCACCATATAGACAAAGACGTCGACCATCGACACGTACCAGGCGTTTTTATTCTTCAGCACGTAGGTACAAAAAATCTGCCATGCGCTCATGTTTTCCGGTGCCTTTTCGACCTTACCGGTATTCAGCAGCACTTTCTCTTCTGGCAACATTTCGTCCAGCGCCGGCAACCCTTCGCTGCGCGGCGAGCCTTTACCGAGCACCAGCACCACCAGCGCAAACAGTACCGCCACCGCCGCAGGTACGATATAGCTGGCGGTTTGCCAGTGCTCTGAACCGAGCAGCGCAAACGCGGTGCCGACGATAGGGGCGACAATTCCGCCGCCGACGTTATGCGAGATATTCCAGAACGCACCGACGCGGCCGCGTTCGCGGCGTGGGAACCAGTTGGCGATGGTAATGAACGAGGGCCCAACGCCCATCCCCTGAAACAGCCCGTTGATCACCACCAGCACGACAAAAATCCAGAACGCGCTGCTAAAACCCAGACCAACGTTAACAATGGCGCACATGACAAGGCCAAAGGCCATAAAGACCTTTGGGCTGGCCTTGTCTGCCAGGCTGCTCATCACGCCTTTACTGATACCGTAGGCGATCAGCATACAGCTGCTGAGCATCCCTATCTGGGTGGCGCTGAGATCGAGCTGCTCTTTCAGGTACGGCGTCGACAGCGTGAAGTTGTTGCGCACAATGTAGTAGGCGAGGTAGCCAAGAAACACGCTGAGTAATGCCTGGATACGATAGCGTTGGTAAGTTGGCCTTATTTGTTGCGCAGGAACCGGCGCCGCGGCGACCTTTTGTTTTAATAATGAAAACATGTTTAAGTACCTATATTAGGTTATCGGTAATGAATCATGACGATCAAAATTGGTGGTGTGGAATGCGAAATGGATTGTGGTTAAAATAGATCAACAAAACAATCAGACCTATTTGAGTCAGATTTGACTCAAATACAAAAACAGGATGGCGGTTTTTGACTCAAAATGTATTTTTGCCTTCGCCTTATCATTCAGGGATAATTGTTGTGGGCTTGACGCTCCGCCATATCCTTGCGGGGAAATAACCGGGCGCTCGTTAGTTTGATCGTCTTAACAGTATGATTTTAATGAGGGTGGTAGGCTAGCGTCTCTTTTCGGAGATTAAACAGAATATTGCTTTTCTCCGCGATTAATCGCGGTGCTATCTATAAATGAACTTTTTTGTCACAAACCGGCGCGCGGTTTTATTTATTATTTTCCCCGTTTTATGAAAATGATCACAAAACGATGGCAGCCAAAAGGACGCAATATGGGTAACCGTTCAAATAAACAGCAGCGAGGTATGGTTGTCGTTGGTTTATTTCTCAGCCTGCTGACGGTATTTCCCGTACAGGCCAAAAAGAGTGAGCTGGTGATTGCCACAACCTTTTCGCCCGACGCCACCGCCTATATCATCAGCCGCTGGCAAACCCAGCCGCAGTCGGTGATTATTCGCACCCTTAACCGTACCAGCGCCTCCCTGGAACAGCTGCTGGATAGCGCCGGAGGGGAGAATATCGATCTGGTGCTGACCTCTTCGCCGATGCTGCTGCAGCATCTGCAGGAACATCAGCGTCTGGCGGCCTACCCGGATGCGCCGGCGCAGTCCCAGCAGCTGGTACCGGAATCAATCCGCAGCACCGCCGTAGCCGTGGCCATCTCCGGCTTTGGGCTGTTAATTAACCAGCGCAACCTCAGCGAACGCCATCTGCCGCTGCCCGCCAGCTGGGAGGATCTGATGCAGGCGCGCTATCAGGGAACCCTGTTGATGAGCAGTCCTTCCCGTTCCGATACCAACCATCTGATGGTAGAGTCGCTTTTGCAGCAGGAGGGGTGGCAGCGGGGATGGGAAACCATACTGAGCGTGGCAGGGAACCTGATAACCATTTCCAGCCGCAGCTTTGGCGTGGCGGATAAAATTAAAAGCGGTTTGGGCTCGGTCGGTCCGGTCATTGATAACTACGCTAACCTGCTGCTTGACGACCCGAACCTGACGTTTCGCTACTTTCCCCACTCGGCCGCCTCGCCAACCTATGTGGCGCTGATTCGCCATAACCCATACCCGGCGGAGGCCCGGCGCTTTATTCAGTTTCTGCTGAGCCCGGAGGGGCAGCAGGCGCTGTCGGATACCAATACCGGGAAGTATTCTATTATCCCGGACCCTGGCAACGGCGCGCGTGCGCGGCAGCAGCATCAGCTACTGAGCGAGCCCTCCCTCAATTATCAGCTGATCCTGCAGCGCCAGAGCCTGGTGCAAACGCTGTTCGACACCGCCATCAGCTTCCGCTTGTCCCAGCTGAAAGATGCCTGGCGCGCGCTGCATAATGCCGAAGCCCGGCTTAAGCGACCGCTGCCGGAGATCCGCGCCCTGCTGACCGCCATGCCGGTAAGCGCCCGGCAAAGCAGCGATCGGCGCTACCTCGAGCAGCTGGATAATAAAGATCAGGCCGAGCAGCTGATGATGGAGTGGCAGCTTTTTTTTCAGGAGCAGCAGCGGCAGGCGATTGAGCAGCTGGAGAATCTGAAATGAGGCTCCCCGATTTTATTAAAAGCCTGACCATCAGCGCCAGCCTGCGCGGCGCCTTCCTCGCCGGGGCCCTGCTGACGCTAATCGTAAGCGGCGTTAGCCTCTACTCCTGGCACGAGCAAAGTTCGCAAATCCGCTATGCCCTGAATGACTATTTCCCGCGGATCCAAACCTCATTTCTGATTGAAAACAACCTGAACACCGTCGTCGATCAGCTTAACGAATTTCTGCTGGCGGCCAATACCACCTCGCGACTGCAGCTGCGCAACCAGATCCTGCAGCACCTCGACCAAATTGCCGCACTCAGCCAGCGTCTCGACGCGCCGGAGCGCCGGCAGATCGAACTGACGCTGAGGGACAGTCGCCAGCTCCTCACCAGGCTCGATCGTTCGCTGTACAGCATGTTTATCGCCCGCGAGAAGGTCAACGAGACCACCGCGCGGATTAACTGGCTGCATGAGGATTTTACCGCCGAGATGAACTCTCTGGTGCAGGATTTCAGCTGGCAGCAGGGCGCGCTGCTCGATCAGATGGAGGCAAAACCGGGGAGCGCCATCCCCCGGCTGCAGGCCAACCTGCGGGCGGTGCAGGGAGAGCAGCAGCAGGTCTATACCCTGGCGCGTATTGAAAATCAGATTATCAGCGACCTGCGCGACCGCCTCACCGAGGTGCAGTCCAGCACGGAGGGCAGCGGCAATATAGAAGGGCATATCCGCTATTTGTCCTATCTGAAAAAAACCGCCGACGACAACATGCACCTGCTGGAAGGCTATCCCAGTACCATAACCCTGCGCCAGACGATTGATGAACTCCTCGATATCGGGATTGCCGAAAATAAAATGCCGGCGGCGATCCGCGAATATATTCGCGCACAGCGCGTGCTGTCGCAGGTGACGCAGGATAAGGAAACGACGCTGGCCCGCTTTCGCGCCCAGCTGGAATCTCAGCTCAGCGACAGCCACGGCAAAATGCGCGCCTTCAATCAGCGCCTGGAGCATACCATGTGGTTCAGCGGGAGCCTGATTCTGGTCGCCACGCTGCTGGCGCTGATCCTCGCCTATTTACTTAACCACTATTTTATCCGCTCGCGGCTGGTGAAACGCTTTAACCAGCTTAACCAGACGGTGGTCCGCATCGGGTTAGGTGACGTTAACGCCGATATTCCGGTTTACGGCGAGGATGAGCTGGGACGCATTGGTAAACTTCTGCGCCATACTCTCGGCCAGTTAAATCAGCAGCGTCAGCTGCTGGAGCGGGAAATTACCGAACGAAAAAGAGTGGAAACGCATCTGCGAACCACCCAGGATGAACTGGTACAGACCGCCAAGCTGGCGGTGGTTGGCCAGACCATGACCACCCTGGCGCACGAGATAAACCAGCCGCTCAACGCGCTGTCGATGTATCTCTACAGCGCGCGCAGCGCCATCAGAAACGGGCAGGCGGATAGCGCCGGTCAGACGCTGAGTAAAGCCGAGGGATTGATTGGCCGCATTGACGCCATTATCCGCAATCTGCGGCAGTTTACCCGCCGACCGGAGGTCGATGCCCCCGCCAGCCCCGTCGATCTGCGCCACGCTTTTACCGCCGCCTGGGAGCTGTTATCCCTGCGACATAAGCCGCTGCACGGCGCGCTGCATCTGCCGCCAGGCGCCGCGCAGGTGCTGGGAGACGAGGTGCGGATCCTGCAGGTGCTGGTCAACCTGCTGACCAACGCGCTGGATGCGGCGCAGGGCGCACCCGACATTAGGGTGGCATGGGAAGCGTCAGCGGAGGGCTGGACGGTAACGATCGCGGATAACGGCTGCGGCTGGCCGCTGGAGCTGGCCGACTCGCTGCTGAAACCGTTTGTCACCAGCAAGCAGCTGGGGCTGGGGATCGGTCTGTCGATCAGCGAATCCTTGATGCGGCAGATGGGCGGGCATTTACGGCTGGCGTCGACGCTGAGTCAGCATGCCTGCGTTGTTTTGCAATTCTTACCAACGGATGTCAACCATGCTCACACATCAACATAATATTCTGCTGATTGACGACGACAGCGACGTGCTGGATGCCTACGCTCAGCTGCTGACGGAGGCCGGACACCGGGTGTATGCCTGTCGCGATCCGCTGATGGCGCAGGATCTGGTGAGCGAGGAGTGGGCGGGTATCGTGCTGAGCGACGTCTGTATGCCGCATTGTTCCGGTATCGATTTGCTGAAGATCCTGCTGAAACATGACCCTCATCTGCCGGTGATGCTGATTACCGGCCACGGCGACGTCCCGATGGCCGTCGACGCCGTCAAAAAAGGGGCATGGGATTTTTTGCAAAAACCGGTAAACCCGGAGCAGCTGTTAGGCCTGGTTGATAAAGCGCTGGCCCAGCGCCAGGCGCAGGTCGTGCGGCGGCAGTGGCAAAAGGAGCAGCTGGAGGACAACCTGATCGGCCGTAGCGAATGGGTCATGCAGGTGCGGCACAGGCTGCGGCAGCTGGCAGAAACCGATATCGCGGTCTATTTGCATGGCGAACGGGGCACCGGGCGTACGCTGGCGGCGTGCTACATGCATCGCCTCAGCTCACGCCATGCGCAGCCGATTATCTTCGGTGACATCCTCGAAGATCAGGACGCGCCCCTCAATGAATGGATAGCTCAGGCGCAGGGCGGGACGCTGGTTCTGCGCAATATCGAGTTCCTGACCCAGGCTCAGCAGCATATGCTGGCGCATCTGCAGGGGCAAGACGTGCCGCCATTTCGCCTGGTCGGCATCGGGCTACAGCCGCCGATCGCCATGGCCGGCAATAACCGCATTATCCCCGATTTATACTACTGCTTTGCCATGACCCAGCAGCATTGCCCGCCGCTTGCGCAGCGGCTTGACGATATCGAGCCGCTGTTCCTGCACTACCTGCAACAGGCCTGTTTGCGCCTGAACAACCCTGTACCCGAACTTCCACCGGCGCTGGCTAAGAAACTGATCGCGCGCCCCTGGCCGAATAACGTTCGCGAGCTGGCCAATGCCGCCAAACTGTTTGCCGTCGGGGTGATGCCGCTGGCCGATATCCCGAACCCCGTGCTGCACGCCGCTGAGCCTGTTCAGCTTGACCAGCGGGTCGAAGAGTACGAGCGGCAGATTATTGTCGAGGCCCTGAATATCCACCAGGGCCGCATTAACGATGTCTCCGAGTATCTGCAGATCCCGCGCAAAAAACTCTATTTGCGGATGAAAAAGTTTGGTCTGAACAAACATCACTATCGTTAACGGGCTAAAGCGGGGTGTCGGTTCAGCCTTTTAGCCGCACGGCGGCCCGCCTTTCGCTCACCAGGAATAACGAGTTAACGACGATCGCAGTGAGCGTACCGGCCGCCATGCCGTTACCCAGCACCATCTGCACTGCGGCGGGGAAATTCTGGTACAGGCCGGGCACGAGAATCGGCAGCATCCCCATCGCTAAACCGGTGGCTAAGGCGTAGGTTTTACCCGGCTTGTGCAGCGGCTCGCGGGCAATCATATCGATGCCGATGACCCCGATGATGCTGAAGACAATCACCGCCGTCCCGCAGACCACCGGACCGGGCAGGCAGGCGGCAAAGCGCACCAGCGGCGAAAATAACGCAATCAGGATTAACAGCAGCCCGGCGAGCGCCGTAACGTGGCGTGATTTGACGTTAGTGGTCCGCACCACGCCGATATTCTCGCCGGAGGTGATGATCAATGAGGTACCGAAAACGCCGCCCAGCAGCGAGATAACGGCATCGCCGCGGATGGTGCGGGGAATGGCCTGATGGACGTTTTGTGTCGATTTGACGATCTCCGCGGTGGCAATCGTTTGCCCGGTCGCTTCAGCCATAGATATCACCGCATAGATCAGCAGCGGCAGCGACGCTGAAAGGTTGAAGATTGGCCAGCCGAACGGAAACAGCTGCGGCAGACTGAACAGCGGTCCGTGACTGACGCCGCTAAAATCGGCGCTGCCGAGCATGATTGCCAGCAGGGTGCCTGCCAGCAGGCCGAACATAACCGACAGCTGACGCAGGATGCCGGTGAACGCCAGGGCGAAGATCAGCGTAATCAGGATAGTCACCAGCGCCAGAATAATGTTTGCTGGCTGAGCAAAGTTGCTGCTCCCCGGCTGACCGATAATGAGCCCGCCGTACAGGCGAATCAGGTTGATGGAGACCAGCAGCAGCATAATCCCGATGATAAACGGCGGGAAATGGTGCAGAAAGCGGCGAAAAACGGGGAGGGCAATAAAATAAAACAGCGATGTTAAGATCACCGCGCCAATTGCCGTCTGGATATTGGTCTGCAAAGCGATAGCGATGAAGAGGGCGATCGGCGCACCGCCCGGGACCATAATAAACGGCAGACGCGCGCCGAAGCTGCCGATACCGAGACTTTGCAGGATCGCCCCCAGCCCGCACATCAGAAAGGTGGCGCTCAGCAGCGATGTGGTAACGCCATCGCTGAAGTGAAGCGCCTGGGCAATGAGAAAAACGGCGGCGATCGGCGTTGCGGCCACGACCAGCACGTGTTGCAGGGCCAGCAGCAGCTTAGTTTGCCAGCGCAAGGCTTCGTTTTCCGGCACGAAGGAGTCAGAATAGGGCATAAATGCCTCCCAAAGACGTGAGAAATCCCCGCCGACCGCGCCGGCGAAGAGCGATTATTTCAGCCACGGTAGCGCATCGGCGGCGTAGCGATGCGCGCGGAAGGCGCTGTTTTGCTTACCGGGAATAATCCCCTTGCTAAGATGCTCCGGGTACTCATTGAAGTAAGGAATAATGTATTCCCACACCGTTTCTCCCTGCGGCGTGACTTCAAACAGGCGGCCGAAGGCGGACTCGCAGATAAAGGTATTGCCGTTGCCGAGGCGCTGGGCGCTTCCCATGTAGGGTGAGAAAAAGGCCGGCGGGAAAATATCGCGATATTGCCAGCGAATAGCCTGGGTGTGCGGGTCGAACTCCAGCACCGTGGAGTGCGGAGAGGTTACGCCGGGGCGCAGGTTGCCGTTATCGAATACCAGAATCGACCCACTATCCGTCTCGATCGGGGTGTGCTGCTGGGCGACAACGTTCGGACCCGCGTGCCAGACCACGCTGCCGGTCTCTTTATTGACGGCAATCACTCCGGAAGTGGTGCGCAGGCTCATCAGCACCAGGCCGTCACGGGTGACCGACAGACCGTTGATCATCGGCCAGTGGCGGCGGTCGAAGATCTCATGAAGCGGAAAATCTTCCGGAGCCAGATGCTCCCAGGCGCGCCATTCCCATACCACTTCACCGTCGCGATTGACCTCTTTGACGACATCGCTCTGTATGATGCCGTCCGGCGCATCGCGGCGCGGATCGCCGCCGGTGACGCGGGCAGCGATGTCAGCCGGCAGCGGAGCCGCCGCGGTATACAGCAGGTTTCCGTTCGCCAGCCACTGCGCGTCGTGGTGATGGAAGATATCCTCATAATGCCAGACCACTTCGTTATCCGGAGTGACTTCATAAAAATCGCCGCCGTGCCAGAGATCCCAGGCCGGATAGAGGCTGGCCGACGTGCGGTGGCTGCCGTTATAACCGAGGTTACCGTTAGGCAGCAGCACGGCATCGCGTCCTGCCCGCACCGGGAGCTGCCACTGGTGCGCCACTTCTCCCCGCTCATCAACCAGATAGACCCGCCCTTCGGCGGTTTGTGGGGCAAAGAGCGTATAGCCGCCGAAGCTTTTCTCCATGTTGGCGAGGGTCAGCCCGCCCGGGCGACGCCCGAGGGTGAAGGTAGGGTCCTGAGATAAGTGCGCCACGTAGCCTCCTTAAGAGATGATTTCCTGGCGAAATACGCCATTAAAACGTTTTAATTAAGCAACATTAGATAGGAATGCTCGCCAGAGAGCTACGGTAAACGGCCACTTTTTTAATATGATTTTGTTATGTAATAGTGCCGAAATTCATACCCTGGAAATGTGCTACCCTGAGCGTAAAATCTCGGGAGGAACCGCCAGCCAGATGACTGCTCACGATAAAAAACGCGCCAGGCTCATTGACGTTGCACGCCTTGCCGGCGTATCGCCCGGCACCGTGTCTAATGCGTTACATCACACCCGTTTTGTCGAACCTGAGACCCGGCAGCGCATTGAGGAGGCGATTCAGGCGCTGAACTACACGCCGAATATTCGCGCCCGCCAGCTGCGTACCGGGAAAACCAACACCATTGCGCTTCTTTCTTCCTTGCCGCTGACCATCGCTTCCGGAGCCTCAAAGCTGGGTTTTATGATGGAGGTCGCGCTTACGGCGGCGATTATCGCGCTGGAGAAGCAGCATGCGCTGATCCTGGTCCCGCCCGGGAAGAACCCGCTGGACATGGTGACCTTTGATGCCGCCATTTTGCTGGAGCCCGCCGAAAACGATCCGCAGCTGCGGGCTCTGCAGCAGGCGGGGATCCCCTGTATTACCATCGGCCGAACGCCGGGAACGCCGACGCCGGTACCCTGGGTGGATCTGCATTCGGCGGCGACGGCGAAACTGCTGCTGAGCCACCTGCAGGCAGAAGGCGCCGATTGTTGCGCGCTCCTCGTCGGGCATACGCCGCGGACTTCCGCACTGGAAACCGAGGCCGCCTATCGCCTCTGGTGCGAAGGGCGGCAGGCGCCGGTTATCTATTACCTTGATGAGCAGGAAGGGGAAGCGGCTGGCTATCAGGCGGCGAGTCAGATGTTGCATGAGCATCCCGAAGTCAATGGCGTCCTGGTCGTGGTTGATACCTTTGCCAGCGGCGCCGTGCGCGCCTTTCACGATGCGTCGATCGCCATGCCGCAGCGGATGCGCTTAGCCACCCGCTATGACGGTATTCGCGCCCGGGAATCCCAGCCGCCGCTGACGGCGGTGAACATGCACCTCGACGAGGTCGCTCGTCAGGCCGTCACGCTGCTGTTTGAAGTGCTGGCCGGCCATCGCGTGAGCGGCAGCCGCGGACAGAGGCCGGAACTGGTGGTCAGAACCTCGAGCAGAGCATCCTAAGCCGCCGTGCTGGCGGCAAGGCGTACCTATTCAGGACTTGAACAAGTTCTTCAGCGTATGGGGCTGACAGCGAAGGTATTGATTAGGCACATGAACCTGAGCACCAAGCGCTGCCGCAGCATGCCAGGGCCATCTCGGATTATAGAGCGCGCCACGGGCAATAGCGATGATATCGGCATCCCCGCTTGCGACGATAGATTCCGCATGCTCCGGTTCGGTAATGAGCCCAACCGCCACAACGGGGATACCCACTGCGGCTTTAACCGCTCGTGCCAGCGGAACCTGATAACCGGGATAAACATCAATTTGCTGGGCGGGGTGCAGACCACCGCTGGAGACGTGTATGGCATCGACGCCATGTGCTTCCAGCATTTTAGAAAACGCCACGGCTTCCTCGAGGCTAAATCCGCCGTCGAACCAGTCGGTGGCGGAAATACGCACGCTGATTGCTTTATCTGCAGGGAATGCCTCGCGCACCGCATCGACTATTTCCAGCGGAAACCTGGCTCTGTTTTCCAGCGAGCCGCCGTAATTATCCGTTCGGTGGTTAGACCGCGGTGATAAAAACTGATGCAGCAGGTAGCCATGCGCAGCGTGGATCTGAATAAGATCAATATTAAGTCTTGCCGCACGTTTTGCGGCTTCAGCAAATTGGCGGCGAATTTCGGCCAGGCCGCTGTTGTCGAGGGCGGTAGGGATCGTATAGCCGTCACTATAAGGCACTGCGGAGGGCGCTAAGGTTTGCCAGCCGCCTTGCCGATCGGGCGGTATTTGACCGTGTTTATCCCAGGGTTTGTAAGTTGACGCTTTTCGGCCCGCATGCGCCAGTTGAATAGCAACGGGGATCGGTGACCATTTGCGAATAGCGGTGAGCACCTGAGCCATCGCTTGCTCAGTTTTATCATCATAGAGCCCGACATCTGCATAGGTAATTCGCCCCTCAGGCGAGACGGCTGCCGCTTCAATGGTGAGCAAGCCGGCACCTGACTGTGCCAGTTGACCCAGATGGAGCGTATGCCAGTCAGTCATACAGCCATCTTCTGCGGAATACTGACACATAGGGGCGATGACAATACGGTTTTCAAGCTCAAGATTACGGATGCGTAACGGTGTAAACAGCTTCGGGTTAGACATATATGTCGCTCCAGATTGGTCCTGGTAATGTAGCAATTTTATGCACGAATGCTTATCAACATAACGCATAGCTGTCTGTAAAAGAACATCCAGACTATGCGTGGCATGCGCGCGCCGTCTTTGGTCCAAGGGTCACTTATCTGTCTTACTTTGTCCAATTTTAATAAATGCGGATGATTACTATTAACGTTTCTACCCAGGGCGTTAATCAATCATGTGCAACTCAATCATTAAATTTAAACGGACTGAATTAGCCAGTCTGATCCTGCTATTCACCTCAGCGGCCAACGCAGCAGAGACAGAGACGATGGTGGTCACCGCATCCGGATTTGAACAGCGGCTGGAAGATGCCCCTGCGTCAGTGACCGTGATTTCAGGCGACGACCTCCGCAAGCGTTCTATCCAAAACCTGGCGGATGCCGTTCGCGATGTTGAAGGTGTCGCCGTCATCGGCGGCGCCAATGAAAATGACATCTCCATTCGTGGCATGCCGGGAGACTACACGCTCATCCTTGTTGACGGAAAGCGCCAGAGCGGTCGCGACTCCCGGGTGAACGGCAATGCCGGTTATGAGCAGAGTTTTATCCCGCCGGCTGCCGCCATTGAACGTATTGAAGTGATCCGCGGGCCAATGTCATCGCTTTACGGCTCAGATGCGATTGGCGGAGTTATCAATATCATTACCCGTAAGGTCAGTAAGCAGTGGGGCGGGTCGCTCTCCTGGGACTATGCTGCTCGTCAGCATGACGACCAGGGTAATGCGGCGAACACGCAGTTTTACCTTGCAGGTCCCCTGGTTGATGACAAGCTGGGCCTACAGCTATGGGGGCGCTATCTGGATCGTCAGGCCGATGATGATGTGCAGAACACCAACGGCTTTAGCAAAGCCGACCATAGGGACGTAACCGGGAGGCTGTCATTCGCGCCTACCGATAATCAGGAGCTGCAGCTTGAAGGCGGCGTCAGTCGCCTGAAAAACGGTGACGGCGAGAGCGCAAACTGGGCGACGCGCGAACAAAAAAATAACCGCGATCACTGGTCTGTCAGCTACGACGGCCGCTGGGACTGGGGAACATCGACGGTTTCTTTTGCTCAGGAAAAGACCAGCCGGGAAGGATTAGCCAGCCCTTCACAAAGTGACGTTTACGGCCGTAAACCCACCATCAAAAATAGCGTGCTGGATGCAAAACTGATCGTGCCAACCATGTACCATACCGCCACGCTGGGGGGCCAGTGGCAGGAAAACGAGCTAAAAGACTGGAACCAGGGAGATGGTACGCGCCAGGATCATCGCTATAGCGTGGTGCAACGAGCGCTGTTCATCGAGGACGAATGGCGGCTCGCTGAGGCGTTCTCACTCACCGGTGGTTTACGCCTTGATAATCACGAACAGTACGGCAATCACTACAGCCCGCGCGTATATGGCGTTTGGTACGTCAGTGATGAGTGGACTCTGAAAGGCGGCGTCGCGCGAGGCTTTAAGGCCCCGGAAATTCGCGCGGTGATTGACGATTACGCGGTGCTGCGCCGCAATACCTGGGCCATGCTCGGTAATCCCAACCTGAAGCCTGAAACCAGTACTAATTACGAGCTTTCCGCGATGTGGTCGAATCGGGACGATCTTTCTGCCAGCGCTACGCTCTTCTACAACGACTTCCAGGACAAGCTTTCCACGCTAACGACGGATCGACGCTGGAACGGTTATATCGTGATGGAGCGTATCAATATTGATAAAGCGATCATCAGAGGCGCGGAATTGACCGGCAGCTGGAAGATAACGCCTGAGCTATCGTTCAAAGCTAACTATACCTTCCTGGATTCAGAGCAGAAAAGCGGCAGCAATAAGGGGGCTCCGCTGGCTTTAACGGCGAAGCATAAAGCCAGCCTGCGCAGCGAATGGGATTACACGGGAGAAACCCAGTTTTGGGCAGCGGCTAACTATTATGGTAAAGAGTACGGCACCTCCGTTACCGCTGAACCGGCGCCCGATTACCTGACGGCAGATGTAGGCGTGTCGCATCAGCTTAGCCGGAATCTGGCTCTCAACGGGGCTATTTACAACATTGGCGATAAGCGTCTGAACGATGAAACCTACGGTACGGTCAACTACGGCCGAACCTTCTGGGGGGGAGTGACGCTCAGCTTCTGATCGCTCCAGGCAGCAAAATCGTTGCACATAGGCCGGCGGGCGAGCGATTCTTCAGGCTCAGCTCGCCGCCGTGGGCATGGACGCAGGCACGGGCAATCGATAAACCTAAACCCAGCCCGCCGCCAAAGTGGCGTCGGGCGGCGCGATTATCATTCAAGCGAACGAAGGGTTCGAAGACCTGTTCAAGCTGTTTCTCCGGGATACCCGGACCGCTATCCAGAACATCGATCCTGACCATGTTGTTCTCCGCTGTCAGTCTGACGGATGCCTCGCCTGCATAGCTCAATGCGTTCTCAATAAGATTGCTGAGTACCCGTTTTATCGCCAGCGGTCGGCAAGTGATCGTAATCCCGTCCTCTCCTTGCCAGGTGACTGACTCGCCTTTTTGGCCGTAACGATGCGTCAGATCGCTCAGTAACTTGCTCAGGTCGCAGCGACAGGTCTTCTCCTGCGGCGTTTCATCGCGGATAAAGTTCAGCGTTTCACTGACCATACTCTGCAGTTCAATGAGACTTTCCAGCATGTCATCGCGAGCCTCTCCGGCTTCCATGAGTTCTATCTGCAGGCGCAGTTCCGTCAGCGGCGTGTTGAAGTCGTGGCTCATTGAGGCCAGCATACGGGTCTTGCCTTCCAGATGCCGGGCAAGACGCTGCTGCATCAGATTAAAGCTGCCCGTCAGGTCTTTCGATTCCCGCGGGCCAACCAGCGGCAGACTGCCGGTCCAGTCTCCACGACTCAGGGCATCAGCGGCGGCGGCAAGCCGCTGAATCGGCCTGACAACGCGGTGGGTAAAGTAAAGACTCAGCAGGATCAGCGGAACCGTCATGATTATCAGCGACAGGGAGAGCAGCTGTATCCATGCATAGGCCGGATCAAGCGGCTGTATGCCGTTTAGATAAGTCCCGTCAGGCAAAGAGAGGGTCGAACGCAGCCTTAAAGGTTCGCTATTCTCCGTACTAAAAAGATGCCAGCGCGCCGGCCCGCCGTTGGAGCGCTCGAGCTGAAACGTCACCTGCACGTCCGGCGTAAATCCCTTTAATTTCAAAACAGCGTCACGCAGGCGCCGCTCTTCACGCCGCATAGGGAAGGGCGTCACTTCAGCGCGATCGGCAATCCAGAACCTGGCGCCGTCCTGGCGAAGAACAGGTAATGGAGAGCCTGGAGCCAGTTGGCTGGTAAGATAGGCCAGCTCAATACGTTCTACAGCCAGATTACGCGTGGCAGGAGAGAGCAAATTACCGATCAGCTGAAGGCCGCCCACCGCCAGCAGATTGGCAATCACAATTGCGGAAACCATCAGCAAACCAAGCTGGCTCATCATTCGCTGCGGCAGCAGGCGTTTTAGCTGAAACATTCGCTATGCGCCTCAACCTGCGAAACCAGACGGTAACCCTCTCCCCATACCGTATCCAGCAGCACAACGCCTGGAAGCAGCTGCTGCAGGCGGTTTCGTAAACGGCTGACCTGTCGATCGATTGCCCGGTCAAAAACCTCATTTCCGGGGGTTATGCAGCGATCCATCAGCACTTCACGGCTGAGTACACTACCCGGGCTGGAGAGAAAAGCGGTCAGAAGCCTGGCCTCGACAGTGCTCAGCTTCTGCGTTATCCCCTGTGGATTGGTGACCGTGCGGTTGACCGACCTGTAGATCAACCCGGAAAAACTCATCGCCCGATCGGGCAGTTGGTGAGCCGAATGCTGTGGCCCATCCGTTCTCCCTGCGCGCCTCAGCACGGTATGGATGCGGGCAAGCAGCTCACGCGGCTCGAATGGCTTTACCACGTAATCATCGGCCCCCATCTCCAGCCCACTGACGCGGTCATCAAGGGCATCCTTCGCCGTAAGCAGAATAACGGGCGTTTTGTATTTGCGCTGAATCTGCTGGCAAAGCAGCATGCCGTCACCGTCAGGCAGCATGACATCCAGAACGATCAGGTTAAAGGTGTTGGAGCGCAGCATCGACCACATTGAGGTGGCATTATCAGCCGTGATGACATTGAGGCTCTGACGCCTCAGCCATGCAGCAAGCGGCTCGCGAATTTTTCGGTGATCGTCGACAACTAACACTCTGACAGAAAGAGAAAAACTATCCATTAAGACTGCCTGTTAAGACCTGGCGAAGGGAATAATAACTCAACAATGTAATGAGAATAATTGTTATTTTCAATAACCATGTAGGCAGCGAAATTCCCGCTTCACCCAACGTCCATACGCGTCTTATTCTTGGTGGTAAACCGCAGGAAACCTTAACGGATATCCTTCGCGACCAGAGAGCAGAGAAAATAACCAACGAAATGGTGTTCAAAACCGGTTGTTTTGATATTACGCGCAGCTATTCAGATTTGGACATGACCTGCTTTCTTCAGCGCAAAAAGCATGACAGCCGCGCCACATTGCTGGGACTGCTTCTCTGGATCGAACTTCCCGTCCTTGACGAATTTCCCCTTACTGTAGTGATTGGAAAAACTCCATAAATAAGGAGAGGGAATGTCTATCTCTTTCTTGCGGTAACCCATGCCGTTAAAGCGCTCCCAGCGATAAAGCGCCGCCGTCAGCGACCAGTCCGGCTTACCAGTGAAGCCCTGGTAGGTCAGAGCATCCAATGCGCTGCTTTCCCAGTCATTCGGCGGGTTCCATTTTAGCGGGCGTCCTTTTGGTACCTGCCAGGTACGAGCTTTGAGGGAGTCGCCATTGTGCAGATGCGTCGCGAAATTGAAACTTGACTCCAGAGCATGGATGATCCCAATGAACCACCACGGTATTCCGACGTGATTGCTGACATTCTCGTAACGCGGCCGATAATTAACCAGCCGGGCGACGTACCAAGCCACGTCGTCCTGCCGTTCAGGCCGGATCTGGCAACTGGCAAACATCTGCTCGTAGTCAGTCTGGGCTATCTCAAAGGCAATGGTCGCTTTAGCAGCAGTATCGGCAGATTCTGCGGGTTTCTCACGTGTTTGGGCTGCATAGCGGGATAACTTATGGTTCATGGTTGCCTCTCAGACGAGCGCAGCAGTGTGTCATGGCGGAGCAGTATGCAAAGCATTTCGTATCTAGTTTCAAATATAGCTCCACTTTCAATGGTAGCCAGCCACGTAGATTCTAGATAATGAAAAAAGTCTGTCATAACGTCCTGCAAGAGGAAGATGGGGGATGGGTAAGTGTATGATTAATCGTAATCTGCGGCCGGTTATGAACTAAATGAACGACAGACTAAACACTGCTACAGCAAACAGCTTCGAATCGCCTGGTCTCGCATCGCGTCATGGAATTGGTGGTACCGGGGGAGAGGTAATCCCCAAAAACAATGGATCGTTCAGAGGCGATGACTTTTATCTGGGCCATCTGTCAACGTTACTTGATGAGATGAAGTAAATGTACGACAGACCTAATGCAATAAAAGGGAAGTATCTCAAAGTTAACAACATGCTGATTTCTGTGGCCGCATGAGCGAACCATGAAGTAATGGACCCATGAATATCATTTAACATAATATACATTATGCGTACCAAAGGTGTAGAGGCTCAATGCTAATGTCTATTTGTGGCTCATTTAGGAATGTCCAGTCTATAGTTCTCAGACCTGTATGTCTGGTCAACGACTCACTTTTCCTGATGAGGAGTTTTCTATGGCTATGCATGACGCCGGGATGTTCACCGTGAAAGAAATCAACCGCCTCAAAATCCTTCAGGATGTCATAGAACGTAACCTGCGTCCTGGTCAGGCTGCTGAGATGCTCGGCATCACGCCACGTCATTGCAGTCGTCTGCTGAAGCGTTATCGCCAGTCCGGACCGCTTGGTATGAACAACCAGAGTCGCGGTCGCACTGGCAACCGCCTGTTGCCCACATCACTGACTGACCTGGCACTGAGTATCATACGAGAACGCTACCGCGATTTTGGCCCCACGCTGGCCCGGGAAAAGCTGGAGGAAGTTCACGGTCTGGTCCTGGGCAAGGAAACCATCAGGCGCCTGATGATAAAAGCCGGACTCTGGATCCCCCGAAGACAACGCGCACCGAAAATTCATCAGCCCCGTTACCGGCGGCCCTGTACTGGCGAGCTGATACAGATTGACGGCTGTGACCATCAATATTGATGTCTGGCACTATCCTGACGGACATAAGGAGCTGCGACTAAATGGCGTGCTGCTGCCCTACTCCACCTATGACCGATTGTCTGAGGTAGATCCCGTCGCAATTGCGGATAACAAGAGACTTGGCCATGTGTTGGATATTGCCCGTCAGATCCAGAAAAAACGGGACAATAATCGTTCACAATCGTTACCTTGTTCTGGTGATGAGCCTTCCCGCAGACGGCACGCCCCTAGCATCAACAAATCCCAGCGCTCGCTGAACGAAGATGACCTGCTTGAAGCCATGATAAAGCTTCAAGGGAGCTCTGAGACCATCTTTGGTAAAAGGTGAACATGAGGGAAACCTCGTACTTACTGACTAGCGGCGATGTGTGCGCTATCTTGCAGTTACTGCAATCAAATCCTGAGAAAATTTCTGAGAAATACAAATAACTTCAATGATATTATATACAAAGGATAAAATAGGAAACCGAGGTAAAGTTCGAGTGTCACAGAACCCCGAACCGCTTCGTGGCGTCCATGATGTGCCATGTTCATGGCTTTATTTTCAAGGAAAAAAGATGACACCAGAAAAAGCAGTTGAAATATTAGAAAGACAAAAGGCCGAGATTCCCACTATTCAGCAAGAAAGAAGAAGCACGGGGAAAAACCCGAGTTTCACATTATGGGATCGTAATACTAAAACAGCCATATCAAAAATATTTGGTCAGGATTCAGACCATAAAAAAGAATTTAGTTCAATTAACTATAGCGTTATGGCATTTTTTGGAGATACTCCAGATTCTGTTTTTGATAACGCTTTTTGTCATGGTTTGGATGAGGCATCATCACTACTCACATCTATGATAGCCGAGATAAAAGAGTATGGGATAAGTGGTAACTTCATGGAAACAAAGAATGAACCAGTCGATATTGTTCAATTAATCTGCCATCAATTCCATAAAGTTGCAAGACAACTTCAACAGCGCCACGCTGACAGGCAAACTATTGAAATAAATGATGAATATGATGTTCAGGATTTGTTTCATGCGCTGTTAAAGATACACTTTGACGATGTCAGACCTGAAGAATATACGCCAAGCTATGCTGGTTCTTCGACGCGCGTTGATTTTCTTCTTAAAAATGAAAAAATAATTATTGAATTAAAAAAGACAAGAAAAGGCCTGAAGCAAAAAGAAGTAGGAGAGCAATTAATTATTGATATTGCACACTATCAAACTCATCCAGATTGTAAGACACTAATATGCTTTGTTTATGATCCTGAAGGACGAATAGCGAACCCAATAGGTGTCGAGAATGATTTAGAACGCTGTACAAATGCCATTAATGTTAAAGTTATAATCTCACCAAAATAATAGTGATGACATGCTTAGAATAAACAGTAAAGATCAGCACTAAAAATTGGTACGCACAATGACGTTATGCTAAAGAGGCCGCTGCAGAAGAGATTCTCGCAGCGGCCTTTCCAACATATGGACATTTCTAATGAGCCATTGATTAGACATTTTCACTGAGCTTTGACAAAAGGTATGACAGCTAAATTGAGATATCCGTCTCTGACCAAATATAGACATATCCGCTCTCTACAGTCTCGCCACCGCGATCGCTGCTTTCAAAGGATGAGACTCATGACGGCATACGGAACGGAGTTTTTCTCGATGAACGATGTCAACCGACTCAGGATCCTGCAGGACGTTATCGACCGGCGTCTTACCACGCGTCTTGCAGCAACCCGACTTGAGATCTCTGACAGGCACTGCCGCCGGGTACTCGAGCGCTATCGAACACGGACCGCTATCGCTGGTTAACCGCCGACAATCTGGTATGAGCATAAAGCCCACAGTACAGAAAACATCTTAATAAACTAAAATCTTCATGAACGGGCTCGCGATGGCACTATCGAGCTCCGGGCCAACGGTACTTCCCTGCCCTTTATCGCTTACGACCGACTGGGAGAACGAGTCGTTCCGTGTATTAATTTTGCTGCGACGGATGATCGGCAGCAGGCTCGGCACCGCCTTCGGGGAATAGCCGCTGACGCAGCGTCGGTGTCTCAGTCGGGTTCCCTAACAGGCCGCGCTGTTTCAGCTCCGGGATCACCCAGCGGGCAAAATCCTCAAAACAGCCTGGAGAAAGCCACTGCGCAAGATTAATGCCATCGGTATCGCTCTCTTGCAGCCACTGCGCCAACTGCCAGGCAACGCTGGCACCGCTGCCGACAAAGGTCTTCTGCCGCCCTAGCCCCTGCTCAGGATGAAATACTTCGCGCAGCGTGCGGCTCGGTTGTCCATCCTCGCCGGCGACCATTTTCAGCAGCGAGCGGTTAGAGTTGGTCTGCTGCCATGCCAGCGGCGCATCCAGCGAATGGCCGGAAAGATCGACGCCGGTGCTGGCGCCATAATGGATCAACGCGCCCTGTAAATCATAGCGCGCGCGTCGTTCTGAATAGCGCTGCTGCGCTTCACGCTCGGTCTCTGCGGTAATGACCGTTACCGCGCTGATAAACTTAATTGCCCCCGGCGAGCGGCCAAACTCCGCCGCCCGCGACTTAATGGCCGTGACCTGTCGACGGACGCCGCTGGCGTCCAGCCCGGCGACAAACACCACCTCCGCATGACGAGCAGCAAAATCAATGCCGCGTGGCGAGCCCCCGGCCTGAAAAATGACCGGCGTCCGCTGCGGGCTGGGTTCAGAGAGGTGCGCGTCCGGCACGGTAAACCAGCGCCCCTGATGGCGGATCGGGTGGACTTTGGCGGGGTCGGTATAAAGACCCTCCGTCTTATCACGCTTCAGCGCCGCCCGCTCCCAGGAGTGCTGCCACAATTTGTAGCTAACTGTCAGAAACTCGTCGGCACGCTCGTAGCGTTCGTCATGATCGATCTGCTTTTCCAGTCCGAGATTGCGCGCCGCGCTCTCCAACTGTGAGGTCACGACGTTCCAGGCAATACGCCCATTGGTCAGGTGATCGAGAGTGGTAAATTTTCGCGCCAGCAGGTAAGGCTGCTCATAGGTAGTGGAGACGGTGATACCGAACCCCAGCCGCTTTGTCTGTGCCGCCATGGCGGAGACCAGCAGCAGCGGATCGATAAGCGGAGACTGGATGCCTTGCTTAAGCGAGGCCGCAGGGCTGCCCTGCCAGCTGTCAATCAGCCCCAGCGCATCGGCAATAAACAGGCAGTCAAAATCGTTCTCTTCCAGCAGCTTCGCCAGACCTACCCAGTACTCAATATCGGTATAACGATGGCTTTGGTCCTGCGGGTCGCGCCACATACCGTAGTTAATATGTGAAACTGCCGCCATCGTAAACCCGCTGAGAATAATGTTATTGCGCATGTCATTTACCGAAATAAAAAGAACTGACAATAAATAAAACCATTCTTATCGACAATTATTAAATCCGGCAATCCAAAGTCGAAAACCGCAAATTAAAAAATAGAATATAAAATCACAAATGCGCATTTATGCTCTTTTTTTTCCAGTGCTAACATCGCCTTCAGACCTGATGGAAAGACATAAAATTCAGGCAAATATTACAAAGACCTGCATTCAAAAAATTGGACATCGCCATGAAAAACAATAAATTTCCATCCGGGATATTATTATCTCGTCGTAAGCTATTACAGCTTACGGCTATATCCACCACATTATTAATGGGATTAGGGCTGCCCGGTTTGTCCTTTGCTGAGGATAGCGCTGAGAAATCTCGTTATGGCAAAATATTAATTATTGGTCAGGCTCTGGAACCGACGATTTACGATCCTAACCGACAGTATTCTTATGAAACCTACCGGGTTGATAAACATATTTATGAGTCGTTGGTCGCAGAAGATCTCTCCGTACCCGCGGCGCAGGGCACCCCGCCGATCGTCCCCGGACTGGCGACCCGCTGGGAAATCAATGATGATGCAACCGTCTTTACCTTCCATCTCCGCGAAGGGGTCAAGTTCCATGACGGCACGTCGTTTGACGCCGAAGCGGTGCGTTTTAACGTGCGCCGTTATACCGACCCACAGTTTGAATACTATGACGCCCGCTCACAGGCCACCATGGCTCAGGTCTATCACGATCTGAAAGCAATTGAGGTCGTTGATCCGCTTACCGTCCGCTACACCTTCAACCAGCCTTTCCCTGATTTCCTGCGTTTCTTGCCGCAGGGCAACTGGGTTTCCGGTATTTTCAGCCCGGAGGCGCTGAAAAAATGGGGTCAGGACGGGCTGGCTGAGCACCCTACCGGCACCGGCCCGTACCGCTTTGTGCTGCGGGTACGCAACGACCGCACCGAGCTGGTTCGCAACGACGACTGGTGGGGCAAAAAGCCGTATATGGAAAGGCTGATCTTCCGTCCAATTCTCGACGGCAGTACTGGCGTCAGCGCGCTGCAATCGGGCCAGGTGGATATCCTGTCACGTACCCCGACCGACGCGGTAGATCTGCTCTCACAAAGCGGCTATACGGTGCACGACAGCACAGAGGCCAACCAGCTGTTCCTCGGCTGGAACTTTGCCAATAAATATACCAGCCAGCTGGCGGTCCGTCAGGCGGTGATTAAGGCCATCAACCGCGAAGAGCTGGTGAAATCGCTGCTCAACGGCCACGCGGTGGCGAGCTACAGCATACTCAACCGTTCTAATGAAGCTTTTCTGGCCGAGCAGAAAGACTATGCCTACGACCCGGAAGGGGCGAAAAAGCTGCTGGCCGATGCGGGCTACCAGCCCGGCGAAGTGAGCTTCACCATCATCACTTACGACCAGAACCAGCCGGTTATCGAGTGGATCCAGCGCGATCTCAGCAAGGTCGGCATTACCGTGAAGGTCGTGTCGCAGGAGTGGATCACCTACAGCTCGCATCTGGCCAACCTCGCCGATGATACCGGGCTGTTCACCATGGAGTGGGGGCTGATTAGCCCGCAGTGGCTGAACGTGGCGTGGAAAAACTACGTGGTTTCGCGGGGCAAAGGCGAAAAGGTGATTACCGGCGTCGCGCCGCTGATTGCCGAGGCCAGCGTCACCATCGACCGTCAGAAAGCGTTGACCCTGTGGCACCAGGTCAACCAGCAGTTCCAGCAGCAGGCGGCGTTCGTCCCGCTGCTGGAGCTGAACCGCGTGTTTACCACCTCGCCTGCCGTCCAGGGCTTTAACGTACCGGCGCAGAACTTCTACGACCTGACCCGCGTGTGGCTGAAATCATGATACGCATCGTACTGCTTCGGCTGGCACAGGCCGTCCCGCTGCTGTTTCTGATCTCGCTGCTGGTGTTCCTGATTGCTAAGCTGGTACCCGGCGACCCGATCGCCAACGCGCTGGCCGGCCAGCTCTCCGCCGAAGCTATCGAGCAGATCCGTCACGTCTACGGACTGGATAAACCGGCGGCGGTCCAGTACCTGCTGTGGCTGAAAAATCTGTTCAGCGGTGACTGGGGAACTTCGCTGACCCTGCGCGCGCCGGTGGTAGAGGTACTGAGTAGCGCCTTCGCCAATACCGCCATCCTTACCGGCGCCGCGGTGCTGATGTGCCTGATCCCCGGCGTGGCGGTCGGCGTGGCGTGCGGCCTGTGGCAGAACACCCGCCGTGACCGTCTGGTGATGCTGTTGGTGCAGCTCGGCCACAACGTCCCCATCTTTTGGCTGGCGGTGTTTTTCATCTGGCTGTTCGCCGTCAAGCTGCGCTGGTTTCCGGTCTCCGGCATGTACGACATGCGCGGCGATCGCGGACTCGGCGATCTTCTGCACCATCTGTTTTTACCGGCGCTTTCGACGGCGCTGATCTCAATGCTGATCCTCGCTCGTCAGGTGCGTAACAGCGTAATTGGCATTATGAATGCCGACTACATCCGCACCTACCGTGCGCTAGGCTATCCCACCGCGCTGCTGCTATGGCGGCATCTCGGACGCAATCTTCTGGCGCCAATTGTCAGTATTACCGGGCTGCAAATCGGCTACCTGCTGAGCGGCGTCATTTTTATCGAGAAAATTTTCGCCTGGCCCGGCATTGGCACCCAGCTGTACAACGCCGCGGCTGGCCAGGACTACCCCACCATTCAGACCGGGGTAATGCTGATTGCCGCTTGCTTCCTCGCCGTCAACCTGCTCAGCGACATCCTGCAGGATTGGCTCGACCCGCGCCACCAGGGAGCCCGCTAATCATGACCACGACCCTGTTCCTGCGCCGGCTCTCCCGACACGGGCTGGCACTGTTCGGCCTGTTTATTTTTCTCACCGCGCTGCTGGTCTCTCTGCTGGCTCCGTGGCTTTCGCCATACGACCCGCTCGCTTCGTTTGACGGCCTGCGCCTGGCGCCGCCGGGAACGCCGGGTCATTTACTCGGCCTGGATAATCAGGGGCGCGACGTACTGAGTCGAATCATCTGGGGCGGGCGTAGCCTGCTTACGGCTTCGGTGCTGCCGATTATCTTCGCCGCGCTGATTAGCCTCGCGCTCGGCATGCTGGCAGGTTTTCGCGCCTCGGTCTTTTCCGAACTGATTATGCGCAGTATGGACATGCTGTTCGCCTTCCCGATGGTGCTGTTGGCCATCGGCCTCTCGGCGGTGCTGGGCAGCGGCTATCCGACGCTCATCATCACCCTGATTTGCAGCGTCATTCCCTACCTCACCCGCGTGGTCTATCGGGATACTCGCGCCGAGGCGGCGAAAGAGTACGTCGAGGCGCTACGCGCCCAGGGAGCGTCGACCGTCGACATTCTGTTCCGTGAAATCCTGCCCAACGTGGCGACGCCGCTGCTGGTTTACACCACCTCGTTGCTCGGCGGCATGGTGGTATTTCTGGCCGGCCTCAGCTTCCTCGGCCTCGGCGTACAGCCACCGCAGGCGGACTGGGGACGCATGGTTGGCGAAGGCGCACAGATGATGATCCTCGGTGCGCCGCACGTCGCTACCGCCCCAGCCCTGGCGATCGTGCTGCTGTCGTTGGCTTTTAACTGGTTGGGGGACGGCTTGCGCGATCTCCTTGACCCTTACCAATAAGGAGCGGCAACCATGAGCCTGCTGCAGATTGCCCACCTTAACGTGCTTTTTCACCGCCAGAACGTGCAGGCGGTGGACGATGTCTCCCTGACCGTTGCTCCCGGCGAAGTGCTGGCGCTTGCGGGCGAATCCGGTTCCGGAAAAAGCGTCACCGCCGCCGCCATTCTCGGCCTGCTTCCCGCGGGCCAGGCGACGGTCAACGGCAGCATCGCTTTTGACGGCCAGCCCTTGTTGCACCAATCCACCGCGCGGCTTAATCGTCTGCGCGGACACGATATTGCGATGGTGTTTCAGAACTCGCTTTCCACGCTCGACCCGTCATGGCGAGTGGGCAAGCAGCTGCAGCACAATCTGCGCCGCCTGCATCCGGCGCTGGGGCGGCGCGCTCTGCGTGATGAGGCGCTGACGTGGCTTACCCGGATGAAAATCCGTCAGCCGGAGCAGGTAATGGCGCTCTATCCGCACCAGCTTTCCGGCGGTATGCGCCAGCGTATCCTGATTGCCCTCGCCGCCATGTGCCGCCCGCGGCTGCTGATTGCCGATGAGCCCACCACCGCGCTGGACGCCACCGTGCAGCGCGAGGTGCTCCAGTTGCTCAAAGAGCTGTGCCAGCAGCAGCAGATGGCGCTGCTGATCATTACTCACGATTTCGGCGTGGTGGCCGCGTTAAGCGACCGCGTCGCAGTTATGCAGCACGGGCGCATCGTTGAGCAGGGGTCAACGGCTGACCTTATCGCCGCGCCGCAGCACCCGTATACCCAATCGCTGCTGGCGGCGGTACCGTGGCCGAACACCACGCCGGTGGCCGAATACCACGACGAAGACGCGCCGCTGCTGCAAACCCACGGATTGGGAAAAGATTTCTGGCGCCGGGAGACGCGGGGCTGGTGGCCGAAAAAGGTGGCCGTTACGGCGGTTAACGACGTCAGCCTGGCCGTTCAGCGCGGCGAAATTGTCGGCATTATCGGCGAGTCCGGGTCCGGAAAATCCACCCTGGCGCGGCTGCTGGCGCAGCTGATCCCAGGCGATCGCGGAGAAATGCGCTTTGCCGGCGAGCTGGTGAGCAACAAGGATAAGGACAGCATCACCACTCTGCGTTGTCAGCTTCAGTGCGTCTTTCAGGACAGCCTGGCCTCATTCAACCCGCGTCTGACGCTGGAAGAGCAGCTGGTTCGCCCGCAGTTCCGTCTTGGCACGGTCGCACAGCGCCCGCAGGCGGTAGCGCGCGCCAGGTCCCTGTTTAGCGAAGTTGGGCTGGACGTCGCTCTGCTGCAGCGCTATCCGCACCAGCTCTCCGGCGGTCAGCGCCAGCGCGCCAATATCGCCCGCGCCCTGGCGGTGAATCCCCGCTTCCTGCTGCTCGACGAACCCACCTCCGCGCTGGATCTCACGGTACAGGCGCAGGTAATGGCGCTGCTCACGCGCATGCATCGCCAGCACGCCCTGACCTGCCTGTTTATCAGCCACAACCTGGCCCTGGTCGCGCAGTTTTGCCAGCGCATTGTGGTAATGGCCCGCGGCCAGATAGTGGACGATTTCCCGCGCCACGCGCTGTACGCCGCGGATCGTCATCCGATCACCCGGCAGCTGCTGGCCGCCAGCTACCTGCTGCCAACGGGCGCGACGGACGCGGCGTTAAAACGTTTTGCCTGATCCATTTTTATAAGGACGCACCATGACAACCGCAAAAAAACAGCTGTTATTCAACGGCTTTATGATGAACGTCGTCGGCCATGTCTCCGCCGGACTGTGGCGGCACCCCGATGACCGAGCCAGCGAATACACGACTCTCGACTACTGGCTGCACATTGCGCGCCTGCTCGATGAGGCCGGTTTTGACGCTATGTTTATCGCCGACGCGCTGGGGCAGATAGACGTCTACCAGGGCAAACCCGATGCCGCGCTGCGTACCGCCGCGCAGTCGCCGGTCAACGATCCGCTGCTGCTGGTCTCGGCGATGGCCGCCGCCACCCGACAGTTGGGGTTTGGCATCACCGTTTCAACCACCTACGAGCATCCGTATCTGCTGGCGCGCAAGTTCACCACGCTCGACCACCTGACCAAGGGGCGAGTGGCGTGGAACATCGTAACGTCGGTGCTGGAGTCCGCCGCGCGTAACCTCGGGCTGGAAAAACAGATGGACCACGACGAACGCTACGAGCGTGCGCAGGAGTTCCTTGAGGTGACCTACAAGCTGTGGGAAGGCTCGTGGGAAGACGATGCGGTACGCCGTGACCGCGAGGCGGGCGTCTATACCGACCCCGCCAAAGTCCACCCGATCCGCCATCAGGGGCGCTGGTTTACCGTGCCGGACGCGCACCTCTCTGAACCCAGCCCGCAGCGAACGCCGGTGCTGTTCCAGGCAGGCACCTCTGACCGGGGTCGTCTGTTTGCTGCACAGAATGCCGAAGTCGTGTTCCTCGGCGGCACCACGCCGCAGTCGATCGCGCAGAATATCGACAAAATTCGCACCCTGGCGCATGAACAGGGGCGCGGCGCCGAGGCAATTCGCTTTATCACCGCCATCAGCGTGGTGGTCGATGAGGACGATGCCAGGGCACACGCCAAATTCCAGGACTACCTCAACTACACCAGTCAGGAAGCGGCGCTGGCGCTGTTCTCTGCCTGGACGGGAGTGGACTGGTCCGACTGGTCGCTGGACGAGCCGCTCAAATATATCGAAACCAACGCCAGCCGCTCGGCGCTGGCCGGGCTGACGCGCATTGACGCCGAGCGCCAGTGGACGGTGGGCGATATCAGTAACTACATCGGCATCGGCGGCATTCACCCGACGCTGGTGGGGAGTCCGCAGAGCGTCGCCGACCAGCTGGAAGCCTTTGCCGACGCCTCCGGGGTTGATGGCTTCAACCTCGCCTACGCCATCAGCCCCGGCAGTTTCGAAGATTTTGTCCGCTGGGTGGTGCCGGAACTTCAGGCGCGGGGACGCATGCGTCGGGCGGACGGTACGTCGCTCACCCTACGCGAACGCCTGCAGGGTCGCGGGCAGCAGCGGCTGCGCGACGATCACCCCGGCACCCGCTTTCGTCAATTAACAGACGGCTATCCTCAGGAGGTGCAATGAGCATCCATCTGCACTGGTACCTACCGACCAATGGCGACAGCCGGGGGATCGTCGGCGCAGGCGATGACTCTCAGCACATCAGCGGCATCAGCGGCCAGTTCCGCCCCGCCACCCTCGATTATCTGATCGATATTGCCCGCAGCGCAGAGCGCCTGGGCTTTGAAGGCGTACTGACACCGACCGGCAGCTGGTGCGAAGACGCATGGCTCAGCACCATGGCTATTAGCCAACACACCGAGCGGCTGAAGTTTATCGTTGCCTTCCGTCCGGGTTTTATTTCGCCAACGCTGGCCGCTCATCAGGCGGCAAGCTTCCAGCGGCTGACCGAGGGACGGTTGATGATCAATATCGTCACCGGCGGCGATCCGGTTGAGCAGCGCCGCTACGGCGACCGGCTGGATCACGACCAGCGCTACGCCCGCAGCGGCGAGTTTATCGCCGCGTTTAAAGGCGTTAGTCACGCCAGGAACAGCGGCCAGCCGTTCGATTTTCACGGCGAGCACTATCAGCTTGAGCAGGCCACCCTGCTACCCTCGCCGTGGTCAGTGCCGCCGGTGTTCTTCGGCGGTTCCAGCCCGGCTGCCCAGCAGGTTGCCGCCGCGCAGGCCGACACCTGGATTAGCTGGGGCGAACCGCCTGAACAGGTCGCGCAGCAGCTGGCGACGGTGCGCGCGCTGGCCGCCGCCCAAGGGCGTACGCCGAGCTTCGGCATCCGCTTTCACGTCATCAGCCGCGACAGCGAAGAAGAGGCCTGGCGTGAGGCCGCCCGCCTGCTGCTCGGCATAACCCCGGAGCGCATTCAAAGCGCCCAGCTGCTTTTGGGGCGCACCGAATCCGTCGGGCAAAAGCGCATGAGCGCTCTGCTTGACGATATTCAGGCCGAGAAGGTGACGCCGGAAAACGTCCGTCTGCTGGAGATCGCCCCTAACATCTGGAGCGGCTACGCGCTGGTGCGCGGCGGCGTAGGTACCGCCATCGTCGGCAGCCACCAGCAGGTCGCGGAGAAGATCCAGGCCTTCCACGCGCTGGGCATTGAACACTTTATTTTATCCGGTCAGCCGCATCTTGAAGAAGCTTACTGGTTTGCCGAGGGCGCAGGTGCCCTGCTACGCCGCAGCGGACTGCTGCACTCACCACTCCAACCATAAAAAAACATCGCCCCTAAGAGAGGAACTATGAGCCATGCTCAGGACATTTATGCAGGACTTAACCACCAGGAATTCGTCCACTGGAAAGTAGTGGCTCAGGAAGTCGCGGACCGTCTCTATGCCACCTTGCTGGAGCGCGATCGCGCCAATAAACATCCGTTTGAAGAGATAGACTGGCTGCGTCAGAGCGGCCTGCTCAAGCTGGCGGTGCCGAAGTCGCTGGGCGGTGGAGGGGCGAATCTGGTGCAGGCGCTGGAGATTGGCCGCATTATCTCTGCTGCCGACGGCTCGATCGGCCAGCTGATCGCCTACCACTACTCCAACGGTGTCTGGAGCTACATTCTCGGCAACCGCGAGCAGTGGGAGTTTATCGCCCGCGGCGTCGCCAACGAAGGCTGGTTCCAGTCGAGCATCAGCAACCCGCGTGACCCGCGCCTGAAGCTGGAATGGGACGGTAGCGATCTCTACGTCACCGGGCGTCGCACTTTTGCCACTGGCGCTGCCGTTTCGCAGGTAATGACCATCGCTGTATGGATAGAGGATCGGCTGGTGCAGTACCAGGTTACCGCCGATCGGCCGGGGATCGTCTTTAACGATGACTGGGACAACCTCGGCCAGCGCCTGACCGCCAGCGGTACGCTGGAGTTCAACCGCGTGCGTCTTCAGGAGAAAGATCGCCTCACCGGGCTGGAGGAGAAGCCGGAGAGCGCGCTGCTGCGCAACGCCCTGCGCAACCAGTTCAGCCAGTTGATTTTTGTCCACTTCTACCTCGGCATTGCCGAAGGCGCGCTGAAGCAGGCCGCCGCCTATTTCCGTGACACCGTACGCCCGTGGCCGGAGTCCGGCGTGGAGAGCGCGCTGGAAGACCCGTATCACCGGCTGAAAGCGGGCGAGCTCTCATCCGATCTCGCCGCCGGGATCGCGCTGGCGGAAAAAACCGCGCACGCCTTCCAGGATGCCTTCCATGCCGGCGACGATCTCACCGAAACCCAATGGGGCGAACTGGCGCTGCTAACCGATCAGGCCAAGGTCATTGCCAACAACGTGGCGCTAAAAATCAGCAACGAGATCTTTGAGCTGACCGGCGGGCGATCCACCAGCAATCAGTACGGGCTGGACGTTTTCTGGCGTAACGTGCGTACCCACACGCTGCACGATCCGGTGACCTATCGTACGCGAGAAGTGGGCGACTACGTGCTGAGCGGCAAGCTGCCGACGCCGCGCGTCTACTCGCCGCCGAAACGCTAAGGAAGCGACGATGCCGGAGATTCGGATTATCTATGACCCCGCCGAGCTGCTCGCTGCCGCGACGCTGTTTCGCCAGGCGATGTTCGGCCTCCCCGGGGGCGTCACGCCGGTGGAGGCGTGGGCCGAACGCTACGTGGTGCCGGGGCGCGTTTATACCGCTTCGTTCGACGGCCAATTAGCGGGCACCAGCAACAGTTTCCCCGGCGAACTGACTCTGCCGGGCGGCCAGCGCGTGCCGCATGCCGCCGTCACCCACGTCGGCGTCCTGCCCCACTTCAGCCGTCGCGGCGTGCTGCGGGCGCTATTCAGCCAACAGCTGGCCGATCTTTACCAGCAGGGGGTAGCCGTCGCCACGCTGCGCGCTTCGCAGGGCACCATTTACGGGCGCTTCGGCTACGGTATCGCCACGGCTATTCAGGATCTTAGAGTTGATAAACGCGAGCTGTCATCGCTGCCCGCCGCCGAAGGTGATATTCGCCTGCTGCCTTACGCCGACGCCTGGGAGGCGCAACAAACCGTCGTGACGCGCTACCCGCAGCGCCACGCCGGCACGCTGACCCGCTGGCCGCAGTGGTGGGCGCTCCAGCAGCATCGTCTGGCGCACAGCAGCCTGAACCATTATGTGGCGCTGGCGCTCAAGGATGGCGAGCCTCAGGGCTTTGTGCGCTATCACGCCAGGCCCGACGACAACTGGTTGTACAGCACTGAGCGCACGCTGGTGGTTGACGATCTGCACGCCGCTGACCCGCAAATAGCCGCGCAGCTGTTCGGCTATCTGCTGCAGCTTGATATCGCGCGCTATATCGAACTGCCGCACCGCCCGGTGGATGACGCCCTGCCGCTGCTGCTGGCAAATCCCCGCGCGGTGCAGCAAGTCAGGCGCATCGACGAAAGCTGGCTGCGAATCCTCAACGTCGAGCGGACGTTTAACGCCCGAGCCCTTGGCGACGGCGAGGCGCTCACGCTGGCGATTGATGACCCTCTGATTGAGGCAAACCGCGGCGTCTGGCGGCTATCGTCTAACGGCATTCAGCGCAGCGCCGGCCAGGCGGATATCTCGCTGGGTATCGATGCGCTTGCCATGCTGCTGCTCGGCGAATACACCGCTCACCAGCTCGTGGCCGCACGCCGTATTCAGCCTCACCATTCGCAGTCCACCACGCGTTTGACGCGCTTGCTGGCCTGTCATGAACATCCCTGGTCGGGAATTTTCTTCTAACTTTTTCTGGAGATTTTTTGATGCACAGCATTCGTTGGCCCCTGATGGGCCAGGCCCTTTTTGTTGCCTTCATCACTAGCGCAATGGTTCCGGCGTTTGCCGAAGAGGCTGCGCCGCAGCCCGGTGGCACGCTGAAGATTGCCTCATTACAGCCGGATCTTGACGCCTTCGATCCGCTGACCGGCTACTCGGTTGACTCGTGGGAGATCCTGCGGGCGGTCACCCGCCAGCTGGTCACCTACCCCGGCTCGACCAGCAGCCTGAAGGATGACACCACGCTGGTTGGCGATCTGGCAAAATCATGGGACGTCAGCGCCGATGGCAAAACTTACACCTTCCACCTGCGCGACGGTATTCGCTTCGCCGGGCCGACGACGCGCCCCATTGTGGCAAAAGACTTCGTCTACGCTATCAAGCGTTTCTGCGATCCCAACAAGCAGGTGGCGGCGGTGAACTACTTTAACCTCGCTTTCTCCGGGTTTGCCGATTACTGCCAGGCGTTCGGTAAAGTCGCTACCGGCGATCTTGCCGCCAGCAAGGCGTTCATTGACGGCCACGAGATTGCAGGCGTCAGCGCGCCAGACGACAAAACGCTGGTACTGCGCTCCGACAGCAAAAACTACGACTTCCTCAACATTCTGTCGATGAACTTCGTCACCCCGCTGCCGGAAGAGGTCGCTTCGCGCTACTTCCCGGACTCACAGGAGTTTCGCAAAAACTTTCCGTCCAGCGGGCCATATGAAGTCGCCAGCTACGCCAGCGGCCAGAAGCTGGTATTAAGCAAAGTGAAAGACTACAACCACGCGGAAGATCCGGCGCGTAAAGCCTGGGTTGACGCCATCGAGGTGAGTTTTACCGGCAACAACGAAGACAGCGTGATGCAGCGTATTCAGGCGGGCGATGCGGATCTGTCGCTGTACCTTGACGTACCGCCGCAGGCCGCGGTTCGTCAGTATCTACTGAAAAAGAGCCCGTATCTGCACGCCGCCAACAGCGGTGCGGCGAACTTCATCGCCATTAACGCTCAGCCGCAGGCGAAGAGCGCCGGCGCAACAGCCCTGCGCGACCTGCGCGTGCGCCAGGCGTTGGCCTACGCGGTGAACAAGTCGCACCTGGTGCAGGCGCAGGGTGGGAAAATCGCCGCGCTGCCCCTGGGGCAGATTATCACCAGCACCCTGCTCGGCCATGAGCCGTTCGATCCGTACGCCACCACGGACAGTAAAGGCGACCCGGAAAAAGCCAAAGCGCTGCTGAAAGAGGCCGGACTGGCGGATGGGCTGACGTTGGATCTGGTCTATCGCGCCAATAACCAGTTCAGCACCCTGGCGGTGATCCTCAAAGAAGATCTGGCCCGCTCGGGGATTCGCCTGAACCTGATCCCGGTGCCGCCGCCGCAGTTTATGTCGTATTTACAAAGCCCGGAAAACCGCTGGGATCTTGCACTCGGTCAGACCTCCCCTGACTGGCAAGGTCCGGCGACGCGCATGCTGCTCGGAGGCTGGCTGAATTCAGATGCTTCGCCATGCGGGCGCGGCAACGTCTACGCCATCTGCTACAGCAACGACAAGCTGAACCAGTTAGCGAAGCAGGCCTACAGCTCGGACAACCCTGGCCCTATCTGGCAGGAAGCTGACCGCCTGGTCTCCGCTGATCTGCCGTGGATCCCGCTGTTTGAGAAACGCCGCATTGCGGTGACGTCTGAGCGCGTCACAAACTGGACGTGGTCTTCGCTGGCGACCCAGGCCGATATCACCAATATTGCGCTGAAGCCTTAAGGGGGCGTCATGCCATTACTCAATGTACGCGACTTAACAATTGGCCTTGACCCGCGTAGTACGCTGGTCAAAGGCGTCAGTTTTCACGTCGAGCCGGGAGAAACGCTGGCGGTAGTGGGCGAGTCAGGGTCGGGGAAAAGCCTGAGCCTGCTGGCGGTGCTTGGCCTGTTACCGACACAGATGCGCGTGCAGGGAGAGATTGTCTTTAACGACCAGCCGCTGCACGCCTTTACGGCGAATCAAAAGCGCCAGCTGCGCGGCGCGCAGATAGGCTACGTGTCGCAGGACCCTCTAAGCAATCTGCACCCGCTGAAAAGCGTCGGGCGGCAAATCGAGGAGGCGATCCTCGCTCACCGGCGCGTGGGGCGTAAAGCCCTACGCACGCAGGTACTATCGCTGCTGGCGGAGGTAGGCATTGCGGATGCCGCCCGCCGCTATCACGAACGTCCGGCGAAGTTCTCCGGCGGCCAGCGCCAGCGGGTGATGATCGCCATCGCCATTGCGTTGAATCCAGCGCTGATTATCGCAGATGAGCCAACGACCGCGCTGGACGCCACCGTCCAGGCCTCAATTCTGCGCCTGCTGAAGCGGCTCCAGCGCCAGCATGGCTGCGCGCTGGTGTTTATCAGCCACAACCTACGCGTGGTGGCTGATATTGCCGACAGGATCGTGGTAATGCAGCACGGCCAGGTTGTCGAACAGGGGGCAGCACGCGCCCTTTTCGACGCGCCGCAGCATGACTATACCCGCTCGCTGCTGCAGGCGGGCTGGCATCCGCGCGCCCCGTCGCCCTTCCGTTACGACGAGGCGACGCCGCTGCTGGAGGTGAGTCAGGTTTCGCGCAGCTTTGTGAGACCCTCGCGGCTCTGGCCGGGAAAAGCGGCTGCGCCGGTATTGAATGACATCAGTTTTAATCTGCATGAGGGGGAGATTCTCGGCCTGGTCGGCGAGTCCGGATCCGGGAAGAGCACGCTGGGGCGCATCGTCGTCGGACTGGACCGCCCGGACGGCGGCACGCTGACGCTGGCGGGCCAGCCGTGGAGGGAGCCGGGTAGCCATCACCCGGAACGCCACGCGGTGCAGATGGTGTTTCAGGATCCCTACAGCAGCCTCAATCCACGGCGGCGCGTTGACGACACGCTGGCGCAACCGCTGCAGCTAACCGCCCTGCGCGAACGCGGCCAGCCGCTGTCGCCGCTGGCGCTAAGGGCGGCTATCGACGATCTGCTGGCGCAGGTGGAGCTGCCCGCTTTAGCGGCCTCGCGCTACCCGTCGCAGCTGTCAGGCGGCCAGCGCCAGCGGGTGGTTATTGCCCGTGCGCTGGCGATGAAACCGAAGCTTATCGTCGCCGACGAGGCGGTGTCGGCGCTGGATATCACCACCCAGCACCGCATCATTCAGCTGTTTACCCGACTGCGTAGCCGCTATGGCCTGTCACTTCTGTTTATTTCGCACGACCTCGATGCGGTGGCGGCGCTGTGCGACCGCGTATTGGTACTGCAGGCAGGGCACATTATCGAACAGGGCAGCACCGAGCAGATCTTCCAGCGGCCCCAGCACGCATGGACCCGCCTGCTGCTTGCGGCCATTCCCGGCACCGGCCATCGTTTTAGCGAGGAGGTAGTCTATGAGTCAGCCGCTGCTTTCTGAGCCGTTCGCCCTCCCGCCTGTGACGTTCTGGCAGAGGCTATGGCGGGAACCGAGCGCCCGCCGTGGACTGGTGATTGTGGCGCTGATGGTACTTGCGGCGCTAGCTGCGCCAATGGTCGCCGCATGGCTAGGCCATAGCGAAACCGGGCAGTTTCGTGATAGCGCGCTGTCGGATATGGGCCTTCCCGTAGGGCCGAGTGCAGCGTTTCCGCTCGGCGCGGATGATAACGGTCGCGACGTGCTGGTGCGCACCCTGTTCGGCACCCGCATTTCGCTGCTGATCGCCGTCCCCGCCACCACTCTGGCAATGCTGATTGGCCTGTTCGTCGGGCTGTTTGGCGGCTATCGCGGCGGGCGCATTGACGCGCTGTGTCAACAGCTGATCAATCTGGTACTTTCGTTTCCGTTCGTGGTCACGGCGCTCAGCCTGCTGGCGCTGAATCAAGGCGGCGAGAGCGGTCCGCGCGTCGACCCTGTGTGGGTCGTGATCTTTGTGATTACCTTCTTCTCCTGGGGCTACTTTGCGCGCCTGAGCCGAGGGCTGGTGCTGGATCTGCGCCAGCAGGAGTTCGTGGCTGCCGCGGTGCTGATGGGTGAAAGCCAGTGGCGCATTTTGTGGCGCGATATTATTCCCGGCGTGTTGCCGACGATGGGCGTGTACTGGGCCATCCAGCTACCTACCAACATCATCGCTGAAGCCACCCTTTCCTTCCTTGGCGTAGGTATTCCCGCACCCGCCGCAAGCCTTGGCAATATGATTGCCGACGTGCAGCGTTCGGCGATGTATCAGGTACAGCCGTGGTTTCTGGCTGCACCCGCGCTGGCGCTGTTTTTCATCGTACTCGGTTTTAACTGCCTCAGTAGCGGCCTGCGTGACGTACTGGACCCTCATCTGGAGCGACGATAGTCATGACTTTTTCCACTCTGTTTAACACGCTGCTGCGTAGCGCCCTGACGCTGCTGCTGGTGCTGATCGTCGCCTTTTCACTCACCCGTATCGCCTATCAGGATCCGGCGGTGATGCTGGCGCCGCGAAACGCCACGCCAGAGGCCGTTGAGGCTATAGCCCGGGCGTTACACCTCAACGATCCCTGGTATCAGCAGCTGCGCTATTTCCTGCTGCGTGGCCCGGAGATCCAGGGCGCGCCGGTGGGCATGCTGCATTGGCCGCCAGCGCTGGGCTACTCGTTCCGTTTCCAGACGCCGGTCACCCAGCTGATTTTGGAGAAGGTGCCGGTTACGCTGTCGCTGGCGCTGGGCTCGCTGGTTATCTGGACGGTGGTGTCGCTGCTCACCGGCGTGCTGGCGGCACGCTACCGCGACCGCTTCGTCGACCGCCTGCTGGCATTCTTCGCCTACGTCGCGCTGTCGCTACCCACCTTCCTGAGCGGGATGCTGATTATCTTCTTCCTGTTTTATCAGCTGTCGCTGCACAACATAAACTGGTTTCCTGCTGGCGGCTATGTGGCCCTGCGCGATGACCCGTGGCAGTGGGCTCGGCATCTGGCGCTGCCGTGGCTGACGCTGACGCTGGCGGAGACAGCTATTTTTCAACGCGTGTTGCGCAGCAGTATGCTCGACGTGCTGCACAAGGACTATATCCGTACCGCGCGGGCAAAAGGGGTGCGCGAGTGGCGGGTATACTTCGATCACGCGTTAAAGCCAGCGCTTAGCCCGGTATTGATGCTCACCGGGCTGGAGCTGGCGGCGATTATGGGCGGCGCAATTGTCACCGAGAAGATGTTCGGCCTCGACGGCGTCGGACGGCTGGCGATTGATGCGGCGCTGGACGGCGATTTCCCGGTGGTGATTGGCACCACCATTTTCGCCGCCTGCGTGTTTATTGTCTCTAACCTGTTGACCGATCTTTTTCATCGCCTGTTTTTACAGAGTCAATGAGGGTGTAAGCACTCCGCTATGCCTGGTGGCTATGGACCCCTACCGCTGCTCAATCTCGCCTGGGGGGCGGATTAACGCCCCTTATCAATCGTACAGTTCCACTGTTGGCTCACGCTGCTCTGGCTGGTCGCTATCTGTAACGACAGACGGGCATCCAGGGTATGCGTGACGCTGTATTCAAGCACCACGTCATCCAGATCGCGGGCGATACGTTCAATGCGAAACAGAGGGCGACCGGGTTCAATATTTAATAATCCCGCCGTGCGGGCATCGCAGCAAACCGGCGTATAGCGTTCCGTGGCGTTAGCCGGCGAGTAGCCGAACGTTTCCCGCAGCTGCTTATACAGCGACCGACTACCGTCAACGTGGCTCAAATCATTATAAATACGGCCATTTAGCCAGGTAAGAACGTGGCCAACCGGTCGCTCCCCCTGCACTAATAGCCGCTCCAGACGCATCAGCTGGCTGCCTAAATCCAGCCCCATCGACTCCGCCACCTGGCGGTCGGCCATCGTCGAAATTAGCGACAGCACTTCCACCTCAACCGTGCCGTCTCCATCAAAGGTTGTCAGTACGTCAGGGAGATCGGTGTAGTACTTTTGCAGCGCATCGCGGTTGATAAACGTCCCTTTCCCCTGCTCCCGATACACCATGCCAATGCTGGCCAGCGAATCAATCGCCTGCTTAATAGTGCCTCGCGCAACCTTGAACTCCCCGGCGAGCAGCAGCTCGCCGGGAAGCTTATCGTCATAGGTAAAAGAGAGGATCCGCTGCAGGATAACGTCTTTTATCCTTAAATAGAGAGGGAGTCCATCCGACTCAAACATACTTGTGCTCCACTCAGAGGTAGTGTATCTGGCTCCTGTATGTGCTCAGTATATCCTGATTTATCTCCTGATTACCGTCTATGTTTGCGCTGGCGAGAATGGGCGGCGTGCGCTCATTTTCCAGCATGATTTCACAAATAAGTAATACCAGACTGTTAGCAATGGCCGCGCCCATAATGGTGGAGAGCGGCGCGGCTTTTTGCGCCAGGCCCGGCAGGCTAACGGCTGCATCGCCATACTCGCAGTGGTTATCGATGGTGATGTCGGCAATATCGACCAGCAGCTTGCCGCTGGAGTGGCGCGACGTCACCCGCGCCGCCGTCACGAGGCTGGTAATGGCGATAACCTTTGCCCCACAGGCTTTCGCCGCCAGCGCGACATCAATCGTAATCGCGTTTCGCCCGGAGACAGAGTGAATCAGCAGCGTATCACCCGCGCGCAGCGGCGACTCCTCAACCAGCACCCGTCCGAGATTTTCCACATTTTCCACCGCGCTGGTGAGGGTTAACGGCCTGACGTTAAGCATCAACGCGGGGGTAAAAAGCGGATTGATAATGGCCAGCCCCCCTGCCCGATAACTCATTTCCTCCGCCAGGATCCCGGCGTGGCTGGCACCAAAAACGAAGATATTGCGCTGCGCCAGAATGCTTTGGGCCATGATTTCCGCCGCCTGGGTTAACGCCTCGGGGCGCTGCTCAAGAAAATCCAGCTTCTGGCGGATCTGCCCGTAGTACTGTTTCAGTGCCTGACTCATAGACTTCCTCCTGATATCAGAACGTCAGCAAGCGGGTCAAAAGATGAATGAACGGCGCGATGACGAACATGTCGCTGTCGCCGGCCCACAATGCGGTGTCGGGGATCGTGTTGTTGATAAAACCCGTGACGCAGAAATACTGCCCCCATGCGACCACGGTCGAGGTGATAAATCCCGCCAGAAGCGCACCTTTATAGCCGCCGGTAATGTTGCCGAAAACGCCTGCCGTTCCGGCGTGGAAGAAAATCACAATCATGCTGGGAATAAACACATAGCCGGTGTAGCGGCCAATCAGGGTCAACCACAGCAGCGAACCAACAAACGCGCCGACAAAGCCCAGCACCACCGCGTTTGGCGCAAAGTTAAACAGAATCGGGCAGTCCAGCGCGGGTTTTGCGCCGGGGACCAGCCGCGAACCGATGCCGTTAAACGCCGGTACCATTTCGCCAATAAACATCCGCACGCCGAGGAGCACTACGGCAATGCCGCCGGTAAACATCAGCGATTGTTTCAGGGCGTAGATGTAGAAGCTGAGGTCGCCGGATTGGGCAAGAATTTCAGCGGCTTTTGGCGTGCCTTTTATCTGCAAAATAAAGGTGCCGATAAAGAACAGTAGCGCCATGGTTAACGCCGTCACTACGTTGGAGTCACGGAGAAAACCGAGCTTTTTCGGGACTTTGATATCCTCGGAGCTGATTTTATTGCGGGCGAATATCTGCCCGAAAATCGCTCCCAACAGCGCGACTGAGGCCGAAGTATGCCCCAGCGCCACGTTGTCGTTGCCGGTAATTTTTCGCACCCACGGCTGGACCAGTGCGGGTTGCAACGTCCAGTACAGACCCATAATGACCGTTAGCATCAGCGTCAGCTGCACCGCTGAGATGCCGGGTGCGGTATTCACCATTACCCCGGCAAAAATCATCGTGGTCCAGAACATCATGTGTCCGGTCAGATAGATGTATTTAAAACGCGTCAGCCGGGCCAGCAGCAGGTTGATGGCGAATCCCCCGGCGATCGCAATCGTCACGCTGCTTCCGTAACGTTCGCTAAAGCGCGCCTGACCGATAATATTAGTCAGGTTCATTGAGCTAAGGCCGAAGACTTCGGTCCAGATAGGCTGAAATATCAGCAGCGCGGAAACGATAATCCCCGCTCCCGCACCGATAATCAGAAAGCCCAGAATGCCCTTCAGGGTGCCGGAAACAATGTCTGCTAAGGATTTCTTTTGCAGCACCAGGCCCAGCAGGACAATCAGGCCAATTAAAATCGAGGCCTCACCAAATATATTGATGGTTATCCAGCGCAGCACGCCAAGAAATTCGCTCATGACGGCTCTCCTGGGGGCAGAATCTTCGCCTGCGCAAGCGCCGTGGTAATTTCTGCGTTATCGATATAGTTGTTCACCACCACCACCGGGCAGGACAGATGTTTTAGATTGTCGACCAGTTCCGCATTGGTGATCACCACATCGGCATTGGCCGAAGCGGCGGATGAGACATCCATATGTTCAACGGAAGCCTGAATACCATGCTGCCTTAACACCGCTTCAACGTTCATTTTTAAAATCAGGCTGGAGCCCATACCTAAACCACAGACTGTCAGAATTTTCATCGCTATTCACTCCGTGTTAATCAAGCTACAAACGCTGAAAGCAGCCTACGATGCGCTGGCTAACAGCCGATAAAGTTGTTCAGGATCGTCAGAATGCATCAGGGTATGCAGGTTATTTTCATCACTCAGTACGGTCACGATATGCTGGATAAGATGGATATGCGCATCGCTGCTGGTTGCCGAAAGCCCCAGCACCACCTGCACGGGGTCGTTTTCCGCGTGGCCAAACGCCAGCGGCTCCCGCAGCCTGACAGCGCTGATTTGCGCCTTAATTGCCCCCTGTTCGGGGCGGGCATGCGGCAGCGCCAGTCCCGGCGCGATGACAAAATAAGGTCCAAGTTCATGGTAGCTATCGACCATTGCCTGAACGTACTGCGGGCTACAGGCTCCTGCGCGGCAGAGCGCGTTCCCCGCTTCGCGGATTGCCTCCTCCGGACTGCGGGCCAGGCAATCAACGTTTATCGATTGACTTTCGATCATCGGCGGCTCCTTGCGTGAGGTGGTGGCGGATTGAGGCCAGCGTGGTCTCCAGCGCCTGCTGAACGAAGGCGTTGCCTTTCTCTTCGCTGGCTTTGGTGGGGTCTCCCAGTACGGCGTAATCAGAAAACTCGGTCCAGCGTATTGGTTGATAGCGGAAATTCGGCGGAAATACCGGATAGTGCGCACGGGCGTTCGCCATGGTGACGAACTCCGGGGCCAGCGCCAGCATCAGCGAGGTTTCTACCTCATCGGCATGCATATAGCCGGGATAAGCCACCGCCGAGTGTTGCCGTTTTTTCACCTCCTGCTCCATGCCCGCCCAGCTGTAGCCGAGCAGCGTGATGCCTTTCTCCTTAAGCTGGCGGGAAGCCGCTTTAATAGCGTCAAAATTGCCGTAATGCGCGTTGATCACCGCCGTGGTAGTAATGCCGTAGCTGGCCATATTCTCCGCCAGCGACACCAGCATCGACGTCAGCCGATCGTTGCCGATATCAATGGCGCCCGCGTGCCCACGCAGCGACCACACCTGGCTGTAAGAAATAACGGGCAGGCTCAGCGCGCACTCACCCAGTTGCTCATCAAGCCGCGCGCAAAAGCGCTCGGCCAGCAGGTTGTCGGTATCCAGCGGCAGATGATCGCCGTGTGGCTCGACCGCACCAAGCGGTAGCAAAGCAATCTGCGCCTTTTGTAGCGCTCGCCTGGCCTCGTGTTCATTTAAATGATGAAGTTTCATCACCACTCCTTAGCCAAAGGCGAAGTAACGCGCAGGATTTTCGACAAAGAAATCATGCAGTAACGCTTCGCCGTCAAACCCGGCCTCCCGCGCCTCTTCAATGAACCTTGGTCGCCAGTCGCTAAGGATGAACTTCAGCCCCAGCCCCCCTTTGCCGTAATGCGCGCTCATCGATTTACGTGCAAAATCTCCGCCGATTAAGATTTGTTTTTGGTAACCCCGCTGGCATAGCGCCAGGATGGCCTGGGTGCGGATGTGTTCAGGGTGATATTTGATGCGGCTGATACCGTCAAAAGAGAGAAACGCCCCGGTGTTGGCGATCTGACGGTGCAACCATGGATCGGGATTGCGATCCATATGGGCAAAACATAAGCGGGACAAATCAAGCCCCAATGTTGTCAAGATCTGAGCCTGTTCTAATCCCATCGTCCCCATCTCGGTATGGCTGTGCATCGGCGCTCCCGTACGCTGGTGGGCGCGAACGATAACCTCCATGGTTTTTTGTTCCAGGGGAGAAATAGCGTTGTAGCCAGTGCCGCACTTCACGACGCCAGCCCGATGCGGAGTGCCTTCTATTCCCTCGCTTACCTCACGGCAAACGTGTTCAACCAGTTCATCAATCTCTGAATTTTCAATCCATTCGGCAAAAGTTTGCGTCAGGCCCGGACGCTGACTGCTCCACAGAAAGCCTTTGTTAAAACCGGCGGTGGCGATTATGTGCAACTGCTGACGCTGGGCCATCCCGGCGACGGCTGACGCACGGCGACCGTAGTCTGGGGCGGTGGCGTCGTAGATGGCAGCGCCTCCCGCCTGGCGGAAATCGCATAATTCACGCTCCGAGGCCTGCGGGTCGTCCAGTAAAAGATCGTCATCCTGACGCTCTGCCCAATATGGCGGAATACAGTAGATATGGTCGTGGCTGTAGGTTACGCCCAGCTGATTAGCAGCAATATCGCCGTTTAAGGTACGAATGATCCCCATGTTTCTTGCTCCCCGGAATGGATAAGAAGGTGCTTTCAACATAGGCGAGTGTCACTTGACCAGTCAAGTGGTCAAGTTCACATCAATCATATAAAATTATTATCTGTGAGGTTGGTCGAAATTCACACATTAAGGGCTCCGTTTGGGAAACGGAAGATAGTGTAGGTTAAGTCTAAGCATGAACCTGGAGAGCAAAAATGACCCCAAATGAATGGATTGTACGATTGAGGCGCTGTACTTCGGGGAAACGCTGGAAAAGGTTATTGAAAATAAATATTTGAAGGCTGCGTTTTGTCGCCGCAGACCCATCCCCAGCCCATAGCCGGCTGGGGATTCATCATTATGCCAGGCCTGGCGGCCCAGCGGGCCGCGAGTCACGCAGCCGATTCATGCCGTCACTGCCTGGGCGTGATTTTCGTCACCGAGCCCGTTTGGACCTTATCCCCGACGCTGCCATACATAGACACCAGATAAACGGCGCCATCAGGCGCGACGGTCAGATTGTTTGGCGTCTCATCCATCGGAATATTGGCGACCAGTTTGCCGTCCCGATCGAGAACCGCAACCGTTCCACCCGCGCGCGTCGCGGCGAAAACCTGCGACGTCGCTGCATCCCAGACGACGGATACGCCGCCGGCGCCGATGTAGGTATCAGCGAGAAGCTTACCGTTCGCATCAAGCACCACGACGTTGTTCGTCTCCTGGGAAGTGACGTAGAGACGGCCGGTTGCCGGATCGCGCGCGATATCCGTTGCACCTTGCGCCTGCGGTACTTTCACCGTCGTGCTCTTGCCCGTTTTAAGATCAATCCAGCCTACCCATGGCGTATCGCGGCTGACGCCGTAGAGCTTCCCTCCGCTGCTGTCGAGGGTAAGATCCGTACTGTAAAACAGGTCGCGGCCACGGTCCGCCACGAACTCCAGCTGACCGATGTGCTCAAGCGTGTTGGTGTCATATACCTCGATAAAACCGGTCAGCGCAGCGCTGACATAGGCCCGATTGTGGGCTTCATCAATAATCACATCGCGTGGATGCGCGACCGAACCTTCCGGAAAGACCTTGACGACGGAAAGCGTCTTCGCATCATAGACGGTCACCGTCCCGGCAAGGGTGTTCGTCGTCCAGACATGCTTATGGGCATTGTCAACACCGACGCCGAAGACGCCAATTTGTTTGCCCTTTTCATCTTTTGGCAGCACGGCCTCCGCTTCGACAGCCAGCGTTGCGGCGTTCAATCTCAGTAGACGGCTACCGTCCTTCGGCCCGCGCGCAGAGGTCACGAACAGCTTCCCATCGGCTGAAACGGCCGATTGGTACGCCCGCTCGCCGACGGGAGCCGTTTGCAGCTTGAAGGTATCGGCGTTTTTCGGGGGAACGATTTTGGACAGCTTCAACATGACCTGCGAGACGCTCGCGGGGTTTTGCGTGATAACGGTGAGCGGATGAAGGCCAATCTCGGCAGTGGCCGGAACGGTCAGCGGAATATTGAGCGTTCCCGCCCCGTCGGCGGTCAGTGGCTGAGGAGTCAGGGCTTCAGCACCATTCAGCAAGGTGACGGTTGCCCCCGCCGGAAGGTTCTTAATCGTTACTTCGGTTTTATCGCCTGGCTTAACAGGGACTTCCCTTGAACCGGCGCGGATACTGCCAGGAAAGGTCGTATCCGCGGTTTCCCAATGGCTGGCGGCAAATGCGGTTGTGGCGGTTGACATCGCAACGGCGGAGGCCAACAGCACTGCGCGGACTGATACTCTTATCATTTTATCCCCATAAATTATATTGATGCAGCACCTCAGCACAGGTAACGTCGGCGCCCACTCGTGGTCTTATGTTCCGCCATGATGAAATATTTATCGTCATGAGCGAGTACAACATACTACTTAACGGAAATAATTATTATTCTTATTTATGGCGATGTGATTTATGACGGGGGTAAAGCCGGAAGCTCGGGCGGCCGGATTGGTTGATGGTTGTTATTCGCTGCAGGTGCGAAAATCGCGCGCCCGTCCATGCCGTTACCGCGCGGGTCTACGTTGAAAGATACGATGAGTTGACTGGTTCAGCGGCGATTCGCGAGATCGAAATCGCCGGTTACCTGAAAGCATGGCAGGCCGCCGATTTTACCTAAAGCTCCACTGCGCCGTAATGACAAATACGGATGGGATGATGATGCCAACGTCCATCCCAAAATAAGAGGTAAAATTATACTGAAAGCCATGATAGATATAGGGAGAAAAGCCTATTCCTGTTGCTTTTTTAAAATCATGATAGGACCCATGATCGCCGCAATCACTGAATGCATCAAAAAAAAACTCACCTACGTAGCCATATATTCCCTTGAAAACCCAGCCGTTATCCCACCCTACCCAATCTCTTCTTACGCCGGCAGCCAGGCATCGGTCATCAAAGCTGTTTTTCATCGTACCTAGCACAAAACTATATTTTGATTCATCTGAGAATTTACGCTCCACGGAGATGAAGTTATTTTCAAAATTCTCCGTATACTGCCCGTGGTTGTTGGTTAAATGATATACGTATGAGCCCGTATTTAGTGAGTACAGGTTTATTTCATCCGCAGAACAGTGCCACGTAGCCAGAAATAAACTTCCGCACCACAGCCATGCGGGATATCGTTGGCGGTCATCCTGTTTATATCGCGCATTATCCATACTGCCTCACATTGACGACGGTGCTGGTATGATGACTGCTGGTCCTGGGCTTTTAGCTGTACAAATTTTAGCATACTTCAGCACGCCCGGGAGATGCACGATACGGGTTGTATAGCGCAGTTCAGCCGCATATTCTGCATCACGAAACGGCGTCCATGCCGGATCGTCATCGTCTTTAACACCCTTCGCTCATTTCAGCTTTTACGGCGCGGTACTCTTTTCACCGCCACGTCTCTCACTTGTAATCGATAAAGTTCAGGATAGCCTCGTTGAACTCTTTCGGTGCCTGAATAAACGCGAAGTGACTGGTACTGGGTAAAATCAACAACCCGGCATTCGGGATGGTGTTAGCAATATATTCCAGATGCTCCCGCACAATGGCCTCGTCACGATCGCCATCAACAATCAGCACCGGGGCCGTGATTTTCTTGAGATCGTCATCGCTCCAGTTGGGCTGTGTTGCCCACATATGGCTTATCTGTTCGACAAAGGCATCGTACTGGTCGGGCGTTTTTGACAGCTTGCGATATTCATTACCGGCCCGTTCGATATAGCTGGCAAAAACCGGATTCTTTTCGGTATCAGGTTTGACGCCGCTGGTTTTCGTATTGGGGGCAAAAGAGAAAATGCGGTTCACGCGGGTCGGGTGGCGAATAGCCAAATCGATCCCAATAATTCCCCCATCGCTCCAGCCGACAATATCCGCTTTCTTAATGTTCAGACGATCGAGCAACGCCACCACATCATCACTCATTAAGTCGTAGCTGTAGGGGCGCTCGTCACGCGTGCTGCGTCCATGGCCCCGGCTATCAACCACGATGACCTTATGATGTTTCGCCAGCGCCGCAACCTGTTGACCCCAGTAATCGGAATTCGCCAGCCCGCCGTGGAGCAGAACCACCGGCGTACCCTCTCCGGTGGTGGCGTAATAGAGCTGGATCCCGTTTACGCTGGCATACGCGGGTTTTAGCGCGGCGACAGGTGCCGGCGTTGGCGGCAAATTTTTCCAACGCTCCCCCCAGGCTAGCGGGGATTGCGGGGTCACCGACCAGGCCGCAGAGGTGCCCAACGTCCCCATCACGCAGAGGAGTCCGGCGAGGAATAGCGTGTTTTTTCTCTTCATAGCGATCGCTCCTGATAACGTTTACTGCGTCTCACCCAACTCGCGGGTACGTTTCACCGCCGCCAGCACGCTGCGTTGCAGACCTGCAGCGAAATCGCTGTTGTTAAGCTCATACAGCCCATGGATCCCGACGCCAGCCGGGGAGTTGTTGATGTCGAGTAGCTGCCTCGGGTGTTTCTGGCTCAGGCGCAGCATCTCTATCGCCCCCTGCAGATTTTCCAGAACCACCTCAGCTGCCTGCGCGCGCGACAGTCCGGCCAGCACGCCCGCATCGGTAAACGACTCGATAAAGTAATAAATGTAGTTCGGCCCGGCGACACCGAAGCCGGTAAAGATATCAATAAGCCGTTCCGGCAGGTAAAGCACCTTGCCAAAACCGCTCAGGAAAGGCTCTACCCTTTCGGGGAGCGCCTGCGCGTTCAGAACCACCCCGCTGTAGCCAAATCCGGTATCGGTAAGCGTATTAGGGATAACCCGGGCAATGGGCTTTTCCGCCCCCAATACGGTTTCGAGTTTGTGCAGCGTCACCCCGGCAATCAGAGAGATCGTCGTCGTTGCGGCAGAAAGATGGAGCCGAATACGTTCGGCCACGCTCGACAAATTGTCCTGCGGGCGGATCCCCAGCACCACCAGTTCGGCCTCGCGCAACGCATCCTCTCGCGGCAGTTTCCGCGCCAGGCCATAGCGTTCAGCGAGCGCGGCGATACGGCCCGGATCGATATCCTCCAGCGAAATCTCTTCCGCACGAAGCGTACCCGCCGCCAGCGAGGCTCGAATAATGGCCTCCGCCATTTGTCCGGCACCAATAAAATGTACATTTGCCATGCGCAGTAGCCCCTTATTGAAAGCGATATTCGCCGTTACCGACGCGAAAACGTTGGCCTTTTAGCGCCGGGTCAGCGACGTTAAAGACCAGTTCGACTAGCCGGTTGTCCTGCCCCTGGAGAAAAACAAAACGCTGTTGACCCACAGCCAGCCCCTCCGGCAGCTCATTGAACCCGAAAAGCGCGTGCCAGTGCGCGCGCGCGGCCTGCGGGTCCTGCACCACAAAAACTGCGCTCCGCAATGTGACCTCGCCTGCGGGATGCGGCCCGTCGAGCCCCTGAGCACGTAGCCGCGTCAGCCGTGCGTCATCGCCCTCTCCCCACTGCAGAATAAAGGGATACGGCAGGCCGTTAAAATCGCCATCGACGGTGAAAATACGCCAGCGAATGATACTGCCCTGCGGATCGTTACGCTGGCCGTCGACGATCGGAGAGACATTCAGCCCCTTGCTGCGCAGCTCCGCATGCGTCTGGTCAATATCATCCGTGCGCAGCGCCACCCGATGCAGCGCCTGGTTTTCCGGCAGCAGCCGCGCCGCGTCGCGGGAGAGCAAAAAATCGGCCTGCGCCGACGCCAGCTCGGCACGATCGTAGATGGCGAGAAATTCGATGTAGGTCAGCCCGAAATAGCTGAGCGCATTCCAGGTCCCCCAGCCGGGGTGACGCCCGCCGGCAAGTGCGCTGAGCTTGTGGCCGGCAAACGCGGCAATCGCCTCGTCCGGCCGGTTCACAAACTGAACGACGTGATCCCATTTTAATGTTGTCATTACGCCTCCTGAGTCTGGGAGAAACGCAGGCGGCAGGCGGCATCACCCCGCGCCAGCGCGGTCTCAACCGCTAACTGCATGCCCTCGAACGCATCGGTTAACGCATGATCCCCTTCCATGCAGATGTCGCACAGCGTCTCAATCTGGCGGGCATCGCGCCCCTGCTGACGCCAGCAGTTGACGTAAGGGCAATAATGGAACAGCACAATAAACTCTGACGGGCTGACCGAAACGGTCTCCATTTCGTAAACCTGAGATTCCAGCCCGCGGGTAAATAGAGCGGCAAACTCCTGCAAATCGTTGCTGCGACGCATCTTCGCGCGGACGGAATGCCCGATATCACGGCCATAACGGCGGATAGCGTCACGCGCATAATCGTCGGGCTGATTGCGCAGCCGGGATTCATCAAGCAAATAGCCGAGCGTCGCGGCGCGCTTTTCGGTGATCGCGCGCAGCGCAAGGGTAACGTCGTCGTCCAGGCTCGGTGCGTTGTGCCCCGAAGCGGGCTGTTTTGTTTTCATCAGGCAGCACTCCCCTTAAACAATCATTCCCAGTCGGTGTTCACTTTGACGTTTTCCGCCCCCGGTAAAGCGTAAACATCTTCGTCGTACCACTTGCGGGACAGTTCGGCGAGCGTGCCGTCCTTTTTGAGGGCTGCAAGCTCGTTGTCGATGGCTTCGATCAGCTTCGGATCAGCACTCTTTTGGTATAAATAGACGTTGGGGAACAGGCCGACGGACTCAGAGGCTTTCAGATTAAGATTAAGGGCTTTGTTTAACGCCAATAATGCGCCAATCGGGTAAATAGCCGCATCGTACTCTCCGGAGGCAACGGCTTTGAAAATGTCTGCTGCAGATTGCTCGCCGTTCGGCTGGAGATTGATTTGCTGGCTGGGGTGCTTTTTGTTGTAGTTATCGATAACGGTATAGCGCGCATCAGATGTATGAATCGGCACCAGTTTCTTCTTACCGCCGGCAAGATCTCCCAGCGTATGAATATCGTTTTCATCGTTACGCACAATTAAACGCAGGTCGCTGATACCCGAAGGCTGGCCAGAGTGCGCATACTGTGCCGCGCGCTCTTTCGTGAGATAAAAATGGTCCGCTGCGAGGGTATAGGCGCCGGTGGACAAACCGACGATCATCGCATCCCGGGAGACCGCATTAAAATGGAACCTATAGTTGGTGAGCTTCCGATCGATGATTTTTAATAACTCACCGTCGTAGCCGGTAATGTTGTTATTATCATCCACAAAGCTGAACGGGAATCCGTTCGCGTTGACCACCACCTCAACGGTTTGCGCATTCGCGCTTTTTTCGGCCGCCTGGGCCACCGTTACCTGCATTGCCAACAGCAGCGAACCCAACATTAACACCTTATTTTTGAACATACTTCTTTCCCCAAAATGAGTGAGATGGAACCACTTTTGGCACATGGTTTTTCCACCGGTTACTGAGATACTCCTCGATATGTCGCAATATCCGGGTAAGCACCAGACAGAGCGCAATATAAATAATCAGGACGATGCAGTAGGCCTCCACGTAATGAAAACCACGCGCTGCAGCAATATTCGCCTTTGCCATCACATCAACCACCGTGATGGTATAAACCAGCGACGTATCCTTGATCAGGTCAATCAGGACGCTGGTGTAGTTGGGTAAAGCGGAGACCGCCGCCTGCGGGAAAATAATGCGCCGAAACTGGGTAAAGCCGGTCAGGCCTATCGACCATGCTGCCTCTCGCTGCCCCTTTTCAACCGAATTCCACGCCGAACGAAACGTCTCTGCGAAGTACGCGCTAAACACCACTGAAAAAGCGGCAACCGCGGCCACCAGCGGCGAGAGCTTGTAGCTGAACGGGGTATCCTGCGGCCCGCCAAAAAGCCCGTTGGCAAGCCACGGCCAGACGTAAAAAACAAAATAGAGCATCACCAGCATGGGGATCGAGCGGCCAAAAGAGATAAACACCGTGACCAGATATTTCACGTAAGGCACGTCGCGGATCGTCACCCAGGCCAGAATGGCTCCTGACAGCGTCGAGAAAATTAACGATAAAAAGGTAATCAGCAAGGTTATCGGTAGTGCGCTGAGTATAAAGGTGAAATTATCCCGGATAAAATCGATGCTAAACATAGTCGTGTTTTACTCCAGTAAATATTGATACTTTTTCTCAATGCGGGTAGTGAGATAAAAGATAATAACGTTAAGCAACCAGTAAATAAGAATGACGCTAATAAATGCCGCGACCTGCTTCGCACCATAGCTGTTCTGCGATATTTTCTGTGTCCGGCCAAAAATATCGACAATGCCAATAATATTAACCAGTGAGGTCATCTTTACGAGGTTGATTAAAAGATTGCCAAAGTTGGGAATGGCGATAATGAGCCCTTGCGGAAAAATGACATGCGCGATGCCAATATACCAGGGAATATTCAGACTCCGTAGCGCCTCTTTTTGTCCTGGATCTACGGCGTTCCATGCCGAGCGCAGCATTTCGGCAAAATAGGGGCTAATGCCAACCGAGATAGATAATATGGCAAAGGTCATATCGCTAATCAGCAACGCCGGCAGCTCAAGTGCTGAGAGAATCAGCTTGCCGCCGAAGAAGAACAGCAGGATTAACAGAGCCAGCGGCGCCCCGCGCAGCACATCGGTATAGGCTTTCGCAAGCCAGCTCAATAGCGATGAACGGCTAAACTGTAGGACCGCCGCCGCCAGCCCAAGCGCCAGGCCGAGCAGCAGAGAGGCCAGCGTAATACCCAGCGTAACCGGCAGGTTTTCCAGTAATTTCGGCACAATGAACAGCAGATCGTCGAGAGTAAATAGCGGTTGTGGATTCATCGAGTTGACCTCAGGCGTGAAAACGTAATCGGGCCAGAAACGCCTGCGTCCGCGTGTGCAACGCCGCACCAAAAATCTGCTCAGGCGGCCCCTGCTCCACGATCTCGCCATTTTCCATAAACACCACTCTGGAGGCGACCTGCCGGGCAAACTCCATTTCATGAGTCACGATAATCATCGTTTGTCCGTTGGCGGCAATCTCCTGGATAAGCGTCAGGACTTCGCCCACTTTTTCCGGATCGAGGGCTGAGGTCGGTTCATCCAGTAACAGCACGGCCGGGTTAATTGCCAACGCGCGGGCAATGCCAATACGCTGTTTCTGCCCGCCAGAAAGGCTGTTTGGATAATGGTCTTTTTTATGCAATAGCCCGACCTGTTTTAGCAGACGTTCGGCGACCGCCACCGCCTCCTGACGAGGTCTTTTTTGCGCATAAATCAGGCCTTCGGTGATATTTTGCAACGCGGTGAGATTGTGAAACAAATTCCAGGACTGAAAAACCATTGCGGTTTTCGAGCGTATTTTTTCAATCTCTTTTTTTCCGGCCTTCGCGCAGTCGACAACCGCATCATCGATCTCTATTTTCCCGCTGTCGGCGGGCTCGAGAAAATTCAGCGTGCGCAATAACGTCGTTTTTCCTGAGCCGCTCGGACCAATAATGCAGATAACTTCTCCGCTATTAATGGAAAGCGAAACCTCTTTTAGTATTGGTTCGCCAGTAAAACTTTTGCTGATTTTATTAATGGCAATCATTATCTTATTTTCGCAGCGAGCTATCCCTGATAAATGCGCAACGGTGGCATTTATTTCTTTTCTAAAACTATATTGCCGCGAAGGCCATCAAGACAAACAAGAAAAAAACATATCGAAAGTTGAAAAACAGATTTCCGCCGCCTGCCATTTTTCCTGGAAATAGCATATTCAGACTATTGCGAGGATATAAAAGGCGAAGAGAAGAACGATCCGCTATTTATCGCCGCGGATCGTGCGTGACATCCTTTTTTAAGCCGCTCACTGCCGCGCCCGCTACGGTCACCCGGCGCCGGCTAAGGCGATTAGCCCAGCAAAGAGCCTGCGGGCTCGAAGCTATCAGCACCCTAAATCGTCGGTTTGTTCTCGGTCCAGTCAAATTCCAGCTGTTTCGCGGTAAGCTCCGCAAGCGCTCTGTCAGAAAAGCGTTCGACTAAATGTAGACTCATATCAATGCCCGCTGAAATCCCGGCGGAGGATACAATGGCGCCCTCATCTACCCAGCGTAACCCTTCTTTTACTTTGACTTGTGGAAACATCATGCGGAAATCTGCAATATCCTCCCAGTGCGTGGTGGCGGATTTAGCGGATAAGATGCCGGATTTAGCGAGCAAAAAAGATCCGGTACACACTGAAGCGGTAATTACCGTTTTTAACGACTGCTGGTATATCCATTCAATGACGCCACTCTTTGCCAGCTCCGCATCAACAATCCCGCCGGGGATAATCAGGCAATCTATGGGGGGATGATTATCTATCGTGGCTTCAGGGGAAAGTTTCAGTCCTGCGCGTGCCCGTATGGTTTCCCGCGTTTCGCCTACCGTAAAGACGTTAAACAACGGTATCTCGCCGCGATGAACCCTGGAGGCACAGGTGAAGACTTCATAAGGCCCGGCAAAATCGAGGACTTCAACATTATCAAAAATATAGATCCCGACCTGTATCGACATAGATTAACTCCCTCGATAGTGCGTAGAAACAGGAAAAATAGTTATTGCGCCAACGAATATCAGCGCCAGGCTAAAACCGGCAATTCTAACCGAGCTTTCGCACGGTGCTTTACACTCACGATATTATTATCAGTCGGTGCTGAATGTTGCCAATACGAATTAAACATTACCCTGGCACCTTGGGCATGAACTGATGCCAGTTATCGCGGATGATACCCGGCGTGTTGCCACCTTTGTATTCGCAACTAATGAAACAGCAACCCTCTTAATGGTAACGATAGTTGCAGTTAATACTCTGAGGTTTTATCGGTAAATCGCGCGCGCCCGTCAGCATGCGCCCCTCTTCGCCACGCACGCTGCTTTCTTATCGTGAAACTTTTGCACTCATTTTGCCCACCATGACTCGTCTTGTTCCCTTTTAGTGCTCATCAGTAAGCGTAACTTTGCTGATGATTCAGATAACAAAGCGCTCTTCCTATGAATTTCAGCGATCTATAAACATGGCATCAAAATTGCCTTAACGAAAACGGCGGACCGCCACTGGAAAAAACGCACGGTACAGTGCTCAACACAACCACATAACAACACGATTTATCCACACAGGATGATTTATGAAAAATATAATGTTCTCCACCCTTGTCGCCGCGGCCTCTCTGTTCGTGGTCGCACAGCAGGCACATGCTGGCACCACTTTGGATGCAATTAAGAAGAAAGGGTTTGTTCAATGCGGTATCAGTGATGGTCTGCCCGGCTTCTCTTACGCCGATGCTAACGGCAAATTCACCGGGATTGATGTCGACGTCTGTCGCGCGACTGCGGCGGCGGTGTTTGGCGATGCCAGCAAGGTTAAATACACCCCGCTGACGGCAAAAGAGCGCTTTACCGCCCTGCAATCCGGCGAAGTGGATATTTTGTCGCGTAATACCACCTGGACCTCTTCACGCGACGGCGGTATGGGGTTCATATTCGCGGGCGTCAACTATTATGACGGCATCGGCTTCCTGACCCATCAAAAGGCTGGCCTCAAAAGCGCTAAAGAGCTGGATGGCGCCACCGTTTGCATCCAGGCCGGTACGGATACCGAGCTGAACGTAGCCGATTACTTCAAAGCCAACAAAATGCAATACACGCCGGTGACCTTCGACCGCTCTGACGAATCAGCTAAAGCGCTCGACAGCGGCCGCTGCGACACCCTGGCTTCCGACCAGTCTCAGCTGTACGCGCTGCGTATTAAGCTGGGCAAACCGGATGAGTTTATCGTTCTGCCGGAAGTTATTTCGAAAGAGCCTCTGGGGCCCGTCGTGCGCCGCGGGGATGACGACTGGTTTACTATCGTTAAATGGTCGCTGTACGCCATGCTCAATGCGGAAGAAATGGGGATCAGCTCGAAAAACGTCGATCAGATGGCGGCAAAACCGTCCAACCCGGACATCGCTCACCTGCTGGGCTCTGAGGGCGACTTTGGCAAAGACCTGAAGCTCGACAATAAATGGGCGTTCAACATTATTAAACAGGTCGGTAACTACCAGGAGAGCTTTGACCGCAACGTCGGTAAAGACAGCGCTCTGAAAATCGCGCGCGGCCAGAATGCGCTCTGGAACCAGGGCGGCATCCAGTACGCACCGCCGGTACGCTAATCTGCCTTCCAGTCGGGTACCGCACCCTGCGGTACCCAATGCGCTTTTTTCATTGAGGTTTCAACATGTCTCAACGCCCAACCGTAAAAAGGGATTTTTCGTTCGGTAATCCCACGGTTCGCGCCTGGCTTTACCAGATAGCCGCCATTGTCGTCGTGTTTGCCGTTGTGGGATATCTGATCCACAACACGGTGATCAACCTGGCCAATCGCGGTATTACATCCGGTTTTGGTTTTCTTGAGCGTAGCGCCGGTTTCGGCATCATCCAACACCTGATTGATTACACAGAAGGTGACACCTACGCGCGCGTCTTCCTTGTGGGGTTAACCAATACCCTGCTGGTTTCCGCGCTGTGCATTGTTTTTGCCTCCATTCTCGGATTCTTTGTCGGTCTCGCGCGTCTGTCTGATAACTGGCTGCTGCGCAGGCTCTCGACCATTTATATCGAGACGTTCCGCAATATTCCGCCGCTGTTGCAGATTTTCTTCTGGTATTTCGCCGTGCTGCGTAATCTCCCTGGCCCACGCGAGGCATTAAGCGCATTCGATCTGGCGTTTGTCAGCAACCGCGGTCTTTACATCCCGTGGCCAACCTATGCGCCAGGCAGCTGGCCATTCGTTATCGCCCTGGCGCTGGCGATCGCCGGCAGCATCGGATTACGGCATTACAACCGCCAGCACCAGCTGAAGACCGGGCAGCTGCGCCGCACGTGGCCCGCAGCCGCCGCGATGATTATCGTCTTCCCGCTGATAGCCCATCTGCTGTTTGGCGCCGCCACCCACTGGGATGTCCCGCAGCTTCGCGGATTTAACTTCCGCGGTGGGTTCGTCATGATCCCGGAGCTGGCTTCGCTGACGCTGGCGCTGTCGATCTACACCTCTTCGTTTATTGCTGAAGTGATTCGCTCCGGTATCCAGTCGGTCCCGCACGGACAGAGTGAAGCGGCCCGTTCGCTAGGTTTGCCGAATCCGGTGACCATGCGGCAGGTGATCATCCCCCAGGCAATGCGGGTCATCATTCCGCCGCTGACCAGTCAGTATCTCAACATCGTGAAAAACTCGTCGCTGGCGGCGGCGATCGGCTACCCGGATATGGTCTCGCTGTTTGCCGGTACGGTGCTGAACCAGACCGGCCAGGCTATCGAGACCATTGCCATCACCATGGCGGTCTACCTGATCATCAGTCTGATAATTTCGCTGCTGATGAACATCTACAACCGCAAAATCGCGCTGGTTGAGCGTTAAGAGAACGGAATGACTATGTCTGTTACCACACATGAAACTCCCCCGGCCCCCACCAACCCGGCGAGTAAAGCCTGGGCCTGGGCACGTAAGCATCTCTTCTCCAGCTGGTTCAATACGCTGCTGACGCTGCTGTGCCTGTGGATTATCTGGACCCTGATCCCCCCGGCTCTGAACTGGCTGGTGTTCAAGGCAAACTGGCTGGGTACAACCCGCGCCGACTGTACCAAAGAAGGCGCCTGCTGGGTGTTTATCCACGCGCGCTTTGGCCAGTTTATGTACGGGCTCTATCCGCACGAGCTCCGCTGGCGTATCAACCTCGCGCTGGTGATTGGCCTTCTGTCCATCATTCCGATGTTTATCAAATCTATGCCGCGCCGGGGCCGCTATATCGCCTGCTGGGCGGTGGCCTATCCCATCCTCGTCTGGGTCCTGTTGTACGGCGGTTTTTTGGGCCTCGATCGCGTCGAGACCCGCCAGTGGGGTGGCCTGACGCTGACGCTGATTATCGCTTCCGTCGGGGTTGCCGGGGCGCTGCCATTGGGCATTTTGCTGGCGCTGGGACGTCGTTCAACCATGCCGGTCGTTCGCACTCTGTCGGTGATTTTTATCGAGTTCTGGCGCGGCGTGCCGCTGATTACCGTGCTGTTTATGTCATCGGTGATGCTGCCGCTGTTTATGGCCGAAGGCACCACCATCGATAAGCTGGTGCGCGCGCTGGTCGGGGTTATTCTGTTCCAGTCGGCCTACATCGCGGAAGTGGTGCGCGGCGGATTACAGGCGCTGCCCAAAGGGCAGTATGAAGCGGCCGAATCGCTGGCGCTGGGCTACTGGAAAACGCAGTTTCTGGTCATTCTCCCCCAGGCGCTCAAGCTCACCATCCCCGGACTGGTCAACACCATCATCGCTTTGTTTAAAGACACCAGCCTGGTGATCATCATCGGCCTGTTCGATCTTTTCAGCAGCGTACAGCAGGCAACGGTTGACCCCACCTGGCTTGGCATGTCGACGGAGGGCTACGTTTTTGCCGCCCTCGTCTACTGGATTTTCTGTTTTAGCATGTCGCGCTACAGCCAGTATCTGGAGAAGCGCTTTCACACCGGGCGTACATCGCACTGAGGTTTTACATGACACACTCTATGACTAATTCTGCTGAAGCGATGATGATTTCGCTCGAAAATGTGAATAAATGGTACGGTCAGTTTCACGTATTGAAAGATATTAACCTGCAGGTGAAGCCCCGCGAGCGGATTGTTCTCTGCGGCCCCTCCGGCTCGGGTAAATCGACCACCATTCGCTGCATCAACCACCTGGAAGAACATCAGCAAGGGCGTATCGTCGTTGATGGCATTCATCTCAACGATGATGTCCGCAACATAGAACGGGTGCGGACTGAAGTTGGCATGGTATTCCAACACTTTAATCTTTTCCCTCACCTGACCGTTTTGCAGAACTGCACGTTGGCGCCGACCTGGGTGCGTAAGATGCCAACGAAGGAAGCGGAAGCGCTGGCAATGCACTATCTGCAGCGCGTCCGTATTGCTGAGCATGCGCATAAGTTCCCGGGGCAGCTCTCCGGTGGTCAGCAGCAGCGCGTGGCCATTGCCCGTTCACTGTGCATGAAGCCAAAAATCATGCTGTTGGATGAACCCACCTCAGCGCTTGATCCGGAGATGGTCAAAGAGGTGCTCGATACCATGATTGGCCTGGCGGAAGACGGCATGACGATGCTGTGCGTCACCCATGAAATGGGCTTTGCGCGCACGGTGGCGGACCGGGTTATCTTTATGGACCGCGGCGAGATTGTCGAACAGGCTCCGCCGCAGGAGTTTTTCGCCCATCCAAAATCGGAACGTACCCGCGCGTTTCTGTCGCAGGTTATTCACTAAACGTTAAAGGACCTTACCGCTTAAATACCCGCTCTGCCGACGCTGAGGGGTATTTAAGCGTTCGTTTAGCGCATCACGATCAAATCACGATCAATCAGGGGAGAAGTCGCGCTGCACGTCAACCGCCACTTCCAGAGCCAGCGTTGCCCCGCCATCGAAAATAACGCCCTGTAACGGAGTCACATCGGCATAATCCCTTCCCCACGCCGTGACGATATGCTGCCCCTGCGGCATGAGATCGTTGGTCGGATCAAACTCCAGCCAGCCGATATCAGGGATAAAAATGGCAAACCAGGCATGTGACGCATCGGTCCCGACGAGTTTTTCCTGTCCCTCTGGCGGCAGCGTTTCAATATAGCCGCTGATATAACGCGCGGGTAAGCCGACAGAGCGCAGGCAAGCGATCGCCAGATGGGCAAAATCCTGGCAGACGCCGCGCTTTTCCTCTAAAACCTGCTCGGGTGGCGTAGTGACGCTGGTCGCAACCGGGTCGAAGGTAAATTCCGTAAAAATACGATGCGTAAAGTCCATCGCCGCCTGGATCACCCCAGCATTATCGTGAAAAATATCGGCAGCATAGCTGGCCAGCCGTTCGGAACGGCGGATTAAACCGGAGTCGAGCAGATACTCTTTCGCCATTCGCAGATCCGCTGTCCCGGACTCATGCAGCAATCGACGATACTCACCGCAGGTCAGCGGGTGGTCATATAGCAGGTTCGCGCGGTCTATTTCGTCAATATCAAAGTAGCTTTCCATCTCAATGGTTAGCTTGTCGTGTGGAACCTGGATTGAGAAATAAAACGTCAGATTGCCGAAATAATCACTCCCCTCGCTCTGATAAACGGGCATCGGCGTCACCGTAATCCGACGCAGTAAACAGCGCTGATTCGCCGTATCGCGCGGCAGAAGATGCGTCATGTTGTAGCATAACGTCACCGGTGAATTGTACTGGTACTCCGTAAGATGACGTACCCGGTATTTCATAAGTCAGTCTTCCATTGCGCGTTAATCAACTGCTGCGGTCCATCTGCGTGATCGAAATACTTGTCGCTCAGCAGGGTCGTAAACTGCTCCAGCTGGCTGATTATCTGCGTCATGAGCGCATCCAGCCGTCCACGCAGCTCCGTTTGTTCATCGACCTGCGCCAGCATCTCCAGCTCGGCCAGTTGAATATCGGTCAGTGATTTCATTATCGGACGCATGTCGGACGTCAGGCTGGAAGTCTGACCGTCCTGTCGCGGTAGTTCGAGGAGATATTTACGCAGTCGATCGATCTGATAAATCAAGGAACGCGGGTTGCTGGCGTCCAGCATCAATAAATCCAGACCAGAAATGATGTTCATTCGTCCTCGGTAGCGGCGACGGAAAGAGATCAATGCCTCTACGCTCATCAGTACCGATTCTAAAATTTGCTGTTGCTGTAAACCAGGAAGAGCGTGGGTCAGCGTGTGTTTGAGTAAAATGGCGGTTAGACGCGCCCGCTCAGCGCGGCGGCCAATCTCCTGAAACCGCCAGTCCATTCCCCGCAGCATGCTTTCATGGTTCAGCCCGGATAATGCCAGTAAAGAGGTGACCAGATTGTCCAGCGACTCTTCCGGCAGTTCCGGCAGCCCATCCTGATAGGCCACCTCCACCGCCCGAATACAATCGCGTAACTCATTAAGAATAATTCGGGTATCGGCCGAGAGCATCTCTTTTACCTGCTCGCCGCAGGTCAGCATGCTTTGGATATTAAATTTAATCGATCCGGCGCGTTGGCCATCACAAACCAACGAAGAAAGCTCATGATTCTGGTCACCGCCAGCGTCCGTTTCAGGCAATGTGCCGGTAAGCGGAAATAATGCCCCCAGCAGGACGTCGCGGCTTTCAGGCATAAACAGCTCAACCCCGTTGAGCTGTTTGAAAAGCGTGCGTATCACCCGCAGGCTCATTTCGGCACGTTCCGCATAGCGGCCAAACCAGAACAGGTTCTCTATAACGCGGCTGGGCAGATTTCCCTCATCACGAGGAATGGAGTCCGTCAGCGGCTGCTGCGCTATATCGGGTTTTTCCCCCAGTATCCACGTATCTTTGCTGCGCGCGCCGGATAAATCGCTAACAATAAATTCATCAGCGGACTCAGCTACCCGTGATAGCGTTCCGGGCATGACGCAGTACCCCTCCGGGGTGGCGACGGTAAACGCGCGGAAAATGCCGGGCCGATATTCAATTTGTTGCTTATCCCAGACCGGAACGCGCGAGCCGGGTATATATACCTGAGCCACGTAGTTGTGCGGGTTGGCGGTGATCTGCTGAATGGTGAGCATCCGATTGTGATCGTCCAGGCTATGACCGTAAATGCTTTTACTATCAAAGCTGCGCCAGGACGGTTTGATTATCAGGTGCTCAAGGTTACGGATCACAAAATCGCGATCCTCTGCGCGACCGCACCACCAGGTCTTAACCGTCGGGATCAGTAGCGGTTCGCCAAGCAAACACTGACTAATTTCTGCGAGAAACGCCAGCAGCGCCGGCGCCTCAAGAACCCCCGAGCCCAGAGGGTTCGCCAGCACGACGTTACCGCTGCGTACCACTTCGAGCAGTCCCGGCACGCCCAGCCGTGAGTCGGAACGGAGTTCCGTTTGGTCGCAATAAGTATCATCCATACGGCGCAAAATCACATCAACTTCCGACAGGCCATTAAGAGACTTCAACCACACCCTGCCGTTACGCACGGTCAGGTCCCCGCCCTGAACCAGCTGAAAACCGAGATAGTTCGCGAGATAAGCATGCTCAAAATAGGTACTGCTGTATGCCCCGGGCGTCAGCACCACGATCCGCGGGGTCTCTGTTTTGTGGCTGGCAAGACCGGCTAACGTATGCCGCAGCGCGTGAAAGAAGCCGGAAAGCCGCCGGACGTTGCTGTTGCGAAACAGCGACGGCAGCACGCGAGAAACGGCGATTCTGTTTTCAAGAACATAACCGGTGCCGCTCGGCGCCTGGGTACGATCGCCAATAGCCACAAACTGTCCATCACCGCCGCGAACGAGATCGACTGCGTGGAAGATGAGATTATGCGCGCCCGGCAAACGTATACCGTGGCACTGACGCAGAAAGCCTGGGTGAGAGAAAACGATTTCTGACGGGATAACGCCCTCTTTCAGCAGCCGCTGTTCGCCGTAGAAATCTTTAAGTATCAGGTCGAAAAGCAGCGAGCGCTGCGCCAGCCCGCGTTCAACGGTTAACCACTCGTCCTCCGCCAACAGATTTGGAATGATGTCCAGCGACCAGACGTTTGGCGACAGCGGATCGCCATTGAGGTTATAGGTTGCGCCATCATCGCGCAAAATACGCCTGGCCTGACGAAGACGGTTTTCCATCCCTTCTATACCCATCTCGCCGACGCTGTTCATGACCTCAGTCCAGTGTGGGCGGATGATGTTCGCCGGATCGCAAGCTTCGTTATAGACGTCTGTCGTAGAGAGTTCGACAGAGAAAGACGCCGGCTCACAGGCCGGCGTGATTGATTCAGAAAAAGAAGCTGTCATGTATTCTGATTACCCGGCTCAAAGCTAAATCCTAGTATACTTCCTGCGAAGATCCAAAGTATGCGGGTATTCATCGCCCGGCTCTTCATCCGGCGGAGCCATAGGGCGTGGAACCTGCTCATGCTCATAGAATGTCCTTAACGCGCTGAATGCGGGAGGAGGCGTCAAAACGCCCTGGGTGAAGCCATGATCCCAGAATCGATTGACGCGCCTTGCCTCAGCTTCATTGCTGTTGACCGGTAGCGTCTCATAGTGACGTCCGCCCGGGTGGCTGACGCGATAGCTGCAGCCACCTATGGAAAGACCGTTCCAGGTATCAATCAGGTCAAACACCAGGGGGGTATTCACCCCAAGAGTTGGATGCAGCGCCGATGGCGGCGCCCAGGCCCGATAGCGCACCGCCCCCACCATCTCCCCCTTCTTGCCGGTCGCTCGCAGCGGTACGCGGCGGCCGTTGCACGCCAGCACATAGCGTCCTTCAGTCAGACCGGACAGGCGCACCTGCAGGCGTTCGACGGAGGAGTCAACGTAGCGAGAGGTCCCGGACTGCGTCACTTCTTCGCCCAGTACATGCCACGGCTCGATCGCCCAGCGAAGCTCGAGCTCAATATCATCAATTTGCTGGCGACCATAGTGCGGGAAGCGGAACTCTTCAAACGGCAGCAGCCATGACAATTTAAATGGATAGCCATGCCGCTGCAGGTCATCCACCACTTCTTTTACGTCCTGCCAGACGAAATGCGGCAACATAAACTTATCGTGCAGTTGGGTGCCCCAACGGACCAGCGGCTTGTGATACGGCTGGCTCCAGAAGCGCGCCACCAGGCAACGGAGCAGCAGCTGCTGCACCAGCGACATGCGCGCGTGCGGCGGCATTTCGAAGCCGCGAAACTCCAGCAGCCCCAGACGGCCGCTACTGCTGCCTGCCGCGTACAGTTTGTCGATGCAAAATTCTGAGCGATGGGTATTACCGGTGATATCCACCAGCAGGTTGCGCATCAGCCTGTCCACCAGCCATGGGGTATCAACCAGCCCTTCCGGCATGTTCTGAAAGGCTATCTCCATTTCGTAAAGCGCTTCATCCCGTCCTTCATCCGGACGCGGAGCCTGGCTGGTTGGGCCAATAAACATTCCGGAGAATAAGTAGGAAAGACCCGGATGGTGCTGCCAGTACGTCACCAGGCTACGCAGGAGGTCGGGACGCCGCAGTAGAGGGCTGTCGGCAGGAGTGGCCCCGCCTAAGGTCACGTGGTTACCGCCCCCGGTACCGGTGTGCCGGCCATCAAGCATAAACTTCTCGGCCCCCAGTCGGGTCTGCTGCGCCTGCTCGTAGAGCGTTTCAATATTGCGGACCAGCTCGTCCCAGCGGCTGGCCGGGTGAATATTGACCTCGATAACCCCCGGATCGGGGGTTAACAGCAGCTTCTGCAAGCGAGCATCTTTTGGCGGCTCATACCCTTCAATCACCACCGGCAGCTGCAACGCGCTGGCCGTCGCTTCGACGGCATGAATCAGGGCAACATAATTCTCCAGATGGGTGACTGGCGGCAGGAACAGATGGAGCTTACCCTCGCGCGGTTCGAGACACAGCGCGGTGCGGACCACGCTTGTACTGCCGTTAACTGCCGATTTTTGTTGCTGCAACGCCTGCTGGGCAATGGTGGTGGCCGCCCCTTCCCCGATCGCAAAAACCGCCAGCGGTTCGCGAGGCTCGAAAGGATCGCGTTCGATAACGCGCTCATCTTCGGTAAGTGGCGGCAGCGAACTGAGCGGCAGACGGTAACCCATGGCGCTGTCCCCGGGGATCAGCGTAATCAGCCCACCCCGCATCGGCCAGCGGCTGCTCCGCCACCGTTGACCATCAAACTCGACGGGCAGAATGTAGCCCGTTGCGTTTTCCATACCGCGGCTGAGCAAGCTGGCCAGCCGGCGCCGTTCAAGGTCATCCTCGAGATTCGCCTTCCTCGGGTCGGCCCCTTCCGGCAGCGCGCGCTCGAGCCACAGGTAGTAGAGCGCATCTTCATACGCGGGTTGCAAATAGCCGGCGTCGACGCCTAGCTGCTGACACAGCGTCTGACCAAAGCGCTCCGCATCAGCGATGCCGTGACCGTAATCCCGATCGACGCGGGCAACGAGCGCCGGGTCGTGCCACAGCGCCTCTCCGTCGGTGCGCCAGAAGCACCCCAGCGCCCAGCGCGGAACCTCTTCTCCCGGATACCACTTACCCTGGCCATAGTGCAGCAGTCCCCCGTGACCGAACTGAGCTTGTAGCCGCAGCAGCAGGTCTTTCGCGAGACGTAATTTGTCCTTACCCAGCGCCTCAGTGTTCCACTGCGCGGAGTCCATATCGTCGATGGAGATAAACGTCGGTTCGCCCCCCATGGTCAGACGCACATCGTTGGCCTGCAGCTCAACGTCTACGGCGCGGCCCAGCGCGTTGATGTTCAGCCACTCATCTTCGCTGTAAGGCCGCGTGACGCGTGGATCTTCATGAATGCGTGTGACAATGTTGGTATAGCTGAACTCACATTCGCACGGGTCGGTTGCGCCGGTAATCGGTGCCGCAGACTGCGGGTCGGCCGTGCAGGCTAAAGGAATATGCCCTTCTCCGGCAAACAGGCCGCTGGTCGGATCCAGCCCCACCCAGCCAGCGCCGGGGAGATAGACTTCACACCAGGCGTGCAGATCGGTGAAATCCTGTTCCGGGCCTGAGGGACCGTCGAGTGCTTTCACATCGGCAGTCAACTGCACCAGATAGCCGGAGGCAAAGCGGGCTGCCAGCCCCAAATGACGCAGTATCTGCACCAGCAACCATGAGGTATCCCTGCACGAGCCTTTTTTCAACGTCAGCGTTTCCTGACAGCTCTGCACGCCGGGCTCCAGGCGAATACCATAGTCAATTTCGTTGGCCAGGCGGCTATTGAGCTGCACCAGGAAGGTCACGATGTGCACCATTTCCTCGCAATCAACGGTATCCAGCCACGCGTCCAGTTCAGGGCTCTGCTCGGTGACCTTAAGGTAAGGAGCGAGTTCTTCCTGCATCAAAGAATCATAAGCAAAGGGGAAATGCTCGGCATACTCTTCAATAAAGAAGTCAAACGGGTTGATCACGGTCATGTCCGCGATCACCTCCACCGCGAACTCAAGGCGTTTCGTTTTTTCAGGAAACACCAGCCGCGCCTGATAGTTGCCGAACGGATCCTGCTGCCAGTTAATAAAGTGGTCCCCGGGCGTCACTTTCAGGGAATAGCCATGTATATGGGTACGTGAATGAGGCGCCGGGCGCAGGCGCAAAATATGCGGCGCCACGTTGATCAAACGATCGAATTCATAAGTCGTTGTATGTTGAATCGCAACCCGGATGGTCATACGGCATCCCCCTGCAGGAAATGAAACCAGTTATCGGTAATCAGGTGATGAAGCGCAATCAGGCTGAGCTGAACCTCATTGAGGTAGAGGCTAAATTCGCGGTTCAGATCGTGAGAATTATCGACGCCCCGGGTTGCAAGCAGAAGACTGTCGATGTGATCCGAAACGGCCGACGCCCGCGGCAGCTCAGCGGCGGCCAGCTTGATTTGCTGCAGGCAATAGCGCTGCGAACGGGGAAAATGCCCATCCGTCAGGAGCAGCGTGACCACCAGCGAGCCTTTAATCGAACAGCGCATTACCCGGCGAAAGCTGAGATAGGCGCTTTGCGATTTCAGGACCTTAGACCACACCACCTGGCCTAACTTGATGCTCTCTTCCTCACGCGCCTGCATCATCAGGGAATTTGCTGCGTCAAGAATGCGCGTATTCATATCGGCGCGCTCCAGATAGCGCCCCATGTTCAGAAAATGCCAGCCGGCATCGCGGCTCATCGACCCGGTCAGCAGGCCGATAATTTTCTGGCATCCTTCAATGACGTTATTAAGATACGTATGTCGTTCGGAGCGGTTGATCCCCTGGCGGATGTTCTGTCTGGCGTACAGATCCAGTTCATTAATCAGCTCCCACATCTCTCCCGGCACCACATCGCGGCTGGTGCGGATATTTTCACGGACCATTTTTAATGACGACAGCAGCGAGTCAGGGTTGCTCTCGTCGGCCAGCATAAACTTCAGCACATTGCGTTCGTCTTTAATCTTATAGCGCTGGCCAAACAGGGCGACGCCGCTGCTAATTTCGATCAGGTTATACCAGGAAACGGCGATATCCCGTGGCAGATCGTAAAGCAGATCGTCATACACGCTGACTAATCGCGCGATATTCTCCGCGCGCTCCAGATAACGCGCGCTCCAGTAAAGGCGCGCAGCAACTCTTGATAGCATGTTCATTATCTTTTGCTCTCCACGATCCAGGTATCCTTACTCCCGCCGCCCTGGGATGAGTTAACCACTAATGAGCCTTTTTTCATCGCCACCCGCGTCAAGCCACCGGTTGTTACGTAAGTCTCTTTGCTTTGTAAAATGAAGGGGCGTAGATCGAGATGGCGCGGCTCCAGATAATCTTTCGCGATGAGCGCCGGTGCGGTAGAGAGCTTCAGCGTCGGCTGAGCAATATAGTTGCGTGGATTCGCCTGGATCAGCTCGGCAAACAGCTGCTGCTCTTTTTTGGTCGAGTGCGGCCCGACCAGCATGCCATAACCGCCGGATTCGTTAGCCGGTTTCACCACCAGCTTATCCAGATTCTGCAGAACGTATTCCCGTTCATCATCATTCTGGCAGAGGAAGGTTTCCACATTCGGCAGAATAGGCTCTTCGTCCAGATAGTAACGAATCAGTGCCGGTACGTACGCATAGACGACCTTGTCATCCGCCACCCCGGCGCCTGGAGCATTGGCCAGCGCCACGTTTCCGGCTTTCCATGCCCGCATCAGGCCAGGCACCCCGAGAACAGATTCGGGATGAAAGGCTTCCGGGTCGAGGAACATATCGTCAATGCGTCGGTAAATGACGTCCACCCGCTCCGGGCCGTAGATCGTTTTGGTGTAGACGCAGTCGTCGTCGCCAACAAACAGATCGGCTCCTTCCACAAGCTCTACCCCCATTTGCTGGGCCAGAAAGGCGTGTTCGAAGTAGGCAGAATTATAGATCCCCGGGGTCAGCACCACGATTTCCGGGCGTTCAATCTGCCGGGGCGACAGGGCCGTCAGGGTTTCCAGCAGCTGTGCCGGATAGGCGTCAATGGGTTTGATATCCTCACGTTCAAACAACTCCGGCAGAACGCGCTTGGTGATGGCTCGGTTTTCCAGCATATAGGAGACGCCGGAGGGAACCCGCAGGTTATCTTCCAGCACGTAGAACTGCCCGGTTTCATCGCGGACTAAATCGGTCCCGCAAATATGCGCCCAGACGCCATAAGGTGGCGACATTCCGACACACTCAGGGCGAAAATTTTTCGACTCCTTAATAATATATTCGGGAATGATGCCATCTTTGATGCAATGTTGTTCATTGTACAGGTCATTGATAAAGCGGTTCAGAGCGGTAAGGCGCTGCTTCAGGCCGGTTTCGGCTATCGTCCAGTCCTGAGCATCAATGGTGCGGGGAATAATATCGAATGGCCAGATCCTGTCGATATTTCCTTTGTCGGTATACACCGTAAAGCTAATTCCCATTTCCTGTATTGTCGCCTCTGCCGTCAGGCGACGTTTTTCAAGTTCATCCGGCGCAAGCGAATCCAGACACTGAATCAAACTCTGTGCTGAACGGCGGGGATTGCCCTCATGGTCGATCAGTTCGTCGAAATAGACGTCGGCTTTGTAGTTTTTTATGAGTTTATGCATCAGCATTGTATCCTTATCAAACCGCCGATCGGGGCAGTATATGCTTTACTTTCACAGAACTAAGCCTTTTGCCTTTCGTTTCTCAAAACAAAGGAGGTACTATTTTTTTGCAGCACAAATCATTCCCGGCATAATAAATGCCGTTATCTCTGCATGATTTTTTGGCTTGATCAATGCGGGTTAAATTACGTACAGGACACCCCCCCTGGAAATCATCGTCAACGTGAACTTTAAATCGGCTGCGCGTTAAATAATAACCGCATTGAAAGCCTTTTCCGGCCTGCCATATCGGCACTGATAATGCAAGCTGCATATTATTGCTGCTGCCCCGGAGTTTACCTGTGTATCGCTTTCATTTTTTACGCTGACGTATAAATATAAGCACAAAACATGCCATTAATTTATTTATTAAGTATCAACAGGATATCCGGGGGAGCCATAGAGCACCACAATGGGGCACGGATCATCATGATGCATGGAAGATACTGAAAAGCACCAAAATGAGACATTGTCTTTCTTTTATCTGACGGAGCCTGAGATAAACCTTGCACCATGACGCAGGTTACTTTCGGTGCAAGCCAGTCACTGCCTGATTACTTATTACCGGCTTTCACGTCAATCCGCAGATTATTTTTTTCGCTCGCGGGAGGGGATTATTTTCATCCGGTTAAATTATCCACTGGCGGATGGTTTTCGCTATATTTAATTACGCAGATGACTGTTTCTTTGTTGTTGCCGAATTTACCGCACCGTTGCAGGGGCGTGAGTTTACTCAAAGCAGGCCCTTATTCAGGGCCCCCTTTTATGTATGCGTAATACGCGGAGGGTAATTTTTTCGCATTCAATGTTGAAATGAAAATCATTCTCATGTAAATTTTCATGTCTAAATGTTTCCTGGTTTACCCTCCTCTGGCGGTTAGAGCGACATGTCATCTCCTGGTTTTAGTTCAGCTGAAAATATTGTGCTGCTGTTCTCCGAGCATAACAACTGGCTGCAAAAGTTGCTCAGACGACGCCTTGGGAATGCCAGCGATGCCGCCGATCTCGCGCAGGACGTCTTCCTCCGCCTGCTGATAAAACCGCGAAACTTTGACACTCTTGCCGGCGCGCGCGCCTACCTTGGTTCGATGGCTCAGGGCATGTGTATTGACCTGTGGCGCAGAAAAGAAATCGAGCGCGTCTGGCTGGAAACACTGGCGGCTCAACCGCTGGCCACCGCGGTATCAGCAGAACACTGCGCGATCGTCCTGGAAACGCTTTTTCAGGTGGATGCCATGCTGCAGGCGCTGCCGGAGAAAGTCCGCGCAGCGTTTTTGATGTCGCAGATCGGCGGGCTGACGTACGCAAAAATTGCCGCTGAGCTCGCCGTCTCCGAGCGCATGGTGAAGAAATATATGGCTCAGGCCATGCTTCACTGCCTGAGTCTTGAAGTCGAGTATCTCGATGCACTCCCCCCCGCCGCGGTCAGATACGATGAGCCATAAACCCGGCTTCGCCGCGCTGCAGCAGGCGGCAAACTGGTATGCCGAAGTCGAGGACCTCGCGTCACCGCAGACCTATCCCGCCGCGTTACAGCGCTGGCTTGACGAGAGTCAGGAGAATCAGCTGGCGTGGCGGTACGTGCTGAACATCAGCCAGCGCTTTTCGCCGCTGCGGGAAAGTGATGAGCGACAAACGGCGGCACTGACCGCGTTGACCCAGAGAACGCACGCCGCCGGACGGCGCCAGGTGCTAAAAATGGCGGCCTGGATTTCCGTCGGCACCCTGCTTGCCTGGGGCAGCTGGCGTCATACGCCGCTGCGCAATCAGGTACTGGCATGGCACGCCGATTATCACAGCCCCCACGGCGAAATAAGGTCGTTTACGCTGGCTGATGGCTCGCGGATCTGGCTTGACACCGATAGCGCGCTGAACGTTGATTACTCCCCGACGCAGCGCGCGCTGCGGCTGCTGAACGGCCGGGTGATGATCGAAACCGCCGCCGATCCGCATCGCCCGCTGACCATCGTCACCGCGCAGGGCAAAATGCGCGCCCTCGGCACGCGTTTCAGCGTGCAGGCGCTCGGCGATACCACCGTGCTGCAGGTGTATCAGGGGGCGGTGGAAGTCTCTCCGGCGGCCATCAGCGACGCGTCGATCGTGCAGGCCGGTCAGGCGATGACCTTCCGCCAGGATGCCTTTGGCCCGATCTCGCCGCTGCGTAATGCGCAGCCTGCCTGGCCCCGCGGGTTGCTACAGGCCGATAATCTCCCCCTCGGTGAATTTATCGAACGGCTGTCGGCCTATCGCCGCGGCTATCTGGGATGCGATCCGGCCGTGTCAGCGCTGACCGTCACCGGTACGTTCCCGCTGCATGATACCGATATGGCGCTGGACATGCTCACCAACGCGCTGCCCGTGCAGCTCAACCGCCGCTTCTCATGGTGGCTGACGGTCGCCCCGCGCGATAAATAACAAATAAATTCGCCTCATCGGTTCCCCTTTACGTGCCCTCATCCGATTAACCCTATGCAGCACTTTTACTTTTGGGAATTATCAGGGGAATCTATGTCATCATCACCACGCACCAGCCCGCCGCGGATTTTCCGTCGTACGGCGACGGCCGCCCTCCTGCGCATGATGTTTTGTGCGCCGCTACTGACCTTTGCCGCTGCGCAGGCCGCCGAAGCGGCGACGGATAAGCACGACTACGCGATCCCGGCCGCCCCGCTGGCGACTCAGCTGAATCAGTTTGCCGCGCAGTCGGGCATTTATCTGGCGAGCGATGCGCGGCTGACGGCCGGTAAATCCTCTCCGGCGCTCAACGGCACCTACACCCTTGCCGAAGGCTTCTCCCGGCTGTTGACCGATCGCGGGCTGCTGGCAGAACGTCAGCCCAACGGCAGCTACACCCTGAAAGCGATCCCTGAAGGGGACGAAATGGTGGTGGTCGGTGATATTAACTACGGTGCGATGACTGAAGACACCGGCTCTTACACCACCCGCAGCATGTCGGCGGCGACTCGTCTGAATCTCTCGCCGCGGGAGACGCCGCAGTCGGTCAGCGTAGTTACCCGCCAGCAGATGAACGATCGGAATATGACCTCGCTGGACGACGCGATGCGTCAGGTCACGGGCGTGAACGTCATCAACGAAAGCTCCTACCAGACTCGTTACCAGTCGCGCGGCTTCACGATGGATAACCTTCAGGAAGACGGTATCAGCTCCTCGTTTCAAAACAGCCTCGCCGGAATGGGGTATGCCGAAGCCTCCACCGAATCGCCGGATCTGGCCATTTACGACCATCTGGAAGTCCTGCGCGGCGCGTCAGGCCTGACCCAGGGCAGCGGCGAACCGGGGGGAACGGTGAATATGGTGCGCAAACGTCCGACCTACGATTTTCGCTCTTCCGTCAGCGCCAGCGCCGGCAGCTGGGATAACTACCGCGGCGAAATGGACGTCTCCGGGCCGCTGAATGACGATGCCTCGCTGCGCGGCCGCGCGGTTGGCGTACTGCAAAAGAGAGACAGCTTTACCGATTACGTGCACAGCGATCGCCAGGTGCTGTTCGGTACCCTCGCCTATGATTTGACGTCGCAGACCACGCTGACAACCGGTATCTCCTGGCAGAAAACCGATACGGTGCCCAATCTTTACGGCGTGCCGATGTCCACCAACTACTCCAGCCTGGGTCTGCCCCGCTCGACCTTCCTGGGGGCCAGCTGGAATAACATCACCTTCGAGAAAACTAACGCCTACGCCGAGCTCGAACACTATTTTGATAACGAATGGGTCGCCAAAAGCTCGCTGAACTACACGACCGCCAGCGCCGAGGGCAAATTCATCGGCGTTTACGGTAACGGCACTCAGGGCGTGGATGATTCAGGCAGCGCGAAGCTCAACAACTACCTGCAACGACACAACCGCAGCAGCCAGTACGGCGTGAACATCAGCCTGAGCGGGCCGTTCGAGCTGCTGGATCGCGACCACCAGCTGGTATTCGGCGGTGATTATCAGAAGGAGAACTTCAATAACTTATTTGGTTCGCTGAGCAATACCAGCGCGGTGAATATCTATAGCTGGGACCCTGAAAGCCTCTCCGAACCCGACTGGGATTACACCCGCCGCTATCAGTACAACGTCTATCAGCGCGGCCTGTACGCCACGACACGGCTGAGCCTGACCGACGACTGGAAGCTGATCCTCGGAAGCCGTTACAGCAGCTTTACCTACGACTCCTATTTCACCAACCTGACAACCGGCGCGATGACCGCGCACAGCAACTACAAGGTGAAAGGTAAAATCATCCCCTACGGCGGCCTGCTGTGGGATTTCGCCAAAGACTACACCTGGTATCTGAGCTACGCCGAAATCTACAAACCGCAAAGCCTGCAGGATGCCAGCGGCAACTTCCTGCCGCCGGTCACCGGCAGCAACTACGAAACCGGCGTCAAAGGGGAGTTCTTCAACGGCGGGCTGAACGCCTCCGTCGCCCTGTTCCGTATTATTCAGGCGAATAACGCCATGAGCGGGGTGGACTGCGATGACTGCTACGTTGCCGACGGCAAGGTGCAGAGCCAGGGCATTGAAATGGAGATATCCGGGCAGCTTGCGCAGGGCTGGCAGGTCTACGCCGGATACACGCTTAATAACAGCAAATATCTCGAAGCCGCCGCCACGCAGAAAGGCACCAACTACAGCAAACACACGCCGCAGCACCTTTTCCGCTTGTACAGCAGCTATCGCCTGCCGGGAGAGTGGGATAAATGGTCCGTCGGCGCAGGGCTGACGGCGCAGACGGATACCACCACCAACTACGATGTGTCCCAGGGCGGATACACCCTTTTCAACGCCAATATTGGCTATCAGTACAGTAAACAAATAAGCCTGAGCCTGAACGGTAACAACCTGACGGATAAAGAGTACTACCTCGGCGTTTCCAACCGCCACCGCGGGGGCAACAATTTCTACGGCGATCCGCGTAACGTCATGTTCAACGTGAAATGGGCTTATTAAGCGCAAAGGATAATGGGCAGCCGTCCGCGAGGGCGGCTGTCACGCTTTTTACACACTCTGTGCGACCTTTTTTATGCAAAGTTTGAAACGGTTTTACCAGCTGATAGCCCCCTGTTGGCTGCACCCTCGCGAATGGTTTTCATGGCTTTTATTGCTGACGCTGACCGCCCTCACGCTGGGCGTGGTATGGATAAGCGTTCAGTACAACAACTGGAGCCGGGAATTTTACGATGCCCTCAGCGATTACTTTCAGCAGGCGTCGATCGGCATGCTGGCGCTCGCTTATGCCGGATATACCGCGCTGTTTGTGACGTTTATTATCAGCTCGAACTGGCTGAAAAAATTACTGATCATTCGCGGCCGACAGAAGATGACCATGAGATTTCACCATCTGTGGCTGCGACGACATAATCACTACCGTCTGAGCCTCCATGCTGAACCCGATAATCCCGATCAGCGTATTGCCGAGGATATTCGGCTGCTGGTTGAGCAGAGCCTTGGGCTATTTTTGTCGCTGCTAAAAAACATCACGGGGCTTTTGTCGTTCATTGTTATTCTGTGGCGGCTCTCGGGCACGCTCAGCCTCACCGTCGCCGGACACAGCGTCACGCTGCACGGCTATCTGGTATGGGTGGCGCTGGGGTATGCGGTTATTAGCAGCCTGCTGGCCCACTGGATAGGCCGCCCGCTGCATCAGCTGAATATAGAGCGGCAAAAAAGCGAGGCGGACTACCGTGCCAGCCTGCTGCGCATCCGCGAAAACAGCGAGCAGATTGCCTTCTACGGCGGCGAACGTGCCGAACTGCGCCGCGTACACCGTCATTTTTCGGCGATTGCGCAGAACTGGCAGCGGCTGATGTCGTGCGAGTTTCGCCTGGATACGTTCACCACCTCCTATTTTCGTCTGAGCCTGATGATCCCGATTTTTGCCGTCCTGCCGCTGTATATCGCAAAACAGATCTCGCTTGGCGGCGTCATGCAGGCGCGCGCCGCTTTCGGCTACGTCCTTGACGCCTTCGGCTGGTTTATCGACTCCTACCGTCAGATAGTGGCCTGGTCAGCGACGGTAGAGAGGCTATGGCAGTTTGAGCAAGGCTTAATCGCGCTGCCGGCGCAATCGCGCTTTTCCCGCCAGCCCGGAACGTTACGCTGTTTTCATCTGGTCGCCCGTCATGCTGATGGTACGCCCCTGTTTAACCCGATAAATCTCGACTTACGGCGCGGGGAGGCGGTGGCGATTACCGGCGCCAGCGGGTGTGGGAAAACGACCTTCTTAAGGGTACTCTGCGGGCTGTGGCCATACCGCAGCGGGGTCTATAGCCACCCGACAGGCAAAAGCCTGTTCGTGCCGCAAAAACCGTATCTTCCCGACGATCTCCTGAGCCACGTGTTGACGTATCCGGGCTTAGCTAAAGTCAGCAATCAACGGCTGGAGAGCTGCCTGAAGAGGGTTGGGCTACACCATTTATGCCGGCAGCTGAATGAGCGCCAGTCATGGCGCGGTATCCTTTCCGGCGGCGAGCAGCAGCGTCTTTCGTTTGCCCGCATCCTGGTGAATCAGCCCGATTTTATTTGCCTTGATGAATCAACCAGCCACCTGGACGAGGGAACGGCCGTAGCGCTGATAGGCGCTATCCGCCGCGAACTCCCGCAGAGCATCATCATGGTCGTCAGCCACCAAAAAGCGGTTGTAGACTCAGTGAGCACAAAATATCTCATTGAAAAACATGGCTAAAATAATTATCTTGCGCGTTAACATCGCGGGTAGATACAACGGGCTGCCCTCATCTCCAGCCGTTAACCCGCGCGTCCAGAAGATTCCGGGAGTCAGCCGCTGAGGGCTATCCCTCATTGCGGCCTGTGGGCGGTTTACCTAAGCTAAAGCTGTAATGTAAATCGCCCATAAGGAGATCATTATGACCGGCTTACCATCCGACGATCGTCATCCCACCCCCGATGCCGCTGAAGAGAACGCGTTTTTTCCGTCACCTTACTCTCTGAGTCAATACACCTCGCCAAAGACCGATTTTGACGGCGCCCACTATCCCGCACCCTATAAGGGCGGCAAGTGGAAGGTGCTGATGATTGCGTCTCAGGAACGCTATCTGCTGATGCAAAACGGGAAGTTTTTTTCTACCGGCAACCACCCCGTGGAGACGCTGCTGCCCATGCACCACCTGGATCTCGCCGGGTTTGCAATCGACGTTGCGACGCCGTCCGGGGATCCGGTAAAGCTCGAAATGTGGGCCTTCCCCGGCGAGGATGAGGCGGTCAAGGGCACCTATGAGAAGTATCGCCGTCAGCTCAAGCAGCCCAAAAAACTGTCCGAGGTGGTGAAGGATCTGGATGCGGGCAACTATATCGGCATCTTTATCCCGGGCGGTCACGGGGTGCTTAACGACATTCCCTTCAGCGAGGACGTCAAAAAAGCGCTGCTCTGGGCCCATAACCACGACCGCTACGTCATTTCGCTGTGTCACGGGCCGGCCGGACTGCTGGCGGCAGGCCTCGGCGAGGACAAGGAGAACTTCTTATACCGCGGTTACGAAATCTGCGTTTTCCCGGACTCGCTTGATACCGGCGCGAATATCGATATCGGCTATATTCCCGGCCCAATGCCCTGGCTGGTCGGTGAACGCCTTAGCGAGCTGGGGGTTAAGATCCTCAATAGCGATATCACGGGTCAAGTCCACAAAGACCGACGCCTGTTGACCGGCGACAGCCCGCTGGCCTCCAACCATCTCGGCAAGCTGGCCGCAGAAACGCTGCTTGCCGACGTCGCGGCGCGATGAACGACGCCAATGCTGAAAAGGCTGAGTCGCCCTGCCGCGGTGAATCGGAAATCTGACAACGAGAACAACGATGCCATTACCTGAATATATGAACGAGGTTGAAATAACCGCTCCCGGCGGACCTGACGTGCTCCGGCTTCGCAAAGCGCCCCTGCCGATGCCCGGCCCCGATGAGGTGCTGGTGCAGGTTGCCGCCGCGGGCGTAAACCGTCCGGATGTGATACAGCGGCAGGGAAAGTACCCTATGCCCGACGGCGTCACTCCGGTACCCGGCCTTGAAGTTGCCGGGAACGTTGTGGCGCTAGGTGACAACGTCACTGATATAGCTATCGGGGACAAGGTGTGCGGCCTGACCAACGGCGGCGGCTACGCGGAATACTGCCTGCTACCCGCGACGCAGTGCCTGCCGGTCCCGACGAGCGTGAGCATGGTCGAGGCTGCCGCGATAGCGGAAACGTTCTTTACCGTGTGGGCCAATCTGTTTCAAATGGCTAAGGCCAAACGCGGCGATCGGGTTCTCATCCACGGCGGCACCAGCGGCATCGGCACCACCGCGCTGATGCTGTGCGCAGCCTTCGGTATTGAGTGCTTTGCCACCGCAGGCTCGGAGGATAAATGCGCCGCCGTTGTCTCCCTCGGGGGGCAGCCCATCAACTATCGTACCGATGATTTTGCCGCCGTCATCCTCAGCCAGACGCAGGGGCGCGGTGTCGATATTATTCTCGACATCATGGGCGCGTCGTACTTCAGGTCGAATCTGACCGCGCTGGCGCGCGACGGCCGCCTGGTGGTGATCGGCTTCCTCGGCGGCGCCATCGCAGACGGCGTCGACCTGCAGGCCATGGCGCTGAAGCGCGCGACCATTACCGGTTCGACCATGCGGGCAAGAACCGCCCAGGAGAAGGCGCGCATCGCCGCTGAGCTCCGCGCGCAGGTCTGGCCGCTGCTGGCGTCGGGCCAGTGTCGGCCCATCATTGATCAGGTTTTCCGGCTCGAGGATGCCCCGCTGGCGCACGCTATGATGGAGCGCGGGGATCACATAGGCAAAATTGTGCTCCAGGTGACAGGCTAAGCGTGCGGCCAGGCAGCAAACGGGGCGACCTGGCGCCCCTTTTCTTCGGCGACGGCGGCCAGCACGCGCTCCACGGTATCGATCGTCGCCTGAGTCTGCGGATCGATTCAATATTCACCTGCTCACCGACCTTTTTCGCCCCCAGCGTGGTGCGCTGCCGCGTCTTCAGGATCAGGCGCACGCAGAAACGGACCCGCTCGCCAATATCACCCGCACCATCACCCGCACCTTCCAATCGCCCTTGAGTACCGATTTTAGCGTCTTGTCCTCGGCGGAATTTTTCCGTACTTTTAGGCCTGCGTTTTTCCCTGCGTTTATGCCCGCCTCGTCAGGGCCGCTAAACTCAACTTAATCTGCAGCCTGAATACGGAGCCCCCGATGGTCACCACACACGTTTTTATTGCGGTCAGCCTTGATGGCTACATCGCCCGGCAGGATGGCGATATCGGCTGGCTGCTGCAGCGCGACGATCCGACGGAAGATCACGGCTATATGGCGTTCATCGCGGACAAAGACTGGATCGTGATGGGCCGGGGAACCTATGAGAAGGTGCTGGCCTTCGACGAATGGCCTTATGACCGACCCGTGCTGGTGCTCTCCCGCCGGCTGGCCGATACCCCCGTGCCCGAGGTGCTGAAGGGTAAAGTGCAGTTCTCCCGCCGCGCGCCGAAGGAGGTGCTGGACGACCTGGCGGCGCACAACGCACGCCGCGTCTATATCGACGGCGGGCAGCTGATCCAGTCGTTCCTGCGCGAAGGGCTGGTCTCCGACATCATTATCACGACCGTTCCCGTCCTGCTCGGTTCGGGCAAGCCGCTGTTCGGATCCCTGCCCCAGGATATCGATTTGACGCTGTTATCAAGCCGCAGCTTCCCTTCGGGTCTGGTGCAGTCGCACTATCGGCTGACGCCACAAGCCGCATAGACACGCGGGGCGGCCGCCCTGCGGCTAGCGATACCGTTCTGCTTCCACCGCCTCGCGAACTTTAACCAGTGCGGGCCGCAAACTCTCCGTCGAGACCGATCCCAGCGCCAGCCGGATGGCCTGGGGGACGGTTTGCGCGGTGCAGAAAGGCGCCGCCGTCGAAACGGAAATATTATCGTCCATCAGCGCTTTGACCACCCGATCCGCCCTCGCCTCATCCGGCAGCGGCAGCCAGGCAAAATAGGAGTCCGGATGGCTCACGCAGGGAAGATCGCCCAGCGTCTCCCTTAACACCGCCTGCCGCCGGCGCGCATCGGCTCTTTTTTGCGTTTCAAAGCGCCTGACGGTGCCGTCCTGGATCCAGCCGCAGACCAGGGCCGTCAGCACGGAAGGGGTATTCCAGGTCGTAGCGCGAATCGCTCTCTCCAGCGCGGAGCGATAGCCTTCGGGGCAGATAACCACCCCGATCCGCAGGCCGGTCGCCACGTTTTTTGAAAATCCGCTGATATAGACGGTGCGCTCTGGCGCATAGCACGCCAGCGGCGGCGGCGGCCGTCGCACCAGGTAGGCATAGGCGGTATCTTCGACGATCAGCAGATCGTGGGCGCGGGCGATCCCGGCCAGCGCCTTGCGCTGGGCGCGGCTAAGTACCCAGCCCAGCGGATTGTGCAGCGTCGGCATGACGTAGACCGCCCGGACGCGTCTTTTTTGACAGATCTGCCTGAGGGCCGCTAAATCCGGGCCATCGGCGAGGGACGGGATGGCGATAAGCTCAAGATGGTAGAGCTCCGCCAGCGCTTTGAACCCCGAATAGGTCAGCGCGTCCACGGCGACGACGTCGCCGGGCCTCAGCAGCCCCATCACCGTGACGGTGAGCCCGTGCTGGGCGCCGTTGACGATCAGCAGGTTGTCCGCCGTCGGCCGAAATCCGTACCGGCAAAAGTGCCCGGCCATAATCTCGCGTTCACCGAGCCTGCCGGCGTGGGGCTGATAGCGCAGATGCGACTCGATGTCGCCGGCCGCCGAAAGCTGCCGCAGCGCGTCGCGGAGGATCTCTCCCTGCCCCGGCAGCGCCGGATAGTTAAAATTCAGGTCGAGCACGTCCGTCGCCACCCTCTGCTGATCGACGCCGTGGCCCGGTGGCAGCGACCGCTCTCTGACAAAGGTGCCGCGACCGGTTTCGCCGCTCACCAGCCCCATCGCCTCCAGCTCGCTGTAGACCCGGGTCGCGGTCGCCAAAGAGATATGCTCCCGTGCGGAGAGATGCCGGTGCGTCGGCAGGCGGGTTCCCGGCGACATCTCGCCGTTGCGAATCGCCTCCGCGAATTGATCAACAATGCCTTTGTAGCGGGCTTTCATCAAATGTATCCATGACAATAATTTGATTGTATTAGATGAGCGAGGCTACCATCCGCTGACCCCATGCTCAAGCCCGTAAACGAGAACAAACAGATGAGGTTACAGTGGTAAATTCAGCGGTACATAAAGCCGACCCCAGCGCCGTTTCCGGCTGGCTCAACGGCCTGCTCGGCGTGATTATTTTCAGCGGCTCTTTGCCCGCCACGCGCGTGGCGGTGCTGGAGATGGCCCCTTTCTTTCTGACCTTTCTGCGCGCGTCTATTGCCGGAGTCGTGGCCTGCGCGCTGATGTTGTGCTTTCGCCAGCGACGGCCCCACGTCTCGCAGCTCGTCGCGCTGGTCGTCGTATCCCTGGGGGTGGTGGTGGGTTTTCCGCTGCTGACCGCCCTCGCCCTGCGGCACGTCACCGCCGCACACTCCATCGTGTTTCTCGGCCTTTTGCCGCTGACCACGGCTATTTTCGGCGTTCTGCGCGGCGGTGAACGGCCCAAAAAAGCCTTCTGGATCTTTTCGGTCATCGGCAGCCTGCTGGTTGCGGGCTTCGCGCTCGCGCAAAGCGCCTCGGCGTCGCTGACCGGCGATCTGCTGATGCTGGCCGCCGTCGTTGTCTGCGGTCTGGGCTACGCCGAGGGCGCAAAGCTGACCCGCGCCATCGGCGGCTGGCAGACGATCGGCTGGGCGCTGATTATCGCCCTGCCTTTCATGCTCATCGGCACCGCTATAACCCTGCCGGCAACCCTCAGCGGCATTAGCGCCCCGGCCTGGGCGGCGTTAGGGTACGTATCGCTTTTCAGTATGCTGATCGGCTTTATTTTTTGGTACAAAGGGCTGGCTATCGGCGGGATTGCCGCCGTCGGCCAGCTCCAGCTGCTGCAGCCGTTCTTTGGCCTGGCGCTGTCGGCGGCCCTGCTGCATGAAACGGTCAGTCCGGTAATGGTTTTCGTCACCTTAGGCGTTATTCTGTGCGTTAGCGGATCGCGAAAGTTTGCCCGATAAAACGCTGCGGTCGCCTGGGCTACTCCCATTTTTTAAAAAGGAATCAACGATGTTTACAGGCCTGAGCGCATTCCCTCTCACCCCGCTGGCGGGGGCGGAGATCGACGAGAAGTCGTTTGTGTCACTGATTGAAAACCTTGTCGATGCCGGCGTGGATTCCATAGGCGCGCTGGGTTCGACCGGCAGCTACGCCTATTTGACCCGGGAGCAGCGGCTCAGAGTCACCCGCCTCGCCGTCGGCGCCGCGTCCGGTATTCCGGTGATGACCAGCATCAGCAGCATCAGCGCGGATGAGGTCATGAGGCTGGCGGAGGATGCGCAAAACGCCGGCGTTAGCGGCGTGCTGCTGGCGCCGCTGTCGTATCAGAAACTGAGCGCCGACGAGGCGTTTCGCCTGTATGACCGCGTCACCGCCGGGCTATCGGTCCCGCTGTGCGTCTACGACAATCCGGCAACCACCGGGTTTCACTTTTCCGATGACCTGCTGGTCGCCCTGTCGAACCTCAACCGCGTCGGTTCGATAAAACTTGGCGACCTTCCGGCAGAGTGGAGCGCCGCCTCGCAGCGCATCGCGGTCCTGAAGAGGCGGATCGCCGGACAGGTCACGCTCGGCATCAGCGGCGACGCCCGCGCCGCGGCGGGCCTGATTGCCGGCTGCGGCGTCTGGTACTCCGTACTCGGCGGACTTTTCCCCCGCTACGCTCTGCAGCTGACCCGGGCGGCGCTGCGCGGAGATGAAGACGAGGCGCTGAGGCTTAGCGCAGACCTTGCGCCGCTGTGGTCCTTCTATCACCGCCACGGAAGCCTGCGCGCGATCGCCACCGTCGCCGAGATCCTTGGCACGGCGCCGGCACCGTGCCTGCCGTTCCCCCTGCAGACGCTGAGCGGTCAGGAACGGCGCGCCCTGGAGCAGGTCCTCGGCCAGCTGCCGCGGCTGGATTGACCCGCAGCGGCAGGGCTACTTTTTCAGGCGCCAGGCGAGCACGATGCCGATAGCGGTGGTCATCATGATGCCGGCAAGCAGGAAGGTGAACCGCATGGCGCCGCCGATGGCCGACGCCGGAGCGTGAACGAGGTCCTGCGTGCCGGCGGCAAACGAAAAAACGTTTCCCATTACCGCCGCGCCGGCGATCAGCCCCATATTCCGCGCAAGGCTGAGCAGTCCTGAGACCGTGCCCTGCTGGCCCGGCATCGCGTCGAGCAGCGCGGCGGTATTGTTGGCGGCCTGAAAAAGCTGGTAGCCGGGGGTCAGAACCATAACCGACAGCACGTAGCCGATAATGCCCGTCCGGTTCGGCAGCTCTGCCAGCATAAAGGCCCCTGCCGTCAGCACGATCAGTCCCACGTAGAGCGTGCGGCGGGTTCCCCAGCCGTCAACCAGGCGGCCGGCCGGCACGCCGCAAAAGATAGAGACCACCGGGCCGATGGCCATCACGAAGCCCACTTCCGCGGTGCTCAGATTAAGCGCGATGCCGAGATAGAACGGCCCCACCACCAGGGTAGCCATCATCACCGCGGCCACCAAAAGATTGACCAGCAGCCAGGGCGCCAGACGCCCGATCGGCACCGGACGCTGGCTTGTTCGCGCCTCGGCGCGCGCGCGGCGATCGGCCGGCAGGACGATAAACACCAGCAGCAGCGCCAGGCAGGCGATCGGCAGCTGAACCCAGAAAATGCTGCGCCATCCCGCCCAGGCTATCAGCAGCCCGCCGATGGAGGGACCGAGCGCCGTGCCCAGCGCCGAGGTGGTTCCCAGCAGCCCCATCGCCCGGCCGATGCGATCCTTCCCGGCGGCCTGTCTCATAAGGGCCATGCTCAGCGTCATCAGGAAAGCGGCTCCCGCCCCCTGCAGCGCCCGGGCCGCGGTTAAAAACCGCAGGCTGGCGGCCAGGCTACAGAGCAGTGAGGCCGCGATAAACAGGCCGAGGCCGAGCATCAGCATGCTCTTCAGCCCCCATCTGTCGCCGAGGCGACCGGCAACCAGTACCGAGATCGTCAGCGCCGCCAGATAGACGGTCACCACCGCCTGCACCTGCGGGAAAGGGGCGTAAAAAGCCGCGGCCAGCGTGGGCAGCGCAATGTTGGCGATGCTGGTGCCCAGCGAGGCCAGCAGCATACAGAGCGCGAGCGCCGTCGTTATTGCCGCCTGTTTGTGTGTTGGGATCGGTAATTCCACCTGTGCCATAGCCTTGCCCTCTTGCCGGAAATTCGGTTCAGGAGCATGCTACGACTTCAAGTCGAATTGAGGTCAAGCATGAAATTTCTGGATATCGGTGAAGTTTCGGCCCTGAGCGGGATCAGGCCCTCGGCGCTGCGCTACTACGAAGAGATCGGCCTGATCGCGTCGATTTCACGGCACGGGCTGCGCAGGCAGTTTCCGCACGACGTGCTTTTGCATCTGAAGCTCATCACCATGGGCAAAGCGGCGGGCTTTTCGCTCGATGAGATCGCAAGCATGTTCGGCAAACAGGGATCTCCCGACCTTCCGCGCGCCGGGCTGCACCAGCAGGCCGACCGCATCGACCGCCAGATCCAGCAGCTCACCGCCCTGCGCGATACGCTTCGCCACGTCGCCGACTGCCCGGCGCCTTCGCATATGGAGTGCCCGACCTTCAGGCGTCTTGTTGAGCTGGCGGGGAAAAGCGGCGCCAGGGCGGCAAAGAAAAAAGCGCCGAGCGGCCGATCGCTGAAGCGCCCCGCCTGACGGCGAAACGAAAAAAGCGCCCGCAGGCGCTTTTATTTTTACTCTCCGCTCGGGACCGGCTTTACCCGGACGCCGACCAGGACAATGACCATCGCGCTGAGCAGCAGCAGACCGCTGCCGGTGAAGACGCCGCTGGCGCCGGTGATGTCGAACACCGCCCCGCCGCCGGCCGCCCCGGCGCTGATGGCCAGCTGGATGGAGGCAACCAGCAGCCCCCCGGCGCTTTCGGCCTCATCCGGCACCGTGGTGGCAAGCCAGGTTGACCAGCCCACCGGCACCAGGCCAAAGGCAAAGCCCCACATGGCTACCATCAGACCGTCAAGCAGCGCCAGATGGCCGAAGGTCACCATCATCAGCGCCAGAATGCTCATCGCCAACGGTACCAGCGCCAGCGTCATGCGCAGGCTGCGGGCCAGTAAATACCCGGCAATCGAGGTTCCGACAAAGTTCGCCAGCCCAAAGCCCAGCAGGATCAGGGAAACCCCCTCCACGCTCGCCTGGGCGACGGTTTCCAGAAACGGCCGCAGATAGGTAAAGAAGGCGAAATGGCCGCTGAAAATCAAAATGGTTGCCAGCATGCCGCCCAGCATCCCCGGCCGGCGCAGAACCTTAAACAGCGTCGCAAAGCTGCCCGCGCTTTCCGGACGCATGGAGGGCAGAACCCACAGCTGCCAGAACAGGGCCACCAGGCTCGGCAGCGCGCAGATGATAAACACGTTGCGCCAGCCGATCATCCCGCCTAAATAGCTGCCCAGCGGCGCGGCCACGACGGTCGCTACCGATACGGCGGAGAAGATGATGGCCAGCGCTTTGGGCACAAACGCGGCGGGCACGAGGCGCATAGCGGTCGCGGTGGACATTGACCAGAACCCACCGATGGCAATCCCCAGCAGCAGGCGGCCGAGGAGCAAAAACTCCAGAGAAGGCGCAAAGGCAACCATCATGCTGGAGATGATTTGCAGCAGCGAAAAAAACATCAGCACCCAGCGGCGATCGATATTTTTGGTCGCCGGGGTAATGAGTAGCCCGGTAACCAGCGCCACCAGTGCCGTCGCGGTCACCGCCTGCCCCGCCATCCCTTCACTTACGCCCAGGCTTGTCGCCATCGGCGTTAACAGACTGGCGGGAAGAAACTCTGCAACAATCAGGCCGAAAACGCCCAGCGCCAGCGCATAAACGGCCCGCCATGCGGGTTTGGCGTTTAGCTGGCTCTCATCGGCTACAATGCAGGAACTCATATACATCTCTCCAGAACAGTTAACAATCCGACACAGCTTAGAAACTTCTCTTCGGACGATCTATGATGCATACTCTGCCATTATTGATTATTCGTCCGGGAATAGCGTTATGACCCATCAGGCCATCGATCTCACCAGCGAGCTGCTGCGCGGCATGCGCCTTTCAGGCGTCAACTACCGGCGCATTGAGTCCGGCCGCCCGTTCGGGGTGGCGTTCAGCTATGTGCCAGGCAAGGCGCAGTTTCACTTCATCAGCCGCGGCCCGGTTGTGCTGCGCATGGCCAGCGGGCAGCAGTTGGCTCTGGAGAGCGGCGACGCGCTGTTTATCCCCAACGGCGACGGCCACGCGCTGATGTCCGACGCCGGGGCGCAGATCGTCAACGTACAGCAGCTGCCTACCGAGCCGGTGTGCAGTACGGTGTGCTGCATTAAAAACGAGGGCCCGCAGCCGGCGCAGGACAACGCCATTATTTTCAGCGGCTGTATGGACTTTGAGCTCGGCGGCATGCAGCCGCTGGTCAAGGCGATGCCGGAGGTGATGATGGTCAGCAGCCTGCTGAACACCCGGCCTGAGATCCAGCCTCTTCTGGCGGCGATGGAGCGAGAAACCCTCACCCGCCAGGCGGGCTATGCGGGGATCCTCGCGCGGCTGGCGGACGTGGTGGCGGCGCTGATCGTTCGCGGCTGGGTGGAGTGCGGCTGCGGCAACGCCACCGGCTGGGTGCAGGTGCTGCGCGACCCGAAGCTGGCGAGAGCTATCTACGTGATGCACCAGCAGCCCGGGGTGAACTGGAAGGTTGAGGACCTGGCCCGCGAGGCCGGAACTTCGCGTTCGGTATTTGCCGAGCGCTTTCTGGCGGCGACCGGCACGACGCCCGCGCGCTATCTGACCGAATTACGCATGCGGCTGGCGGTTCAGTACATCTCCCATGAAGGCCAGGCCCTGGAAAAGGTGGCCTTTAAGCTGGGCTACAGCTCCCATGCCGCATTTAGCCGCGCGTTTAAGCGTATTACCGGCCAGGCGCCCGGCGCCCTGCGCGCTATTTCATCCGGGGAAGAGATATAGGCAGAATATCCGCCCCCGTTTTTTGGCAGTGCGGCTGAATTATATTTGCTCAATTCGCCGGTTAATATCACTATGGGGCATGCTGCGCCCCGGCTAAGCAGGATAATTAACAGGAAGTGAGCAGAAAAAACAGCCGCCGTCGATCGCGGAAAACGGGAAGCCGCAGGCCGCGGCAGAATAAGGTCCACATCGTGCATCCGGCGGTGCTTTTTATTAAGCGTCCGGAGTTTATCGGTAAGCTGGCGTGTGGCGCTTTGTTCTTCGGTATTTTTATTTACAACTTATACGATACCGTCGGCTGGCCGCTTATTGCGCTCGGCTGGGTCTCTATTTTGCTGTATCCCTTTGCGAAAAAAGGGGCTGACGATACGCTGCTCCGCCTGACCTCAGCGCGCGTGTTTGAGGTTATTGATGGCCACCGAATTGGCGCGCTATATCTTTTTATCGTCATGCCGCTGACGCTGCCTTTAGCCGCCGGCTATTTTATTTATCACACCGTGAAGTGGCGGCAGATGCGCAGGCAGGCAGACGTCGTCTATCAGCAGGAATAACCATGAACTTTGATGAGAAAAAAAGCCGCGCCTTCGCGCTCATGGCGGAGCGAAATATGAGGCGGAGTGAGTACGTTCCCCCGCTATACCGCCTGTTATGGAAAGCCGGCTGGAAGGTCCCGCCGCCGGTATTCAACCCGTTCTGGAGCAACTTCCTGCTTTCCGCGGCGGGCTTTAGCCTGCTCATTATCCCGATTATGCTGCTCCTGAACTGGCGCAGCGTACCCGATGAGTGGCCGGAAATTCTGCGTAATTGCCTGCAGATGGGGCTGATTTATGGCCTGCTGGATGCTGGCCACCATTTCATTCGCCGCAAAGCGAACAGACTGCCGGGCTGGAATAAGCTGGTCTGAGATCGCGCCGTTCCCCCTCAGTGCAGAGCGGGAACGGCGGCAGGCTACTGCCGTTCTTTCTTACTCTGCCAGTTCGCCCACGGGCCGTCGGTCGGCATATCCTCCCGCTCATCGGCAATATCTTCCAGGCTATCAATATAGAGTTCTTCCACTTCCTTGCGCGCCCAGGGCGTCCGGCGTAAAAACTTCAGGCTGGATTTGACGCTGGGATCGCTCTTAAAGCAGTTAATATTGATGCGCTTTGCCAGCTCCGCCCAGCCATATTTCGCCACCAGTACGTTGAGTAACGCCTCAAGCGTGACGCCGTGGAGGGGATCTTTTGAAGGCTGCATAATGTCCTGTCCTGAAATACCTGAGAAATTGCGCACACCATACTGACTCCTTTCGCCCCGCGCAACTCGCGAGGCGGACTTAGCGCGCTATCGCCCTTATCTACTATTCGCAAAAGCACTGAACCCCCGACGGACATAAATTAGAAAAGAAGGTTATTGGTTGATTATTTTCGCTTAGGGCAAGCTGTGTTTGACCACCTGACTGAGGAAATGATTATGCGCTGTTGTTGTCCCCGAACCCTGAATCTGAATAGCCAAAAATATACGCACACCGCCTTCGGAGAACACAATGAACGCAACCACGCTGCCGATTCTCGATCTTGCGCGCTACGCGGATCCCGCTGAGAAATCCGCTTTTCTTACCGAGCTGCGCCACGCCGCGCGCGATATCGGCTTCTTTTACCTGATCAATCACGGAGTGGATGATCGGCTGCAGCACAGCGTGCAGCAGCTCTCCCGCCGCTTCTTTTCGCTGGCCGATGCGCAAAAGCAGCCGGTCGCCATGATTCACTCCCCGCACTTTCGCGGCTACAACCGCGCCGCGTCGGAATTGACCCGCGGCCAGCCGGACTGGCGCGAACAGTTCGATATTGGCGCCGAGCGCCCTGCTCTGACCCTCGGCGACGATGCGCCGCGCTGGCAGCGCCTGCAGGGACCTAACCTGTGGCCGGACGCGCTGCCTGAGCTGAAACCAACGCTGCTGAGCTGGCAAAGCGCGATGACGCAGGTCGGTATTACCGTGCTGCGCGCCTTTGCCGAAGCCTTGAATTTACCTAATGACGCCTTTGATACCCTCTACGGCCAGCAGCCCAACGAGCATATCAAACTGATCCGCTACCCCGGCCAGCAGGAGACGCAAAGCACCCAGGGCGTTGGCGCGCATAAGGATTCCGGTTTCCTCAGCTTTTTACTCCAGGATGAGCAAAAAGGGCTGCAGGTTGAAGTCGCGCCCGGCCGCTGGATCGATGCGACCCCGCTGGCCGGCAGCTTCGTGGTCAATATTGGTGAACTTCTTGAGCTGGCGACCAATGGCTATCTGCGCGCGACGGTGCATCGCGTCGTTTCGCCGCCGGCGAACCAGCAGCGCCTCTCTATCGCCTTCTTCCTCGGCGCGCAGCTGGACGCCGTGGTTCCGGTCTACACCCTGCCGCCTGAACTGGCGCAGGAGGCGCTCGGGCCGGATAGCGATCCGCAGAATCCGCTGCTGCGGGAGGTGGGCTGGAACTACCTGAAGGGGCGCCTGCGCTCGCATCCGGACGTTGCCGAACGCTACTACCAGGATGTGTTTCGCGAACGCGCCGAACAACTGATCGTTTAAACATAACAATAAAGGAAAACACCATGAAAAATGCCGCTTTCAAACTGGCAGGGGTAGCACTGTCTCTTTCTCTGGCATGGTCCTCGGCGCAGGCCGCCGCGCTGCGCGTCGCCGCTGACCCGGTACCGCATGCCGAGATACTGAATTACATCAAGAAAATCGATCCGAGCCTCGATCTGAAGATCGTTGAGCTCACCAGCGGCGTGAACGCCAACGAACTGCTGGCAAACGGCGACGTGGATGCCAACTATTTCCAGCACGTTCCCTATCTGAAAGATCAGGAAAAAGCGCTGGGTAAAACCTTTACCGTGGCGGCAACGGTGCATATTGAACCGCTGGGTATTTACTCGCGGAAACACAAAGATTTCAAATCCCTGCCGGAAAACGCCACCGTCGCGGTGCCGAATAACACCACCAACCTGAGCCGGGCGCTGTTCCTGCTGCAGAGCCAGGGGCTGATTAAGCTGGCGGCGAAATTTACCGACCCGGCCACCACCCTGGCAACGCCAAAGGATATTGTGGAGAACCCTAAGCATCTCAAAATTCTTGAGATTGAATCACCGCAAATCCCCCGCTCGCTCGACGATGTCGACCTGGCGGTGATTAACGGCAACTATGCGCTGGAAGCGGGCCTGACGCCGGCAAAAGATGCGCTGGGTCTGGAAAGCGCGGCGCATAACCCCTACGCCAATATCCTCGTCACCAATCCGTCCCTGGCCAACGATCCGCGGATCAAGCAGCTGGCGAAGGATCTGACCTCGCCGCAGGTGGCGGAATTTATCCGCAAACAGTATAACGGCTCGGTGATACCGGTCGCGCCGCAGTCATGATCGAGGTGCTGGGGCTGAGTAAAACTTATGCCGGAACGGGCCGACCGGCGCTAAACGATGTCTCGCTGCACGTTCCTAAGGGCGCCGTGTACGGCATCCTTGGGCGCAGCGGCGCGGGCAAAAGTACGCTGATACGCTGTCTGAATCTGCTGGAGCGGCCCACTGCGGGCCGCATTATTGTGAACGGACATGATATTACGCAGATGGATAAATCGGCCCTGCGCGCCTATCGCCTGCGCACCGGCATGATCTTCCAGCATTTTAATCTGCTCCATGCGCGCAGCGTCGCCGACAACGTTGCGGTACCGCTGGAAATCGCCGGGATGGCGAAGGCCGACCGCCGGGCCCGGGTGGAGGAACTGCTCGATTTGGTGGGGCTCAGCGATAAGGCCGAGTCCTTCCCCTCCCAGCTTTCGGGCGGGCAGAAGCAGCGCGTGGGGATTGCCCGGGCGCTGGCCGCAAGGCCGGACGTGCTGCTGTGCGACGAAGCGACCAGCGCGCTGGACCCGGAAACCACCGCCTCGGTGCTGGCGCTGCTGGCGGATATCAATCAGCGCCTGCATCTGACCATCGTGCTGATCACCCACGAGCTGGAAGTGGTTAAAACCCTGTGCGATCACGCCGCGCTGCTGGAAAAAGGAGAAATTGTTGAAAGCGGAAAAATTGCCGATCTGCTGGTGGCGCCGTGGTCAAAACTGCGTCAGTCGCTGCTCCACGATCCGCAAACGGAGCGTGACTTTCTGGCGCGTCACGGCTTTCACGGGAGGCCTTTATGCGGAGTAGCATGAGCTGGGAAGACCTCTGGCCGCTGCTGGTGGGCGGCACCCTGGACACCCTTTATATGGTCGGGCTGGCGGCATTTTTTACCGTTCTGCTCGGGCTACCGACCGGGATTATCCTGTTTATCTCGCGCAAAAACGGCCTGCTGCCGATGCCAAAACTCAACGCGCTGCTGGGGGCGGCGATCAATTTCGGCCGTTCGCTGCCGTTTATTGTGCTGCTGATTGCGCTGATCCCGTTTACCCGACTGATTATCGGCACCACCCTGGGAAGCACCGCCGCGGTGGTCCCGGTGACTATCGGCGCCTTTCCCTTCTTCGCCCGGCTGACGGAAAACGCGCTGGACGAGGTGGACTACGGGCGGATTGAGGCGATTTTATCGATGGGCGGCAACATCTGGCACGTGATTTTTAAATCCCTGCTGCCGGAAGCGCTGCCGACCCTGCTGGCCGGCGTGACGCTGACGATCGTTATGCTGATTGGCTTTTCGTCGATGGCCGGTGTGATCGGCGGCGGCGGACTGGGCGACCTGGCGATCCGCTACGGCTACCAGCGCTTTAATAACGAGGTGATGGTGGGCACGGTACTGATCCTGGTGGCGATGGTCCAGGGCGTACAGATGACCGGCGACCGTCTGGTTCGCCGCCTGGCGCACCGTCGGTAGGTTCATCAAGGGCGATGATCACCCATCGCCCTTTTTCCCCGCCGCTAGCGCAAGCCGCACTCGTGAATTAAGGTCTCCATCAGCTCCGTCGCCGACAGCTCGCGGATCAGACCCACTCCCTGTCCCGCCCAGTGGGCGCCGTAGCGCTCATCCCCTCCCGCTTTAGCCGCCGTCGCCAGCGCCTTACCGGCAGCATAGGCCAGCGGATAGGCCGGGATCTCTGAGGTATCAGCCTGTTGCGCCAGCGCGCGCCAGCCGTTGTGTATACAGCGCGCCGGGCGGCCGGAAATGGCCGCGGTGAGCGCGGTTTGCGGATCGGGGCCGGCTTTAATCGCCTGACGATAGCCGCTGTCCGCCGCCGATTCCGGGCACAGCAGAAATGCGGTCCCCAGCTGCGCGCCCTCGGCGCCGAGGCTCATGGCGCGGCAAATGCCCGCGCCGTTCATAATGCCGCCGGCGGCAATAATCGGCAGGCCCACCGCCCGCTTCAGACTCTGGACCAGCGTAAAGGTGCTCAGCTGCTGGTCGTCACCGCGTTCGTCAAAGATCCCGCGATGGCCGCCCGCTTCGTAGCCCTGCGCAATCACGATATCCACCCCCTGCGCCTCGATCTGCCGGGCTTCTTCGACGCTGGTGGCGCTGGCCATGGTAATGATGCCTCTCTCCTGCAGGCGGAGAATGACCTGCGGTGACGGAATACCGAAGTGAAAGCTGACCACCGGCGGCGCCAGTTCGAGCAGCAGCTCGAGCATCGGCTGGTGCCCGAGGAAAGTTTGATAGATCTCGGTCAGCGCCGGCGGCGGCTGGCTTCCCGCGCGGGCAAAAGCCGGGCGCAGCCGCTCCAGCCACCGGGCTTCAACCTGCTCGTCTCTGCGCGCCGGAAGGTGGCAAAAAAGGTTCACGTTAAACGCTCTGTCGGTGAGCCGGCGCGTTTTGTCGATCAGCCCCCGCGCCTGAGAAACCGAAGAGGCGCCCAATCCCAGCGAGCCCAGGCCGCCGGCGTTGCTGACCGCCGCCGCCAGTTCAGGCGTGGACACGCCGGCCATCGGGGCCTGTATAATGGGATAAACGATACCAAGCTGCTGCAACAGGCGGTTGCTCATGATTGATCCTGCGTAAATTTGTGATATTCAGTGCTTAACATCTCTTTTTGAGATGCTAAGATCAATATTAATTCCATATTTAGAAGAAAAACATGAACCACAGCACGCTGGAAATTTTTAAAATTGTCGCCCAGGAGCACAGCGTCACCCGGGCAGCTAAGAGGCTGGGACGCGCGCAATCGAACATCACCACGCGCATCCAGCAGCTTGAGGAGGAGCTCGACGTCGAGCTGTTCGTGCGCGGCAATAAAAAGATGCTGCTCTCCGCCGCCGGGGAGCGCTTTCTTGACTATACGCTGCGGATCCTCAGCCTGGCCGAAGAGGCGAAGCAGGCGCTGCATCCGACGCAGCCCGCCGGGAGCCTGCGGATGGGGGCGATGGAGGCCGCCGCCGCCAGCCGCTTAACCTCAATTCTGCCGCGCTTTCATCAGCAGTGCCCGGCGGTCGCCCTCACCCTGCAAACCATGCCCACCCGGCAGCTGGTCGAACGCGTGCTTAGCGCCGCGCTCGACTGCGCGCTGGTGAGCCTGCCCCCGGACGCCAGCGGCGAGCCGGAGTGTCCGGAGGCCCTGGAGTACCTGCCTGTGTTTGCCGAGGAGCTGGTATTGATAACCCCTGGCGGACAGGAAGAGTTCAGGCTGGCGGCGTTTGCCGAGGGCTGCAGCTATCGCCGGCGCGGGGAAGCATTTTTGTCCGCCGTGAAAAACGTTGAAGTCCAGGAGATCGGCTCGTATCACGTCGTGATTGCCTGCATTGCCTCCGGGGGATATGCCGGGATCGTCCCGCAGAGCGTGCTGGCGCTCATGACCCTACCCGAAGGCTGCGAGACGCAGCCGGTCGGCACGGCGATAACCCAGCTGGTGTGGCGCAAAGGCTACGCTTCGCCGGCGCTGGACGCCATGCGCCAGCAGCTGCTGCTGGCGGCCGATATTTAGCTCTCCCGCCTTTGCCCGGCGGGTTTGCCGAGCGTCACCAGTACGGCGGCCACAAACAGCGCCCCGCCCGCGGCGCCGAGAGCGACGTTAAAGGAGCCGGTCAGACCGTGCAGAACGCCGGCCGCCAGCGGGCCGATAATCTGCCCGATGCCGTAAGTAGCGGTCATGGCGGCAATCATATTGAACGTCACCAGGTGATTCAGGCGCCTGCCTTCCGGCAGCGCCAGGGTCACGGTGCCCATAAAGGTGAAGCCAACCAGCAGAGCGCTCAGCATGCAAAACGCCAGAGAGTGGCTCCAGGCGGGGAGGATCACGCCTGTCGCCTGCACCATCAGGTTGAGGGTAAACGCCCGCCGGTAGCCGAGCTTAAGCGCCAGCCGGTGCCAGACAAAGCAGGACGGAACCGCCGCGAGGCCAAACAGCGCCCACAGCTGCACCGGGTCGATATCGGTCAGCGAGCCGGAGAGAAACAGCGGCAGATAGGTCGCGGTGATGATATAGCCGAATCCGGCTAAGCCGTAGATAATCAACAGCTTCCATGCATCCCCTCGTCGGCCTTCTGCGCCTGCTGCCTGAGCCGATGCCGTCGGTTTCCAGTCCACGAGGTAGTCCGGCGGGCTCAGCAGCAGGCGCAGGACCAGCAAAAACAGGAGCGCGGCGCTGGCGGCGCAGATCAGCCAGATCTGCTGGCTGGTAAAGGCGTGGCTTTTGGCGAGCGAAATAAACTCCGCCGAGAGAAAACTGCCCATTCCGACGCCCGAATAGAGGATCGGCGCGCCGTTATGATGCTTCATATGCTGCAGCAGCCACAGCGAGGCGGCGATCAGGGTCACCGCGCTCAGCACGCCGGCCAGGCCCCTGACCGCAATAATGGCCAGCGGCGAACGTAGCCAGCCTAACGCCGCCAGGCACAGCAGGGTTAAGAGTACCGACGCGAGGCTTAGCCACTTCGCATCGCCCGGCCTGGCCTTCGCCAGCATCAGCGCCCCCAGCAGATAGCCCGCGTAGTTCGCCGAGGCCGCGAGATTGCCTTCACGCAGCGTTAAAATATGCTCATCCAGCATCAGCGGCAGGATCCCGGTAAAGGCAAAGCGCCCGTACCCCATCCCGACGATCAGCACCACCGAACCGGCCAGCGCCAGCAGGAAAGCCTTCAGTTCTGGCCTGCATTCAGTCACGTTGCGCACTCCTTTTAATTATTAATCTCAAATAGAGAATTATTTACAATTTAAATTCTCTAATTAGTATGATTATAAATCGACGGACAGGCAAGCGGCGTTGGATCAGCGCCGCGGATCGTCAGAACGGGAAACTAGAAGAAAACGTCGGGGAATGCTTCGTCGGTCAACGAAATATGCAGGATATTAAGCGGGAAACGCCCCGTCTCCGCTGCCGGCGCAAGCCGTCGCGCAACAGAGGCGGGAACGGAGAGCATCTACTCGCCGCGCAGCCACGGCGTGATGGTGATGCCGGTCAGCAGCCCTTCCGGACTCAGCAGACGCGTCACCGTCTGCCCCCACGGCTCCACGCGGTTGGCGATAAGCAGGCGGTAACCCTTCGCCAGCAGGTCGTCGCTGGCCGCCTGAATATCGCGCACCTCAAACTCGATCCACGCCTGGGGCTGGGGGAGATCCGCCGGCCAGCGGTCAACGCCAAAACATGATTGCGCCGCCTGCTCCAGCGGCCACAGCGCAAAATGCTTCACCCCGGCTAGCGCGTCCTGCTCCGTGAGCAGGTAGTCGGGGTTACCCTCCATCGCCTTCAAAGGCAAACCCAGCGCCTCGGCGTAAAACGATCGGCTGCTTTCGGCGCTGCGGGTAATGGGCCCAAACCCGGCGACGAACAGAACCTCAATCCCGGCTAAATCGGCTGTCATACTCCCTCCTGGACGTTGATATACGAGATGAGATATATACCGCGAATTGGCCGCGCTGCCCAGGCAATAAGGCAAGCAAATGGCCTAACGGCTGCTGAGCGCCAGCCGCGCGGCGAAGAGCATAAACACGCCGCCCGTTACCCGGTCCATCCACGGAATAAACCCCGGCGCCTTCAGCAGGCCCGACGCATAGCGGGTAGCCATAATCAGGGTTAAGGACCACAGGGTGCCCAGCAGCACGTGGATGCCGACCAGCAGGAAGGTCCAGACCACCGGAGAGTGGCCGCTCGGGATAAACTGCGGCAGAAACGAGACGTAAAAGACGCCCATTTTGGGATTCAGCACGTTGCCAAACATCCCCCTCAAGAACCAGTTACCGGCAGCGGGCGCCGCCGTTCCGGCATCAAAAGCGCGACGCGGCCGGAGGATCAGCTGCAGGCCCAGCCAGCACAGCCAGGCGGCGCCGCACCATTTTAACAGGCTGTAGGCCAGCTCCGATGCCGCCAGCAGCGCGCCTAAACCCAGGGCGACCAGCGCCCCCCAGATCAGGCATCCCGCGTCGATACCCAGCGCGGCCTGAAAGGCTTTTTTACCGCCTTCCGCGGCGGAGGTTCGTAGAATGAGGGCGGTATCGAGACCCGGGGTTAACGTCAGGAGCAGCGCAGCGAATGAAAAGGCAAGAAGGGAATCTGTGACGGACATTTTCTTTCTCCGAAAGAGTGGATTCTGGAGAAATTTGGCGGCAGCGTCAACGGCATAAATTTCATCTGCGCCCGTTTAAGTGAAACGTGCGGAAATCACCTCCTGGGCTCGTGCTGACCGCTGGGTCTGCGCTATGCTAATCCCCCTTTTGTTTTAAATACCTGACGTTATGACTTCTGCTGCCACTCAGACTCAGCTCAACCTGCGCATCATTTCGATCGTGGTTTTCACCTGTATTTGCTATCTATCGATAGGCCTGCCGCTCGCCGTTTTACCCGGCTACATTCACTATCAGCTCGGCTATAGCACCTTTATGGCCGGCGTGGTGATCAGTCTGCAGTACATCGCCACCCTGTTCAGCCGGCCGCACGCCGGGCGCTACGCCGATATCTGGGGGCCAAAAAAAGTGGTCAGCCTCGGGATCGTCTGCTGCCTGCTGAGCGGGATTTTTACGCTGGCGGCGGTGCTGCTGCAATCCGTTCCGCTGCTGGCGGTGGCCGCGCTGCTGGTTGGCCGAATCTTCCTCGGCGTGGGCGAGAGCTTTACCGCCACCGGGGCGACGCTGTGGGGAATTAAAACCGTCGGCGCGATCCATACCTCCCGGGTTATCTCCTGGAACGGGGTCGCCACCTACGTGGCGATGGCGGTTGGCGCCCCGCTGGGGGTGCTGCTCAACGGCTATTTTGGCATTAGCGGTTTTGCCGTGGTGGTGGTGGCGGTGGCCTTTATCGGACTGCTTTTTGCCCGCACGCGCCAGGACGTCAGCGTTAGCGGCGGGGTTCGCGCGCCCTTTCACGTGGTGGTGCGCAAAATCTGGCCCTACGGGCTGGGGCTGGCGCTGGGGACGGTCGGCTTCGGGGTGATAGCCACCTTCATTACCCTCTACTTCTCCGCCCACGACTGGCAGGGCGCGGCGTTTACGCTGTCGCTGTTCAGCGTCGGTTTCATCTGCATTCGTCTGGTGCTCGGCAACACCATCACCCGCTACGGCGGCGTGCCGGTGTCGCTGGCCTGCTTTGTTATCGAGTGCATCGGCCTGCTGATTATCTGGCAGGCTTCCTCTGCGTGGGTGGCCGGGATCGGCGCCTTCCTGACCGGCTCCGGTTTCTCGCTGGTCTTCCCGGCGCTGGGCGTCGAGGCGGTGAAACAGGTTGAGGAGCAGAACCAGGGCACCGCGCTGGGCACCTACTCGGCGTTCCTCGATCTGGCTCTCGGCCTGACCGGCCCCGTTGCCGGCTGGGTTGCCGGGTATTACAGCCTGGGAACTATTTATCTGCTGGCGGCGGCGGTCGTGGTGATGGCATTTATCTTGATATTCCGCGTATACCTGCAACAACGCGCCGGTTTGCGGCGGGCATGAGGAATTGTATCCGGCGGGCCGCCCCCGCTGAAAAAGGTAAAAAAGTAATCAAGAATTGACTGTTATTCGGCATCCGTGACACCATCCGCTCAACGCCCGGCAACGGGCGTACTGGCGAAACGGGTGAGATATCAGAGATCGAATAATAAACGATCCGTGCCCGTTATCATGGCCAATCCGAATCACTGACCTCGACGGTGAATTCCTGAGTCTGGCGGGAAATACATACATGCATCAAAGTTTTAATCAGCGGGTTCATTTCTATTACTGCATATTAATCGCGCTGAAAATACACGGAAAATCTAAGAAAGCGGGCGGGATCAGAGGAAAAAATAACTTCCTGCTGAAATGGCTGCGTAAAGCGCAGGACAACAATATTTTCCACCCGGATATTACCAGCGAGATTGAGTGGCTGCGGGGGAAAATAATCCAGGCCGGATACGATACCGATCTTGAGCCGATGCTGGATTTTGTCTATGCCACCGCTAAACGCGCGGAGTCGCTAAAGGACGCCGATTAGTCCGCGGACGGGCGCAGGGCATTCTCCCGCCGCCGATTAACGTGACGCTGTCACGTTAAGTATAAAAAAAGGGTAAAGTTATTTTACCCGCGGTCAATGCCATCTATGCTGATGAACGAGTTTATCTAACCCGGAGTCATCGATGGCAGACTGGAATCCCTCGTTATATCTACAGTTCGGCGCCGAGCGTACCCGCCCCGCCGCCGAACTGCTCGCCCGTATCGCCCACCATCCCGTTACCCTCGCCGTTGACCTTGGCTGCGGGCCGGGGAACAGTACCGCGCTGCTGCATCATGCCTGGCCCACGGCGACGGTGATCGGCGTGGATAATTCGCCGGCGATGCTGGAAGAGGCCTCCCGGGCGCTGCCGGCGTGTCGCTTCGTCACCGCCGATATCCGCGAGTATCGGCCCGAGCGTGCGGCGGATGTGATTTACGCCAACGCCTCCCTGCAGTGGCTTACCGACCATCAGACGCTGTTCCCGCAGCTGGTTGCGCAGCTGGCGGATAACGGCATTCTGGCGGTGCAGATGCCGGATAACTGGCAGGAGCCGTCGCATACTCTGATGCGTCAGGTCGCCCAGGAGCTTGGGCATCCGGAGAGCGGACGCCACCCGCTTCCCACCGCCCGGCAGTATTACGATATCCTGACGGCCAGCGGCTGCGAGGTCGATATCTGGTGCACCACCTATTACCATCAGCTCGATTCTCATCAGGCGATTATTGACTGGCTGCAGTCGACGGGGCTGCGTCCTTACCTGCAGCGTCTCGACGACAGCCAGCGCGACGCGTTTCTCAGCCGCTATCTGGTGCTTCTGCAGGAGCACTACCCGTTACAGTGTAACGGAAAGGTACTGCTGCTGTTCCCTCGCCTGTTTATCGTCGCCCGACGCCAGGCCGCTGGCTGATAGCGCCTGCCGGGCGCGCAGAATGTCGCCCGGCCTGCATTGCCCATCGTCCTGATTTTCAGGATTGATTATCAAAAATGTTGCGATATTAAGAAGTATTGCCCTGTGCCACTCTCTGTTCATCCTCTTATGACAACCGGAGATATGAACAATGGCATCACCTAACCGCAATAACCTGGCCGGGATCGCGCCAAAGCTCGCTCAGCTGACCGAAGAGGTGCTTTTCGGCGATATCTGGGCCCGCAGCGAGCTGTCACCGCGAGAGAGAAGCCTGATCACCCTTGCCGCCCTGACGGCGCTGGGCAGAGAAAGACAGCTGCCGTGGCATATTGATTTTGCGGCGAGCAACGGCCTGACCCGCGCTGAAATAACCGAGGTCTTCACCCACCTGGCCTTTTATGCCGGCTGGCCGGCGGCCGTCACCGCGCTCTCCTGCATACCGCCGGAGGATCCAGCATGCCTTTGACCCGAATAACGATTCGTGCCGGCTATGACGATGAGTGGATCGCGCGGCTTTCGGCGCTATTTCATCAAACTCTGGTGGACGAGTTTGCGGTGCCCGCGGCGGATAAATTTCAGTTTATCGACGCTCTGCCCGACGCCCGACGCATCGTCGATCCGCACTACCTCAGCGGCGGGCGCAGCGGCGACTTTGTGCTGTTTCATATTTTTGCCGGCAAGCCGCGCAGCGCGCAGCAGAAAAAGCGCCTCTATCGGCGGCTGTGCGACCGGCTGCAGGCAGAGCTGGGCATTGCCCCCGATGACGTGATGGTGGTGATTCAGTTTAATCATACCGACGACTGGAGCTTTAGCCGCGGTGAGATGCTGGCTGGATAGATCGGCGGTGAGCTAACGGCGCCGCAGCGGGCGCCGTACTGCCGGATTTACCAGGGGAGATGGTGCACCAGGGAGAGATCCCAGGCGGTAGCCAGCAGTGAAAGAAAGATGATCACATTAACGGTCGTCTCGATGCGTTTTTCCATTTTTGATTCTCCTGAGTCGTTTTCCGCTATTAGACAGGGAAAATCTTAATAACTTCTTATCGCCGGCAGCTTAGAGCATCACCCGATAGCGGACATAATCATCCGCCGGGGTGAACTCATCATACAGCTTACGGGCGGGATTATCAGCACGCGTATGCCAGTAGAGGCGCGACCACCCTTTCGCTTTTCCTTCCTCATGCAGCGCCTGCACCAGCGCTCTGGCGACTCCGCGTCCGCGCATTGCCGGGTCAACGAACAGATCTTCCAGATAGCAAACGGGCGTTTTCACCCAGGTTCCTTCGTGAAGGACACTGATAGCGAACCCGACCACCCGGCCGTCGACGATCGCAGCCCGACCGATAACCGGAGATGCGTCGTCCAGCAGGCGTTGCCAGGTGTATTGCGTCACATCGTCAGGCTGCGGGCTGCCGTAAAAACAGGTGTAGCCCTCCCACAATCCTAGCCACTGCGATTTGTCCTGCGGCTGCAGCTCGCGAATATTGATAACCATCGTATCCTCCCACCTCATCTGAATAGGCCATTATTTTCCTCGAAGAAAATGACTTCAAGCGCTACCGACGCAATTTGCCACCGTCGGCCCTCGGTGGCTAAAAGCGATGAGGGTCACAAACCGTGCCCGATGAGCTACGGGAAAGGTTAGCGACGGCGCTTTAGTCTGCCTATGTGCCGGGTCGTTAAGGTATAATGCGTTTCTCAAGGGGAGAGGGATGATGAAGCGGAAAAACAAAGTCACAATGAACGATATCGCCCGTACGGCGGGTGTATCACAGGCAACGGTATCGCTGGTCCTTAATCAGTCCCGGAATATCAAGCTGAGCGAGGAGACCCGTCAGCGGGTGATCGCCGTCGCGACCGAGCTCGGCTACGACCGTCTTCCGGCGATTCACGCCCCGCGCAATCAGGAAGAGGTGGCGCTGCTGGTCAGCACCCTGCAAAGCTACGATCCTTTTATCGATGCCATCAGCCAGGCGCGGGAAGCGGCCTGGCGCAATGAAGTGCTGCTGACCGTCTATGATTACGGCGACGACGTCGAGCTGGCGATTAATATTATTCGTCAGCTGGAACAGCGTAACTGTATCGGCATTATTCTCGCCTCCCCGGTGACCACGCTTGTAGATATGACCGATTTTCAGGACTGCACCCGCCTGCCGCTGGTCCTGCTCAACCAGCGCGACCCGGATTCGCCGCTGCTGCCTTCGTTTGTTCCCGACGACTACGCCAACGCCTTTCAGGTGACCCGTCATCTGATCTCCATGGGCGCGACGCGCATCGCGCACATCACTGGCGAAAGCTGGATGGAGGCAACCCGCCAGCGGCTGGCGGGGTATCAGGCGGCGCTGGAGCAGGCCGGCCAGGCGTACGATGAGCGCCTGGTGCGGCGGACCAACTGGCAGTTCAGCGAGTCCTTTACCGCCACCTGCTCTCTACTGGAGCAGCCGGATCGCCCTGACGCCATTTTCTGCGCCAGCGACTGGCTGGCGATCGGCTGCTATCAGGCGCTGGCGGTCAACGGCGTTCGGCTGCCGCAGGATATCCTGCTGGCGGGATACGACGATCAGAAAATATCGGAACAGCTCACCCCGCCGCTCACCAGTATTCAGCTGCCCTACAGCGAATTAGGGCGACTGGCGGTGGAGTATCTGTGCAATCAGGAGGATGCGGCCACGCACGTGATGCTGGCCGGCCGGCTAAAGGTCAGAGCCTCCAGCTCTCGGGAATAAATTATTAATAAACGCCTGCCGGCAGAACATCACGCCAGCGGCGACGGCGCGCCGGGATATGTGTCACTATTCCCGGCCATCATTCCCGGTAACTTTCCGTTATGGTACGGCTGACATGCTTTCAGTTCCTTTTCCGCTTATTACCTTATCCGCCCTGCTTATCCTGCTGGCAACGGCCCTGTTTGCGCCAAAACAGCGCCACGCGGGCACCCTGCGTTTCGTGCTTGCCTGTATCGTGCTGGTTGCCGTCAGCACGCTGCGCTGGGAATATGAATCCAGCCTCCTGCGCAATATCCAGTCCGGGCTGGCCATAATGCTGCCGCCGATCGCCTGGCACTGTTTTGTCTCGCTGACGGAGATCGACCGGCGGCGTCACCTGCTGCTGCTGTTCGCCCCCGCCGCTCTCGCCGCCGTTATCAGGATTTTCTGGCCGCCGGCGACGGATCCGGTCCTGTTTTTACTTTTTGCCGGCTACGGGGGCAGCCTGCTGCGCCTCGCATGGCGCGGGGAGCACCGCTTCACCCTCAGCCGCCTCAGCGAGTCGCCGCAGACCACGAAAATGGCCTTTTTTGCCGGCTGTTTTCTCTGTCTGTCGGCACTGACCGACCTTGCGGTGACGTTTGACTTCAGCCTGACCGGCGGCAGGCTAGCGCCGGCGATCGTGATGGGTTTTCAGGCCGCGCTCCTTCCGCTGATTGCGGCGGCTATCGTCATCGCCGGACGGCCGGCTGCGGTCGCGCAATCTGAGAGTAAGGCCGCGCTCCCGACGCGGGCCGCGGCGTCGGCGGGAGAGCTGGCGAAAGTTTACGCCGGGCTCGAGAAGCAGGTGCGGGAGATGGAGCTCTATCTCAATCCCGACCTGACGCTGAGCCTTCTCGCCAGAAAAACCGGGATCCCCGCACGCCAGCTCTCAGGAGCGGTCAATGCTATCAGCCAATGTAACGTCTCTCAGTGGATTAACGGTTTAAGGATTGAACGGGCGCAGGCGCTGCTGCTCAGCACCCCGCTGCCCGTTACCGAAATCATGTTCGAGTCCGGATTTACCACCAAGTCCAATTTTAACCGCGAGTTTCAGCGCATCTGCGGCCTGTCGCCTACTTCGTTTCGTCAGCAGGCGGGCGGTAATCCAGTGCCGAATTAAGGAATCTGCCGATCTTAGGTATCAGCGCCTGGTGAATAGCGGCGCGGTCTCCTCCGCTACCGTCGCGACAAACGATGCCGTCACCGGGCGTCTCTTCCTCAATAAGCGCCTCGGCGCCAGGCTTGCACAGCTGCATAAAGCTGAAATGGCTGGCCCCTTCAACGACCTCATACTGCCTGCGCTGCGGATCCAGGTTGGCCGCAAGGTAACCTGACTCCTGCTCCGCATCGAGGTCCGCGAGCTTGTCCGCCTGGGCCGCAAGGATCAGTACCGGAACGCCGAGCGCGCGCAGGCTCTGCGGGGTAAAGCCGGGGGCGAAGCCGAGATCCAGAGAGACTACCGCCTTGATTCTGGCATCCCGGAGGTCCGCAAAGCGCGCATCCTGCGAGCGGGCGCCATCGATGCCGAGCTTTTGCGTTAGCCGGCAGTCGCCTCGCTGTGCATGGTGCCGGCAGTCGCGCAGCATGCGGGCGGAATCGAAGCGGGCTCCCGCCAGCGACATCACCGTCCAGCCGCCGAGAGAGTGGCCTAAAGCGGCAATTCGCCCGGCGTCTACCTCCCCGACCAGCGTGGAAGAGCGCAGAGTGAAGTCAATCACCTGGCTGAGATCCTGCGGACGTCGCCACAGGTGCTTCGCGTCGAGCGGATCCTGATTAAAGGTGGTGGTTCCGGGATGGTCCGGCGCCGCGACAATATATCCCTGCGCGGCCATCGCCGCCGCTATCCACGACAAATTTCGCCAGTTGCCGTTATAGCCGTGAGAGATAACCAGCAGAGGGTGGGCTCCGGGCCGCACGGGCGCATCGCGGATAACGGCGACCCCTTCGAAAGCGGGATTGGCGCCGATTTTTTCCGCTTTTCCTTCAGCTGACGTTGGATACCATACCGCCACGTCCAGGCTTTTCCCCTGCGGGTCGGTCAACGCCAGCTGGCGAAACCCCGGATTGGCGTGAACCTGGATACAGATAAGTAAAGCCGGTAATAAAAGAAACCCTCTTCTGAACATTATGATGACTCCTGCTGTGCTGAATTGAGGCCCATTTATAGATGAGCCGCGGCGTCAGGACGTCCCAAAACGCGATCGAGGCCGTGAATTTGCTCATTTACGCTGGTTTTCGGCATCAGGAGGAGATCGTGTTCTCGGATTCGGGCGCGGAGAATGCGCCATCTCCCGTTCTGCTGAAGAAAGAAGGGGCGAAGAAGCATCAGGTCTGCTCGTTCAATTTAATCGGCGATCTAATGTATGTTGTAACTATTATAAGGGGATAAATAACCCGGCAATCGCCGGGTCAACGTTTTGAACGGGATATCAGCAGAGCGGCTTAACCGCCTCACGCATGCCTTTGAGCAGGATGGCATCGAGGTCGAGGGCTACCTGCTCCACCAGGCCGGGAACCTGGCTCAAATCCTGCTGCCAGTGCGCCTCGACCGACAGCACCGCTTTCACCAGCTCGCTGCTACTCAGCTGTCCGTCGCGATGCGCGGACCACAGCGCCCGGTAGCGCTCCATCCATTCGGCATCGTCCTGCAGCGGATAGTTTTGCTCATTGCGCTCTCCGCGATAGAACGCCATTAACGCCGCCAGCGCGAAGGTCAGCCGGGGGGCTAGTTTACCGTTTTTCGCCTGCCCCGTCAGCAGCTGCGGCAGAATGCGGGTGCGGTATTTCGTCATGCCGTTAAGCGCAATCGACAGCAGCTGATGCTTAATGTAGGGATTGCGGAAACGCCCGGTCACCGCGCTGGCGAAAGTCTCCAGCTCCTCGCGGGGTAAGTCCAGCTGCGGAATAATTTCCGCGTAAATCGCCTTTTCGACGAACGAGCAGATCTGGCTATCGTTCATCGCTTCCCCGACGGTATCCAGCCCTGCCAGGAAGGCAACCGGCACCAGTGCGGTATGCGCGCCGTTGAGAATCGCCACTTTACGCTCTTTGTAGGGCTTAATATCGTCGACAATCAGGACGTTAAGCGCCAGCTTATCGAGACGCAGCTCAGCGGCCAGCGATTTAGGCCCTTGAATAACGAAGAGATAGAAGTGCTCCGCGGTCGCCAGGAAGGCGTCCTTGTAGCCGAGCTGCTGCTCGATTTGCAGCGCTTCATCGCGCGGATAGCCGGTGACGATGCGGTCCACCAGCGTTGAGCAGAAGGTATTCGCCTCATCCAGCCAGGCGCTAAAGGCTTCCGGCAGCGGCCACTCTTTGGCGTAGCGCAGGACCAGCTCGCGCAGGGCTTCGCCGTTATAGTCGATAAGCTCGCAGGGAATAATGACCCAGCCTTTATCGCTGGCGCCGGAGAAGCAGCTGTAGCGCTCAAACAGCAGGCGCGTCAGCTTAGCCGGATAGCTTACCGCCGGGGCATCGTCAAAGCGGTCTCCCGCGTGGTAGCTGATGCCCGCTTCGGTGGTATTAGAAAACACAAAGCGGATATCCGGGTTGTGCGCCAGGCGCAGGTATTCGGCATAGTCCGCATAGACGCTGATTTCCCGGGTGATGCTGCGGATCATGCGCGCATCGCTAACCGCCTCGCCCTGCTCGTTCAGCCCGCGAATAATCGTGGTATAGAGGCCGTCCTGAACGCTCAGCGACGGCGGGAACTCGCTCTCAATGGGGCGCACGATGACGACGCCGGCGTTCAGGTCGGTATGCTCATTGAGCAGATCGATCTGCCAGTCGATAAAGGCGCGTAAAAAGTTACCTTCGCCGAACTGGATAATGCGTTCAGGATACTGCGCGCCGGGAAAATCGCGACGATTGAGTGTTTTCACAATGGGTTCCCTCATAGAGTAGTCATACAACCTGAGTAATTGGTGTAATAACTTATCAGCTTTCTCTACGACTAAAACCCCGTTTTGATCAAACCATCGGCGGTTATTGCAGGAACTTATAGAACAACGAGGTGGCGGTCATCTTTCCGTCCGGCATCAGCGCATAGCGCGGAATTTCCCCGGCTTTTTCCCAGCCGCACTGAACGTAGAAGCGCTCGGCGCCGCTGCCTGTTGCGGTATCCAGCACCAACACGGATTTACCCTGGTCGCGGGCGACCTCCTCCAGATAGTTCATCAGCGCGTTGGCCAGCCCCTGCCGCCTGGCATTTTGGTGAACCAAAAGTTTCGCCACGTCCGCACGGTGAGGCTGGTTTTCCGGCTGGCTGACAATAAGCTGGACGGTACCGACAATCTGATGACGTTCATTTTCCGCCACCACTACAATACGCTCTCCGGCGGCAACGCTTTGCGCCGTCCGCAGCCAGAAGTCGCTGGCCGTTTGCGCGGAGAATGGCAGCATAAAGCTGACCGACGCTCCGCCGTTCACGCAGCTGGTCAAAATGTCGCTTAACGGTTGAATCTGATCGAGGATTTCTTCACGCGAGAGCGTGCGCAGGGAAAAGGATGTGGTCATGATAGGTTCCTTAAAATTGACCACATCACTATGTTTTTAACCTAAATTTAACACAAGAAAAATCACTATCGTTTTTTCTTATTACCGTCTTCAGGCCAGTCCGGGGGTACAAACGCGATTGCGCCCCGCTTTCTTGGCGCTCACCAGATAGTCGTCGGCGGCCATCAGCAGCTGATTAAAGAGTTCGGTTATCCGCTCGTTCCCGACCTGACGCAACTCCAGCCCCATGCTCACGGTCAGGCGGATCTGATTCTGGCCCCAGACAAAGGTTTGCGCCTCAACGCCCTGGCGGATTTTCTCCGCCAGCGCCTGGCTCTCCTGCATCGATGAGGTCAGGGTCGCCACGGCGAACTCCTCCCCGCCGATGCGCGCCACCATTCCCTGCTCGCCCGCCAGCTGGCGCACCTGCTGGGCAAACTGCGCGAGAACGCAATCGCCGCACTCGTGCCCCCAGCTGTCGTTGACCCGCTTAAAGCCGTCAATATCCAGCACCATTACGGTCAATAGCTGCCCTTCCGCCAGCGGCTGCCGCTTCAGCGCCTCGCCGAGCCCGGAGCGTGAGTAAACGCGCGTCTGGAAATCAAAATCGGCGCGCAGCGCCAGCTGTTTCACCAGGTTATTAATGGCTTCCACGCTTGAGGCGACGATCACCGGGCTAATCAGCATCGCGGCGATGCCAAGACGGGTGGAGAAGAGCTGCCACGGCTGCATCCGCGCGTCGGGAGAGAGATGAATCAGCGAGTTTGCCACCAGCAGAATTTCGCTGATGCCGGTGATAAACGTCAGCAGGCAGGTCAGCGGCAGCGGATAGCGAATGGCGCACCAGATCAGCGCCGGCAGCGGGAAGGTGATGCTCCCTGCTCCGCCCACGCTAACCCCGAGAATAATCGACAGTACCAGCGCGATAACCGGCAGAAGCTGGCGGAAACGGAAGGCGCCGAGCGCCGAAGGCAGCGTCAGGGTCAGAATAAACGGCAGGATCAGCACCGCGGTCGAGAACTGCTCGCTAAACCAGTCCGCCAGCTGAGGAATAAAGGTGGCACGCTCGACGTCCACCGAACCCAGCGCGCCGACGGCCGCGCACAGCAGCGCCGCCAGCAGGCAATAGCAAAACAGGCTCAGCGCATTAATCGGCCCGGGCATAGAATCGGCGCGCCGTTTATCCCACAGCACCAGCTGCGCCAGGGTCACAATAAAGACAATATTGGAGAAATTAATCAGCAGCGAAGCAAAGCCCATTCCCCAGCGCGAGGTTAAGCCGTCATAAACCAGCATCGCGGCAAAGCAAACCGCGTAAAAATAGCTGCGGTTTAGCCAGACGTAACGCGCGAAGATCCCTGCCATCACGGCATTCAGCGGCCAGAAAAACGAGAGTTCCTGCACCAGGCGCAGCATGGCGCCAAAGAAATGAAGCAGCAGCGTTAATGTGAATAGCACCAGCGCATCACGCACGGGCTGCTCCTCACGAAACAGCGTGAATGACCGAATCGACAGTGAAGACATTCAGTAATTATCCGTCTAATTGTTTCAGGCAATTATTATGTTAATAATTAGTTAGCGGATTATCATAGCATGAGAATATTTATCAGGCATACCTATGCCTGATTATTGCGCACTATCAATGGCCGGGAGAATTCATCTGCAGCACCAGCCAATGGTGAATAACCTGCACAACGTAGCGCTGCTCGTCGGCGCTCAGCGCCCGGCCAGGCGGGATCGCGTGCCACTTTTCGAGGCAGCCGCGACAGCAGGTGGCGGTGGCGTGCTGAGCGATAAATACCGGATGACCGCGCATCGGCGTTTGCTTGCCGTCGTTCGGGATATTCGCCGGCGCCAGCCGGCGGGCAATAAAATCCACCGCGTGCTGGTCAATCGTCTCCGCGCCTTTATCGAAACAGTATTGCCGCTCTTTTATTCCCAGCTTAAAGCGGGAGCGAAAGGCCGACCGCTGCAGCCGGCTAAATAAACCGTTTATCGTATCCATCAGAATACCGACCTTCCCACCTTCTGCGTGAGTTTCTCCAGTACCGCAATCCCGGCCAGCGAATTCCCGGCCTGGTCCAGCTCCGGGCTCCATACCGCAATGGCCATCTCCTGAGGAACGATCGCCACGATCCCGCCGCCCACGCCCGATTTTGCCGGCAGCCCGACGCGCCAGGCAAACTCCCCGGCGTTTTGATACATCCCGCTGGTCATCATCAGGGCATTAACCTGGCGCGACTGAATCGGTGCGATCACCGGAGTATCGAGATGCGGCGCCATGCCGCGATCGGCGAGGAACAGAAAGGTGCGCGCCAGCTCAACGCAGCTCATCTCCAGCGAACAGTAGTGGAAATAGTTTTGCAGCACCGTGGCGACGTCGTTATGAAAATTACCGAAGGACTTCATGAGCCAGGCAATCGCCGCATTGCGCGCCGAATGCTCAAACTCGGAGCGCGCCACCAGCGGGTCGTAGGCGATATCCGCCACGCCGCTCAGGCGTCGGACAATTTCCAGCATCCGCTGGCGCGGCGCGCTGAGGCGGCTTTGCAGCATATCGCACACCACCAGCGCCCCGGCGTTAATAAAGGGATTGCGCGGTTTTCCCTGCTCGATTTCCAGCTGCAGCAGCGAGTTAAACGGCTGGCCGGAGGGATCTTTGCCCACCCGCTGCCAGATCTCCTCCTCCTGGTAGTGGTTCATCGCCACCACCAGACTGAGCACTTTAGAGATGGATTGAATGGAAAAACGCTCATGGGCGTCACCGGCAAAATAGTGCTGCCCGTCAACCGTGCAGATCGCGATGCCAAGCTTATTGCCGCTCACGCTGGCCAGCGCCGGAATGTAGTCCGCCACCTTGCCGCGCCCAATCAGCGACCTGATTTCTGCCAGAATTGCATCCAGCATTGCATTATTGATGACCGTCGCCACACCCGGCTCCTTGCCCACAACCAAATTCGGGCTGCGAGTATAGCAGAGCGCGGCGACGGGCGTCAGGCGCTTACGTCGATTAGCGGCGGTCTTTCCATACGGTCTGCACGTTACAGAACTCATGCAGCCCAAAGTGCGAGAGCTCGCGGCCGAAGCCGCTTTTCTTCACGCCGCCAAAGGCCACCCGCGCGTCGCTGGCGCTGTAGCCGTTGATAAAGACGCCGCCGCACTCCAGCTGGCGGGAGAAGCGGTCGGCCTCTTCATCACTGGCGGTAAAGACGGTGGCCGACAGGCCAAATTCGCTGTCGTTAGCCAGTTCGAGGGCGTGCGCGGCGTCGCGAGCCACGGTGATGGTGGCAACCGGGCCAAACAGCTCCTGGCGGAAACCGGTCATTTCTGCGGTCACGTTACCCAGCACCGTCGGCGCATAGTAGTTACCGGCGCCGGCAACCTTTTCTCCGCCGAGCAGCAGGGTCGCCCCTTCCGCCAGCGTCGCCGTCACCTGCTGATGGAGCTCGTCGCGCAGGTCGAAACGCGCCATCGGCCCAAGATAGTTGGCCTCATCGCGCGGATCGCCCATTTTCAACGCCTCAACGGCGGCAACGAATTTTTTGCTGAACGCATCGGCGATTCCGGCTTCAACAATAAAACGCTTTGATGCCGCACACACCTGCCCGGTGTTCTGGTAGCGTCCGATCACCGCCGCCTTCACCGCCTCGTCGAGGCTGGCATCATTGAGCACGATAAACGGATCCGACCCTCCGAGCTCCAGGACGCACTTCTTGAGCGCAGCGCCGGCCTGGGCGCCGATCGCCTTCCCGGCGCGGACGCTGCCGGTTACCGTCACCGCGGCAATGCGCGGATCGTTAATGGTCTGCGATACGCCTTCATTGGTGGCGTTAACCCAGCCAAATACGCCGGCCGGCAGCCCGGCCTGAGCGAAGATATCGCCGATCAGCGCCGCGCTGCCCATCACGTTTGGCGCGTGCTTGAGCAGATAGCTGTTGCCCGCCAGCAGGATCGGTACCGCGCCGCGCAGGACCTGCCACAGGGGAAAGTTCCACGGCATAATCGCCAGAATGGCGCCCAGCGGGCGGTATTCGATAACGGCCTTATTCTCTTCGACCTGGGTGGCTTCGGTTGCCAGCATGGCCGGACCGTGCTCGGCATACCAGTCGCAGAGATTGGCCGATTTGGTCACTTCGCCGCGGGCCTGGGCAATCGGCTTGCCCATCTCCAGGCTTATCATCTGCGCCATCTCTTCCGCCCGGCTGCGCAGGACGCTGCCGACCTGACGCAGCGCATCGGCGCGCTGGGCTACGCTGGCGGCTCGCCACTGGCGATAGCCCTGCTCCGCAAGACCAATAGCCGCATCGACCTCTTGTTCAGTAGCCCAGGGCAGAGACGACACAATTTCACCGGTGGTCGGGTTCACGGAAACCGCATGAGTTGCAGATAAATTCATCGTTATTCTCTCTGTGTTGATGGCGAATGTTGATTGCGAACTGACCTCATTCTGGCTTACGCTTCCATTCATTGAAAATGAATAATATTAAGCAACCCGTTCACAAAAGAAGAATGCTATGGACCTGACCCAGCTTGAGATGTTCAACGCCGTCGCCGCCACCGGCAGCATTACCCAGGCCGCGCAGAAAGTGCATCGCGTCCCTTCGAACCTCACCACCCGCATTCGCCAGCTGGAGGCCGACCTCGGCGTGGAGCTGTTTATCCGCGAGAACCAGCGCCTGCGCCTTTCTCCCGCCGGCCATAGCTTTCTGCGCTATAGCCAGCAGATTCTGGCGCTGGTCGACGAGGCAAGAATGGTGGTTGCCGGCGATGAGCCGCAGGGGCTATTTTCGCTCGGGTCGCTGGAGAGTACCGCCGCGGTCAGGATCCCTTCAGCGCTGGCGCTCTATAACCAGCGCTACCCGAAAATCCATCTGGCGCTCTCAACCGGCCCTTCCGGCAATATGATTGACGGCGTGCTCGAAGGTACCCTGAGCGCGGCATTTATCGACGGCCCGCTGGTGCACCCTGGCCTCGAAGGCCTGCCGGTATTTCCGGAGGAGATGATGATCGTCGCCCCCGTGGGTCATGCCCCCATTACCCGCGCCAGCGAGGTGAACGGCGTCAACGTTTACGCGTTTCGCGCTAACTGCTCCTACCGACGGCATTTTGAAAGCTGGTTTCACGCCGACCGCGCCACCCCCGGGCGGATCCACGAGATGGAGTCCTATCACGGCATGCTGGCGTGCGTGATTGCCGGCGCCGGGCTGGCGCTGATCCCGCGCAGCATGCTGGAGAGCATGCCCGGCCATCAGCAGGTTTCCGCCTGGCCGCTGGCCGAAGAGTGGCGCTGGCTAACCACCTGGCTGGTGTGGCGGCGCGGGGCGAAAACCCGCCAGCTGGAGGCGTTTATAGCGCTGCTGAACGAAGATCGGCAACGAGCAGTTTCTCCATAAACAGGCTCAGCGGGTCTTCCTGATAGGGGGCAAAGGGGCTGCGCGTTTGATAGCCGCTGCGGGTATAGAGCCTGACGGCGGCCTGCTGGTAAATGCCGGTTTCGAGGCGTACGGTGTGGCAGTCGCGGCGGCGGGCCTCGCTTTCCAGCGCCTCCAGCAGCCGTTCGCCCAGCATCTGCCCGCGATGGTTAGGATCGATAAACACCCGCTTCATTTCGCCAAAGCCATCGTCGCTGAGGACGATAGCTCCGCAGCCCACCGCCCGCTGGTTTTCATCCCGGATAAGCAGCACGATAACCGACTCCGCCTTTAGCTGGCTCAGGTCAACGAGGTGGTTACTCTCCGCCGGATAGAGCGACTCCTGGAAAGCGTCCAGTTGCGCAATCAGGGCGGTCAGGTCGGGATGGGATAACGTGGTCGGGGCGATGGTGTACATAGGCGAGCTCCTTTTTTTGAGCCACTGTAGCGCAGCGCATACAGCCGTTTCTCATAGCATTAACTTATACCTCCGGCATCCTCTTGCGCTAACCAATTGAGCCGCAGTAATTTTATGCCATGACGGTTGATATCAGGAACGGACCATGAATAGCAAAGCGCGCAAGGTGATGATCATCGGCGCAGGCAACGTCGGCACCTCGGCGGCCTATGCATTATTAAACCAGAATATCTGCGAAGAGCTGATCCTCGTCGATCTCGATAAAACGCGGGCCCAGGCGCACGCGCAGGACCTTAGCGACGCCGCCGCCTATATGCCGGGAATGATGGCCATTTCAGTACGCGATGCCAGCGACTGCGCCGATGTGGATATCGCGGTGATCACCGTCTCCGGCGGCGCGCTGAAAGAGGGAGAGAGTCGGCTGGACGAGCTGGCCCGTACGGCGAAAATCGTCCGCGGCATTGTCCCGCGTATGATGGCCAACGGTTTCAACGGTATCTTCCTGATTGCCACCAACCCCTGCGATATTATTACCTGGCAGGTGTGGCAGCTTTCCGGCCTGCCGCGCGGCCAGGTGATCGGTACCGGCGTCTGGCTGGATACCACCCGCCTGCGCCGGGTTCTGGCACAGGCGCTGGATATTGGCGCCCAGAGTATCGATGCTTTTATTCTCGGCGAACATGGCGATACCCAGTTTCCGGTGTGGTCCCACTCGTCGGTGTACGGCTCGCCGATTGCCGAGGTTTACCAAAAACATACCGGTAAGGCGCTGGACCGTCAGCAAATCGCCGACCGGGTGCGCAAACTCGGGTTTGAGATCTATGCCGGTAAAGGCTGCACCGAATATGGCGTCGCCGGAACCATCGCCGAGATTTGCCGCAATATCTTTACCGGTAGCCACCGCGCGCTGGCCATCTCCTGCATTCTCGATGGCGAGTACGGCATTCGCGGCGCGGCGGTCGGCGTACCGGCCGTGCTGGCGCAAAACGGCGTGCAGCAGATTATAGAATTGCAGCTGGCGCCGGAGGAAAGCGAGAAGTTCCGTCATTCAGTGGCGGTGATAAAAGCCAATATCGCCCGTCTCGAATAAGATATGGCCTGGCGTCCGACAGCGCGGAGCCAGGCCAGCCGCCACGAGACATGGCAGCCTCTTTCACGAGATTACGCTAGCGCAGGCCAATTTTGCCAATCAGGTAGGTGACCGCCTGGCCGCCGATCAGCACCCGCTCGCCCTGCCACTGGCAGCGCAGATCTCCGCCGCGGGCCGATACCTGACGCGCCTGCATCTGCGTTTTGCCAAGCCTCTCGCCCCAGTAAGGGATCAGCATGCTGTGAGCCGAGCCGGTGACCGGATCTTCGGCGACGCCCTCGCCGGGACAGAAGAAACGGCTGACGAAGTCGTACTCCTCGTCCGCCGCGCTGATGCAGACCATCTTGCCGAGCCGCTGGAGCTGGTGCATGTCCGGACGGACGGCCTCAACCTGCTGACGATCCGCCAGCACCACCAGATAGTCACGCCCGACCCGCACGTCCAGCGCGTGGCTAATTCCCAACCCGGCCAACAGCTCGGCGGGGGGGTTGGCAACTTCCGTCGTCGACCACGCCGGGAAGTCGAGGGTCAGCCAGTCGCCGTTGCGCGTCACCCGCAGCTCGCCGACAAAACGGGTGCTGAACGCGATCGTTGCGGACGGATGGTCAAGGTATTCAAAAATAACGTGCGAGGCCGCCAGCGTCGCGTGGCCGCACAGGTTTATCTCATACTGCGTGGTGAACCAGCGCAGCTCATAGCCTTCATCGGTACGCACGAAGAAGGCGGTCTCCGACTGATTATGCTGCTGGGCCATTTTCAGCAGCGTCTCGTCAGGCAGCCACTCGGTGAGCGGGCATACCGCCGCGGCGTTACCGCCAAAGTTACGATCGCTGAAAGCATCTACCAGATAAAAATCAATTTCCTGCATCGCTGTAGTCCTTTTTTTTTACTTATCTTCAACATGACATAAAAGCGGGATTCGTACACTATCTATAGAGAAATTAATCTGTTAGCCCTTTTATCTCCGCGGCGGAATAATGAGACGCAGATCACAAAATGGTTGTATTTTCAGCAGCAATCGTTTTAAGATCGTCTCCTCTTCTTCCTCTAAGCACTAGTTCAAAACCTATGATTACAAACACGGTTTCACGCAGGGTCGCGTGGCTTCGGGTAGTCACGCTGGCGATCGCCGCTTTTATCTTTAATACCACCGAATTCGCGCCGGTCGGCCTGCTGTCCGATATTGCCGGCAGCTTTGGGATGGAAACCGCTCAGGTCGGCATGATGCTGACTATTTACGCATGGGTTGTGGCCCTGATGTCGCTGCCGTTTATGCTGCTCACCAGCCAGATGGAGCGCCGCCGACTGCTGATCGGCCTGTTTATTCTGTTTATTGCCAGCCACGTGCTGTCGTTTTTTGCGTGGAGCTTTAACGTGCTGGTGATCAGCCGTATCGGTATCGCCTTCGCCCACGCGGTGTTCTGGTCCATTACCTCGGCGCTGGCGATCCGCATGGCGCCGCCGGGAAAACGCGCCCAGGCGCTGAGCCTGATCGCCACCGGCACCGCGCTGGCGATGGTCTTTGGTATTCCCATCGGCCGCATCGTTGGTCAATATTTCGGCTGGCGTACCACCTTCCTGGTCATCGGCCTCGGCGCGCTGGTGACGCTGGTGTGTCTCTACAAGCTGCTGCCGAAGCTGCCAAGCGAGCACTCCGGCTCGCTGAAAAGCCTGCCGCTGCTGTTTCGCCGCCCGGCGCTGCTCAGCATCTATCTGCTGACCGCTATCGTGGTGACGGCGCACTACACCGCGTACAGCTACATTGAGCCGTTCGTGCAGACGGTGGCCGGTATGAGCGGTAATTTTGCCACCGTACTGCTGCTGGTGCTCGGCGGCGCGGGGATTATCGGCAGCGTGCTGTTCGGCAAGATGGGCAATAAGCACGCTTCGGGGCTGATTAATATGGCGATTGGCCTGCTGCTGGCCTGTCTGCTGCTGCTGCTGCCGGCATCGCAAAACGCCAACCACCTGATGCTGCTGAGCATCTTCTGGGGCGTGGCGATTATGATTATCGGCCTCGGCATGCAGGTTAAGGTGCTGGCGCTGGCCCCGGATGCTACCGACGTTGCGATGTCGCTGTTCTCGGGGATCTTTAATATCGGTATCGGCGCCGGCGCGCTGGTCGGTAGCCAGGTGAGCACCCATCTGTCGATGGCCTCTATCGGCTACGTCGGAGCCATTCCGGCGCTGGTCGCGCTGGTCTGGGCGGTAATGATTTTCCGCCGCTGGCCGGTGTCGCTGGAAGAGCAGCCCCACCACTCCTGATAGCGGCAATAAAAAAGCCGGATAGCGCAGCGCTGTCCGGCTTTTTTTATCGGCTGTTCACCCGTCAGGCATGATAGGTGGTAATGATTTCCAGCACCCCGTTAATAATAAACTGCACGCCCATGCACACCAGCAGGAAGCCCATCAGGCGGGAGATCGCCTCGATGCCGCCCTTCCCGACCATGCGCATAATCGCCCCGGAGCTGCGCAGGCTGGCCCACAGAATCAGCGCCACCAGCGCAAAGGTGATTGGCGGCGCCGCCAGCACCACCCATTCCGGAAACTCAACGCCGTGTTTCACCGTCGACGCCGAGCTGATGATCATCGCAATGGTCCCGGGACCCGCCGTACTCGGCATCGCCAGCGGCACGAAGGCGATATTGGCCGTCGGCTCGTCCTGCAGCTCTTCCGATTTCATTTTGGCTTCCATGGAGTGATGAGCCTTCTGCTGCGGAAACAGCATCCGGAAACCAATAAAGGCCACGATTAGCCCGCCGGCGATACGCAGACCGGGGATTGAAATACCGAAGGTATTCATCACCACCTGGCCTGCATACCACGCCACCGCCAGAATGATAAAGACATATACCGAGGCCATCAGCGATTGTCGGTTACGCTCGGCGTTGTTCATGTTGCCCGCCAGCCCGAGGAACAATGCGACGGTCGTGAGCGGGTTTGCCAGCGGCAAAATCACCACCAGCCCCAGACTTATCGCTTTAAAAAGTTCCATCATGATTAATTAAGCCCCTGTTAATATTAAACAATTAAAAATTTTACGCTCTGAGTATAACGTTGGTCGTCGGTATCATACCAGCGCTGATATTTTCCTCGCAGCGCCTGCGCAGGCGTGCTTTAGCAAATCGTGTCATCCGCAAATTCATCAGGTTGACTTATGGTTGCCTAGGCAATAATATCCACAGCAATTAAATAATTGCCTGGGCAACCATTGTGAAAAGCACAAGTGACCTGTTTAACGAAATGATCCCCCTCGGTCGCTTGATCCAGATGGTTAACCAGAAAAAAGATCGCCTGCTCAACGAGTACCTCTCTCCGATGGATATCACTTCCACCCAGTTCCGGGTGCTCTGTTCCATTCGTTGCGAAGTATGCATTACCCCCGTTGAGCTGAAAACCGTGCTCTCGGTCGACCCAGGCGCAATGACGCGCATGCTCGATCGCCTGGTCTGTAAAGGCTGGATTGAACGGTTACCCAACCCCACTGACAAACGCGGCGTGCTGGTGCAGCTAACGCCAGACGGCGCGGCGCTATGTGAGCAATGTCATCAGGTTGTGGGTCAGAAATTGCACCAGGAGTTAACAAAAAATCTGTCGGCGGATGAAGTGGTCACCCTTGAGTATTTACTCAAGAAAGTCCTGCCGTAATAAGAAGAGGTAAGATGATGTCCAGACGCAATAACGACGCCATCACTATCCATAGTATTTTGTCGTGGATCGAAGATAACCTGGAATCGCCGCTGTCGCTGGAGAAAGTGTCTGAGCGCTCAGGTTACTCTAAATGGCACCTGCAAAGAATGTTCAAGAAAGAGACCGGTCACTCCTTAGGCCAGTACATCCGCAGCCGCAAGCTGACCGAGATCGCCCAGAAGCTCAAGCAGAGCAACGAGCCGATTCTCTACCTGGCGGAGCGCTACGGATTTGAATCACAGCAAACGCTGACCCGAACCTTTAAAAACTATTTCGACGTTCCGCCGCATAAATATCGCATGACAAATATGCCGGGTGAATCCCGCTATCTAATGCCACTGAACAACTGTTGTTAATCGCCTGCAAAAAGACGTATTGAGGAAATCATGAAACTATTCGCTTCCGCCGCCCTTGTGCTGGTAGCCCTGGCGTCAGGCCAGAGCTATGCGGAGCAAACCACGACTCCGGTTCGCCATAACCACCGCGATGCGATGATAATGCCTTCCGAACATAACGATTCGCCGTTTGATTTTAATCATATGGCTGCCGGTAGCGACAAGTCAGATGAGCTAGGCGTGCCCTACTACAACTAACCGCACGACTCCGGTTTTATAGCCCCGACATTCGGGGCTTTTTTTATCCCCGCGCAGCGCCGACGCGAACCCGCCGCAGGCCAAAGACGTTAATATAGAGCCCGGCCATAATCAGCACCGCCCCGGTGAGCTGCAGCCCGCTCAGGGTTTCGCCAAGCAGCAGCGCGGCGCTGGCCATCCCGACCACCGGCACCAGCAGCGAGAGCGGCGCCACCCGCCAGGTCTCGTAGCGCCCGAGCAGCGAACCCCAAATCCCGTAGCCGACAATCGTGGCGATAAACGCCAGATAGAGCAGCGAAAGCACGGTCAGCAGATCGATCTGCACCAGGCTGGCGACCATTTTTTGCGGGCCATCAAGCAGGTATGAGGCCAGCATAAACGGCAGCACCGGGATCAGCGCGCTCCACACCACCAGCGACATGATCTGCGGCTTCTCCTGCCTCGACATGATTTTCTTATTGAAGATGTTCCCGCAGGCCCAGCTCAGCGCCGCCGCCAGGGTCAGCATAAACCCGACCACCGGCACATGCTGGGCGCCGAGGCTCGCCTCTACCAGCACCAGCACGCCGAAAATCGCCAGCGCGATGCCGGCCAGCTGCTTGCCCTGCAGGCGTTCACCGAAGGTAAACACCCCGAGAATAATGGTGAAGAACGCCTGCGCCTGCAGCACCAGCGACGCCAGCCCGGCGGGCATGCCGAGGCCGATGGCGCAGAACAGAAAGGCGAACTGCCCAAAACTTATCGTCAGGCCGTAGCCCAGCAGCAGGTGCAGGGGAATTTTGGGCCGCGCCACGAACAGCAGCGCCGGGAAGGCGACGAGTAAAAAACGCAGCCCCGCCAGCATCAGCGGCGGCATATTGTGAAGCCCGAGCTTAATCACCACAAAATTAAGCCCCCAAACGACCACCACCAGCAGTGCCAGCAGCCCGTCTTTACGTGTCATACCCCGCCTCGGTTACTACGCTAATTTTTATCAATGAAATCAAAGTAACGAAAAAATCGTCATCCGGATAGATCATTATTTTTAGCAGGGTCGTAATGCCCCTTCCGACATAGGGGAATGCTATACAAGCCTGAAAGACCATGTTATTTGTGAATAGCACCACAAAAAAATAACATTTATCAGGCAAGGAAAAAATGAAACCGACCCTCAGGCGCTCAACGATAGCGCTGCTGGCTTCATCGCTGCTGCTCACCATCGGACGCGGCGCGACGCTCCCTTTTATGACCATCTTTCTTACCCGCCAGTATCAGCTGGAGGTAGATAAAATCGGCTATGCCATGTCTATCGCCCTGACGGTCGGGGTGGTGTTCAGCATGGGGTTCGGCATTCTGGCCGATAAGTTCGATAAAAAGCGCTATATGCTGGTAGCCGTGACCGCCTTTATCTGCGGGTTTGTGGCGATCCCGCTGGTAAACAGCGTTCCGCTGGTGGTCTTTTTCTTCGCCCTGATCAACTGCGCCTATTCCGTCTTCTCCACCGTGCTAAAGGCGTGGTTTGCCGACGTGCTGACGCCGGAAAAGAAGGCGCGGATCTTCTCGCTCAACTATACCTTCCTCAATATCGGCTGGACCGTCGGGCCCCCGCTCGGCACCCTGCTGGTGATGCACAGCATTAACCTGCCGTTCTGGCTGGCCGCGGCCTGCGCCGCGTTTCCGCTGGTGTTTATCCAGCTCTTCGTCCAGCGGACAGCGGCGGCGATCGCTGCGGATAGCGCCAGCCCGTGGTCGCCCTCGGTGCTGCTGCGCGATCGGGCGCTAATGTGGTTTACGCTCTCCGGGCTGCTGGCGTCGTTTGTCGGCGGCTCTTTCGCCTCCTGCATTTCCCAGTACGTGCTGGTGGTCACCGACAGCGACTTTGCCGAGAAAGTGGTAGCGGTCGTTCTGCCGGTCAACGCCGCGGTGGTGGTGGCGCTGCAGTACGCCGTCGGGCGCAGGCTGAACGCGCGCAATATCCGCCCGCTGATGACCTTCGGTACGCTATGCTTTGTCATCGGGCTGGGCGGGTTTATTCTTTCCGGCAGCAGCCTGCTGCTGTGGGGCGTGTCGGCGGCGATTTTTACCCTTGGCGAGGTTATCTATGCGCCAGGAGAATATATGCTGATCGACAACATTGCGCCGGCGGGCATGAAGGCCAGCTATTTTTCCGCCCAGTCGTTAGGCTGGCTTGGCGCCGCGTTTAATCCAATGATCACCGGGGCGATTCTAACCCATATGCCGCACTGGTCGCTGTTTGTGGTGCTGATGGTGGCGATTATCGCCGCGTGGCTGATGATTTTCCGCGGCATGAACAATCCTCCCCGGCAAAAAGGTTATCCGGTGGCCAGCGCCTGAAGCCTGCCGCCACGGGGCTGTCGGGTCGGTGTCGGGTTACTGTCGGGAGAGGATCGTGGCGGCCGACGGCGGAAACCATCACGCTGCATCTCAGGTTTCACCCGGAGATAGATATGATGAACAGCATTAATCAGGTTAAACAGTTACGTCTGCAGCGCGCATGGTCTCAGGAGCAGCTGGCCGAACTGGCCGGCGTCAGCGTACGCACCATTCAGCGCATCGAAAACGGCGATCGCCCGGGCCTGGAAACGCTCAGCGCCCTCGCCGCCGTATTTGAGGTTAACGTGGCCTGTTTGAGCGACGACGCCCCCGTCGGTCACGAAGAGTCGCTCGATTTACGCATTGAGGAAGCCAAAGAGCGGGTCCATCAGGAGAGCCGCTTCTTTCGCTCGCTGTCGGTAGCGGTGGTGGTTTGCGTTCTGCTGGCGGTGCTAAACCGGGTCAGCAGCCCCGAAAACTACTGGTCAGCGTGGGTCGCTGCCATCTGGGGCGCGCTGCTGCTGATGAGAGCGGCCAGGCTGTTTGTCTTCGGCGGAGTAACCCGCAGCTGGCGCCAGGCCCGGCTGCAGCGATTATTACGTAAGTAGACTCCGTTAAGCGCGACGCCCGGCGCCGCGCTTAACGGCTATTGCGGCTTAGATAGCCACCATTCCGCGCACGCCCTCGGCTTCCATATCCGCGCCCTTTCCTTGCTGAATAATCACTCCTCGCGACATCACCAGGTAGCGGTCGGCAAGAGCTGCGGCAAAATCATAGAACTGCTCGACCAGCAGGATCGCCATATCGCCACGGTTCGCCAGCTGGCGGATAACTTCGCCGATCTCCTTAATCACCGAGGGCTGAATACCTTCCGTCGGCTCATCGAGGATCAGCAGCTGCGGCCGGCTGGCCAGCGCCCGACCAATCGCCAGCTGCTGCTGCTGACCGCCGGAGAGATCGCCCCCGCGGCGCTGCTTCATCGTTTTTAACACCGGAAACAGCTGATAGATCTCCTCCGGAACCTGCCGCGCATCGCGGGCGGAAAAGCGCGACAGGCCCATCAGCAGGTTCTCTTCAACGGTAAGGCGGGGAAAGATCTCTCGCCCCTGCGGGACATAGGCGATCCCGGCCTGTACGCGCTGGTGGGGCTTACGCGCCGTGATGGTCTTATCCTGCCATATCACCTCGCCGCTGCGCGCCGGGACCAGCCCCATCAGGCACTTCAGCAGCGTGGTTTTTCCGACGCCGTTGCGCCCCAGCAGGCAGGTAATCTCCCCCGGCCGGGCGGCAAAATCGACGCCGCGCAGAATATGGCTGCCGCCGTAGTATTGATGTAACTGGTTAACCTGCAGCATCGGCGCTCCTTAGCGTCCAAGATAAACGTCAATCACCTGTTCGTTGGCCTGCACCTCGCGCAGCGAGCCTTCCGCCAGCACCTGACCCTGATGCAGCACGGTTACCCGGTCGGCAATCGTTTCAACGAATCCCATATCGTGTTCAACCACCATCAGGGAGTGCTCTCCGGCGAGGGTGCGGAACAGCTCGGCGGTGTACTCGGTTTCGGCATCGGTCATGCCGGCGGCGGGCTCATCCAGCAGCAGCAGGTGCGGCTCCTGCACCAGCAGCATGCCGATTTCAAGGAACTGCTTCTGCCCGTGCGACAGCAGCCCCGCCTGCCGCCCGCGCTCGCCATCGAGGCGCAGCAGGCGCAGAGTCTCGCTGATGCGATCCTCCTGCTCCCCGCTCAGCCGCGCGCGCAGGCTGGCCCAGACCGATTTATCGCTTTTCAGCGCCAGCTCGAGATTTTCAGCCACCGTCAGCGCTTCAAAGACCGTCGGCTTTTGAAACTTGCGCCCGATCCCCTGGCGGGCAATGGCTATCGGGTCAAGGGACATCAGGTCGATGGACTGATCGTACAGCGCCCTGCCGCTCTGCGGCCGGGTTTTACCGGTAATCACGTCCATCAGGGTAGTTTTTCCGGCGCCGTTGGGCCCGATAATACATCGCAGCTCGCCCACGCCAATCTGCAGCGAGAGGTCGGTTAGCGCCTGGAAGCCGTCGAAGTTGACGTTAATCTTTTCCAGCTGCAGCACCGGGTCGGTTTGCTGGCGAAAGCGATCCGTCGGCAGCTGGCGGGTAAACAGGCCGTCATCCGGTTGCATCAGCGATCTCCTTTACGCAGCAGGCCAATCACCCCACGCGGTAAAAAGAGCGTGACGATGATAAAAATCAGTCCAAGAAACAGCTGCCAGTACTCCGGGATCGCCATCGTAAAGTAGCTTTTCGCGCCGTTGACCAGCCCCGCGCCCAGCACCGGGCCGACTAAGGTTCCGCGGCCGCCGAGCGCCACCCAGATGGCAGCCTCAATCGAGTTGGTGGGCGACATTTCGCCAGGGTTAATAATCCCCACCTGCGGGACATACAGCGCCCCCGCCAGCCCGCACAGCACGGCGGAGAGCGTCCACACCAGCAGCTTAAAGCCGCGCGGGTCGTAGCCGCAGAACATCAGCCGGTTTTCGGCGTCGCGCACCGCCGTCAGAATACGGCCAAACTTGCTGGTCGCCAGGCGAAAGCCTATCCACAGCGTTAACAGCAGCAGCAGTACCGTCGCCATAAACAGCGCCGCGCGGGTGCCGGTCGCGGTGACGGAAAAGCCGAGCAGCGTGGTGAAACCGGTAAAACCGTTGTTGCCGCCGAAGCCGGTCTCGTTGCGGAAAAAGAGCAGCATGCCGGCGTAGGTCAGCGCCTGGGTCATTATCGAGAAGTAGACCCCTTTGATTTTGGAGCGAAAGGCAAACCAGCCGAACACCAGCGCCAGCAGCCCGGGAACCAGCACCACCAGCAGCATCGCCCAGGCAAAGTGCTGGGTTCCCCACCAGAACCACGGCAGCTCGGTCCACGACAGGAAGGACATAAACGCCGGCAGACCGTCGCCGGCCGCCTGACGCATCAGATACATGCCCATCGCATAGCCGCCCAGCGCAAAGAAGATGCCGTGGCCCAGCGACAGCATGCCGGCATAGCCCCACACCAGGTCCAGCGCCACCGCAACGACGGCGTAGCAGAGGATCTTGCCGGTCAGGGTCAGCAGCCAGGTCGGCACCGCCAGCGGATGCGACTGAGGCAGCAGCGCCAGAAACGGCATGCTCAGCAGCGCGATTATCACCAGCGCCCCAAGCCACCGCAGCGGCCGCGGCGCGTTGCGCGCAAGTCGTAAGGTCATCGGTTGGCTCATCAGTCAATCACCCTGCCTTTTAACGCGAACAGCCCCTGCGGGCGTTTCTGGATAAACAAAATAATCAGCACCAGGATCAGAATTTTGCCCAGCACCGCGCCCAGCTGCGGCTCGAGGATTTTGTTAAAGATCCCGAGGCCAAACGCCGCCACCACGCTTCCCGCCAGCTGACCGACGCCGCCCAGCACCACCACCAGAAACGAGTCGATGATGTAGCCCTGACCGAGCTCCGGACCGACGTTGCCGAGCTGCGACAGCGCGACGCCGCCCAGGCCCGCGATCCCGGAGCCGAGGCCAAACGCCAGCATATCGACCCGGCCGGTCGGCACGCCGCAGCAGGCGGCCATGGCCCGGTTCTGCGTCACCGCCCGCACGTTCATGCCCAGACGGGTTTTATTCAGAATCAGCCAGGTAAAGAACAGAACGAGGATCACAAAGCCAAGCACCGCCAGCCGGTTCCACGGCAGGATCAGGTTGGGCAGCACCTGCATGCCGCCGGAGAGCCACGCCGGGTTCGCCACCTCGACGTTTTGCGCGCCAAACAGCATCCGCGTCAGCTGAATGAGCATCAGGCTGATCCCCCAGGTCGCCAGCAGCGTTTCCAGCGGGCGCCCGTAGAGATGACGAATAATGGTACGCTCCAGCGCCATGCCGATCCCGGCGGTGACCAGAAAGGCCACCGGCAGCGCAATCAGCGGATAGAGCGCCAGCCACTGCGGGGCGAACTGGGACAAAGCCTGCTGCACCAGCCAGCAGCTGTAGGCCCCTATCATCAACATTTCGCCGTGGGCCATATTGATGACCCCCAGCAGCCCGTAGGTGATGGCCAGCCCCAGCGCCGCCAGCAGCAGCACCGAACCAAGCGACAGCCCCATAAAGGCCTGGCCGAGAATTTCCCCGAGCAGCAGCCGCTGCTTAATCTGGCTCAGGCTGTCGGCCGCCGCGCTGCGTACGCCGGCATCAGGCTCATGCTGCGCATCGGTAAAGGGCATCAGCAGCGCCTGCGTTTCGGGGTCGGCGGAGTGGCCCAGCCGCTCAACCGCCGCCAGCCGCAGCTCTCTGGCAGGGCTGCTCAGCTGAAGGCGAGCCAGCGCCATCTCCAGCTGCGTTTTGATTCCGTCATCCGTTTCTGCCGCCAGCCGCTGCTGCAGCAGACCGCTCATTTCGGGGGTAGCTTCCCGCTGGAGGATCTTCACCGCCGCCGCTCTTTCAGTGACACTGTCACTCACCAGCAGGTGCGTGGCCAGCGCGCCGGCGGCCAGGTTGCGCAGGCGGTTGGTGAGCCGCACCGGTTTGGGGGTGCCTGAAGGTTCCGCCGCCGCGCCCAGCGCCTGCTGGTTGCTGAAGGCGTGGCCGCTGCTATCAACCTGCAGCGTTTCCGCCGCTAAGGCGCGCAGCAGCGGCAGACGCTGGGCCTGCGGAGCGGCGGCCCACTGCTCGAGCAGTCGCGCCTGCTGGCTGCGATTTGCCGTTACGAAATCATCCGCGTCCGCCGCCTGCGCGCGCCACGGCAAAATCATCACCAGCAGCGCGAAGTAGTAACCCATGATGCGCAGCGCCTTCATGATTGCTCTCCTTGTGGCGTTCCGGGTCACCCGTACGCTCGTTAATGCGCGTTCCACCCGCCCGGGCCGTAGCCCGGGAAGGTGACGCTAAGTGACGTTTAGTTGCTGACGGTTTTTACCGGATGGTCGGGCTTCTTATCGTTACCGGCGATCCACGGGCTCCACGGCTGGGCGCGCACCGCGTCGTCGGTCTGCCAGACGACGTTGAACTGACCGTTGCCTTCGATTTCACCGATCATCACCGGCTTATGCAGATGATGGTTGGTGGCATCCATGGTTAAGGTAAAGCCGGACGGCGCTTTGAACGTTTGCCCGGCCATCGCTGCGCGAACCTTGTCCACATCGGTCGTACCGGCCTTGGTCACCGCCTGAGCCCACATGTGCAGCCCAACCCAGGTGGCTTCCATCGGGTCGTTGGTGACCACGGTATCGGCGTTCGGCAGCTTGTGGGCTTTTGCATAGGCGCGGTAGTCGGCCACGAACTGTTTGTTGGTTGGGTTGTCGACCGACTCAAAGTAGTTCCACGCCGCGAGGTTACCGACCAGCGGTTTGGTATCGATGCCGCGCAGCTCCTCTTCCCCCACCGAGAAGGCAACCACCGGGACATCGGTAGCCTTCAGTCCCTGGTTCGCCAGCTCTTTATAGAACGGAACGTTGGAGTCACCGTTGATGGTCGAGACCACCGCGGTTTTGCCGCCGGCAGAAAATTTCTTAATATTGGCGACGATGGTCTGGTAATCGCTGTAGCCAAACGGGGTGTAGACCTCTTCGATATCCTTATCCTGAATCCCTTTGGCGTGCAGGAAGGCGCGCAGGATCTTGTTGGTGGTGCGCGGATAGACGTAGTCCGTCCCCAGCAGGAAGAAGCGTTTCGCCCCGCCGCCGTCCTCGCTCAGCAGGTACTCCACCGCCGGGATAGCCTGCTGGTTTGGCGCCGCGCCGGTATAGAAGACGTTCGGCGACATCTCTTCGCCTTCGTACTGTACCGGGTAGAACAGCAGTCCGTTGAGCTCCTCGAAGACCGGCAGAACCGATTTACGCGATACCGAGGTCCAGCAGCCAAAGACCGCCGCCACCTTGTCCTGAGTCAGCAGCTGGCGGGCTTTTTCCGCAAACAGCGGCCAGTTCGAGGCCGGGTCCACCACCACCGGTTCGAGCTTTTTGCCCAGCACGCCGCCTTTGGCGTTAATATCGTCGATCGCCATCAGCGCGACGTCTTTGAGCGGCGTTTCGGAGATGGCCATCGTCCCGGAGAGCGAATGCATAATGCCGACCTTAATGGTGTCGGCGGCAAAAGCCGGGAAGGTGTAGCCCATGCTGATGACAGAGGCGGAGAGTGCAAAAGCTTTTAATAGTGTTCGACGCTGCATGTTCACTCCTGAATATCGCAAAAACAAAATATGAATTAACGACTAACCGGAAGTGATAAGGCAAAAACGATGCCAGGTTGCAAAACAACCTGAACGCGCGGCGCGCGGCGGGAGCGTAAAACGGGAGGCGCAGCGTTGCCTCAAAACGGTGCAACGCTGCGCTAAGAAGAGAGGTTACCAGACCTGAGCGGCGAGCCCGGTGACCAGGCGGACTTTATCCCACTGCTGGGACTCGGTCAGCGCATTTCCCTCTTCGGTAGAGGCGAAGCCACACTGCGGGCTGAGGCAAATTTGCTGCAGCGAAACGTACTGCGCCGCCTCCGCCAGCCGCGCCTTCACCCCTTCAGGATTTTCCAGCTCGCCGTTCTTGGTGGTGATGAGCCCCAGCACCACCTGCTGATGGCCAGGGCGGATAAAGCGCAGCGGCGCAAAGTCGCCGGAGCGGTCGTTATCGTACTCAAGGAAGAACGCATCGATATTGACGCTGCCGAACAGCACTTCCGCGACCGGCTCGTAGCCGCCTTCGGAGATCCAGGTGGAGCGGAAGTTGCCCCGGCAGACGTGCAGACCGACGGTTAAATCATCCGGCTTGCCTTCGAGGGCCTGGTTGAGCACCCGGGCATAGATCCGCGCCAGCTCGTCAGGGTCTTCCCCACGGTCGCGCACCTGCTGGCGCTGTTCGTCGGAGCACAGGTAGGCCCAGACGGTATCGTCCAGCTGCAGATAGCGGCAGCCGGCGTCATAGAACGCGCGGATCGCGTCGCGCCAGGTGGTCGCCAGGTCGGCAAAATAGCCGGCGAGGTCCGGATAGACGGTGGAATCAATATCTTTGCGTCCGCCGCGGAAATGCAGCACGCTCGGGCTGGGAATGGTCATTTTTGGCTGCGCGTCGCCGCTGATGCTTTGCAGAAAGCGGAAGTCTTTCAGCATCGGATGTTCGCCAAACGCCAGCTTGCCGGTCACCCGAATGCCGTGCGCCCGGGTCTGCACGCCGTTGAACTGGATGCCGTGGTCCGAATCGTAGCGCTCGACGCCCTGCAGGCCGTCAAAGAAATCAAAGTGCCACCACGCGCGACGAAACTCCCCGTCGGTCACCACGTGCAGGCCGCAGTCGCACTGCTGCTGTACCAGCTGGCGAATCGCTTCATCCTCCACCCGGCGCAGCTGCACGCCATCGATAGCACCTTCGGTAAACTGCTGACGCGCCAGCTTAATGGCGTTTGGACGGAGGAAGCTGCCGACAATATCAGCGCGGAACGGGGCCTGTGAGCGTTGCATGGTGTCTCCTTAGCGGCAGGCCGGTTTAGTTGCCCACCGTGATAGTTCATTATTTGAATTTATAGACTTCTGGATGGCTATATGTCCAAATACTGGCACGCAGCATGTCGATCGGCAAACGAGAAAATTTCATGGTTGATGAAATATTTTCATCCAGCGGTCAGCTTACTCTCCAGAGGCTGACCGCCGCCCGGCTTAGTCGGCGAAAGGCAGCCCTTCATCCTGCCAGCCGGTCAGGCCGCCGATCATCATCTTCACCGGTCTACCCAGCAGCGCCAGCCGCAGCGCCGCGGCGTCCGCGCCGTTGCAGTGCGGGCCGGCGCAGTAAACCACGAACAGCGTCTCCATCGGCCATTCGCTCATTCTGGCGGCATCAATGTGCCGGTGCGGAATATGCAGCGCCCCGGGAAGGTGGCGGCGGGCAAAAGTTTCCGCACTGCCGACGACGTGCAGCAGGACAAAATCGGCCTCGCCTTCGCTCATCGCCCGGTGGACGTCAGCACAATCTGTTTCAAGACCCAGCTTTTTGCCGAACCAGGCGGCGGCTTCGGCGGGTGCGGCAGGGGTAAATTCGGTAACAACACTCATGGCGTATTCTCCTTGTCTGTGATACCACTTATTTAATGACACCTTCACTCTCTTATCCGCTGGCAACCATGACAGAAAACGCTGAAATCATGCCAATTCCAACCGTGACGTTGTCACCGAAACGGGTGGTTGCGCTGGCCTACGACGGCCTCTGTACCTTTGAATTTGGCGTGGCGGTCGAGATCTTCGGCCTGCCGCGCCCGGAAATGGGCGCCGGCTGGTATCAGTTTGCGGTAGCGGCCGTCGACAGCGGCGAGCTTCGCGCGACCGGCGGTATACGGCTGATGGCCGATGGCGGCATGGACCTGCTCAGCAGCGCGGAGACCATTGTGGTCCCCGGCTGGCGCGGAATTGATGCCCCGGTTCCCGCAGCGCTCTGCGCGGCGCTGGTTGCCGCCCGCGCCCGCGGCTGCCGCATCATCTCGATTTGCTCCGGCGTATTCGTGCTTGCCGCCGCCGGCCTGCTCGACGGACGCCGGGCAACCACCCACTGGCGCTATACCGACCAGCTGCGCCAGCGCTATCCGCAGATAGAGGTCATCGACGACGTGCTGTACGTCGGCGACGAAAACGTCATGACATCGGCCGGCAGCGCCGCCGGAATTGATTTATGTCTGCATCTGGTGCGCGAAGACTACGGCATTGATGCGGCGAATACGGTTGCCCGCAGGCTGGTTATCTCCCCGCACCGCGACGGTGCCCAGGCCCAGCAGGTTGTCCGTCCGGTGGCGAAGGCGCGGGAAAGCCAGCGTCTGGGGCTGCTGTTCGATTTTCTGCATCAGCAGCTGGCGGTCAGCCACAGCGTCGCCTCGCTGGCGCAGCGCGTCGGCATGAGCCCGCGGACCTTTTTACGCCGCTTTGAGGCGGCAACCGGCAAAACCCCCGCGCGCTGGCTGCTGGATGAGCGTTTGCTGCGCGCCACGCAGCACCTCAGCGACACCCGGCTTAGCGTGGAGAAGATCGCCGAGCTTTGCGGCTTTGCCAATGCCGGCGCCCTGCGCCATCATTTTCGCCAGCAGTTTGCCCTCAGCCCGTTACAGTATCGCAAGAAGTTTTCTGCCCCCGCGGTTGTAAAACCGTAGCGGCAGAGCACAATAGCTTTAATTTGTTTATCTAACGCAAGGAGCTGGTTCCAATGAAAAAAGAGTGTCGCGTGGTGCTTTATAAGGAAGGGATACTGGGAAGTATGTTTTTCGGCGAGGCTAAAGCCGACCCCGATAAGATGAGCCGTTTTCTGAATGAATACACCATGCAGGGCTGGGAAGTGAAAACGATGTCCGTGGAAAGGCGCCGCACCGGCCTTTTCTGGTCACGGGAAGCCTATCTTTTCGTACTTGAACGCGCCCTCTGATCCCCCTCTTCTCCCGCCCGCTTCCGCCGCGGGCGTCATTATTGAGATCTTAAATAATACCTTTTGTTAACATCCGGTTGAAGTTGCGCCGGCTACTATAGCTTCAACAACCGTACCCCCTGTTCAATAAGGACAACCTTAGCGCAAATAAAAACTCAATGGAGGTTAATCATGCTGGGAAATATGCATGTATTTATGGCAGTACTGGGAACCATTCTGTTCTTCGGATTTCTTGCTGCGTATCTAAGCCACAAATGGGATGACTGATGAACGACGATAATCCCCACCCTTAAACGCCCCTTGCTGCTAATGCATCAAGGGGCGTTCTGCTTTATTGCGCTCTGCCGATTACCACCCAGAACGAAAGCAATGTCGATAGTACCGAACCCGCGTCTTCCATTCGTGTTTTAGATATATTTTAGCTGCATCCCTATAGCTCCTTTTATCACGCTGATTGTCTTAAAATGTCCCTGTCTGAAAATACGAGCAATAAATAGTTACTCAGGTATTACAGGGAAAGAGTACCTGTATAACGACGTCAACCCCGGACTTGTTATGTCCGGGATTTATTCAATTACTGCTGGACGCCTTCTACGGAGATAATAAGCTCGACATCCTGTGAGGCCGGGCCCAGGTCGCTTTTAATATTGAAGTCTTTGAGGTGGATGCTGCCAGTGGCCTCAAATCCGGCACGCTTGCCACCCCACGGGTCATCGCCCTGACCAATAAGTTTCGCATCCAGAACAACGGGCCGGGTAACGCCGTTCAGCGTCAAATCACCCGTAATCTCCAGCTTCTCACCGCTCTTTTTGACCGCCGTCGATACAAACGTCGCCTCAGGGAACTTGCCCGTATTGAGGAAATCGGCCCCTCTCAGATGTTTGTCACGTTCAGCATGATTGGTGTCCAGACTGCCGGTAGCAATTTTAACGTTAACCTTATCCGCCGATGGGTTACTTTCGTCATAGGTGAAGGTGCCATCAAAATCTTTAAATGTCCCGTACAGCCAGCTATAGCCGAGATGTTTTATTTTAAAGTTTACAAATGCATGTTGGCCCTCTTTATCAATCTTATAATCCGCCGCTAAAGCAGAGCCTGAAACGAACAAAGCGGTAAACAGCGAAAGTCCCAGCAGGTGTTTTTTCATTTTTTCACTCCAGAGTGTATTGACGTTTTACCCAGCATTCTGAGCAGCGTTGCGTCTTTATCAATAAAATGGTGCTTAATTGCCATCAGGCCATGAAGAATGGATACCACCACGACGCCCCATGCAACCCACAGGTGTATTACGCCCGCAGTATCAGCCTGTATCGCGGCGTCAGATATGAACGCGGGTACAGAAAACCAGCCAAAGACGGTTATCGGTTTGCCATCGGCTGTGGATATGAGGTAGCCGCTAATAACAATAGTGAACAGTGCCAGATAAAGTAACGCGTGAACGAAACCGGCACCTATGCGAGTTATCTTTGAATAGCTTTTTAACGGCTGAGGCGCAGAGGATATAAACCGCCATAACACCCGGATGATTAGCCCCATCATCAAAAGGATACCGATCCCTTTATGGATATCCGGAGCTTTATGGTACCAGGTATCATAATATCCTAACGTCACCATCCACAGCCCGAGCGCGAACATCCCATACACCACAGCAGCCGTGAGCCAGTGCAGGGTTATGGATATAAAACCATAAGCTGATTGTGAGTTTATCAGACGCATTTACCCAGACTCTTTCATGTAACAAAAAACACAAAATGACTTCATTTAATTAATAAATCAATCATTAAGTTAACCTTAATGTGAATTTTTATTGGCATTCAAATTTATTGTTCAAACCTAAGTTTCTCTTACAAATATTCCGCATACACAATTAAAGAAGATGCTTCCTTTTTAATCTTTTATTTATTTACGTAAATTACGCTTACATAAACTCAAGAAAACATTCATTTCTTTGTTTAAGCCCGGAGAGCGTTTCACAGCCAGACAGCGGCGCGGATAGACATAAACATTTGAGCCGTTCAAAGGAGGTCAGGCCGGAGAGTCCGTTTAGCCAGTTTCTTTTGCAGGATGATAACGATAATTGGCAACCCTGCTGCGGAAATTGCACATATCACCAGCAGCTTGTTCATATTTTGTGGTCCCATGCCGTGCTCAGGTAATAACAAAGCGGACAGGAAAAATGCGCCGGTTGTAATCAGATACATTATTGATGTCTGTAATGAAGAGAATCCAGCGCGCTGCCCGTCATCAGGAAACTGAATCGCCACCGCCGAAGATGAAACCAGGCGACTGTAGGATGCACCGAGAAATAACGTCATAAATAACGCCGCATGCTGATAGCCGAGAATGGGTATTAGCAAACTCAGTATAAAGACGATGGTTGACCCGCTAGCCAGCGTCAAAGCGGAAAAACGGGAAGTTAGCACGCCGGTAATTTTTGTAGACAGGTAGCCTGTCATCCCCCCGACGAAGAACAGCCAGGGCAACAGGTCTTGCGAAGCGCCCATCTGCTGGGTGATTAAGGGTACCAGAACCGGAATAACCAGCATGGGACTAAACTGGACAAGCGCATTGCTGGAGGCAAACAGTAAAGTATCCGCATCGAGAGGCTGTGCGGGGAGCCTGTCAAAAGAGACGGGGTCCTGGGGTATGATGAATACAATCAGCGGTAATGCCAACAAACAAAGCGTACTAATTAACCACAAAGCGACATGCCAGCCATAATGCGCACACAAAAATAATATCGTGGGCATGCCTACAATGCTTACCAGCGAAAATGACGCAATGACCGTCGCCAGCATCTTTCCGCGCAAATGCATCGGGGCGTTGTTTATCAATATACTTATCCCCACGCCCATTGTCGTACCTCCAACTAATCCTGCACAGAATCGTAGCGTCAGCAGAAGACTAAAACTGGCGGTGAAGGTAGTCAAAAGTGTTAGCAGGCCTAACAGCGCCATATTGGCAATTAAAAAACGTTTCTTATTGAAACGACCAATCCGGTAAAAGGCGATAATTCCCGAAAGGACGGCACCTGCGGTGTACATACCGGATACGTAGCCTGAGAAGGAGACGGGAACGGCGAAATCGGCTGCCATAAAAGCAAAAATAGGGTTGAACATCATATATTCCAGCGCATTAGCGAACTGGATAAAAGCCATTACAGCGGCTATCCGCATGAGGGCTTTATGATTAAACGTCGGTGCGATCGGTGACATAGCAAGCAACCTGTGGATGAAGGAGACCCGAGTTTAACCCCTATCAAAAATATTCATTAGATGGTAAAAGTGACACTCATTATTATCATATATGGGATAATTGATGCGTCCGGCTCTTGATTTTAATACCCTGAAAGTGTTCATTGCCGTGGTTGAAAGAGAAAGTTTTGTGGGGGCATCGAAAACTCTTGAAATGCCGAGCTCTAACGTGAGTCGTTGTATTTCTCAGTTAGAAGACAAACTGAATCTTCAGCTCATTGAGCGCAGCACCCGGCATATGAAACTCACCCAGGCGGGGCACCTACTCTATACCCGAGCGAAGCCATTACTGGAGGCGCTTGAGCAAACTGAGACAGAATTAACGTTGCGGCAAATGCAGCTCAAGGGCCCATTACGTATCTGCATTCCCAATGAAATAGGGCCTGCGCTGCTGGGTTCTGTTGTTGCCGATTTCGCCTGTCAGCATCCGGAGCTGGAGATCAGCTGCGTCACCAATTTGTCAGGTTTCGAATCCCTGCGCGAGGATCTGGATTTAGCGGTCATTGTCAGCCGCGGTCAAATGGATGACAGTGACTACATCGCCCGTCATCTGCTGACGATCCCCTGCACCATCGTTGCAGCCCCCTGCCTCATTCAGCGGTATGGCACCCCTTCTCGTATACAGCAATTTGAAGAGTTACCCTGTATTACCACGGTAAGTGCGCTGAAAGGCGCGCCCTGGCAGTTCGTCAATAAAAAGGGGGGATTCGAAACCATTAAGGTCAGAGGTCATTATCGGGTAAACAGCGGAGAGATGGCAGGACGAGCCGCGGTCTCAGGTGTCGGTTTTGCCATTCTCTCTAAGCAGGCCTGCCAGCCCTATATTAGCGATGGTCGGTTAATCGAGATTAAGTTTGAACAATCGGTAGCCCCACTGCAGCTGTTCGCAATTTATTCAGATCGCCGCTATCTGCCCGCTAAAACAAGAGCGCTAATTGATTTCATGCATCAGCAGTTGAGCAATATATCCTTCGCAACGTAGGGCAGCGTGGAATAGCCGCAGAGAGTCCGGCCGGCATAATAAAACTCGCCTCAACGCACAACCTCCGCTCCTCGCTCAAAGCCGTCCCAGGTCGTCGCGCGTGGCTGCCTGATGCCAGAAGCATATATTGTTCGTATAATAGCGTTTTAAACAGGCTCTATTCACCGCGACCCACGCCGCGCGCACCGGCAGCCATGCGCTACGTGGCAGCGTCGACGTCGAATGGGTGCGGCTATGAGGAATTTCGCCATGACCCCCTTTTATCAACTGACTGCCACCAGCCTGCGCGGCCAGCGCATCTCTATGGCCGACTATGCTGGCAAGCTGATTCTGGTGGTGAATACCGCCAGCCATTGCGGCTTTACGCCACAATACGCTGGCCTTGAAGCGCTCTACAAGAAGTACGCTACTCGGGGTCTGGTGGTGCTTGGTTTTCCCTGCAACCAGTTCGGTAAGCAGGAACCCGGCGGCGCTGACGAAATAGCGCAGACCTGTCACATCAACTACGGCGTGAGCTTCCCAATGTTTGAGAAAGTGGAGGTCAACGGCGCCGCATCGCATCCGGTGTTTCGTTATCTGAAAGACCAATTGCCGGGCGTGCTCGGGGGGCGGATCAAGTGGAACTTCACTAAGTTCCTGATTGGACGCGACGGTAAACCGCTCAGGCGTTTTGCTCCGTTCACCACCCCAGAGAAAATGGAAGCCGCAATCCTTGCTGCACTTGAAATCTAAGCATTCCGGTAATCAGAGCCCTCCACATCCGGAGCACTTCCGTTATCTGCGCAAGGTTAACGTCCGCCGCTCGCGGCAGGTTCAACGGATGGCTTCGCGGACGCAGGTAGAGTGCGGTTACCGCCGCGGATAAAAGCGCAATATTTATATCGATAGCGTTGCTTCAATACGGATCCTTGTCGCGCAACGTCAGTTCTTATGCTGTTGTAACTGGCGATGTTGCTCAAGCTCATATTCAATGAATGCGTCTATCATGCTCCGATAGACTTTCTCAATAATCACTTCAGGAAGCCCTGCCTCAGTCGCTTTCTCGCGAACCCGATCGATAACCTGCTGCACGCGTTCCGGAGCACGAACGGCGGAGCGATCGCTTTTAAACGCGGCGGCTGCTTTCACACATTCTGCGCGTTGAGCAATCAATTTGACCAATTCGCTATCTATCCGATCGATACAACCCCTGACATCTTCAATGCTGGAAAAAGTCACTTTGTGAACCCCTAAGCTAGTACATGAGTTCAACATAATAGATCAAATCTCAATTGATACCAGCTCCGGGAATGAATTAATGAAAGGCCGGCGGTTCTTTCCTTCAATAGATAATGCCAGCTCCTGGCTCAACGCTGCCCGTCATGCCAGCCTGCGAAATTGGCTTAACGATACGCGTAGAGCGGTTGAGAACGGGATGACTTCATCCAGTTTTCGGCGAGGAAATCGACAAAGCGGCGTATTCTCGAAGAGAGGTGGCGTCTGGCGGCCCATAGTGCACAAAAGTGCCCCTGCCTGACGCACGAACCCGGTAAAACTTCTCTCAAATCCCCCTTCTCCAGCGCGTCGCGAACGACAAAATCAGTTACGTAACTTATGCCCGTTCCCGCCGTGCTTATGCCGATAGCGGCTGCAATATTAATAGAGGCTAATGCACTACCGGCCGGTATCCGTTCAATATGTTCTGTTGACTTATTCTGTAAAAGGAATACTTTTCAGGACATGAAGAAGATACTTATTATTGTCCCCGATGGCGGCATGCTGTTTGAATCCGCCGGTATTGCCGACATTCTGATGCAGGCCAACCGCCTGCATCCGCAAGGCGCTACGGACGCCTGTTACCAGGTTCAACTGGCGACAACCCAGCCGCATCAGGTTATCCATGGTCAGTCGGGTTTAAATCTACTGGCGGATCATCGCCTGCATGAGATAGACCCTCGCGAGCCTCTCGATACCATCATTATCACCGGCAGAGGTCAAAACCCGCTGGAAGGAATTGCGGTGGTCGACTGGCTGCGCCTTGCCGCGCCCCATGCCCGTCGCATTGCCTCCATTTGCGGCGGTGCGATGCTGCTGGCGCAAAGCGGGCTGCTGGACGGCAGACGAGCCACTACTCACTGGAAGCTACTGGAAACCCTGCAGGCGGAATTCCCGCAGGTGCGCGTCGAAGGCGGACCGCTGTACGTTCAGGATGAACACATCTGGACATCAGGCGGGGTCAGTTCCGGCTTTGACCTTACCCTGGCGCTGGTTGAGGAGGACTACGGCTTCAGCCTCGCCCGCGACATCGCCCAGGATTTCGTCATGTACCTGCGACGTCCCGGAGGACAGCTGCAGTTTAGCCGCTACAACCTTCAGCAGACCAGCACCCTGGGCCCGATTAACGATCTGCTGGCCTGGCTTCTCGAGAACCTCACCGCCGACCTCAGCGTGGAAAAACTGGCGGCAAAAGTCGCCATGAGCCCGCGTAACTTCACCCGCGTATTTACCCGGGAAACCGGCGCTTCGCCGGCGCGCTACGTCGCCGAGGCCCGCCTGGCCGCAGCCCGGCAGCGTCTGGAGCAGACCAACGAGACGCTGGATCGTATCGCCGAACAATGCGGATTTGGCAGCAGCATTAACCTGCGACGGCTATTTGAAAAACAGCTTCACCTGACGCCGGGAGAATATCGCCAGCGCTTTCACTGCCGCAAAATGGCGTAAAGTGATCCTTTTTTGTCATTTACGCCAACTGGCGACCGGCCTACATTACCTTCAGAGACAACAGATAAGGAGTTGATCATGGTAAAGGTCGGTATTAACGGTTTTGGCCGTATCGGACGCAACGTACTGCGTGCTGCACTGGGTAATCCGGATATTCAGATTGTGGCAATCAACGATCTGACGGACAGTAAAACGCTGGCGCATCTGCTGAAATACGACTCGCTGCTCGGCAAGCTCGATGCCGAGGTCACCGCCGGCGAGGGGCAGCTTGTGGTTGACGGTAAACCCATCACCGTGTTCAGCGAACGCGACCCGGCCAACATCCCGTGGCGTCAGAGCGAGGTTGATATCGTCATTGAAGCTACCGGCTTCTTCACCGATCGCGACAAGGCGGCGGTGCATATCCATAGCGGTGGCGCAAAGCGGGTGATTATCTCCGCCCCCGGTAAAAACGATGATTTAACCATCGTGATGGGCGTTAACGACGGCCTCTACTCCCCGGATAAGCACTACGTGGTCAGCAACGGTAGCTGCACCACCAACGGTCTGGCGCCCGCCGCGCAGGTTCTGCACCAGCATTTCGGTATCAAGCATGGCCTGATGAATACCACCCACGCCTACACCAACAGCCAGGCGCTGCATGACCAGCCGGAAAAAGACCTTCGCGGTGCCCGCGCTGCGGCACTGTCGATTGTGCCTTACTCCAGCGGTGCCGCGAAGGCGCTTGGTAAAGTCATTCCCGAGCTGGATGGCCGCTTAACCGGCTACTCGCTGCGCGTACCGGTTCCGGTGGTCTCCATTGTCGACCTGACCGTCACGCTTGAGCGGGATGTGACGCCAGAAGAGGTCAACAATGCGTTTCGTGAAGCCGCCGCGGCGGGACCGCTGAAAGGGATCCTCGGCTACAGCGATGAACCCCTTGTCTCAAGCGACTACCAGGGCGATCCGCGATCTTCCATCATCGACGGTCTGTCAACGCTGGTGATTGGCGGCAATATGGTCAAAATTCTGGCGTGGTACGACAATGAATGGGGATTCTCTAATCGCCTCGTCGACCTGGCGCTGCTGATGGCAAGGCGTGAACGCTAACCCCCCTGCTCTTTCCCTTCCTCTAAAATCCACGCCTGGCGTGGATTTTTTATCTCTGTCGCGAGCGAGTAGCCGCATGGCGGCGTATTGAAAGTGAGTTTGACGGTGGGACAATCGATCCTTAACGGCAAAAGCGGAGTTTGAGCTCGTGCCTGACGGCTCCAGGGATTGTTAGCGAGCTTATGCGGATTGCGGCTAACAAGCCTCAGTTCAGCGTTGAAGGAATGTGTTAACTCGCGGGCAGCTCCCGGGCAATCTGTCCGCTTGCTCCCAGAATCGTTTGCATTTCATTTCCTCTTCTACAGTTGGGACGGATGTCCTGGGATTGACTTTTTTTAAAGTATAAGTTTAATGTCAAGAGACTCACCGGAGATGAAATGAAGATAGGCGATCAGGCAAAAACGACGGGGCTTACGCCTTCCCGCATCCGCTATTACGAGGCGGAAGGCCTAATCGGTGCCTCTCCCCGCCAGAATAATGGTTATCGCCATTATCCACCTGCGACCGCGCTGATACTCATGCTCACTGACCGGGTACAGAAATTTGGCTTCACGCTTGAGCAAATCCGGCAGGTATTACCTCAGGGCAAAGTAACCTGGAACCATGAAGGATTCGTGGCTTCTCTTGAGTCAAAGGGTGATGAGCTCCGACTCCTGCAGCAGCTCAGGGATAGTTAGCAGGAATACTGAAATAACAAGGATGCTTTATGCAAGAAAAAAATACAGCCGTAAGAAAAACAAAAGAGCCCAGATTTGGCCCGATCCTGCTTGTTATAATGTTATCAGTTTGCTACATATTAATAACAAGAATAGATCTAATGCATACGTTTTTGACTATATACGCGTCACTGGATGATGACTCTCAGGTAAGGGGATACTTCATAATTTCTTTTGTTGCTCTTCTTATCCTGTCTGTTTTATGCGTTTTTTTCCTTTATGCTTTCTTTAAAAGAAAAATAATAACCAAAAAACTCCTCCTCTACATTTACGCCATTTATATATTACTTCCTGCCGCAAGCTATCTGTATGGCATTTATGTGGTAGACGTCGGAGTCGATATCATCGCCGCTGGATATATTGACAATCTACTGATTGATATGATTATTTTTTCATTATTTATCTTGTACGTTTATTTATCAGAAAGAGCAAAAGCGATTTTTATAAACTAACGCCAATGATAACCAGGACATTCAGATGAAGATTTACTGGACCAAAAAAAGCATCCCAGAGTTAGCGGAACTTCCGCAAGATTTAAGAAGGAAAAATTTTAAAAATGCATACAACGCCATATCTACCCACATTGAATACTGGGTCGGAGCTGGTATAGCATTTCTTTATATTGTATTTTTCTTTAGGGCTTATGATTATTTCCTGCCGGGGCCAAACTCATTCCCGAGAGATATAGTAAGAACGGTCGTCGTTGTCTATCCAGCCATGCTTATCTGGTTCCCGTTCACTGTTTATGGTATGAGGAAGCATTATCGTCACATACTGGAAAGAGAAAAAAACGAAAAAGAGGAAACGGACGTAGAAAAATTGATTCGTGAAGCCGACGCCAGAGAATATAAGCAATGGATGCCTTGTCGTCGCCTGGCCCTTATCATAATAATGATAACCGGACTGTTACTTTTCATCGAGCTAGCCAGAACGACATATTGAAAATAATTTACAGGAAAAGGAAAGTTACGACTTTCCCTTTCAGCTCAACTAATTAATTTGATCAGCAGCTATCAATATGTTGGCGAATTTGATAGATGAAAAATCCTGCTCCCTGCTAATCCCCACATGCCAATGTCAGTAGAAGACTTCAACCCTGCCCCCGAATATGCTCCAGCCATCATCAGGAATAACCGACAAATAAAAAGATAAAGGAGCCTCCTGGCAGACGTCATATTTGCCACAGGAGGTTCGCTGTGTGCCAGGAGCGGACTATTTTTAGATCGCCATTTAATCCGCCAGCAAGCTCATTTCTTCAGAGAGCCACTGCCTGAGCATTCGTATTTTAAATGAATCCTGATTATCTGAACGGTAAACTAAATCGTACCCCCGCTCAGCCTTAAGTTTGTGCTGCGGAAACGGAGCAACAAGCCTTCCCGCTGCTACATCATCTGCAATCAGAACGCTGCGTCCCAGAGCCACGCCTTCCCCACGTAGAGCTGCGTCAGTCGCCATGCTGCCGAGAGTCCATAAGGGCCCCTGATGGCAGCGGAAATTTTTGTCTCCGGCCATTGCAAACCATGCCTCCCAGTTCGCCTGCATTCTGTACTCATGAAGAAGAACGCAGTTTGAAAGCGCCTTAATCTCTGTCAGACCATTATGTTCCTCAAGAAAACCAGGACTACAGACAGGGGTGACGGTTTCATCGAAGATACGCTCAGACGAAACGTCGCGATAATGGCCAGGGCCGTAACGAATTGCAGCATCTACCTGACCATCATTAAGATCCACGTTAATGTCAGTAACATCCAGCTGAATATCAAACTCAGGATATCTCTGTCTGAACCGGCTAAGACGCGGGGCCAACCACTTACTGGCAAATGAAACCGTTGTACTGATACGTAAACTCTTTGCCAGGCTCCTTCCACGCAGATGCTCGGATTCCCTCATTAGCTCACTCAGAAGACGGATAACGGTACGATGAAATTCAGCCCCTTCCTCCGTCAGTATTATCTGTCGGGTCAGCCTGAAAAATAGTTTTAACCCCAGATGCTCTTCGAGCTTCCGGATTTGCCGGCTTATCGCACCATGCGTTACGTGCAGCTCCGCCGCTGCCAGTGTCATGCTGGAGAGACGGGCAGTGGCTTCAAAAGCACGCAGAGTCTGCAATGGGGGGAGACGATCAAATATCATACGCGTGATAATAATTCACGCATGTTGTGAGAACAAATGATTTGTCAGGCCAGCGTCCGATAATCAAAATTTACACAAAGAACGTTTTTCATTTCCATAACGAAAATCGGAGGAGTGATGGGCAGTTTGTTTGTTTACGGGACACTTGGTCCAGGTCGACCTAATGCTCATATTCTTGAGCATATCGGCGGCACATGGCAGGAAGGCCATGTTGGTGGTTCTTTATCGGATAAAGGTTGGGGTGCGGAAATGGGTTATCCGGGAATGGTATTGGATGGTTCAGGTAATCGTGTACAAGGATTTCTTTTCACGTCAGAGAATTTACAAAATCATTGGCAGCTACTCGATGAGTTCGAAGGTTCTGAGTATGAGCGGGTAACGGTAGAGGTAACTATATCTTCCGGTCAGACAGTAAAATCATACATCTATATGCTCAAAGCATAAACAACAAGGCCCGCTGCGAGCGGGTTACACAATGGCTAAGACGTCTTGTACCAATCGCTCCTTAGCGTACATGCACGATTCTCTGAGCCGATCGATGTCCGCAGCCGCCAGCCTCAGGTTCTCTCTCACCGGCAGCACGGCGAGACCGCCTCTGACGCGAAGCGCGGCAGCCTGACAATCGACCGGTATCTTCGTTCGGGGCACGCTGGACGAAAAAAACCCGCAGAGATGTGGCTGGCTGATTCAACAGTGCAAAATCCATTTAATGCAAACAGCATCACAATAACCGGGCGTTATTATATGACTTCCGTCACAAAAGCGCGCCTCCCCGTTTGGGGGGAGACGTTATTGAATGGCAAACGCCTTATCTTTCGCCAGCAAGAACGGCCGCAGATACGCCACCGTATTTGATAGTGGGATCGCCTCATCCGCAATATTAATATGAAGTACATTGCGGATATACTCGCGACGAGCGGTGATACGTGCCCACAGTTCAGGATAAGATGCCTGGATTTTTTTCTGCAGCGCGGCGTCTGCTAGCGCCACGCTCTCCTCTGCGCTGACCCCGGTATAGCCCGCTACGGAGGGAATAATATCGATCTGCATAATCATCCCACTCTTCAGCGTTTCCTCCGAATGACGGTAGACGGGAGAGGACATCCACTCCTCATCAGCGCTGAGGTGACCCGGATTGAGGTGCCAGCCATATTTTTCTTTCGGCAGAACTGACTCAACCAGATCGTACAATTCGCCGCCAGGCATCCCTGTTTTGATGTTTTCCAGCCAGCTGACGACTGCCGCAAAATACGGTTTTGCCACACGATCCAGATAATCTTTCTGATTTTCAGGGAGCTCGCTCTCGTCTGCTATCACGAAGCCGGTGCGGCTGGATAGCCCGCCCTTAAAGCCGGTGGTCAGTGAAAGAGGATTGCCGCGCTCCACTTTTTTATATGTCGGATAGAAGTTCGCTTTTTCAAAACGTTGACCGGCTGCTGCAATGGTCACAACGGTCTGATACTGCCCTTCTGCGGCCAACAGCGCGCCGAGTTCGGTTTCACGAATCCCCGGCTCTACCGCGTTCATGGCATCCAGAATAGCGTTGGAAGCCAGATTTGCGCCGTACTCATAGTGGGCAATTTCGTTGTCATTATTTGTGCTTCGGGCACCTTTATCGCCGCGAATAAACAGATGAGCGGCATTTTCGAGAACCACGTTTGGAGCGGTGCTGTTTTTAACAGCCTCAACGATAAAGTAAGGCAGGTCGAAATATGCTTTATTATCGGCCAAAGTAGATGTGAACATTTTCCAGCCGGCCAGGCCAACTTTAGACCGGGTGTTCAATCCCGACTCAATGAACAGCGCTTCGAGCGACTTTTCATTATCCATTGGCTGATTAGGCAGAGAGAAATATGAACAATGTTTCAGGGTGACCGGAATACGGCAATAGTTAGCCATTTTCAGGTTCTCATTTCCCAGAATAACCGTTGCGCTACCTGATTTTTCGAGGATCAGCAGGCCCTCCTCAAACCGAGGAACAAACCCTGTCAGATACTCAAAGTTACCGCCGTGCTCTTTATCCGCATAGATAACGAGCGCATCGAAACCTTCCTCATTCATTCTCGCCAGAACTTTATTTTTTCGTTCGAGCATAGTTGCATCGCTTAAAAATACAGGCGAAACATCGGTGAATTTACGCGGGGCTTCGGCAGTTTGCAGCTGGATATCTTTAGAGTACATAATTTACCTCGCAATCAAGTAGCAGTCAGAATCAGTTCAACGTCGCTTTCCTGCAACGCCTGAATAAAACTGTCGTCAGGACGTATATCCGTAATAAGACAATCAATCAGAGACAGGTCACACACCTTGAAAAAGCCTGTGGTATTAATTTTGCTGTTATCTGCCAGGGCTATGACCCTGGTTCCCTGCATGACCATCTGCCTTTTCACCAGGCCTTCTTCTTCGGTATGAATGAAAACGCCTTTGTCAGAAATGGCGAAAATTCCCAGCAAAACATAGTCAACGTGATATTCAGCTAATTTCTGAATGGTTTCACTGCCGAACAAAAAGAGCTGCTCTTTGTGCAGTTTCCCAGGCAAAAGCTTCACATCGGCTGTTGCGTTTTTAGCCAGCCTGTTGGCATTGGTTAAAGAGTTAGTTATTGCCAGTATGTGCTTATCAGCAAGTTGAGGAATAACGGCTTCGACCGTGGTTGACGCATCAAAGATGACGCTGGCGTTGTCCTGGATTAACTCCGCTGCTTTTTTAGCAATCTTTTCTTTAACCGGGTTAAGGGTTCCCGAGCGCTGGCTGTAATCAAAAATCAGGGCATCACGGCTGTTGATCACCGCCCCGCCATGCGTCCGCTTGATGACGTTGTCCTGTTCGAGCCTGATCAGGTCACGCCTGATGGTGTCTTTAGACACCCCCATTCGCGAGACAAGTGTTTCTATCGAGACACTTTTGTTCTCCTGAATGATTTTTTTAATTTTGTTTAAACGATCCTCAATGAACATCGCTACCTCCTCAATGCAAACAGCCTGGCATGATGTGCACTATTTTGCAATATTTAGATCAAACAAGCACCATTGAATGCAAAATAATGCATTTAGATGCAGATAGTTTCTATTCAACCCTGTCATGACCTGAGTCTACGCGCCGCGGCGACAGCCGGCGCTGGTTGAATGTGGTGTCCGTATCGCCTGCCGCGTCAGAGGATGTTATTTTAAATAGTCTTAGGTCTGACGAATAAAAAGGAGAGCACGTGCGGGCAGCAATGAAGGAAAAAATCATCACCATCTGTGAGGCAAAAATCGTGGCTAAGGGCAGTAACGTGGGTCTTTCGTTCTACGCCTTTTTTGCCAATAAAAATGATGACCCTGAGCTGCTGATGGAGGTTGCGCACTGGTGGATCATGGAGATGAAGCTGGATCATTTTGAAAAGGCAGAAAAGATAAAAGCCCTCGTTTTAGATATGTAACGAAGAGAGCGGCCTGCTGCTCACGTGTATTAGCTTACGGCTGAGGCCGCTCAGCCTCGGCTCTGACGGTTCCACTCCTCTCTGGTTATTTCCCATAATTCGGAGTCCAGCTCCCCTTCTATATACTGTTTCTTACCGGTTTGAATCAGGCGCATCCCGGCATTCAGGGATATTTTTTTGGAGGCGTCGTTTCCGCTCGCCTTCGGCGCTCGCAGGACCTCCCGGTTAAGAGAGTTAAACCAGAAATCCGTCACGATACGGCAGGCTTCGGTCATATAGCCCCGGCGTTGCCACTCCGGCACCAGCCAGAACCCGCGATTGTTGTCCTGCTCGTCCGAGAGGCATATATGCCCAATAATAACCGCCGGCTCTTCCTTGCGCCGGATTGTCCAGTACCAGGCCGTGCCTTTTTCTGCGGCCGGCAGCGCAATCTGGTTAACATAACGGCTGGCGCCATCCTGCGGAAAAGGCCACGGAAAGCCGGCGGCAAGATAACGAACAATCTCCCATTGCGGAAATATTTGCTGAATCTGGAGGGCATCTTCGGCCTGAAGCGGTTGAAGATAAAGACGTGAAGTTTCCAGCTTAGGCGTTTTCATATGTCATCCATAAACGATTAAATTAGAGGCTCAACGATTAATAGCATCATGCCCATTACGGGAAAATTTTCATTCTCTTTTGGCGTTTCTCACCGATTCTTTGCGCAGCCATTCACCGGGCGCTTTAATTACGGCGGCGTCAGATATTCCTTAGAGGCCGTCTCTACGCGAGAAGCGGATATTCAATATTGCCGCCGGTTGGGTTAAGTTGTAGCACGGCGTCTTAGCGATGGCTAACCACGGGAGCGGGAAAAGTGAAAATTGACTGGCATAGTGCGTTACTCACGCGTAATACCGTTATTGATAAAGAGTACAAGAATACGCAAAACGTCCGCCGCTTTATGCTCAAGGAGTGTGGGGAGGATTTTCGGTTTGACCGTGAATTCATGGCATGGATCCGTAACGATGTCGCCAAAAGTTTGGGTGACGTTGTCGATGAGTGGAAGCGCAGGCAGCGACGCCCGAAAGAGAGTGCCCCTCTGCGCTGACGGGTTTGTTGGTCGCCAGCGCAGCGTAGCCGCTTAACCGGCTACTCTCTGCGCGTACCGGTTCCGGTGGTGTCGATTGAGTTCCTGATCGGACGTGAAGGTAAACCGCTCAGGCGCTTTGCTCCGTTCACCACCCCGGAGAAAATGGAAGCCGCAATCCGTGCGACACTTGAAGTCTAAGGTCAGGATAGAATAAAACAAGCGCTTACCCGCCCCCTGGCATCAGATGAATATTGGCAAAATCAGCTGTTCCCCGTTTCGATAGCCGGGCGGATTAACGGCATGGACAATTACGCTACGCTCAGACGCGGCAGACGCGACCTGCTCTGCGTTCAGCACCGGGTTTTGTCATGGGATATTCTCGCCCGACTATTAATGCGATTTCAACCTGGCTATGGCATAGATTATACACAGGGGCAGGGTCAGAATCAGAATGCCCCCCCCCAAAAGAAGCTCCCCGGGGAGTTGTAAAGAGTTAGCCCCTTCCGTCCAGTGTTTATCTGACACCTTGCGGAGAAATACGCTTTCGAATGTTATTCGCGCAAAGGGGAACAATGAAACATAAAAAGCCGCCGGGATAAGCAAAAGCGGATTAACACCATCCTGTTCAACCCAGTACAGGGTAAAAATGCCCAAAAATATCAGTCCCATATCAATATGGTTCATATAGTATCTACGCGACATTTTCAAAATGAAACCCTTGCTTCTTTATAGAGAGTACATTGGCCATTTGATTGCTGGATGCAGGGACCTGAAGGCGGTCGAATATCACCTGTAGGGTTGAAACGGATCACCAGAGGTATTCCCCTGCGTTGGTTGCCTTTCTCAAACCTCCATCTCTTAACAGCACCTATGACGGCATCCTCAAAGTATCCCGGCGGGCTTGATTCAATAACCATAATGTTGCTAACACTCCCGTCACTATTTACATCATATTTGAGCTTAACATAGCCCGCAGCCCCCTCTTTGTAAGCCTTCACCGGGTAATCCGGAACCGGTCGCTCAACAGCGACAGGATTCGATTTATGAAAGCAGGCGGAAAGGAACAGAACCAGCAAAATAGGCCATTTTTTTATCATCACTCCCCCTTTGATTATGATTTGGTTGGTAATGAGAATCATTTAGATTATCATTTGAGCGCATGTAATTATAATTGTCACTAACTTTCTAAAAAGGATTACGGAATGGCATACTCTGACAGCGAATTGATAGCCGCGGGCTACTTTAAAAATAAATATGGTGTCTGGCAACGCGGTGCGTTCACCGATCCGGATACTCTTGAAGTAGAGTCCCCGATAGGTGGTCCACTGATAAAGTCGTCCCTGGCCGCAGGGTCAACAATTACTGCTGTTGGTGCAACTTTAGATGCATGGCATGCTGGCGCTGCATTCCCTGCGCCCACCAGTCCGCAGGAAGTCCGTGGCTTCCACGAACAGGAACTCTCCATTCAGATAGGTGAGGCACTCCAGGCACAGAAAGTTCAGTTAGAAAAACTGATGCAGGCACAAAACAACCGCACAGTCGCAGAGGTTAATCTTTATAAGGTTAATACCAAAATACCGATTGATTACGCCAAAGCGCAATTGGCACTACAACAGGCGACACTTAACGAAATGAAAGCGAACGTGGACGCTCTCAAAGCTAACCGTTTAGTCATAGAGACAGATAAAATCTACAACAGTTCTAAAATCTGGTGGCCTACCTCGACTGCAGAAGCAGCAGCAGGGCAGGTTTATGTAGATGGTAAACAAAAAGAGATGGATGAGATCGATCAACAAATTGCTGGCTACCAAAAAATAATTGATGCTATCAACAATAATATCAGCAAAACGAATAAAGATATTCAGTCTATCAATAATGGACTGGTTCCTGATAAATATAAATATAACCAAGAAACTCAAAAGACACTTGATGCTTTAAAAACAGTATCTGACCTTTATAAGGATATTACAGAACAGGCTGGAACTCTTGCGGGCAATACTGCTGCAAAATTAGCGTATCTTTCTGAAGGAAAAAAATAAGAAATTATGAACAGGCTATTGTGGCCTGGAATAAATATCAGACTAAAATAACCCAGAAGTTCAGTGCTGTTGATCTGAAGGCAATAGAAAATTCTCTAAAATCTCTTACACTGGCTGACATCGAGGCGAAACTTGCCATATATAAGCGAGGCCTTGGTCTTACTTCAATCGCGATTGATGGAAATAACATTAGGCGGGAGATTCAGACATCTCTACAAACTGGTAACTGGAATAATACATTCCTAAAAATAGAAACACTTCTTGCAGGTCTTCTTGCTGGTGAAGTTTTGGCCCTGATGTTTTCGTTTATCACATTAACACCACTAACTGCAGCCTCACTGGTTATTCTGTTAGGCGTTGCAGGTGTGTTAATTGATGACGAACTTATGCAGGATTTGAATAACTTTATTGATTCGCTTTAGCTGTATTGCGATTTCACGCCCAACGTCCTCTTCAATAAATCTCAGCGCCAGATCCATGCCCGGGTTTAACTATTTGCCCGGGGCATTAAGAATCGATCTGCTCCATTCATAGAACGCGCGCACCGCGGGAGGGAGGTAGCGGTTCTGCGGGTAGACCAAAAACAGGGGTAAATCGTAGGAGAGTGTATTCAGGCAGGAGACCAGGGTTCCCTTTTTTAAATAGGGAGCAGCCAGATAGCTGGCCACTCTGATTAATCCAGCGCCCGCAAGACCGGCCTGGATATAGGCATCAGTATCATCGACGACCAGGGTTTCCCGCAGGCGAACCGCCCTCTCTTCGCCCTCCAGCGCAAAAAACCACTCCGTGGTGCGCCCGGTTCGGTGATTAAGGAACCCCACCGCCCGGTGGTTCTCCAGACAGTCCAGCGATTCAGGCTTTCCATGCGCGGCGATATAGTTCGGCGAGGCCATCACCGCCCATGTAAACCTGGCGAGCGGGCGAGCAACCAGGGTCGTTGAGTCTTCGACCCTTCCCGCTCTGATCGCACAGTCATACCCTTCCTGAACCAGGTCCTCAATGCTATCGCTCGAGCAAAGGATCATTTCCAGCTCAGGGTAGCGGTCTAAAAATTCGTATATCCTGGGGATAAAGCTGTGCCTTGCCAGGGACTGAGGCATCCCGACTTTAAAGCGCCCTCTCGGCTGGCCCGATCTACCCGGAAAAGACGACTCCACGGTAGCGATATCGGCGAGGATCCTTTTGCACTCTTCGTAGTATCGGCGTCCGTCGGCCGTGACGCTCAGCTTTCGCGTGGTTCGCTGTAAGAGCTGAAGTCCCAGATAGGTTTCCATCTCCTTGATGACGCGAGAAACGGTCGATCGCGGCAGGCCCAGCACCTCCGCTGCCCTGGCGAAACTGTACGTGTCCACCACGTGGACGTAGACCTGCATTGCATCCAGCTTATCCATCATTTCACCCTCGCCCTGACGTGCAACTATTCCATTTTTACTAACAGTTTAACCTGTATTCGTAGACTTATCGAATGACTCTCTCCTCAGTAAACTTGCCCTCAGTGCAGTAAATTCGCTGTTTAACAGGCTGAGGAATCAACATGCAAGATCGTAAACTCACTTCTCCAGAGAAAGTATTGGTGCTGGGAGCGGGACAACTGGGCGATGCCCTGCTCAGCGCGCTGGTGCCTGCCGTGGCGCAGCGTATGGGGTCAGTGACGGTCATCGTTTCCCCTGAGTCACGGGATGCACAAGGCCGCCTGCGCTATGAGAGTCATCAAAAGCACGCGGCGGCGGGCGCTAAATTCATTTCGCTGGATATGGCCGTCGCCACGACGGCCTCGCTGCGGGAAATATTCCTCGGGTATGACACCGTCATAAACTGCATGGGCTTTGTCGCCGGCGCCGGCACGCAGCTGAAGATCGCGCAGGCCGTTCTCGACGCGAAGGTGACGCGCTACTTCCCCTGGCAGTTCGGCGTTAACTATGACGTTGTCGGTAAAGGAAGCGGCCAACCGGTATGGGATGAGCAGTACGATGTCAGAAGCCTGCTGCGCGGGCAAAAGGCAACCGAATGGGTCATCGTTTCAACCGGCATGTTTACCAGCTTTCTGTTTGAACCGGCGTTTAACGTGGTTAATCTCGCCGAAAAAACAGTTAACGCCCTCGGGAGCTGGGATACCCGGGTTACGGTCACCTCACCCGCAGATATTGGCCGCCTGACGACCGCCATCTATTTGCATCAGCCGCGTATCAGGAATGAAGTGGTGTTCGTTGCCGGTGAAACCCTCTCCTGGGCTGAGCTCGCTTCGACGGTAGAGCAGGTGACGCGGCAATCCTTCAGGAAGGACGTATTAACCCTCCCCGCGCTGCTTGATGCGCTTCGTGCTGACCCCGACGATCGGATGCTTCGCTACCGTGCCGCGTTTGCGCGAGGAGTCGGCACGTGGTGGCCAATGAGCGAAACGTTTAATGCGAAAAACAATATCGCCACCGAGGATGTTGCCGGCTGGCTGAAGGCATTGATTTGATTACCCGTCCCTCAGGAGCCGCTGCCGACATTGAAAATATGAGTGTCGGCTTTGTTTATCTCTCTCATTCTGCCATTTTGCGTATTTGCCAACGCGGTTACCGCCACCGGCGATACGCTGGAACAGGCTGAACCGCCGCATCCGCCCGCAACGCCGGTTCGGTGCAACGGGAGCGATAGCGCTTACCTTTTTCCCCGCGGTCCGGGGGATAATCAGCATGGGTGAAAATCGCGATAATCCTGGACGCGAGCCGCGTCGAATAAATCAGCCCGCACGACCCGGCTTTACTCTGGCGCCTGCTTTTGCAGCCTGTCGACCCGCACGACGGGCGGCGCCATTTTGGTATCCAGGCTACCGTTGATGCTAACCAGATGGTCAGGCTTCACTTCTTGATCGGTAAAAACAGCGGCCGGGATTATCGCCGTTATTTCTCCCGTTTTATCCCGCAGAATATAGCGGTCATCGCCCTGACGTTCGATCAGATTACCGCGCAGCGAGATAGTGGCGCCATCATGCATAGTTTTCGCATGCTCCACGGTCATTATCCTGGCGTCCTCCATGCCGCGATACCCGTCATCCAGCTTATGCGGCGGCGGCGGCGCCGCGTTACCGTTAAATCCGCCCTTCTCATCCGCATGCGCGTTCAGCGTTGCTAATAAAGGGATAATTAAAATCGGTATTATTTTCATCACGCCCCCGGTAAATTTAAGATGCTCTAATACGCGCGCCTAATTCAGGATAATTGCTGACGCGCTTCGCCATTGATAAGCATATCCTCAGCCTGTTTTTCCATAGTGCGGGAGTGCGTGCATCCCGCCGCCAGCCATGGTAATTCTCAACGTCGGTCATAGACGCCTCTTTCCGCTGTCGCGTTTATTGTTAGAATAAATAAAACGACCTGTCGCGGTTACTGATTAATATCGCTAAGGGCGCGGTCGGTTAATTTCATATCGACCTCTTGATTCCCTCTTCCTATGCCGCCAGGCAATTTTGCCTCAGCGTTATCTCCCGGCGATTTTGCCAACGTCCGGAGCATGCCGCAGCAGCAAACTCATCATGATCTACTTTCGGCACCGCGCCACGAACGTGATAAACACACTGCGGACCGGCTGACCCGCAGAGGCTATGCCTTGTTAACCCGGCTCAACATCGGCCTCTCCGGCTTAGCTGCCGCCTGATTTACGGCCGCCGCCGTGGCTATTTTGCCCGCCTTTCTTGCCGGCTTCGGACGCACGCTCTGGGTCATTTTTAAAATTCCCCCCGCTGTGCTGGCCGCCTTTGCGACCGGCTTCAGATGCTTTATCCCGATCTTCGGCAAAATTACCTGAACCGCCTCTGTGCTCTGTCATAATTTTATCTCCAGGTACGTGATTTAATAATGATTCAGACCTACAAATCATCGCCTTCGAGATTTAAGGCTAGAACAATGAAAGCGAGAGTCAAATTATTAACAACCTGACATCAGGAATAATAAAATATTTAAGAAAAAATAACACAGCGGCAGCAAAAAATATTTTCAGGCCAAGTGGCTATTAAGGCTATGAAATAAACGAGGCGGGAAGCGCGAAGTGATAAAAAACTCATCGAAATAATTAGCTTTTGTAAATAAATACGGGAAGTGTAAAGTTAATACAATAGCCAGACGGCGCTGCGAAAAATAAGCGCAGCGGTTGATACGGCAGCAAAAAATATTCGCCCTATCGCTCAAGTTCGGCCAGCGCCATCTCAGCAACGCGCAACGTGACCGGGGCGGGCTCTCCGCTATCAAGAAACCACGCGGAGGAGAGGCCGCACCAGGCGACTATCCACATCAGCAGGCGCTGACGATCGAGTTCTGCCTGCTCCGTCACAACGCGCAAACGCTGTTGAAAGATTTCAGGCCTGACGGCGATCGGCGTCGCGGGATCCGCCAGGTCGGGATTGGTAAATATATTGGCAAAATCAAAGCCGCGCTCGCCGATTAAGCCCTTAGGGTCAATGGCCAGCCATCCGCAAGCGGCGAAATCGAGAATATTGCCGTGATGCAGGTCGCCGTGCAGTACGACAATGTCGCGGGGAGCGGACAGCAGCGCCTTCGCCACCGCTGCGCAGCGGATCAGAATGCCGCCATGAGTTCGCGCGGCGGGCTCGAGATCGCCAAACCAGCTCTCCAGGGGCGTGAGCTTCGGCATCGCCGCCGCCGGTGGGACATGCAGACGGCTGGCGACTTCGCAAACGATCCGGCAGGCCCTCTCATCCTCCCCCGTTCTCGACATGACGGACAGCGACGCCTCGCCGGTCGCTCGCGCTAATAGAAGCGCCCCGGGCTCATGGGCCAGCGCCTGCGCCGCTCCCCGCCCGTCCCACCACGCCATCAGCTCGCAGCCGGTTCGCTCACTGCTATCTGCGGTGAGCTTGAGCATCGCTTTCATGCCCTCTTTGGCGGTCAACACCGGCAAAAGCTGCGACGTATGGGTCATGACCGGTTCCCCATCCGGAATAAGCGCCCAGCGGCTCAGCCAGGGACTAAACATCGATTTTCCTCTGTCTCTGCGCGAATCGCGCATTTTATCAAACGGCTTATCCATTTTCATCGGGCCAGCATCACAGCGCCTGCGCAAGGCGGCGAATGCCCTCCTCGAGCGTTGCGGGCGAATGGTTGGCAAAACCCAGCAAGACCCCCTCCCGCGCCATCGGCCGCTGGCAGTAGCGGGCAAAGGTTTGGATCCCCATGCCCAGCTCGCGGGCTCTCTCCACCACGTATTCTGCCGTCAGGCCGCCGTGCAGCCAGCACACCAGATGCACACCGGAATCCGTCGGATGAACGGTCATTTTCTGCGGCAGATAGCGCTCAACGGCGGCGGCCAGCGCCAGCTTACGCTCATAGCAGGCTTTGCGGACCCGGCGAACGTGGCTGGCGTAGTGGCCTTCGGCAATAAAACGGGCCAGCACCGCCTGCTCAAGATAGCCGCTGCACAGATCGGAGAAGTATTTCGTCGTGGCAAACTGCTCGCGTAAATGACCGGGAACGACCAGGAAACCGAGGCGAAACTCCGGATACATCATCTTCGAGAACGTCCCGGCGTAAATGACCCGATTATGCTTATCCAGCCCCTGCAGGGACTGCAATGAACGCGCGGCGTAGCGAAACTCGCTATTGTAATCGTCTTCGAAGATCCACGCCTGACGGGATTCGGCCCACTCCAGCAGGGCCAGCCTGCGCGCGAGGCTAAGGGTTGCGCACAGCGGGAACTGGTGCGAGGGTGCGGTATAGGCCAGCCGCGCGTGAGGATAATGCGTCATTCCGTACTCAACGTCCATTCCCTGGCTATCGACCCTCACCGGCCTGACCGTTGCCCCTACCGAGGCAAAAGCGCCGCGGGCACCGTTATAGCCGGGATCGTCGAGCCACACTTCATCTCCGCGCGAAAGCAGCGAGCGCGCGGTGATATCCAGCGCCTGCTGGATACCGTTGACGATAATCACGCGATCCTCCGTACAGTTAACCCCTCGCGTCGACTGAATGTACTGACATATCACCCGCCGCAAAGGTTGATAGCCATTGGGGCTGGCGTGAAGGCCAATCTCGCGGCGCGACTGCCGCCAGACTCTCCCCAGCAGGCGGCCCCAGAGATCGTAGGGGAAGAGATCGGTGCAGCCGACGCCCACGGCAAACAGGCGGTTTGCGCCGCCTCCGGCCTGGCTTTCTGACCACAGGGGCCGCAGCGCGGTGATATCCGGATTAAGCGACCCGACCGACGGCGGATCGTCAACTTGCCCGCCACCCGCGCCGTCCGTATGCGTAAGCCAGTCGGGGATATGCGTGACCACAAACGTCCCCGCCCCCTCCCGCGTGACCAGATAGCCCTCATCGCTCAGACGCTCAAAGCCGGCAATAACCGAGTTACGCGAAATCCCCATCACTTCGGCCAACGCGCGGCTGGAGGGAATTTTTGCGCCCGCGCTCAGGCGGCCGTCGAGAATAGCGCGGCGAATAGCATGATAGACCTGATCCTTGATGGTCCCGCTCTCTAACAGCAGATCCTGAAACAGAGGAGAAACGGTTTTTTTCACAGGCGCCCGCGTCCTTTTGGTAAAAGTGGATCCTATAAATATACAAAAAGCGTGACTTACCTGGAACCAAAAATCCCCCTAACATCACCGGCACAGAGACAATCGGGTCATAACACAAACAAGGAAAAGCGATGCACAGAGCAGCAATGACCGGCGCTCCGGACAATATTACTGTCGAGACCGTTGCCGAAAATGATTACCCGCAGTGGTTAGCGTTATGGAAAAACTATCAGACGTTTTATCGCGTCGATATTGCGGAAAGCACCACCCTGCTAACCTGGAACCGTTTCTTTAATCCCATCGAGCCGGTGTACTGCGCGGTGGCAAAAGAGAACGGAACCGTCGTCGGGCTGGTGCACTACCTGTTTCACCGTTCGACGTGGGCCGACACGGATTACTGCTATCTGGAGGACCTCTTTGTCAGCGTCGATGTGCGGGGCAAACAGATTGGTAAGCGGCTTATCGAGCACGTGCAGCGGCAGGCGAGAAAGCGGCACTGCGCCCACCTTTACTGGCATACGCATGAAACGAACCTGCGCGGGCAGCGGCTTTACGACTGGATCGCCAGCAAAAGCGGGATGATCGAATACCGTATGCCGCTGAGGTAGGCCCGCGCGGGAGCGGCGGCCTCTTCCCCGCCCTCCGCATAGCGCGGCGGTAACGTCCGGCGGCAGTCGATGCCGACCCGCCGGGCCGAGAGTAAACGCCACGCCGCGATCGCGGACAAAGAACGATACCCCGTATCAGCGCTCAGCTCTGCGCGGGAAATTTCGCAAACAGCGGCAGCGCCTCAAGCTGCTGAGAGATCGCCTGCAGGCGCGGGTAGCCGCTGGCGTTGACCACCTCTGGGATCATCATCTGAATGAACCCCCACACCACGGCGCTGGTAATGGCGACCTGATCCAGGCTGGCGTCGTTGATTTGACGATGCTGCAGCCCGGCCTCCCATGCGGCGCAATCCGCCAGCAGCTGCCGGGTGACCCGGTCTATCCACGGCTGGTGCCTTTTCTCCTCCGGCCGCAGGCGATGCTCGTAGACGTGCTGCACCGCCTTCTCACTCGCCGCGAGCGCCAGCCCGAGCAGGCGGCTATCCTCCGCCAGCGCCGCAATATCCGCGGGCAAAAGCTTAGCGGCGGCATCCGCCTGCGCTTCCAGATAGTGCAATATCAGAGTGGAATCCATTAATACCGTGCCGTCATCCAGCAGCAGGGTTGGGGCTTTCACCGCCGGATTCAGCTCGGCAAAGGCCGCATAGTCGCTAAACACAGACAGCGGCCGGTGGTCAAAAGCCACGCCGTAAGCCGCCAGCGATATTGCTACGCGCCGCACATAGGGTGAATCCAGCATGCCAATCAGTTTCATTACCACTCCTCGTTAATTTGTGGATGCTAACCTTACTACGCGCGCGCAGGCACGCTTTATGCACTAGCGGACGAGCAGGCCGAGAACGTTTTCCTCAAACGCCCGTCAGAACTAAGATAAACATGGAATAGCGCGCCGTTCAGGGTAAAGTAAGCGACTCTCAGCGTGATAGCGACATTCGAAAAGACCGGCGTCACGCCCTGATAATTGGCAAAGGCATGAACACCGTACCCGCATAGGTCAGAGGACCTCGGGCCAGGACTTATTCCCTCGCGCAGACTGGCACCCATTAGTCCGATCCAACAAGGAAATATATGCTGACCACACTGATCTACCGGAGTCAGTTAGCTCCCGCCTGGCAGACGACCGGCCTGGGCACTCTCGTCAGCCGGGCACGACAGAAAAACACAAACCTCCACGTCACGGGTATCCTGATTTTTAGTGGGTCCCAGTTTTTTCAGGTCCTGGAGGGCGATGAGCAGGTGGTCGATGCGCTATTCAGCCAGATCCGCAACGACCCGCGCCACACCGACGTGGTGGAGCTAATGCGCGATTACTCTGCCTACCGGCGGTTTCGCGATATCGGTATGCATCTGTTTGATTTGCAGCTAAACAAGCCGGGGGCGTTGACGGAACAAATCCTCCATTTAGGTGAGTTCAGAAACGCACTCTCTGCGGATGACCGGATGTTCAAGTTTATCAAGGCCTTTATCGCGCACGGCGGGCGCTATATTCTGCCGGAAGGGCTCAATCCCGCGCTGTGGACTATGGAGAGCCGTGGCACCCCTTCGCTCTGCCCGCTGTCGGGATTGTCTCCCGGGCAGCCCTGCCAGTTTGCGCTTCAGCCGATTGTCGAGCCGGAAAGCGGCCATATCTCATCGTTTGAGGCGCTGATCCGCAGCCCATCTGGCGGCTCACCGGCGGAGATGTTCTCCTCGGTGCCGGAAAAGAAGCGCTATGATTTCGATCTGGAAACCAAAGCCTACGCCTTTTCGCTTGCCGGCAGCATTAACCTCGGCGAACAGCGGCTGGCGGTTAACCTGCTGCCGGGCTCGCTGTATAACCGCTCCGGCTCGGTGGCGTTTTTACTGGATAAAATCCGCGACGCCGGGCTAAAGCCGGAGCAAATTATAATAGAAGTCACCGAAACCGAGGTTATCTCCGGTTTCACAGAGTTTCAGCAGGTGCTGAAGGATATCCGCGTGGCCGGCATGAGCCTGGCCATCGATGATTTTGGCGCCGGCTATTCTGGACTTTCGCTGCTGACCCGCTTCCAGCCGAATAAGATTAAGATCGACGCCGAGCTGGTGCGCAATATTCATATGAGCGGAGCCAAGCAGGCGATTGTGGTGTCCGTGGTCAGATGCTGCGAAGACCTCGGGATCACCGTCGTCGCCGAGGGCGTGGAGACCATTGCAGAGTGGTGCTGGCTTCACGCCATCGGAATTCGTCTTTTCCAGGGCTTTTTATTCTCCCGACCCCAGCTGAACGGCGTCGGAGAAGTCCGCTGGCCGGTCAGGGTCCCCGGCAAAGGGCTGCCAGCGGCCGCACTGGCGCCATAACCGGCGGTGAATATCCCCTTCACGCCGCCATCAGGGCGCACGAGCCCAGCGGCGGAGGCCGGATAATCTCCGCCGCTAATGACCAAAAAATCAGCTGAAGAGCGGTTTATCCGCCGGCGCTGAAGCGGGCCCGGGCATTGTCACCCTGAACGTCTCGCGCAGTACCTGCGGGAGCTCGTCATCGGAGAGCAGCCGCTGGCGCGTCTCCTGACCGCGGATCGTCTTAAGCGTCTGGCCGGAGAGAATATCTCTGCCGTCAGGGTGGTGTAACACGACCACTAATTGCCTGACAAACACGGTGTCCGGGTGGGTGGAATTCAGATAGTTGGCGGGCTCAAAATCAATCAGCTCGTGGCGCGAGAGATCGAAACTGTATTGGTTGTGCCAGCCGCTATCAACCCGCGCCTGCAGCGTATACACGCCGGTCGCATCGAGGCTGAGACGGAAGGTATCCGGATTCTGCGGCTGTTCAGTATCAAGAATTGCGAGGTCAACGGGCGCCCGTATTCCATAATGACCAAAACCGAGATCGCACAGCCAGCGCCTGCCTTCAACAAAAGCAATCACCACCATATGCGTTCGCGGACGGCGGGCCGGATAGAACATCGGGCGCGCGGCGGCAAACTGGTAAGGGATACCCAGCGCTTCAAGCGCCATGGCAAACAGCGCGTTCACTTCGTAGCAATATCCGCCCCGCAGCCGTCCAATCAGTTTTTCGACAATATCTTCCGGGACCAGCGAGACGCCTTTCCCGTCCCGCACGTCGATATTCTCAAACGGGATTGAAAACAGCTGTTTCTGCATTATTTCATACAGCGTGGCGGCATCCGCTCCCGCCGAACCGTGATAATCAATGCGCTGAAAATAGGCGGCGAGGTCAAAATTTGTAGCTTTCATGGCAATCTCCGTGTCTTCGTCATCTGCAGCCGAGAATAGCGTTACGGGCGCTAAGCGGATATATTCAGATTTATTGAAAACCAGCCTGTACAGATCCCATGCTTCCCCGCTATCAGCGCATTGCCCTTTCGCTTCGACAGGCCATCACTGCCGGCGCGCTTCATCCCGGCGACCGCCTGCTTTCAGTCCGCAAGCTGGCTGAACGGGAGCAGGTCAGCATCCCGACGGCCCAGGAAGCATTGCGTTTTCTGGAAGCGGAAGGGCTGATCGTCGCCCGCCCGCGCTCCGGGTATTACGTCAGCCTCGTCACCCCCGCAGCCGCATCTGGCGCGGTTCCCAACGCCGCTCCGGTCTCCGTGGATATGTCGACCCTCGCCAGAACGCTGTTTAGCGGTCAGGAGAGTCGCCTGGTTCCGCCTGGCGCCGCGCAGCCCGATCCCGCCTGGCTGCCGGCGGCCCGGCTGCAGCGGGTTCTGCAGTCCGCGAGCCGCCGTCTGGAGGCCTGCGGACAGACCTACAGCATGCCGCCGGGAAGAGCCGATCTGCGTTATCAAATAGCCCGCAGAGCCGTCCAGTGGGGCGCGACCTTCGGCCCCGACGAACTGATCGTCACGGGCGGGGCCACCCAGGCCGTACGCCTGGCGCTACAGGCCGTCTGCGTTGCCGGCGATGTTGTGGCGATCGAACGTCCCGCCTGGTTTGGCGCATTGCTGCTTCTGGAGTCAATGGGCCTCAAGGCGCTTGAAATCGCTACCGATCCGCAGGAAGGCATCTCCCTTACGGCGCTGAATGAGGCCATCGTCAGCTATCGCCCTGCCGCGGTGCTGGTCTCCCCCAGCGCGCAGAACCCAACGGGCGCCGTGATGCCGGTAGCCGCCAAAAGGGAGCTGGTTTCGATGCTGGAGAGACACGGCGTTCCGCTGATAGAAGATGACGTCTACGGCGACCTGGCCGGGGATGCCGCCCGTCCGCCGGCGTGTAAGGCATTTGACCGCAGCGGCTCCGTGCTGTATTGCTCCTCGGTGTCGAAAGCGCTGACGCCAGGCTGGCGCACGGGTTGGATCGCGCCGGGCCGCTACTATGAAGAGGTGATGAAAATTCGGCTGGCCAGCGACTGGGCCGGCTCGCCGCTGACGGAGGCGGCGGTAAGCGATTTTATGTCCCGCGGGGACTACGATCGTCACCTTTTACGCCTCAAGAGCAGGATCCAGAAAAGCGTCGACATCATATCCCGCACGGTAGCGGCTCAATTTCCCGAGCAGACCCGGGTGGTCATTCCGCAGGCCGGATTTCTGATGTGGGTGGAGCTGCCCAAAGCCATTAACGCGCTTGACGTGCACCGCGCCGCGCTCGAAGCCGGAATTGGCGTAAGTCCGGGACAGCTTTTTTCCCCGCGCCAGGATATGAACCATTATCTCCGGCTTAACTGCGCCTGCGAACCCACGCCGCAGCTGATAGCGGCGGTAATAAAGCTCGGCGAGATTTGTCAGCATGCGAATAACAAGAATTAATAGCCTGGCGGCAGCGTTATCTCTATTGCGTAATAATTTTGATTTCAACCAGGCGATGCTGGCTAAGGTCGCTTCCCCACGGGCAGGAAGACTGTTTTGTGAAGGCCCCCTGCTGCCGATACGCCAGGGGGCTTATGCCTTGAGGGCTGCTTAACCCACTCCGGGTTTACTCGCTCTCTTCGAGCGCATCCTGAATAGCGTCAGCTAATGAAGCCACTTCCTGCGCCACGTTGCGCAGATCCATCTGGCTGCGGATCCCTGAATTCGCGGTTGATGAAGAGACGGCGGCTTTCGAGATTTCTAAGGCGGCCTGGACGGCAAGGAGTCGTTTCTTCTCTTCTGCCGTGGCAGCATTACCAAAATATTGTTCTAACATCCTTTTATCCCTATAAGCGTTGGTGGAGCGCCATAATAGCACAGGAAGCGGGCGGTATTATATGAGGGGCAGGAAGTCGATTCCCTCCTCCTTTAACGCCTGGCGGACCGCCGGTCTCGCCAGCACCCGCTGGTACCATGCGGCAATGTTTTTATAATCCGTCAGGTCAATATCCAGGTTATAAACCGATATCAGCCACTCCGCCTGCGCCCAGCCAACCAGCGCGAACAGATAGCCGTCGGCAATCGAGAACTGCGCTCCGGTGATAAATGCTTTATCCGCCAGCTGCTGGTCGAGCCACGCAAAACGCGAAAGCAGCTTCTCGCGCGCAATATTGATATAGGCCCCACCGTGCTCGCTATAAAAGAGGGGAATAAAGGCTTTATGAATTTCACTATTTAAAAAAACCAGCCACTCTTCGAGGCGATAGCGCGCGAGGGTGCCGCTGGCAGGAGCCAGTCCGGCGTCGGGCGCTAAATCAGCAATATATTGAATAAGCGTGACGCCCTCTCTGAATATATCCCCGTCGGCGGTCTCTAATGCCGGGACATAGCCCAGCGGATTAATATCATAATAGTTATTCCCGGCGCCCCAGGTATGGGTTTTGGTATCAACGCGAATAAGCTCAAAATCAAGACCCGCTTCACGTAAAGCAATATGGGGAGAAAGCGAGCAGCTGCCCGGAGAATAATAAAGTTTCATGCAATAACACCCTCACCGTTTAAGTATAGCGCGAGGTTAACAAAGTTAGTTGATACTTTAAAGAAGGCACATTATTGTAGTGTAGGTACATAAATTATACTGAGTATTAATATGAAAGACGTTATCTCCGGCTGTTCCGTCGAAGTTGCGATGAATCTCATAGGCGGCCGCTGGCGTTTACTTATTGTGTCGTACCTGCTGGAAAAGCCGAAAAGGTTTAGCGACCTCCGTCGCGATATCCCCGCCATATCTCAGCGGATGCTCACCATGGATCTCAGGGCGTTAGAAGAGGCCGGCGTCGTGCAGCGTACCGTTTATCCTGAAGTGCCGGTTAAGGTTGTTTACAACCTGACGGCCGACGGTCTCAGGCTGGTAAAAGTGGTCGAGGTCGTTAAGGAGCTGGGGCTGTGGCTGAAGCAAAAGCAGGATCCGACGAACTGCTGACGAGACCCAGTTCCTCGCCGACCGTCTCTTATCGATGAGGCGGTCGGCGGAGCGGGCCTGTCAAAGCTGCCGCTCTTCCCCCTGGCGCAGGGTCAGGACCTCAAAGCCGGTGTCGGTCACCGCGATGGTGTGCTCCCATTGCGCCGAGAGCTTCTTATCGCGGGTCACCACCGTCCAGCCATCTTTCTTAAGCTTCGTTTTGCTGTCGCCCTGGTTGACCATCGGCTCGATGGTAAAGACCATTCCCTGCTGCAAAACGACCCCTTCGCCGGGTTTACCATAGTGCAGCACCTGCGGGTCTTCATGCATCTCTTTGCCCACGCCGTGGCCGCAGTACTCCCTGACGACGCTGTAGCCATTCTTCTCAACATGGGATTGAATCGCATGGCCAATATCACCCAGCGTGGCGCCGGGTTTCACGACCCTGATCCCCTTCCACATCGCTTCATAGGTCGTTTTCACCAGCCGGCGAGCGAGCGGAGAAACGTCGCCGATCAGGTACATTTTGCTGGAGTCCGCAATCAGCCCGTTCTTCTCAAGCGTAATATCGACGTTAACAATCGACCCTGATTTCAGGCGCTCCGTCTCCTTCGGCATCCCGTGGCACACGACCTCGTTGATGGAGGTGTTCAGCACGTAGGGGTAATCATACTGCCCCTTGCTGGCGGGCCGGGAGTGCAGCTGGTTGACGATGAAATCCTCGGCGCGATTGTTAATCTCCATCGTGGTGACGCCCGGCTGAATAAACGCGTCCAGCATGTCAAAAACGGCGGCTAACAGTTCCCCGGCATGGCGCTGTAGAGCCAGCTCTTCGACGGTCTTAATGGGAATGGATGGCATTAATCACCTCCAGCAGGCGGTCGGACCCTGATTTGAGCATCAGCAGCTTAATCTGCTGATGGTTAAGCTCGGGATAGAGCTCGCTCATCATCCCCACGCGGATCCAGTATTCGGCCTGAGCGTTCACCGACCGCGACATGGCCCGGCTGGCATCGCGGATATCGTCATGCAGCAGATCTGAAATTTTTACGATTCCCATATATATACACCGTAATAAAACATATACGTATCGTATGCTTTCTGGCAGCTGAAGTCACGTGCTTAGGCCCTCATGCTCAAACTGTTTGCCACGGATGCGGCGGATCGCCGGCCATCGAATAGCATTAAAAGCGATATATTTCAATATTTTACACACAGCCATGATAAAACGGTCGGAAGATCGTTCATCTCCATCCTTTTTTAATCGACGCTCACCCAGGATTCACCTGCACACTCATCATTCTGACACTGTCAGCAGATAGCCAGGCGCTAACACTAAAATTTCATTGATGAATGAGATGATGGGATTTTGTTTAAAAAAAAACGAAAAAATAAAACCATGCTTTTTAATCCGCTGTTAAATAGGATTTTTCTCACAAAATGATGAGTCATTCTCATTTTTAGAGCGACTATTGCAAATCACCAGAATGTGAAATATCTTAACAACTCGGTTTAAGCAGAAATCAATCAAATATCATTTAACTATAACGAGCGATTTTATTTTAATTTTCAAACCTGACCAAGACTGAAACTTGCTTATTATTTATTGCGAACCCCTAATGATCAACATTTTAATTCACACTCACAACTCCTATTTAAAAATCGGCCTCAGACACCTGATCAAAGATATTTTTGCTAACATGGAGGGGAACTATCTATGCTTCCATGAACAGTACAGCCCACAGACTGCAGCCAGCGCAGATTTTATTTTTACTGAAATGGTTGTGGGTGAATATTTTTTATGCCATGACATTCTGAACAATCAAAGCAATCAGGCAACAACCTTTATATTTCACCCACAGAAAAAAGAAATCCCTGCCGGAATATTACCTAACTGCATTAACAGTGCAGTCTTCCTTTATTCGAAAGACATTATCCCTCGGATTACGAAAAAGATATTTCAACACCTGAGACGAATCCCATTAACCACTGGTAACGATGAGTTTTTATTGAACAAGCTCAGGCGCTGCATTAACTGCCAGTGTAAATCAATTACTCCTGTCCAATTAAAAATCATACACGCCACCAATGCCGGACTTGACAATCTTGACATCGCAAAGGCATTGGAAATGAACTATAAGACGGTTTTCTCGCACAAACAAAATATTATGATAAAATTTAGAATTAGCAACAAGCAAGAATTCAACAAGTTCGCCCACGCTTTTATAAAGAAAAAATAGCCATTGCCTGACCACTTTTCCCCTTGCGCTAAACCTTTAAATGTATTCAGGAGCAGAGAATAGACGCTCAGAAACATTTTTACTCCTTCCGGCAAGATGCCGAGGGGTTGGATGGCGTATCAACCCAATGCCCCAGCGCAATGCCATATGGCTCCCCCCGCCACCAGTAGCATATTTTTCAGCAGCAAACCGCATTCACAGCTGGCGAAAGACGATCCGGCACCTGCGCAGCGGGCTGCCGGGTCGGTCATATAAAACATAAATGGGATAACTGTCACATTTTTAGTGTAGGGTACTGAATATCGCATTGACCGCCAGGACAGTTATAAAGTGAAAACCTCGCTCGCATTCCCGCTGCTCACCCTTTTTGTCGGGCTTCTTATCAGCGCTTTATTTAACTCATCGTCAACCCATCGCGGGCGCAGTAAATGCCAGTGGTCCGATAGCGTGATGCTGACCTGCCTGAGCAAACAGCATGGCGCGGTCGGGCGCATCAATCCCCTGGTTAATAGAGTAAACAGATAGGGTTAACAACGAAGAGCGTGGGTTCGGTGAATTTTAGCCCGTCGCTAACGGCCCGACGAGCGACGGCCTGAAGCCGCCCTCTGCTGCCGGTACCAGAGGACGTTTTTTCGCACGGGCGACGGCCCGGACCGTTAACTACACGGATTTATCGACTCGGATGTTGCTCCCGGACGTCAAAACGCGAACCTTATCGCCCTGACTAAAGGTCAGGCTGCCGTCAACCTGCTGAACGGCCTGCTGCTGGCTTTGCCGATGACGAGAAACCCCGGCTCCGGCCACCGCGCCCGCGGCGGTCATGGCGGTTTGTCCTTTACCGTTACCAAACTGATGGCCCACTACGCCCCCTGGCGCCCCGGCAGCGACGGTACGCAGAGGGTGGGAGCGCGTTTGGCTGCTGATAATCTGGCTCTGCTGCACAACGCCATACTCCACCACCGTTTTGCTGCCGGCGGCAGCAGATTAATTAAGCGCTTCGCTGAGATCTTTTTTAACCTGGGCGCGCTGGTCCGCCGTCAGAACCTGATTGACGCCAAAATAGTATTTTACGCGGTAGTAGCGAACCTGCCGATCGAGCTGACTAAAGGCCGCCAGCTGCTGCTTCACTTTTGCATCGTCCCATTTCCCGGACTGAATGGTCTCCACCAGCGCGCCCTCTTTGAAACCGTCAATTTTGATATTATTCACGTTGGTTTCAAATTCCTGATGCAGCGCCTTTATTTTAGTCACCTGCTCATTGCTTAATTTAAGATGCTGAACCACCGGGTCCTGTGATACCGGCGGAACCTCGCTCGCGCTGGCAGCCTGAGCGGCGGCGGAGAAACCGGTGGTAATGGCAACGGCAATCAGGGTAGTACGCACAAATTTATTCACGAAAGATTATCCTTAATGTTGTAAAAGAATCTGAATTATCATCGGAATAACAAACTCCATCTGTAACAAAGGGTTAAATTTAAATCTGGACAATTAATTATTTGATTATATTGATTGCACTACATCTATTGATGGTAATTATGAGTTCCGCAACCGCGCGCCTGAGGCCTGACGGCGCCGTTCTCTTATTGCGCCCGTTACGGGTGCAGATATTATGCAATTATCGCCGAAGCGGTATTTAGAGCCTGTTCCACCAGGCGTAATTGGCGAAGCCAGTTTGGGTTCAAAATGGCAAGTAAAATATCCCTAATGGGATAGGCTCTTAGCCCTGCGAGGAGGGCAGAATATAAGATTCGACAACTCAGCCCCGGCTATATTGTCGCCCGCCGGCAGCATCCGCGAGGATAGCCGCAGAGGGAAGCGCGCCAGGCTTCCGGCCGCACGTGGCCTCACAGCATTTTATGCTGGGTTGAAAACTCTCGCCCGGGAAGGCCGGCGCACCGCCTGCTGCAAAAACAAAGCGTTTATTCCGGTAATCGGCTAATAAGCAAGCAAATGGTAGAGTTAAATAAAATACGCCCGGGCGGCGTGGACACCGCGTGGGCAAAGTGCGGGCGAAAAAAAACCGCCAGTGAAATGGCGGTAAATAAATGCTTGCATGGATAGATTGTGTTTTGCATTGTACGCAAAAAAAGAGTCCATCTTTCTTTACGCCTGTCGCGCACCTTAGCACCCTCTACTTCAATGAAGCTTAAACCAACCGGCTTAAAGCTTTTCCACCAGCGTTTTGAGCTGAGCGATCAGCGGATCGCGGGCCGGCTCGGCGCCGTAAGCCCAGGTAGACTGGCGCACAATCAGCGTGGTGGGCAGAAGTTCGCGAATCCGCATCTGCGGCGTCGCCATCTGCTGAGCCAGCAGCTCCACGGCCCTTTTCCCCAGCAGATCGAAATTCTGCGCGACGGTGGTCAGCGGCGGCTGGAAGTAGAGGCTATCGGCGGTATCGTCGTAGCCGGTTACCGAGATGGCGCTGCTGCCGGTGCGGTTAAGCTGCGCCAGCGCGCTGAGCACCCCCAGCGCCATCTGATCGTTGGCCACCACGATAGCGCTGATCCGCGGCTGAAGGTGCAGCAGTTCAAAGGTCTTTTGCCAGCCGCTGGCCGCGCTCCAGTCGCCGAAGACCGTCACCTCCCTGCTGATGCCCAGACGATGCAGCGCCTCGCGCCAGCTGCCGAGGCGCATTCGCGCAGAAATAGAGCTCTCCGGCCCCGCCAGCAGGCCAAACTCCCGGTGCCCGGATTCCCACAGATGACGCACGCAGGCGCCGCAGCCGTCACGGTGATCGAAGCGCACGCAGGAAACCTCGGTTTCGGGAGCGACGTCGAGAAACAGGCAGGAGATATCGGGGTTCTCGGCGGCCAGACGCTCGGCGGTGCTGCTCTCCAGCGGCAGGCTGACGATGGCCCCGCGGATATGCTGGGCGCGAAACTCGTCCAGCCGCGCCTGCAGCGAGGCATAGTCGGTCTGTTCCGGCATGGCTATCGACACCTCCAGCCGGTGCATTCCGGCATGCAGCTTCACCGCCGCGGCAATTTGCGATGGCGCATGCAGCGTCAACGAGGCGGTGATCAGCCCTATGGACGGCGCCGCCTTCCCCGCCAGCAGCTGAGCGGAGCGGTTAGGCACATAGTGCAGCGCCTGCATCGCGCGAATCACCTTGTCGCGGGTGCGGTCAGAGACCACGTCCGGGTTATTCAGCACCCGGGAGACCGTCTGCTGAGAGACTCCGGCCTCTTTCGCCACATCATCTAAGGTTGCCGAACGCCTCTGCATAGTCCTCTCCTGGTCGCCAAAATTCAGTAGGTATTGATTAAATGTATTGCGCTAACATTTTATGTCTAATTCACGACAAAAATCAGCCATAACTCCGCCATTTCGTGATCGTTAATGGGTTTCATTTCCAACGATATTGCGGCACAAGGAAAAATATCTGATAACACATTCATTCTTGTCTAGCGAATGACATTTCCTTCACTTATCCGTCAGGTATGCGTATGCAACAACACGACTCAACCGCCGCCCGCTCTCCGCTGTTCCACGAAGTGCTGGCCCGTGAAGATTGGCAAAACCAGACCATTACTCACCTTAACCGCCTGGCGGCCCACCCGACCTTTGCCAGCTGGCGAAATATCGCCGACGCGCGCGACAATCTGCCCGGCGATCGCCGTCGTCTGCTGGACGGACGGTGGCAGTTTTCCTACGCCCGCAGCCCGTTTGCCGTTGACGCCAGCTGGATCGACGCCGATCTGCCGGACAGCCGCAGCACTCAGGTTCCCTCAAACTGGCAAATGGAAGGCTACGACGCGCCGATTTATACCAACGTCCGCTATCCTATCGACACCACGCCACCGCGCGTGCCGGACGACAACCCGACGGGCTGCTACTCGCTGACCTTTACCGTTGATCCGCAGTGGCTGGCGGAGGGCCAGACCCAGGCGATCTTCGACGGCGTGAACTCGGCCTTCCACCTGTGGTGCAACGGCGAGTGGGTCGGCTACTCTCAGGACAGCCGCCTTCCCGCCGCATTTGACCTCTCGCCGTACCTGCAGCCGGGCGATAACCGCCTGTGCGTGATGGTGATGCGCTGGAGCGCCGGAAGCTGGCTGGAAGATCAGGATATGTGGCGCATGAGCGGCATTTTCCGTTCGGTGTGGCTGCTCAACAAGCCCCATCAGCACCTGAGCGACGTCCAGCTGACCCCACGGCTGGACGCGCTGTACCGCGACGGCGAGCTGGCCGTGGATCTGACCATTGCCGCGCCTGCCGGGGAGCTCGAGGCGCTGATCGCCGAAGTCAGCCTGTGGCAAGGAGATAAACAGGTTGCCAGCATCCGCCAGCGCCCCGGCTCGCCGGTCATCGACGAGCGCGGTAACTATGCCGAACGGGCCAGCCTGACCCTGGCGGTCGAGCGCCCGGCGCTGTGGAGTGCCGAAACGCCGCACTGCTACCGCGCGGTGGTCTCGCTGTGGCAAGGCGATCGGCTGATTGAAGCGGAAGCCTGGGACATCGGTTTCCGCCGGGTCGAAATAAGTAACGGGCTTTTGCTGCTTAACGGCAAACCGCTGCTGATCCGCGGCGTTAACCGCCATGAGCACCATCACCAGCGCGGCCAGGTGGTGACCGAAGAGGATATGCTGCAGGATATCCTGCTGATGAAGCAGAACAACTTTAACGCCGTGCGCTGCTCGCACTATCCGAACGTCTCCCGCTGGTACGAACTCTGCAACCGCTACGGACTGTACGTGGTCGATGAGGCCAATATCGAAACCCACGGCATGGTGCCGATGAACCGCCTTTCCGACGACCCGTCGTGGCTGCCGGCGTTTAGCGCCCGCGTGACGCGAATGGTGCAAAGCAACCGCAACCATCCGTCGATTATTATCTGGTCGTTGGGCAATGAATCCGGCGGCGGCGACAACCATCAAGCCCTCTATCACTGGCTCAAGCGCAACGATCCTTCGCGGCCGGTGCAGTATGAAGGTGGCGGAGCGGATAGCAGCGCCACCGATATTATCTGCCCGATGTACGCCCGCGTTGAGCGCGATCAGCTCATTCCGGCGGTGCCGAAATGGGGCATCAAAAAGTGGATCAGCATGCCGGGCGAGCAGCGCCCGCTGATCCTCTGTGAATACGCGCACGCCATGGGCAATAGCCTGGGCAACTTCGCCGACTACTGGCAGGCGTTCCGCGAATATCCACGCCTGCAGGGCGGTTTCATCTGGGACTGGGCAGATCAGGCTATTAGCAAAACCTTCGAAGACGGCAGCACCGGCTGGGCCTACGGCGGTGATTTTGGCGATAAACCCAACGACCGTCAGTTCTGCATGAACGGGCTGGTTTTCCCCGACCGCCGCCCGCACCCGTCGCTCATCGAGGCCAAACACGCCCAGCAGTTCTTCCAGTTCGCGCTGCTGGCTCAGTCGCCGCTGCGGGTCAGCGTCAATAGTGAATACCTGTTCCACGCGACAAATAATGAAGAACTGCGCTGGCAGGTGCAGTCAGCGGGCGAAACCGTCGCCAGCGGCAGCACCGCCCTCGATCTCATCCCGCAGGGCGAGGCGGAGCTGACGCTGTGCGATACCCTGACCCTGCCTGCGGGAGCAAAAGAGGTCTGGCTGCTGCTGGAGGTGGTTCAGCCGCAGGCTACCGCCTGGTCGCCGGCCGAACACCGCGTCGCCTGGCAGCAGTTTGCCCTCGCCGCCCCGCTGGCGCTCGCCAAACCGGCGCCTGCCGGCAGCGCGCCGACGCTGGAGATCGATGAGTCGATCTACGTCGTTAGCCTGGGATCGCAGCAGTGGACCGTCGATCGGCAAAGCGGGCTGCTCAGCCAGTGGCGCGCCGACGGCGTGGAGCAGCTGCTGACCCCGCTGCGCGACCAGTTTGTTCGCGCCCCGCTGGATAACGATATCGGCGTCAGCGAAGTCGAACGCATTGACCCTAACGCCTGGGTTGAGCGCTGGAAAAGCGCCGGGCTGTACGACCTTGAAGCGCGCTGCGTTCGCTGCGAAGCCCAGCGTCTGGCCCATGAGGTGGTCATCGACAGCCGCTGGCACTACCTGCGCGGCGATGAAGTGGTCATCGTCAGCAGCTGGCGTATGACCTTTGATAGCGAAGGCCGCTTACACCTGGCGGTGGACGGCGAGCGCGCCGGTACCCTGCCGCCGCTGCCGCGAGTCGGCCTCAACTTCCAGGTCGCCGATCAGCAGCAGCCGGTCTCGTGGCTCGGCTACGGCCCGCATGAAAACTACCCGGATCGCCGCAGCAGCGCGGAGTTCTCCCGCTGGCAGCTGCCCCTTGCGGAGATGAGCACGCCGTACATCTTCCCCACCGAGAACGGCCTGCGCTGCGATAGCAAAGCGCTGGACTGGGGACGCTGGCACGTCGCGGGCAACTTCCACTTCTCGGTGCAACCCTACGGTACCGCGCAGCTGATGGCGACCGACCACTGGCACCTGATGCGCCCGGAGAGCGGCGTCTGGATCACCCTCGACGGCCGGCATATGGGCGTCGGCGGCGATGACTCCTGGACCCCGAGCGTTCTGCCGCAGTGGCTGCTGCAGGAGACGCAGTGGCAGTATCAGATAAGCATTCATTTCCAGTAATAAACCCGGAATAATCGGGCTACGCCGCGGGTGATTCAGCAAGCGAATCGCCCGCCGGCCGCCTGGTTCATAACGGTATAAACCCGGAATAATTCGAGTTGCAGGCAGGGATCCCGACGGCTTACCGACGTCAGCGGTGGGGATGAGCGAGGAAAAGCAGCGCACATGCAACCTGAAGTATGAGCGGTATAAACGGGGCGTCACGCCCCAACCCTACAGGCATAATAAAAATGGAATCTCTTTATGAAATTCTCTGAACTCGCGCCGCGAGAACGGCATAACTTTATCTATTTCATGCTGTTCTTTTTCTTCTATTACTTCATTATGTCGGCCTATTTCCCCTTTTTCCCGGTGTGGCTGGCGGACGTTAACCATTTAACCAAAACGGAAACCGGGATCGTCTTCTCCTCAATTTCGCTGTTCGCCATTATCTGCCAACCGATATTTGGCCTGATCTCTGACAAGCTCGGACTGCGCAAGCATCTGCTGTGGACAATCGTGGTGTTATTAATTCTGTTCGCCCCGTTCTTTATATTCGTCTTTTCGCCGCTGCTGCAGATGAATATTTTCGTCGGTGCGCTGGTGGGCGGCGTCTATCTGGGGATCGTCTTTTCCAGCGGCTCCGGTGCGGTCGAGGCCTATATCGAACGCGTCAGCCGCGCCAACCGGTTTGAATACGGCAAGGTGCGCGTAGCCGGCTGCGTCGGCTGGGCTATCTGCGCGTCGATTACCGGGATCCTGTTTGGCATCGACCCGAATATTACCTTCTGGATTGCCTCAGGCTTCGCGCTGGCACTCGGCGTGCTGCTGTGGTTTTCTCGTCCGGAAAGCAGCAACAGCGCCCAGGTGATGGACGCGCTGGGCGCCAACCGCCAGGCCTTCTCGCTGCGCGTTGCCGCCGAGCTGCTGCGCATGCCGCGGTTCTGGGGATTTATTATCTACGTGGTCGGCGTTGCCAGCGTTTATGACGTCTTCGATCAGCAGTTTGCTAACTTCTTTAAAGGCTTCTTCTCCAGCCCGCAGCGCGGAACCGAAGTCTTTGGTTTTGTCACCACCGGCGGCGAGCTGCTGAATGCGCTGGTTATGTTCTGCGCTCCGGCGATTGTTAACCGCATCGGGGCGAAAAATGCGCTGCTGACCGCGGGGATAATTATGTCGGTGCGCATTCTCGGTTCCTCATTCGCCACCAGCGCGGTCGAAGTGGTGATATTAAAAATGCTGCATATGTTTGAAGTTCCGTTCCTGCTGGTCGGCACCTTCAAATATATCTCTTCCGCCTTTAACCCGAAGCTCTCCGCCACCCTGTTCCTGATCGGCTTTAACTTATCAAAACAGCTCTCCGGCGTGGTGCTGTCGGCGTGGGTGGGACGCATGTACGACACGGTGGGATTCCATCAGGCCTATCTGATCCTCGGATCGATTACGCTGTGCTTTACGCTTATTTCGCTGTTTACCCTCAAAGGCAGCAAAACCCTGCTGCCGGCCCCGGGATATAACAACGCCGTCTGAGGCATAACGCCCGCCGCACGGCGGGCTTTCAGCGCCTGATCCGGGTCTCGCCGCCGCTGTTTTCCAGTTCGTAAATTTGGCTTTCCGCCAGCGACGAGATGAGCTCGGTCAGCTCCGCCGAGTGGCTGGTCAGCCAGATTTGGCTATAGCGCGATGCTTCAACGATCAGCCGCGCCAGCGCCGGGAACATCTGCCGGTGCAGGCTGTTTTCCGGCTCGTTAATCGCCAGAAATGCCGGCGGCCTTGGGCTCAGCAGCGCCACCGCCAGGCACAGAAAGCGCAGGGTGCCGTCAGACATTTCCGCCGCCAGCAGCGGCCGGTAAATGCCGTCGCGGCGCATCTTTATCGAAAAGCGCGAATTTTCATTTTCACAGAAGAAACGGCACTCCGGAAAGGCGCTCTCGAGGATTTCGTGCAGCAGCTCCACGGCGCCAATTTCGACAATGGTCTGAAACGCGGCGGCCAGGTTGTGCCCGTCGCTATCCAGCACCAGCGAGCGATAGCCCACCGCCGGATGGCGCAGTGCGGAGTGGCGGCCAATATTGAATTCGTGATAAAAGCGCCACTGGCGCATGGTCTCCCGGACCCGGGATATTTCCGGGAAGCGGTGCGGTTCACCAAGCTGGCCGAAGATCGATTCATTCTCGTAGATAGCTTCGGTAAAGGTGTTTTTCTCGCCGTTTACGTCAATCAGAAACGCCGCCTGATTTTTACGCTGCAGCACTCTGGCCGAGGGGCGGCGGGAGAAGCCGGCCAGCCAGATAGACTCCTCTTTCACAATCGGATCGAGCATGAACTGGGTGGGATACGGCAGCTTTTCCGGAAATCCGACCTGCAGCTCATAGTCGAACTGTTCCGTCAGGCAGGCGATCTGCAGCCGCTTCGGGTAGCGGGCCGTGGGCGCGCTCTTTCCCGACCACATGATGTTTTCGAGGCCGCCTTCATCGCTGATATAGCTGGAAAATTTGCCGTCAGCTGAGGCGGTGAGCAGATGGATGGCCTTGTAGATATTGGACTTGCCGCAGCCGTTCGGCCCGAAGACGATATTCAGCGCCCCCAGATCCAGTTCGATATCCCTTACCGATCTGAAATTTTGTATGCGCAGATGGTGGATCATGGAGCTCCCTAAGATCGCGAAATCATTTGCTGCCGCCGGGAAAACGCCGCCTGAGCGGACGACGATCGGCCGTCCGGCGCAGGCTCAGCACAGCGATTTCTTCATACCCCGGGTCAGCGCAACTCTGGTTAGTTTATCCGTGTCGTCATGAGTATCGCTAAACACGCCAAAAAAGTAACGCTCATTATCGATAGTCTGCGACACGATCCGATAGCTCAGCGGCTGCCCGGATTTCGCGCCATATTGCGCGGCGGTGACGGAAAGTTCCGTCGCGGTATCGGCGACGCTGACCAGTAGGCCATCCGCCTTGCCCCCCACCAGCATGACCTTAATTAGCGGGTCCACCATGTTCCTCCCGGATTGGGGTCAATGATTAACGTTCGATAGCCGACCGCTGGTAGCAATAACGCTACCTTCAGTACATTCTTATAGTTCATACCGGCCTTAAATAAAAAAACTCTTTCTTATACTGAGCTAAGTATTGATTATTGCGACTAAAAGCTGACGAATGATGAAGGAAAAAAGAGAAATTGTGAATCTTCACAACTCTTATTTCGCATTATTTTCAGGTGCGGGCTGCGCCCATAGCAGCGTGAAGAAATAAAAACTAAGGAACAGTCACCAAAATGCGCCACTCTCTTTTTGCCCCGCTCCTCCTGCTCGCCCTATTCGCCCTGCCCGCCCGGGCTCATGACGCGACGGTAAACCAGGTCAAAGCCGCTGAGCGCCAGCTCAAGGCCAGAGTAGGTTACGCGGAGCTGGATTTAGCCAGCGGCCGGCTGCTGGCAAGCTATCGCCCCGGCGAGCGTTTCCCGATGATGAGCACCTTTAAAGTGCCGCTCTGTGCGGCGGTACTGGCGCGCGTGGATGCCGGAGAGGAGAAGCTCGACCGCCGCGTCCGCTACCGTCAGCAGGATCTGGTTGACTACTCCCCGGTGACCGAAAAGCATCTCGCCGACGGCATGACGGTAGCCGGGCTATGCGCTGCGGCAATCACTCTTAGCGATAACACCGCCGCTAACCTGCTGCTGGCGAGCGTCGGCGGCCCGAAGGGGTTGACCGCCTTCCTGCGCCGCAGCGGAGACCAGACTTCGCGCCTCGACCGCTGGGAGACCGAGCTTAACGAGGCCCTGCCCGGCGACGCGCGTGATACCACCACTCCGCAGGCGATGGCAAAAACCTTGCGCAATCTGCTCACCGGGAGCGTGCTCTCCGCCGCATCGCGACAGCAGCTGCGCAGCTGGATGGTTGACGATAAGGTCGCCGGCCCGCTGCTGCGCTCGACGCTGCCGCACGGCTGGTTTATCGCTGACAAAACCGGCGCGGGCAACCGCGGGTCGCGCGGTATTATCGCCGCCCTCGGCCCGGACGGGCAGCCCGCACGCATCGTTATTATTTATTTAACCGGCACCGAGGCCTCGATGAAAGAGCGGAACCGGCAGATTGCCGGGATCGGCGAGACGCTGGTTAAGCACTGGTAAGGCAGGCGCTGTCGCTGGCGAGGCGGCAGCGGCCAACGGACGCCCGTCGCGCCTGGCGAGCATAACGGGCATATGACTGCTGCCCGCGCCACGACGTGGACGCGTCTGCTCAACAGTCAGCAGGTTTAAGCCGAGTCCGCCAATCTGGAAAGTTATGTAAATCATTATTTTTTATTACATTACATCTATAGGGAGTCAGTTCTTCGCTGCCGTACTGCACATTTAAGTTTTCAGTAACCGCAAAAAATAGGTGGTTATAAAGCAAGCTATTTTCTCTCCAATGGTATATGGTTAGTAACCGCTCACCAGGACAAATATCATGTCTATTCTCAAAGATAAGGTACATACATTGCGACCGTTAAAAAGTACCTGCCCGCACTGCTCTCGCCAGTCAATGCATAGCCTGTCGAGAATTAAAAACGATATAACATTAATCTGCCCCTACTGCGGCAATATTTTCCTTCCTTCTGAAAGTAAACCAATCAAATAACTGATTGATGACCCGCCAGCTGAAGTTTGAGTCCGCTCTCAGGCTTCAGTAAATAGAAAGCTCAAGCGCAATACCTTATTTTGGATCAGGATCGGCTCATTGAGGCGGCCCCTTCAACTGATCAGCCATATCACCGATATCGCCGGACGCCCGGCGGCGGCCCCCTTCGGGCGATCGACATGTCCGTCCTCTTCAGCGGATGCCAACGTCAACGCTCCACACAATAGCCCTGAAGAAACATCTTTTTCCAACCACAGAATGAATATCGTTCTGTCGGCACAAATAAAAAAGCTGCCGCAGGGCAGCCTTAAACTAATAAGAGTCGATTAATATCGCTTCATTGTATTGATCGGTGTTCTTTCCGACCAGTCAGGCCGCTCACCAGCCATAATCGCGCGCTGTTGCGATGGCGTCACCGACTGGGTTATTTCAGGCATTGGCTTGTAAACAGGCTTTGTCGCTGGAGCAATCGCAATATCAGAACTACAACCAGATAGCAGGAAAATAGCCAGTGCAGATATATTAAACTTAATCATTTTCAACCCTTCCATTGGGATAAAATATTACAGAAATGCTGTGGTGCCGGGTGCCTCCCGGTGAGCCTTTGCCTGACCGACTATGACCCGCGTTATCATCAGCTGGCAATACCTTCTGCGACATTACCTGGTCAGTACGCCCCTCCGCATAGGGGGATTCACCACATAGTAAAATTATCCAGTAGATAATAATTTCGTCAATCTATTTCACGGGATTGCCGCATAAGAAACGCGCCGTAGCGGATTGAAATGATAGCGATTTTTAGCCGTCATACGCTGGGCGCACGGGTCACCGGCAGGTCAATCCACTCGCCGGGAAACGGAGAAAAAAAGTGTGACATTGATCAAAAACAAAAAATCATTATGTCAAAGGTGTATTTGTATTACATCCGCTTGTGAACTACGGACCTGATTGTTAAGCGGATTTTTTATACCCAGACATTAAGAGGAGAAATAACCATGATCACTTATGATCGTAATCGTAACCCTATTACCAATGGCAGCCGGGTTATGATTAATGGGACTCGTAGAACAGGTAAGATCGTTGCCATACATTCTAATGGGTTAACTCCAGCCCAGTTGCGCCGCGGTAAAACCGTCGAAGTGGAAGGCTGTGAAGGCCAGTTTGAACCCGTTGAACTGATTCGCCTCGGTTTCCACTAACGATAAGAATGCCGCTGAGGCGGCATTCATGAATCAAACAGATTTAATTAAAGTCTCTGCCCATCATCGTATTCTTCACACAGGCAAGGCTTAGGCTAACCGACGCGCATTCCCCCCTCATTCCCGTATTCAAATGAACTCATTGTCGCCCTGTAGCGCCACTCTGAATATGGCAAGTATTTTGCAAAATCACCTCTTACTAAGATGCAAATGGCAGGAGGTGATGATGTTTCGGAAAATTTCCCCGAGCGAACAAGGGCTAATGACGTTGCTGAAACTGGGGCGACTATGTTGGTGCGACCCGCTTGGCCCCCCGCCGCCTGCATATGCAAACAACAGCAGCTACTTTCGGTACGTGGGACTACATCCGAATCGAATAGATATCGATGAGCAGACGCTGCTCCGCTGGGCGGAAAACGCAGAGTTATACGAATATATGAAAGAAAAACTCAACGCCCCGCCCACAGAGAAATGGGGCTAGAACAATCCTGTTTTTCGCCCTGCCGATAAGATTGCTCCGTACGTCATTTAGACAATCCCCCCCAGAGAATGGCTGTGGGGTTTGGAGCGATGAATTGACTTACTGCGTTCCCTTGACGATCTGCGAACGGGTCGGGGTGCGCATCATTGCACCTTAACAGTGCAATGATGGACGGTTGAAGGATTCCCGGTGGCCCTGGGCACTCAGCCCGCGATTTTCCAGCATCGGTTCAATCTGCGGATCGTGCCCGCGCCACTGGCGATAAAGTTCAGCTAAATCCGTGCTGTTGCCGCGAGACAGAATAGCCTCGCGGAAGCGCTGGCCGTTTTCGCGGGTCAGGCCGCCCTGCTCAACAAACCACTGATAGCCATCGTCCGCCAGCATCTGCGTCCACAGATAGGCGTAATAGCCCGCGGCATAGCCGCCGCCGAAAATATGCGAAAAATAGCTGCTGCGATAGCGCGGCGGTACGGCGGCAAGATCGCACTTCTCCGCGCGCAGGGCCGCGGCTTCAAAGGCGTCCACGTCCTGCGGGACCTTCGCCGACGCCAGGCTATGCCAGTGCATATCCAGCATCGCCGCCGCCAGCAGCTCGCTCATGTCGTAGCCTTTATTAAACTTCGCTGCCCGGTACATGCTCTCGCGCAGCGCGTCGGGCATCGCCTCCCCGGTTTGATAATGACGCGCGTAGCGGGCAAATACCTGCGGCTCGCTGGCCCAGTGCTCAAAGATTTGCGACGGAAACTCGACAAAATCGCGCGGGGTATTGGTTCCCGACAGGCTGGCATAGCGCTGGCTGGCAAACAGCCCGTGCAGCGCGTGGCCGAATTCGTGGAATAAGGTGATGGTTTCATCCCACGACAGCAGCGCGCTGCGGCCCGAACCGGGCTTTTGATAGTTACAGACGTTGTAGATAACCGGCAGCTGCCGCAGCTCCGTGGACTGCTCAACGAACACGTCCATCCACGCGCCGCCGCTTTTTGAATCTCGCGCGTAATAGTCGCCGTAAAATAGCGCCATTCCGGCGCCGTTAGCGTCGAAAATTTCCCACACCCGCACGTCCGGATGATAGACAGGAATGTCGAAGCGTTCGACGAAGCGCAGGCCAAACAGCTGCGATGCGGTCCAGAATACGCCGTCCAGCAGCACGCGATCGAGCGCAAAATAGGGTTTTAGCTGCGCCTCATCGATAGCGAACCTGGCGCGCCGCACCTGCTCCGCATAGTACGGCCAGTCCCAGGCGGCGGCGGTGAAATCCTCGCCTTCATCATCAATAACCTGCTGAATATCCGCCAGCTCCTGCTCCGCCCTTGCTCGCGCGGCCGGAGCAATTCGGCGCATAAACTCAAAGGCCTGGGCAGGCGTGCCCGCCATCTGATCGGCCATTGACCAGCTGGCGTAGTCAGCCGCGCCCAGCAGCTCCGCTTTCTGCGCCCGGATCGCCACCAGCTGCAGCAGCAGTTCGCGGGTATCGTTATCATCGCCCTTCTGATTGCGCGTCCAGCCTGCGGCAAACAGGTTTTCCCGGGTCTGACGACTGCGCAGCGACAGCAGCGCCGGCTGCTGGGTGGTGTTGAGCAGCGGCAGCAGCCAGCGGTCCTGGAGACCCTTTTCAGCCGCCGCCTGTGCGGCCTCGGCGATCTCCTCCGCGCTCAGCCCGTCCAGCTGGTGCAGATAATCCAGCACCAGGCCGCCGGCTTTTGCCGCGCTCAGCAGCCGCTGCTGGAACTGGCTCTGCAGCGCCGCGGCCTGAGTATTCAGCGCCCGCAGCACCGATTTCTGCTCTTCGGCCAGCCGCGCGCCGGCCAGCAGAAACCGCTGCCAGGTGACCTCAAGCAGGCGCCGGGACTCCGCATCGATCTGCAGATGCTCACGATCCTCCCATACGCGCTGCACGCGCTCAAACAGCGCCGTGTTAAGCCAGATATCGTTGCCCGCCTGCGCCAGCTCGGCGGAAAACTGCTCATCAAGCTGCTGCAGTAGCGGATTGGTATGCGCCCCGGCCATCGCAAAAAAGACCCGGGTTACGCGTGACAGCAGCTGTCCGCTCAGCTCCAGCGCCACCACCGTATTGGCAAAATCCGCGGGCGCCGGATTATTCACTATCGCGGCAATCTCTTCGCGCTGGCGCCGCATGCCTTCATCGAAGGCCGGACGGTAGTGTTCATCCTCGATCAGATCGAAACGCGGCGCCTGATAGGGCAGCAGGCTGACGCTTAAAAAGGGGTTATTTTCCAACATTATTATCTCCAGGCTGCGGGCATCAGGTTAGATTAGGCAACTCGTTGATTGACCGCAATCAATTCCAGAAGTGTCGCCTGGCTGTTCCCTATTTTTCATCGCCTGTAACCGCACCAGGCGCAGTGATTTCCGTTACCGGTCCGCGTTAACGCATGCTATGGTATAACGACACAAAAGCGTTGAGGAACAGTAAGATGATTATCCTGGTTACCGGAGCAACTGCAGGTTTTGGTGAGAGTATGACCCGCCGCTTTGTCGAGAATGGGCATAAAGTGATCGCCACCGGACGTCGTGAAGAACGTCTGCAAACGCTGAAAGACGAGCTTGGTGACGGCATTTATACGGTCCAGCTCGACGTCCGTAATCGCGCGGCCATCGAAGAGATGATGGCCAGCCTGCCTGCGCAATGGCAGGCCATCGACGTGCTGGTCAATAACGCCGGTCTGGCGCTGGGGCTGGAGCCTGCGCACAAGGCCAGCGTTGAAGACTGGGAAGACATGATCGATACCAACAACAAGGGGCTGGTCTATATGACCCGCGCCGTGCTGCCGGGGATGGTTGAGCGCAACCGCGGCCATATTATCAATATCGGCTCAACCGCCGGAAACTGGCCCTATGCGGGCGGTAACGTCTACGGGGCGACCAAAGCCTTCGTGCGTCAGTTTAGCCTCAACCTGCGTACCGACCTGCACGGCACGGCGATTCGCGTCACCGACATCGAGCCAGGGCTGGTGGGCGGCACCGAGTTTTCCAACGTCCGCTTTAAAGGCGACGACGCGAAAGCCGGCAAAGCCTACGAAAATACCCAGGCGCTGACGCCAGACGACGTCACGGAAGCCGTGTGGTGGGTCGCCAACCTGCCGAAACACGTCAATATTAATACCCTGGAAATGATGCCGGTTAGCCAAAGCTTCGCCGGCCTCAGCGTGCACCGCCAGGGCTAATCCCCTTGCCCGGCCTGCGGGCCGGGTATGGGCGCAAAGGCAAAAAACGCGTAAAATAGCGCACATAATCCATTAAAAAGTAACCATCAATGGCCGCAGAATCACAGCTCAATCCAACACAGCCGGTAAATCAGCAGATTTATCGGATCCTCCGCCGGGATATCGTCCATTGTCTGATCCCACCCGGCACGCCGCTGTCTGAAAAGGAAGTCTCCGTGCGCTTTGACGTTTCCCGTCAGCCGGTGCGCGAGGCGTTTATTAAGCTGGCGGAAAATGGCCTGATCCAAATCCGTCCGCAGCGCGGCAGCTACGTCAATAAAATATCCCTTTCGCAGGTCCGCAACGGCTGCTTCGTGCGCCAGGCCATCGAGTGCGCGGTGGTTCGTCGGGCGGCGGGAATGGTCAACAGCGAGCAAATTTATCAGCTTGAGCAAAATCTTAATCAGCAGCGCACGGCGGTTGAACGCCAGCAGCTCAATGATTTCTTCCAGCTGGACGATGAGTTTCATCAGAAGCTGTCGCTCATTGCCGACTGCCAGCTTGCCTGGGACACCGTGGAGAATATTAAGGCGACGATTGACCGGGTGCGCTATATGAGTCTCGATCACATCAGCTCGCCGGAAATGCTGCTGCGTCAGCATCACCAAATTTTCAAGGCGCTGGAAAATCGCGATGCCGATGCGGTAGACGCGGCGATGCATCTGCACCTGCACGAAATAAGCGAGTCGGTACTATTAATTCGCCAGGAAAACCGCGACTGGTTTAGCGAGGAGTAGTTGCGCTAGCGGCAGGCGCACTCTCCTGCCGCGAAAGATGCAGACCGGGCCGTTATCGAACCACCAGCACCGGTATTTTAGCGTAGCGTAAAATAGACTCGGCGTTAGAGCCCAGCAGATGGGTGGAAATACCCGGTTTGCGCGAGCCGACAACAATCACGTCATACTCATCGCTATTGCTGATAGCTAATATTTCATCACGCACGTTGCCAAACACGACCCGGGTATGAAGACGCTCTGGCGGAATTGAAAACAAACGCGAGAGGGACTTCATTTTTTTCTCCGATTCCTCTTTCATAAAAGCTTCGAATTTATGAATATCGGCTGCAAAACCGCGCAGAATAGAACGACCGCTGTTTGGCAGGACGTTTAATAACGTAATTTCGCCGTTTTCCGCTGAGGCTAAAAATTCAGCGTGACGTACCGCCTTATCGCTTAAATCCATTTCAAAAACATCTACAGGCAATAAAATTTTTTTGTACATAGCCCGCTCTCCTTTTTCCCGAGGAAGTGTATTTCAGTAGCCTCACTATGCCATAAACATTCTAAATGGAGAACAAACAATCGGTCTAATAAATACATAAGCCATTAAAACAAACACCGCATATATTTATTTATCTGTGGATAGCTATAGTTATGTATATTCAATGGCGCGGATCATATTTATTGCGGAAAAAGTGAAGATCGGCGGAATGACGTATGGGCAAGGCGCGCTGGCGAACGCCGTTCGCCAAAGCCGGGTCAATGCCGCCGGAGCCGGCGGCATTGAAGCGAGATTACTGCGCCAGCGCCCAAGCCGCAACGGTCGCCTTAGCCCCCCGGCGCTGCAGCGAGAGATAGGCCTGAGTCACCGCATCGACAAAGCGCGGATCCTGCGCCAGGCTGGCGCCAAAGATAGCCTCGATACCGAGCAGCGCGTTCACCCGCGCTTCGCCATCGGCGCTCGCGCGCACGGCCTGCTGAATCACCGGCAGCAGCGGGTCGCAAATCTCAATCGCCTCGCCCCGGTCGTCGACGCCGCCAACGTAGCGCATCCAGCCGGCTACGCCCAGCGCCAGCAGGCTAAAATCGCTCCGCTGCGCCAGATGCCAGCGTACCGAATCCAGCATTCTCTGCGGCAGCTTCTGGCTGCCGTCCATCGCAATCTGCCACGTCCGGTGCTGAAGCGCCGGATTGCTATAGCGTTCGATCAGCAGCCCGGCGTAGCGAGCCAGATCAACGCCCTGCACTTTCAGCGTCGGCGCCTGTTCGTTGAGCATCAGGCTGCGGGCGGCGCGAAGATAGTTCTCGTCCTGCATACAGTCGTTAATGTGCTGATACCCGGCAAGGTAGCCGAGATAAGCGAGGAAGGAGTGGCTACCGTTGAGCATGCGCAGCTTCATCTCTTCAAACGGCACAACGTCGGCCACCAGCTCGGCGCCCGCCTTTTCCCATTCCGGGCGTCCGGCGACAAAATTATCCTCAATGACCCACTGACGGAACGGCTCGCAGGCGACGCCGGCCGGATCGCGCACGCCGGTCAGCTGTTCGATTTTATCCAGGGTCGCAGGGGTCACTGCCGGAACGATGCGATCGACCATCGTTGACGGGAAGGTCACGTTAGCGGCGATCCAGTCGGCAAGCTCGCTATCGATAGCCCGCGCCAGGGCGCAGACCACGTTGCGCAATACGTGCCCGTTTTCCGGCATATTGTCGCAGGACATCACGCTGAATGCCGGTAAACCGGCGGCTTTACGACGCGCCAGCGCTTCCACGATAACGCCGGGCGCAGACTTCGGCTGATGCGGGTTTTGGACATCGGCGACAATCAGCGGATGATCCAGCTGCAGCCTACCGGTGGCCGGTGAATGGCAGTAGCCCTTTTCCGTGATGGTCAGCGAAACAATCGCCACCTGCGGTTCACACATTTTTGCCAGCACGCTTTCCAGCCCTGCAACCTGCGCATGCATCGCCTGCTTCACGACGCCGACCACCCGCGCGGTCCAGGCATCCGCCGACATTTCAGCGACGGTATACAGCAGGTCCTGCTGCTGCAGATCGGCAATTTGCTGCTCGCCGCCAATCAGGTTTACTTCGGTATATCCCCAGTCGCTGCCGTGTTCCGCGGCCAGAATATCGGCATAGACCGCCTGGTGCGCGCGGTGAAAGGCGCCAAAACCGAGGTGAACGATACGGGAAATCAGTTTTGTACGATCGTAGTCAGGAAGTGCAGCCTTTGCCGCCAATAGCTTGTTTTGCATTATATAACCTACTTATAAATGAAATCAGGACTGTCTCAGAGTAACGCCTGTATGGTTGTATGTTTTGATTTGAATTAAGTTTTGCAGTATTGGTATGACATCATTTTGAAGTTATGTACCACGCGGGGAGGTTTTGGCGGCATTGAAGCCGCCAGGGATTATTAGTGTTTTTGCCACTGCTGGTATTCACGCTTGAGCCGCTGTGGTGCAGTTTCTGGCATCATAAGTAAGCCAATTATTGAGATAACACCCAAAACAATGACATAGGTTGCAAGTCCGTAATAATGGCCACCTGTAACTTGCAGTATCTTCACCGCCACCAGGCCAAGGATCCCGCTACCAATAAGAGATCCCATCTGCCAAATCAATGCAATACCGCTACAACGAATATGGGTCGGGAACAGTTCAGGGAAATATGATGCCTGTGGGGCATAACACATACTGTGCCCTACGCTCAGAACCAAAATCATCACTAACTGCGTAAGCCAGAAACTATCCTGATTAATAGCAAGGAAGAATGGAACAATCATAATAACTTGAATCAACGCTCCAATAATATAAACTGGTTTGCGCCCGATTTTATCACATAGCGATCCCATCAGCGGTATTGCAATAATTTCTATTATTACAGCAACAATCATTGCTTCCATCAAAATATTAGCATCAAGATTATTTGCCTTACCATAGGCCAAAACAATGACTGTAAACATCGCGAATGTACACGCTTCGATCAATTTTGCGCACACCCCCTTTACAACAATTCCGGGGAAATCACGAATAACTTCAACCAATGGGCGAGATTCTTCAGCCTTGGTCTCACGAATTTGAGCGAACACTGGCGATTCATCAATTTTTAAACGAATAAACAACCCTACAATAACCAGTAGCAGACTTAACAGGAACGGTATACGCCACCCGTAGTCCATCATCGCCTCTGGAGAGAGCGTGGCATTCAATAATGCAAACAGAGCTAATGGAAGCAAAAAACCAACTGGTGCACCGATTTGAACCCAACTGGAGAAGAATCCACGATGCTTTGGTTCAGAATATTCAGCTGTCATCAATACCGCACCGGCCTGCTCACCACCAACACCAAAGCCTTGTAACACACGAATAAAGATAAGCAATGCTGGAGCCCAAATACCAATTTTTTCATACGTTGGTAACAGCCCAATACAAAACGTACCTAACCCTACAATTAATATAGTAATCACCAGCGCTTTTTTACGGCCAACCTTATCGCCGATATGACCAAAAACAATCCCACCTAATGGCCGCGCTAAGAAACCAACTGCATATGTTGCAAAAGCAGCAAGAGTACTAATTAAAGGATCGTCACTTGGGAAAAATAGATGTCCAAAAAAGAGTACTGCTGCCGTTCCGTATGCAAAAAAGTCATAATATTCTGCAGCGGTCCCAATTGCAGATGCAGAGGCCACTCGGCGAATAATAGGTTTATTACCTATACCACTTTTAACTTCGACTGAACCAACCATAGGTTTTTTACCTTTTATAGGGTATTGAGTTAATCAACATCTTTCGTGCGTATACATTATGCTTACCCGTTCCCCAGGGTACCGTCTCCTCTCCGGGCAACCGGTAGACAGTCCGGATCGGACGGGTATTTTGCCCTCAGCACTCGTCAAACTTATTACTCAGCCCGGATGTCACCAGGCTGCGTATAGCCATTATCTAAGGTTTAACTACGGGGAAAAACGTCGAGCATCTGTTCGGAATAGCGCTTGTACTCCCGGAAGCCAAAGTTCAGTACCCACAGGTCAAATTAGCCTTAGGCGAAGTGCGTTCTGCGACCGGGAGGCCATGGTTAATATCAATAATCACTTTTCAGATATAAAACCAGAAAATAATAGCGCCGAACTATAGGCTGTTATTTAAATATACTGACCGGATTTCTGTTCTTCACGCAACAGGGCAGTATCAGCCGCATCGTTAGCCAGGCTCAGATCGCGGTCGCGTACTTCCGGCATCAGGGATGCGGCAAGCAGGCCGATAACCGAATAACTCACCAGCATCACCACGATGGGCAGCCACGAGTCGGTCATATTACAGAAAATACCCGCCAGCACGGGGCCGAAACCCACGGCAACCAGCCCCCCCATCTCTTTTGAGATAGCCATGCGGGTGAAGCGATTGCGCGATCCAAACAGCTCGGCCATCGTAATATTTTCCAGCGCAAACAGGCCCAGCACCGCCACGTTATGAATAACAACCAACGAGGCCATAATGGTGCTCACGCTGTGGCTTTTATCCATGATAATCGCCAGCATCGGATAGGCTAAAATAATCGCCGAGATATTGACGATAATATACGGCGTGCGCCGCCCTACTTTATCTGAAAGCCAGCCCAGCAGCGGAATAGTGATAAAACCGATCGCCGAGCTAATCATTAACGCATCTGTCGGGATTGCTTTATCAAACAGCAGGGTTTGCACCAGATAGCCCGCAAGGAAGGTTTGAATCAGCCCCGAGTTGCCCGCCTGGCCGAAGCGCAGGCCGGTTGCCAGCCAGAATGATTTACTCTTCAGCATCGCGCCAAAGCTATTCTCCTGGCTGCTGGCGGCGCTCTGCCGACTGCCGCCCTCGGCGACTTTTTCAAATACCGGGCTTTCTTTGAGGTTCAAGCGCAGCCAGATGGCGAAGATCATCACCACCACGCTGGCAAGGAACGGAACGCGCCAGCCCCACGCCACCAGCTGCTCGCGGTCGAGCAGGAAGAACATCACCGCCCAGATAGCCGTAGCGCTGAGGGTGCCGCAGTTGGTTCCCATCGCCACCAGCGAGGAGATAATCCCGCGCTTACCTTTCGGCGCATATTCTGCCAGCATCGTGCCGGCCCCGGATATTTCCGCTCCGGCGCCCAGCCCCTGAATCACGCGCAGGGTGACCAGCAGCACCGGCGCAAGGATCCCCACCTGCGCATAGGTGGGCAAAACGCCGATCAGCGTCGTACAGATGCCCATCATGGTGATGGTAATAAAAAGAACTTTCTTGCGGCCGATGCTATCGCCCATTCTGCCGAAAATAAACGCCCCGACGATGCGGGCAATATATCCGGCGCCGTAGGTCCCCATGGCTAAAATCAGCGCCATCGCCGCAGACTGTTCGGGGAAGAATATTTCATGGAATACCAGCGCGGCGCCTAAAGAGTAAAGCTGGAAATCCATAAACTCCAGCGCGGTACCTAACCAACCGGATACAGCCGCGCGGATGAGATCGGAGGTTGTTCTCTCATTCTTTACTGTCGTCATCTTTATAATCTCTAATTGTGTAGGATATAGAGTCTGGCGTTGTATTGGCTGTCAGAAGGTTAATAAAACCTTACAGCAACTCTTGCGGTCATTTTCAAACAGCTCAATTGCCTCAGCGACCTGTTGATAGTCAAAGGCATGGGTAATTAACATTTCCGGATTAATGAGCCCCTGTTCCAGCCAGCGCAAAACAATCGGGAATTTATTGGCGTTTAGCCGCGAGGAAAATATCGACAGCTCTTTACCAGTAATCCCCTGCTGCGCCACCTGTGACGGCTCGGTAGAGAATCCCATCAGGACAATTCTGGCCGCCGGTGAAGCCAGCGTTACCGCCTCCTGTAATATTGTCGGGTGGCAGGCAGCGTCGATAATCAGCGTCGGCTTCACCTCTAACACCTCGGCTAATGAGTACTCGCCGTTATTGATCGTGCGGTCGGCACCGTTGCGTTTAGCCATTTGCAGACGTTCATCGATTCGGTCAACCACAATCACCTGGCCGACTTTGTACACCTGCTTAAGAACCTGGATGGTGGTTAAGCCCATCGGGCCGGCGCCGTAAACCAGCGCCACGTCCTGCTCGGTCGGCGTCACCTGCCCGGTCACGTTGGCGGCGATAGTGAAGGGTTCAACCATCACCGCATGCCGGTCCGGAACGCTGTCCGGCACCCGCCAGGCGTTTTTCGCCGGCACCACCGCATACTCGCTGAAGCCGCCGTCCCGGTGCACGCCGATAACCACCAACGAGGTGCAGACGTTCGGTTTGCCGACCGAGCAGGGATAGCAGCGTCCGCAGCTGATAACCGGATCCACGCACACCCGCTGACCTATGGCTTTATCCGTCACATCGGCGCCAACGGCATCGATAGTGCCGAAAAACTCATGGCCGATAACGCGCGGGTATTTTGCAAACGGGTTGTGTCCGCGATAGATATGGCTATCCGAACCACATATTCCCGCCAGCTGCACCTTGACCCGAACTTCCCCCGCGGCAGGCTCCGGCAGCGCGCGCTCTTCAATCACCAGCTCATTGGGCTGGCGGATAACGATACTTTTCATTTTGTTCTCCTTACCAGTTCCACAAGGTGCCATCTTCTAACCGCGCCACCGGCAGGCAGGCCGGGTCGTAGGGATATTTCGCCGCCAGCTTCTCGTCAAACTCAATGCCCAGCCCCGGCTTTTCGCCAGGGTGCATATAGCCGTTATCGAACGTCCAGCTATGCGGGAAAACGTCGAGCATCTGCTCGGAGTAGCCCATGTACTCCTGGACACCGAAGTTCGGCACCCACAGATCAAAGTGTAGCGCCGCCGCCATGCAGACCGGCGACAGGTCGGACGGGCCGTGCGAGCCGGTGCGCACCTGATAAAGCGAGGCAAAATCGGCGATACGGCGCATGCCGGTGATCCCGCCGGCGTGGGTCACGGTGGTGCGGATATAGTCAATCAGCTGCTCCTCTATCAGCTGCTTGCAGTCCCAGATGCTGTTAAAGACTTCCCCGACCGCAATGGGGGTCACGGTGTGCTGGCGGATCAGGCGGAAGCACTCCTGATTTTCTGCCGGAGTCGGGTCCTCCATCCAGAACAGACGATACTCCTCGATGCTCTTGCCAAAGCGCGCGGCCTCGATCGGCGTCAGGCGATGGTGCATGTCATGTAGCAGGTGTTCATTGAAGCCAAATCTTTCGCGCACGGCGGCGAACAGCTGCGGGGTAAAATTAAGATACTTCTCCGTCGACCACAGCTGCTCTTCCGGCCACAGGCCCTTGGTCGCCGGCTCATAGGCCTGCCCTTTGCCTTTTGCCATCCCGTAGGTGGTCTTCATCCCCGGAATGCCGCACTGCACGCGGATGGCCTTAAAGCCCATCTCTTTGTGGCGAGCGTAGTCATCCAGCACTTCGTCAATGGAGTGGCCCGTGGTGTGGCAGTAAACCATCACCCCGTCACGGGATGCTCCGCCCAGCAGCTGATACAGCGGCATACCCGCCGCCTTCGCTTTAATATCCCACAGGGCCATATCGACGGCGGAGATAGCCGACATGGTCACCGGCCCGCGGCGCCAGTAGGCTCCCTTGTAGAAGAACTGCCAGATATCTTCGATACGCTGCGCATCGCGGCCGATAAGCTGCGGGCAGAGGTGATCCTGCAGGTACGATGCGACGGACAGCTCGCGACCGTTTAAGGTGGCATCCCCCAGCCCGACGATGCCGTCATCGGTGGTGATTTTTAGGGTGACAAAGTTACGTCCGGGACAGGTGACGAAAACTTCAGCGGCAACGATCTTCATCTTTTTCTATTCCTTACATCTCTGCGGTTAGTGAATAAAATTAAATCACCAGACCTACTACCATACAAGTATAATGATCGAAAAAGATGCCATTGGTCACATTAATGTCCGGGCCCGACGCGCGGCCGCTGGCTGAAGAAAAGCGATAAACAGAGGTGAAAACAGGCGCGATGCCGCGTGGCCGACGCATCCTCTGCCCCGCGCTGCGCCCGTAAGATTAGCTAGGCGCGGCCCCAGCCGGCGACGATAATGAGCATCCCGCACAGCGCAATAACCGCGCCGGCCCAGTCGTAGTGGCTGAGCTTAACGCCGTCAACAAAGCGCAGCCACAGCAGCGCGGTGCAGACGTAGACTCCGCCGTAGGCGGCGTAAACGCGCCCGCTCGCCGCCGGGTGCAGGGTCAGCAGCCAGACGAACATCGCCAGCGCGAGTACGGCGGGCAGCAGCAGCAGCGGCGTGGCGCCCCGCTTTAGCCAGAGCCAGGGTAAATAGCAGCCGAGGATTTCGCACAGGGCGGTGGCAAAAAAGAGCAGCGTGGTTTTGAGCATTAAAGATACGTAAATAGCGCAGAGAGTGGCGGCATTCTACGCGATAATTGCCGCGCTCCCACTTCCTTTTGCCGGGTATGCCGTAGAAAAGAGATGTAGTAAACTCATATTAAGGGCTATCCCTTTTTATCACTCAAAGGAAACCGTGATGAAAATGACACTGAACAAACGCTGGTGCCTGACCGCCATGCTGGCGCTAAGCGCCGCGGCCTTCACCGCCTCGTCTTTTGCTAAAACCGACACGCTGGTGATTGAATCCGGCGATAGCGCGCAGAGCCGCCAGCACGCCGCCATGGAAAAAGAGCAGTGGAACGATACCCGCTCTTTACGCCATAAGGTCAACACCCGCACCGAGAAAGAATGGGATAAGGCCGACGTCGCTTTTGATGCCCAGGATAACTGCCAGAAAAGCGCGAACGTCAACGCGTACTGGGAGCCGAACACCCTGCGCTGCCTCGATCGCCGCACCGGCCGCGCGGTAGCACCGTAACCCGTCACGCATGGCGCCTGCGGGCGCCATAATTCATTATTATCGCCAGCATTGCTGCACAGGAACTCCCATGACTGACGCTCATACCGTCAAGCTGCGCCCGCTAGAGCGCGAAGATCTCCGTTTTGTTCACCAGCTCGATAACAACGCCAGCGTCATGCGCTACTGGTTTGAAGAGCCGTATGAGGCCTTTGTCGAGCTCTCGGACCTCTATGACAAGCATATTCACGATCAGAGCGAGCGCCGGTTTGTGATTGAGTGCGACGGGGAAAAAGCCGGTCTGGTCGAGCTGGTTGAGATTAACCACGTCCACCGCCGCGCCGAGTTTCAGATTATTATCTCCCCGGACTATCAGGGGCGAGGTCTCGCGACCCGCGCCGCTAAGCTGGCGATGGACTATGGCTTCACCGTACTCAACCTCTATAAGCTGTACCTCATCGTCGACAGCGAAAATGAAAAAGCGATCCACATCTACCGCAAGCTTGGGTTTATGGTGGAGGGCGAGCTCATTCACGAGTTTTTCATTAACGGCGAATACCGCAATACTATTCGGATGTGCCTGTTCCAGCATCAGTACCTTAGCGAACACCGCCCACAGGGCCCGACGCTGCTGAAGCCAACGGCTCAGTAGTATTCGATGCTATTTTTGATGGTGTAGCGGCGGGTTAACGGCGGCTGCACGCTTTCATCGATAACCTGCAGCTCGCACTTCACCGGGTTGTCGTGACTGTCGTAGTCGCAGGTCTGCCGCACGCTGCCTAGCTCGCGATCGTTAAAGGTGCTCACCGCCGTGTAGTCCAGTTTTCTACGCGGATCGGCCGCCGGCGTTGAGACCACCGTAAAGCGTTCGTCTTTGGCGGTGGTGGTTTTGCCTAGCGGATAGCCTTCGTCATCATAGCGGTAGCTGGCCGTGGTCTCTTTGCCGCGGGCGGTCACCACAAAGCCGTTATCATCCGTTTCCCAGCTCACTCCCGCCGACGGCATTTCGGCAAGCTGACACTTTCCCTGCAGGCGCAGGCGCTTTTCACGCGTTTGCGCATCGAGATAGTAGTTCGCGTCGAGCAGCAGCGTGGCGCCGGTGTTATTTTCGCGATCCTGGAAAGCCAGCAGATCGAAGCAGCCCTCGCTGGATAATCGCCCGCTGACCTGTTTCACCACTTCATCATGCTCATCGAGCAGCGTCTGGCTGAAATCTTTCACCGGGCCACGCAGCGGGTCAAATTCAAACTCGTTGGAGAAACTCGCCATTTCTGGCGTAAAGGCCTGCGGCGTGGATTGATTATCGCAGGCGCTTAGCGCCATGGTCGCTAAAACCAGTAAAAACAGTTTATTCACGGCCGATTCCTTCTGTGAACCTATGCAATCATATTAGCAAATACAATTGTTTACACCAGTTCTGCTATGCTTAAATCTGGATGACGTCAATAAGGAGTTTATGATGAAAATATCCCCCTTGCTATGCGCGGCTCTGCTGCTAGGTTCGGCATCAGCGCTTGCCGCACCGGATTCCTGCGAACGGGTAAAAAACGATATTCAGCAGAAAATTATCAATAACGGCGTGCCGGCGACGGGCTTTAGCCTGAGTATCGTCCCCAGCGACCAGCCTGACCAGCCCGGCGCCCAGGTTGTCGGACACTGCGCCAACGACACCTTTAAAATCACCTATACCCGCAGCGCCGGCACCGACAGCGAAGCGCAGTAACCCCGCCCCGGCTTCAAGTGAAGGATATTATCCCTGGGTTGACCGGGGATAATATTCATCTACCTCTATATAAGTATTATGACTCTCCCATCCGCTCGAATGCAGAACCCGGCGGAATGTCATCATAATAACAATCAGGGAGTGAGTAATGTCTTATCCGGAATATGACGGCGGCCTCAGCCGTCGCGCGCTAATTAAATCCTCAGCGATCGGTTCACTGGCGTTAGCGGCCGGCGCAGTGTCGCTGCCGTTTAGCCTGCGCGGCGCGGCGGCGGCCGTTCAGCAGGCCACCCAGGGCGAAGAACGGGTGGTGTGGGGAGCCTGCTCGGTTAACTGCGGCAGCCGCTGCGCCCTGCGTCTGCACGTGCGCGACGACGAAGTGGTGTGGGTTGAGACCGATAACACCGGGCAGGATATTTATGGCGATCATCAGGTGCGTGCCTGTCTGCGCGGCCGCTCTATCCGCCGGCGGATCAACCATCCTGACCGCCTGAACTATCCGATGAAACGAGTCGGTAAGCGCGGCGAAGGAAAGTTTGCCCGCATCAGCTGGGACGAAGCGCTGGACACCCTGGCGAGCAGCCTGCAGCGGATCGTTAAAGAGTACGGTAACGAAGCGGTTTACATCAACTACTCCTCCGGGATCGTCGGCGGCAACATGACCCGCTCGTCGCCCTCCGCTTCCCCGGTAACCCGCCTGATGAACTGCTACGGCGGCTCTTTAAACCAGTACGGAACCTACAGCACCGCCCAAATTGCCTGCGCCATGCCCTACACCTACGGCAGCAACGAGGGCAACAGCACCTCCGACATCGAAAACAGCAGGCTGGTGGTGATGTTCGGCAATAACCCGGCGGAAACCCGCATGAGCGGCGGCGGGATAACCTATTATCTCGAACAGGCTCGCGAGCGCTCCAACGCCAGAATGATCGTTATCGATCCGCGCTATACCGACACCGCCGCCGGCCGCGAAGACGAGTGGATCCCCATTCGCCCCGGCACCGACGCGGCGCTGGTGGCCGGCATCGCCTGGGTGCTGATAACGGAAAACCTTGTCGACCAGTCGTTCCTTGATACCTATTGCGTAGGCTACGACGAAAAAACGCTGCCCGCAGGCGCGCCGGCAAACAGCCATTATAAGGCCTGGATCCTTGGCGAAGGAGATGATGGAACCGCTAAAACGCCGCAGTGGGCGTCGCGGATTTGCGGCATTCCGGTCGACCGCATCGTCAAGCTGGCGCGAGAGATCGGCAGCACCAGGCCGGCCTGTATTTGTCAGGGCTGGGGGCCGCAGCGCCAGGCCAACGGCGAGCTGGCCGCCAGGGCCATCGCCATGCTGCCGATTCTGACCGGCAACGTCGGGATTAGCGGCGGCAACAGCGGCGCGCGCGAATCAACCTATACCATCACCATCGAGCGGCTGCCGGTGCTGACTAACCCGGTGAAAACCGCCATCTCCTGCTTTAGCTGGACCGACGCCATCGCGCGCGGGCCGGAAATGACCGCCCTGCGCGACGGCGTACGCGGCAAGGATAAGCTGGACGTACCGATCAAGTTCCTGTGGAACTACGCCGGGAATACCATTATCAATCAGCATTCTGACATCAACCGGACCCACGAAATCCTGCAGGACGACAGCAGGTGCGAAACCATCGTGGTGATCGATAACTTTATGACCTCATCGGCTAAATATGCCGACATCCTGCTTCCGGACCTGATGACCGTCGAGCAGGAGGATATTATCCCCAACGACTACGCCGGCAATATGGGCTACCTGATCTTTATTCAGCCCGCCACCTCGCCGAAGTTTGAGCGCAAACCGATCTACTGGATCCTCAGCGAAGTGGCAAAGCGCCTCGGCGATGAGGTCCTGCAAAAGTTTACCGAAGGACGCACTCAGGAGCAGTGGCTGCAGCATCTTTACGCCCTGATGCTGGCGAAAGACCCCGCGCTGCCCGGCTACGACGAACTCAAAGCAATGGGGATCTATAAGCGTAAGGATCCCGCGGGCCATTTTGTCGCCTATCGCGACTTCCGCCGCGACCCGCTCGCCAATCCGCTCAAAACGCCCTCCGGTAAAATTGAAATCTACTCCAGCCGGCTGGCCGATATCGCCGCCAGCTGGCAGCTGGCGCCGGATGACACCATCAGCCCGCTGCCGGTGTACGCCTCCACCTTCGAAGGCTGGGACGACCCGCTGCGCAGCCAGTTTCCGCTGCAGCTTTTTGGCTTCCACTATAAAGCGCGTACCCACTCGAGCTACGGTAACGTCGATATTCTGCAGGCCGCCTGCCGCCAGGAGGTGTGGATTAACCCGCTGGACGCCGAGCGGCGCGGGATTAAAAACGGCGATATGGTGCGCGTCTTTAACCAGCGCGGCGAGCTGCGCATTCCGGCAAAAGTGACGCCGCGCATTATGCCCGGCGTCTCGGCGATGGGCCAGGGTGCGTGGCATGACGCCAATATGGACGGGGATCGTGTCGACCGCGGCGCCTGCATTAATACGCTGACCACCCATCGTCCGTCGCCGCTGGCGAAAGGCAATCCTCAGCACACCAACCTGGTTGAAATTGCCAAAGCCTAAGGAGAACGAGCATGGGAAACGGATGGCATGAATGGCCGCTGGTGCTGTTTACGGTGCTGGGCCAGTGCGCGGCGGGAGCGCTCGTCGTCAGCGGCCTGGGCTGGCTGTCGCTGAAAAATAACTCCGAGGCCCGGCAGCGTCTGGTGCGCAGCATGATCGCTATCTGGCTGATGCTGGGGGTCGGCTTTCTCGCCTCCACGCTGCACCTCGGTTCACCGCTGCGGGCGTTCAATTCGCTCAATCGCCTCGGCGAGTCGGCGCTGAGTAACGAAATCGCCAGCGGCATCATCTTCTTTGCCGTCGGCGGCCTGTGGTGGCTACTGGCAGTCACCAGCAAAATGCCCGCCGCGCTGAGCGCGCCGTGGCTGGCCGCGAGCATGCTGCTGGGGGGCGTTTTTGTCTTTGCGATGACCCGGGTTTACCAGATTGATACCGTCCCGACATGGTATAATGGCTATACCACCTGCGCCTTTTTTCTGACCATGCTGCTGAGCGGGCCGCTGTTTGCCGCACTGCTGCTGCGCGCCGCCAACGTGTCGTTTAACGGCAGCGTCTTCGCCTCGCTGAGCGTTCTGGCGCTGCTGGCCAGCATTGCCATCGTCGTGCTGCAGGGTTTTGGCCTCGGCGATATTCACAGCTCGGTGCAGCGCGCCGGCGCGTTGGTTCCGGGATACGGGTTCTGGCAAACCTGGCGCATCGCGCTGCTGGCCCTTGGTCTCGGCTGCTGGCTGTGCCCGCTTATTCGCGGCATCCGCCCGCGTACCGGCGGGTTATGCCTCGGGCTGTTGCTGGTACTGGCCGGAGAACTGATTGGCCGCGGCCTGTTTTATGGCCTGCATATGACCGTCGGCACGGCAGTTGCCGGTTAATTTTTCGCGCGCGAACAGCCGCGCCGCAGTAAGGAATATAAGCATGATGCAACCCCCATTCCGCGACGCCGTCGCGCTGAGCGCCCGCACCCTCGGCGCGCTATTTTCGTTTGCCCCACAAAGCGAGCAGGCCGCCCCGCTGGTCAGCGCCCTTCGCGACGGAAGCTGGCAGGCCCAGTGGCCCTTTGCGGTGCCCGCCGAGGTGGTTGCCCGCTTCGCCGAGCACAACGACGAGCCGCTGGCCGAGGCGTGGCAGCGCCTGTTTATCGGCCCCTGGGCCCTGCCGGCGCCACCGTGGGGCTCCGTCTGGCTGGATAAAGAGAACGTCCTGTTCGGCGATTCGACGCTGGAACTCAGGGAGTGGATGCGGCAGAACGGCATCGCCCGCGCCGCGCAGAACAACGAGCCGGAAGATAGCTTTGGCACCCTGCTGCTGCTGGCCGCCTGGCTATGCGAGTCCGGGCAGGATGAGGCCTTTTCGCAGCTGCTGGCCCGGCATCTGCTCCCCTGGTCGGGCCGCTTCCTGGCGGTTTTCGTTAGCGAAGCCGGGCATCCGTTCTACCAGGCCCTGGGTCAGCTAAGCCAGGCCACGCTGGCGGAGTGGCAACACGCGCTGACTCTTGCCGTCGCCGAAAAGCCGCTCTATCGCTAGCCTCACCGCCATATCGAGGGACTCGGGATGGCCAGCCGATGAGTGACAACGTCACATAAGATGTCTTTCGTTCCTCCTTTTGCGCCGCTGCGCGGCGGCAAAGGAGGCACTTATCGCTTTTGCTTATAACGTTATTCCCCTGCACAATAAGGCACTCATTCCCGCAACGCGTAATGTCCGATGCATCGTTTGCCTGCTTATCCTGATATTCAGGTCATGTTTCGCCGCCTGCTGGTCGCCACGCTGATCGGTATTCTGGCGGCGCTCGCCGTAGCGCTCTTTCATGCCGCAATGGGGCTGCTGGAGGCGCTGCTCCTCAGCAATCGGAGCGGAAGCCTGGTCAACGCCGCCGAATCGCTGCCGTGGTGGCGACGGCTGCTGACGCCGGCGGCCGGCGGATTTGCCGCCGGCACCCTGCTCTGGCTCTGGCAGCGCCGCACTCGCCAGCGTCCGCATGCGCCGACCGATTATATGGAGGCGCTGGAAACCGGCGACGGCCGCTTCGATACGCCGGCCAGCCTGATAAAATCCTGCGCCTCTCTGCTGGTGGTGACCACCGGCAGCGCCATTGGCCGCGAGGGGGCGATGATCCTGCTGGCGGCGCTGGCGGCCTCGCAGTTCGCCCGGCGCTTTACGCCAAAGGAGGAGTGGAAATTATGGGTTGCCTGCGGCGCCGCCGCCGGGATGGCCAGCGCCTATCACGCTCCCCTCGCCGGAAGCCTGTTCATTGCCGAGATTCTGTTCGGTACGCTGATGCTGGCCTCGCTCGGCCCGGTGGTTATTTCAGCGGTTGTTGCGCTGCTGGTCAGCCATCTGCTCAACGGCAGCCAGCAGCCCCTCTACCAGGTGACGCTCAGCCTTACCCTCACCGCCGTTCACTACGGGCTGATGCTGGCGACCGGACTGCTGGCCGGGCTCTGCGGGCCGCTCTTCGTCTGGCTGATGGGCTGGAGCCACCGCGGCTTTCTGCGCCTGCGCCTCTCGCCGCCCTGGCAGCTGGCGCTCGGCGGCGTCATCGTCGGCCTGCTGTCGCTGCTGACGCCGGCGGTGTGGGGCAACGGCTACAGCACGGTGCAGAGCTATCTCCAGTCGCCGCCGCTGCTGGGGGCAATCGCCGTGGTATTCGCCTGTAAACTGCTTGCGGTACTGGCCAGCAGCGGCTCAGGCGCGCCCGGCGGCGTGTTTACGCCGACGCTGTTTGTCGGGCTGGCAATGGGCATGCTGTTCGCCAGCTTCACCGGCCTGTGGCTGCACGGTTCGGAGGTGGCGATTATGCTGGGTCTGGCCGGAATGGCGACGTTGCTGGCGGCAACAACGCACGCGCCAATTATGTCGACCCTGATGATTTGTGAAATGACCGGGCAATATGCGCTACTGCCCGGCTTACTGATTGCCAGCGTGCTGGCATCGGTGCTATCCCGAACGCTACGCCAGGACTCGATCTACCGCCATCACCTCACCTAGCCGCGCCAGGTCAATATACTGGCTCAGCTCGCGCTGTTCGGCGCGCGGCAGATAGGGCAGTTCGCCGATCAGCGGACCCGGCAGCTTTTTGCTTAGGACGTCGATGATTTCAGCGTAGTGCGCCAGCCCCGGGTTAATGCGGTTGGCGACCCAGCCGATAAGCGGCAGGCCGTCATTGGCGATGGCCTGCGCGGTCAGCAGGGCGTGGTTGATACAGCCCTCCTGAATGCCCACCACCATCAGCACCGGCAGCTGCTCCTGCACCACCCATTCGGAAAGCGGACGCAGATCGTTCATCAGGCTACGCCAGCCGCCGGTTCCCTCAACCACCACGTGGTCGACCTGGCCGCTCAGGCGCTGCAGTCCGTCCGTCAGCAGCCCGTAGTTGATGGGGCCGCTGTGCGCCACGCTGCTTTCATCTTCGCTTAACGCTATGGGATTGACAGCATCATAGGGTAACGCCAGCGTCGACACGCTTTGTAAAATCAGCGCGTCTTTGTTACGCAACCCGTCCGGCGTCTCTTTGCTGCCCTTCGCCACAGGCTTGTATCCGGCGACGCTTTTGCCCTCAGCGGCCAGTGCCTGCAGCAGCGCACGCGAAACCACCGTCTTCCCGACGGCGGTGTCAGTACCTGTTATAAAGAAACGCTTAAACATCACTAACCCCACAGTTATGTTGATGAAATATATACCCGTCATGCTTCAGGCGGCATAGCGGTTAGCGCTCCTCGCTCACCCTGAACGCTTAGCGAAGTAAGGCGTCGGGATTCCCTGCGTAGCGGCCTTCCGGCTGCGCGAATCGTGCGGATATATACAGAAAATGGATAGAAAACTGTGGGAAAAGTCTACGCGAAGCCGGCGAATGCCAGCTTGAGATAGCGCAATTTTTAGTGTGACTATGAAAAAATGTTAACCCTGTAACAGTCGTATCAGCAGCGATCCGTTATAGAGGGCATCTTTGACCAGCGCGGCACCGGCCATGGTTCCGCGGTTGGAGAACTGGGTGCTTTCGACGGTAATGTGTCGGCTATAGGCCGGCAGCGACTGTTGACGAATGCAGTCAGAAATAGCCGGAAACAGGATATCCGCCGCGAGGCTAAACGGAGAGCCGATAAGAATTTTTTGCGGATTGAAGAGGTTAACCATGATTGCCAGAATTCGCCCAACGTGCTGGCCGACGCCGCTGATAATATCGCGAGCCAGCAAATCACCCTGCAGCGCCGCCTGACAGAGCCACTCCACGCTCAGCGGCTGCTGGTGCAGCATTGAGCTCATTGATTTGGTCATCCTTACCTGCGCGAGTTCCAGCACGCTCTCGACGCTGGCAATGGTTTCCAGACAGCCGTGGTTGCCGCAGTAGCAGCGCTTGCCGTAAGGGTCGACCTGAGTATGGCCGATCTCCACCAGGCTGCTGCTCCCGGCGTGCAGCAGGCGGCCGTCGGTAATCACCCCGGCGCCGACGTTATGGTCAATCACCACCTGAATCACGTCCCTCGCCCCCCTGGAGGCGCCAAACAGCGACTCCGCCATGGTCCAGGCGCTGATATCGTGCTGAATATAAACCGAAACTCCGGTATGGTTGGCCAGCACTTCGCCGAGCGGCAGATCCTTCACGTCGTCATAGAACGGCATCCGATGGATGATGCCATTTTCGGTATCAATAATTCCCGGCATGGTCACGGCGATTGCCGTCAGGCGTTCCAGCTTCTTTTGATGGCGAATAAAAAAGCGGTCGATATGCTCAACGACCCGGCTCAGGAAAGGCTGTTCATGCTGCAGCGCCAGCTCGAGCTGCTCTTCGACCACCAGCTTGCTGCTTAAGTCGCGCAGCGCGAGGTGAATCTCTCCCCGGCTGATGCGCACGGAAAGATAGTGCCAGGCCTCGGTTTCCACCATCAGGCCCACCGCCGGACGCCCGCGGCTGCCCGGATCCTGGATTTCAGTCTCCTGCACCAGATGCGCTTCCAGCATCTCGCGGACAATTTTGGTGATGCTGGCCGGCGCCAGCTGGGCAAAACGGGAGAGGTCGATGCGCGATACCGGGCCAAGCTGATCGATCAGGCGATACACTGCTCCTGCATTGGTCTGCTTTATTTGATCGATATGGCCAGGCTGACTATCCGCTACCACCGTTGACTCCCTTTATTTTCGCGCTTCGAAATAAACTTTCAGCTATGGTGAAGCACTTCGACGGTGCACGTCAAATTTTTGCTTAGCCTTGTGATTTACCGCACAATTTTGAGCTAATTTTGTCCTAATTGTGCATCAAAGCGGCGTGAAGAAGCTGCTCCCGGAAGCGCTGCGCCGCCTGCCCCTGCTCGCGGTGCTTCGACCAGACCAGCCACATTTCGGAAACGGCGTCCTGCTCGACGATCGGCAGCCAGCGCATCTCATTGAGCTGAACCCGCTTAAATGAGGCAGGCAGAATGGACACGCCAAGCCCGGACGACACCAGACCGATAATCGTCATTGCCTCGCCGACCTCCTGAGCAATCGTCGGCGTGAGGCCGTAGCGGCGCATCAGGCCGAGAATATCGTCGTACAGCCCGGTACCCACGTGCGGGTCAAAAAAGACGAACGGCTGACGCGCCAGCTCCGCCAGGCTGACCGCATCCTGGCGCGCCAGGGGATGATCGCTGGGCACCATTGCCAGCAGCGGTTCGCGCAGAATGCACTGCCACACCAGCGTTTCCGGCAGCCGGGTGTTGCGCATCAGCCCGAGGTCTAACGCCCCTTCGTTAAGCGGCACAATTTGTTCCCGGGTATTGGTTTCCCGGGTCTGGATATGCACGTCCGGATAGCGGCGGCGAAAGGTCGACAGGGTATCGGAGACGGCCTTAATAAACGGCGCCGAAGAGGTAAAGCCGATATGCAGTTCGCCGGTTTCGCCATGGTGCAGGCGCCCCGCCCGGGCGGCGGCATCCTCAACCTGGGTGAGAATTTGGCGGCTATCGGCAAGAAACTGCTTTCCCGCCGCCGTCAGGCTGACGCTGCGGTTGGTGCGGGCAAACAGCCGGGCGCCGATCTGCTGCTCGAGGATCTGAATCTGCTGGCTCAGCGGCGGCTGGGAGATATTCAGCCGCGCCGCCGCGTGGCCAAAATGGAGCTCTTCGGCGACGGCAATAAAGTAGCGCAGGTGGCGCAGCTCGATATTCATATTTAAAACGTCTTATTTGAGATTATTAATATATTAGACAGAATATTTACATTTTCATACTCTAAAAATGTGATCTGTGAGGTCACCTAACCCCGAGTTTCTCAGCAAGGATTTTCCGTGAGTCGTACAACTACCGTTGACATCGCGCCGGCAAGCGAAGTCATCGACAATAATGTGGTATCCCAGCCAAATCAGTTTATCAAACGCGGTACCCCTCAGTTTATGCGCGTCACCCTGGCGCTGTTCTCTGCCGGTCTCGCCACCTTTGCCCTGCTCTACTGCGTACAGCCGATTCTACCGGTCCTGTCGAGCGAGTTCGGCATCTCACCGGCCAGCAGCAGTATTTCGCTGTCGATTTCCACCGCCATGCTTGCCGTCGGGCTGCTGTTTACCGGTCCCATCTCGGATGCCATCGGGCGTAAAAAGGTGATGGTCACCGCGCTGGTGCTGGCCTCCTGCTGCGCCCTGCTGTCAACGGTCATGACCACCTGGCATGGGATCCTTATCATGCGCGCGCTGATCGGCCTGTCGCTCAGCGGCGTGGCCGCCGTCGGCATGACCTACCTGAGCGAGGAGATCCACCCCAGCGTGGTGGCCTTCTCGATGGGGCTGTACATCAGCGGCAACTCGATCGGCGGCATGAGCGGACGCCTGCTCACCGGGGTGTTTACCGACTTCTTCGGCTGGCGCGTGGCGCTGGCGGCGATCGGCTGTTTTGCCCTCGCCTCGGCCATTATGTTCTGGCGAATTTTGCCCGAGTCGCGCCATTTCCGCCCGACCTCGCTGCGGCCAAAATCCCTGCTGATTAACTTCCGCCTGCACTGGCGCGATCGCGGCCTGCCGCTGCTCTTTCTCGAAGGGTTCCTGCTGATGGGGGCTTTCGTGACGCTGTTTAACTACATCGGCTATCGTCTGATGATGTCGCCGTGGTCGCTGAACCAGGCGGTGGTCGGCCTGCTCTCTGTCGCCTATCTGACCGGAACCTGGAGCTCGCCGAAGGCCGGGGCCATGACCGCCCGCTACGGACGCGGCCCGGTGATGCTGGTCTCTATCGCGGTGATGCTTGGCGGCCTGCTGCTGACGCTTTTCCCCTCGCTGTGGCTGATATTCAGCGGCATGCTGCTCTTTTCTGCCGGTTTTTTTGCCGCGCACTCGGTCGCCAGCAGCTGGATTGGCCCGCGCGCCCGCCGCGCCCGCGGCCAGGCATCGTCGCTGTATCTGTTTAGCTATTATCTGGGTTCCAGCATTGCCGGGACCTTAGGCGGGGTGTTCTGGCATAACTACGGCTGGAATGGCGTTGGCGGCTTTATTGCCCTGATGCTAACGGCAGCACTCGTTACCGGCGCCTGTTTGCACAGGCGTCTGAAATAGCGAGTAATCACGTGGCCTTCACGGCCACGCTGCTCACCACATACCCAGTATCGATGAGGCCCCCAGCAGCTCTCTGACGGCGTCGATTGAAAGGAGTGCGATAAACAGCAAGGTGAACGGATTCATATTAACCCCGCATCAGCGGCCCTGGCTCCCTATGAGTTTAGCCGCTGGCTGAGAAAGAATCTGCTATCCTGGCCACATCATGATGACATTATGATGACCGCCGCCGTCGCGGGATTGCTACAGCATTCCCGCCCACGCGGAAATCAACAGCAGCAGCGCCATCGCGCGCTGGAAGCGAACCAGCGCCGCGGGGGTGCGAAAGACCCGGTTGACGATCTGTCCCAGCCACGCCCAGGCTGCCAGGCACAGCAGCGAAATCACTAAAAACCACGCCGCCATCCGCGCAATGCTCCACATCGCACCTTCGCCGGCGGGCGCAAACAGGCCAACCACCGCCAGCGCCATCATCCACGTCTTCGGATTAACTATCTGCAGCAGCGCGGCAGCGCGAGCGGTAAAGCGTGCAGCCGTGGACGTTTGCAAATTCGGCACCGGAGCGTTGAACAGCTGCCAGCTAAGCCAGCTGAGCCACAGCGCGCCGGTCCAGCTCATCAGCTGGCGGACCAGCGGATGATGATGCAAAAGCTCCCCGGCGCCGGCGCCGGAGATCAGGACGATGACGCTGGCCGAGACGCAGGCTCCCACCACCGCAGAGAGCGTCGCGCGTACGCCATAGCGCTGGCTGTTGGTGAGGATCAGGATATTCGTCGGCCCGGGGGTAATGGAGGCGACGAAGGCAAACAGCAGATAGGGCAGCAGATCCACGGGTGACTCCTTGTTGTCAGGAGCCACCACTGTGCGGCTATTTTCAGGAAACGTCTGGAAGGTTTGTGCACAGGCGCCGGTAGTGGGCCGGGGTGAGTCGATACGAACGCAGGAACCAGCGGCCAAGATGGCTTTGATCGGCAAACCCCGTCGCGGCGGCGACGTCCACCGGCAGCTCGCCGCAGGCCAGCAGCTGTCGCGCTTTCGCCAGCCGCAGCTGGATAAGCCACGCGTGCGGCGCGAGGTGAAACTCGCGCTTAAAACAGCGCGTCAGCGTGAAGCGATCGGTCCCGGTGACCGCCGCCAGGTCGGCAAGACCGATATTGTCGCCCATATGCGCATACAGATAATCCCTCGCCCGGTGCGCCACCGCCGCGCTCCGAATATGCGACGGCAGCTTCTTCCGCCAGCTGCAGTGCGCGGTGAGCTGGGCCAGCAGGTCATCCATACGGCTCTGCTGCACGATGCGCATCTCATTGCCGTGCAGCGTTGAAAACGTCTCGCCGATAGCCCGAACCAGCCGCGGCTCGCGGGTCAGGGTGCGGGGAAAATGGAGCGAGTAGCTGTCGGGAACCGACTCGTAGAGGCCCTGCAGGGTGTGCGTCAGCCAGCGTTCGTCGAGATAGAAGGTCAGATAGGTGAAGCCCCCCGCCACCGGCGCGTCGCCGTCGTGGATCTCGCCGGGCTCAAGCAGGAAGGCGTCGCCGGGATGGCTACGATGGCGTTCCCGGCGACAGGAGAACTGCTGGGTCCCGGACAGGGTTATCCCCACCAGATAGCTGTCGTGCCAGTGCGGATCGTAGGCATGCCCCTCGAAGTGCGCCTTGATGGTTTCAATTCCCGAATCTGCATGCTGTCGCAGCTCAAGCCAGTCGTTTGTCATAATCTCTCCCCCACGCCATCAGCATTGTCTATCCTTTTACGTCTGTCTGGAAGATTTGTGCAGTTCAGCGCATCGCCAATCCCGGCAGGCAATTCACTCGCGTCGCTCGACCCGCCCGGAGGATCAGGATAGTGTAGGGGTCAACAGGCTATGCCTCTCGTTCACTTGCAACAGGTCAGAATTTACTATGGCAGAAAACAAAAACTATCAGCAGCTTACCCATACTTTTCAGCGTCTGTCGCGCTTTTCACATCTGGGCGCCATCGCCGGGTGGGATATGTTCGCCATGATGCCGCCGGGCGGCAGCGCGGCGCGCGGCGCGGCGCTGGCGGAGCTGGGCGTGCTGCAGCACCAAATCCTGACCGATAAGAGCGTGGCTCAGGCGCTGCAGAACGCCCTGCAGGAAGATCTTAACGACGTTGAGCAGGCCAACCTGCGCGAAATGACCCGCCAGCACGCCCAGGCGGCCCTGCTGCCGGAGAGCCTCGTTGAGGCTAAATCGCTGGCCGGCAGCCGCTGCGAACACGCCTGGCGCAGCCAGCGTCCGGCCAATGACTGGGAAGGCTTCGCCGATAACCTGCGCGAAGTCGTCAGGCTGAGCCGCCAGGAGGCGGCCCTGCGCGCCGAAGCTAAGGGCTGTTCGCCGTACGATGCCCTGCTGGATATTTTTGAACCCGATATGACCAGCGCCCGGCTGGACGTGCTGTTTGCCGACCTCAAATCCTGGCTGCCGTCGCTGCTGGCGAACGTGGTTGAGAAACAGGCCCAGCATCCGCTCATCGCGCCGCAGGGCCCGTTCCCTATCGCCGAACAGCGCGAGCTGGGGCTGGAAGCGATGCGCGTGCTGGGCTTTGACTTCAACGCCGGGCGTCTGGACATCAGCGCCCATCCGTTCTGCGGCGGCGTGCCGCAGGACGTGCGTATCACCACCCGCTACAACGAAGACGATCTGCTGAGCGCGCTGTTTGGCGTTATCCACGAAACGGGCCACGCCCGCTATGAGCAGAATTTGCCGCGCACCTGGATCGATCAGCCGGTCGCCCTCGCCCGCTCGACGGCGATCCATGAATCACAAAGCCTGTTTTTCGAAATGCAGCTGGGCCGCAGCGACGCGTTTTTAAACCGCCTGCTGCCTGCCGTGCGCCAGCGCTTCGGCGAGCAGCCGGCGTTCAGCAGCGAGAACTTCGTTGCCTGGAATCAGCGCGTTAAGCCCGGGTTTATTCGCGTGGACGCCGATGAGGTCAGCTATCCGGCGCACGTTATTCTGCGCTATGAGATTGAGCGGGCGCTGATCGATGGCGACATTGAGGTTGACGATATCCCGGCGCTGTGGGATGAAAAAATGCAGAGCTGGCTGGGACTCTCCACCACCGGTAACTATCGCAACGGCTGTATGCAGGATATTCACTGGACCGACGGCGGCTTTGGCTACTTCCCTTCCTATACCCTGGGGGCGATGTACGCGGCGCAGCTGATGGCGGCCGCCAGACGCGCCTTGCCGCAGCTCGAGAGCCAGATTGCCAGCGGCGACTTCTCCAGCCTGTTCGACTGGCTGCAGCAGAACATCTGGCAGCACGGCAGCCGCTTCACCACTTCCCAGCTGATTCACAACGCCACCGGGGAAGATTTGAACAGCGACTACTTCCGCCAGCATCTGACCTCCCGCTATCTGTAAAACTCCGCGCCGGGCAACGTCCCGGCGCATTATTTCTGCATGATGAACCGCGTCGTACATTCGGTTACACGCCGATACCAAACACTCACGGAAAGCTCGAAAAGAGAAGCATATAGTTCTTTCACCGGCCCCGCAGTGGGGTTGAATGAAAAAAACCTTTTCGAGGATATCAGAATGAAAAAAGTATTAGCTCTGGTCGTTGCCGCTGCTATGGGTCTGTCTTCTGCTGCTTTCGCTGCTGATGCGGTAAGCACCACTCAGGCTCCGGCTGCTGCAACTCACAGCACCACTGCCAAGACCACTCATCACAAAAAACACCATAAAGCCGCCGCTAAACCGGCCACAGAGCAGAAAGCTCAGGCTGCGAAAAAACACAAAAAAGCAGAAGCTAAACCGGCTGCCGCTCAGAAAGCCCAGGCCGCTAAAAAGCACCACAAAGCCGCTGCTAAACCTGCCGTAGCCCAGAAAGCTCAGGCTGCTAAAAAACACCACAAAGCCGCTGCTAAACCTGCCGTAGCTCAGAAAGCTCAGGCCGCTAAAAAACACCACAAAGCTAAACACCACGCTGCGGCTAAACCTGCTGCACAGCCGGCTGCATAATTCATCCGGTTAGTCTGGTATCGTAATAAATCGGCGCTGCTTCAGCGCCGTTTTTTTCTGGAGGATACTATGCTGCGGCGCTACCGTTTCGAGCTCATTCTGATCCTGCTGATTATCTGTGCGCTGGTTGCGACCCGCTTTTTTCTCTACTAACGCGGCAGCGCTTAATCATCCCCTTCGATCGGATAACCCGCCTGACGTATCGCATTTCGACAATCGCTGACCCCTGCCGCATAGCCCGCTTCAATCTCACAGACCGGACTCGCACAGCACACCGGCAGCCTCACCGGCGTTGCCAGCTGCCGCTCCAGCTGCGTAATTCTCTCCCGGGCAGCCAGAAGCTCGGCGGCGAAAAGCGCGGGCGCAATATCGTCTCTTTCACCGTTTACCGCCGCGCGCAGCGCGTCATTCTCGATCATCGTTCACTCTCCTCACCGGTAGCCCCCTTCAACCATAGCCTCTTTACGCGGACCTAGGCCCGACTACCAATTAATTGCCAGAGATTGTAGCCAAGGCCGTAGAGGGCGAGGACCAGCAGGAAAGCGGCCGAAATCGTCGTTAACAGCCGGGTGTGCGCCGGCGTCAGCCAGCGATGAATGGCGAGAATATAAAATGAGAGTACGCTGAGGTCGATAACCACCCACAGCGCGGTCAGGATCCCAAGGCTCGTGCCGCTATCGGCGGTGATATGGATAAACTGCGGAAAAAACGCGACAAAAAACAGAATATCTTTGGGATTACCCAGGGCGGTGATAAATCCCGCCGTCAGCCCGCCGCGCCGGGCCGCCGGGCGAGCCGCTGAGGTTTCGCGCAGCATTCCTACCGCCAGAAAGGCAACGTACAGCGATCCGCCGATCGCCACCAGCGTCAGCGCCTGCGGGTCGAGGCGCAGCGCGCCGGTCAGCGTTGCCGCGGCGACGGCAATCAGCAGCAGCGAGGCCAGATTGCCGCCGATCATCGTCCGTACCGCCCGGGCATAACCCTCCCGCGCCGCGGTCCCGGTCACCAGCAGCACCACCGGTCCCGGGGTCGCAATCAGGGCCACGACCGTCAGACAATATCCCGCCACCAGCATGTAGTTCATGATAATAACTCACTCAATGATTTAGAGTTCTGCATTCTGTTCTTTGATTAACAGGTTGAAAAACGAGAAATGGTGAGTTTGAATGTGAGTATGACTCACAATAGAGATCCATGACGATGTCGACGCCTCCCCTCTACGCCCTGCGCGCGTTTGAAACCGCCGCGCGTCTGGGCTCGTTTAGCCGGGCCGCCGCCGCGCTGCACGTCACCCCCGGCGCCGTCAGCCGGCATATCGCTGCCCTGGAGGCGTGGTTCGAGTGCCGGCTGTTTATTCGTCAGGGGCCAAAGGTGATCATCACCGATGCCGGGCGGCAGCTGGCAAACGCGCTGGAGGAGAGCTTTTCGGCCATCGACAGGGCCTGCCATTCGCTGCGCCGACAGGCGGGAAAGCTGCGGCTGAAGGCTCCCTCGACGCTAACCATGCGCTGGCTGCTGGACGTACTGCAGCGCTTTCGCCAGCAGCATCAGCGCCCTGAAATCGAGCTCAGCAGCGTATGGATGGATAAGGACAGCGTTGATTTCGCGCGGGAGCCGTACGACTGCGCGATCCTCCTCGGTGACGGAAACTTTGGCGCGGATAAGCGCCAGACGCTGCTGTTCGCCGAGTGGCTGATCCCGGTCTGCGCGCCGGCAATGACCCCGGCGGCGCGGGAAGATTTAGCCTCCTGCCCGCTGATTCACCCGACCACCGACCGCCGGGACTGGCGGCGCTGGCTGCAGCATAGCGGGCAGCATCCGGCGGTAGATCTCTCCCAGGGGCTGGTTTTCGATAGCCTGGAACAGGGCAATATGGCGGCCATGAGCGGTCACGGCGTTTCGGTGGGCGATCTGCTGCTTAGCCAGCAGGCGCTGCGGGCGGGACTGCTGACGCTGCCGTTTTCGCAGGCCGTCGCTACCGGTGAGGGATACTATCTGGTGTGGTCTGCAAATACGCTCAGCCCGCAGCCGATTGCTCTGCTGCAGGCGTTTTTGCTCGCGCACGTTCCGGGGCCTTTTCCCGACGGGATCCTTCGTCGGGGAAAGGCCCCGCGATGACGTGCAGCGATGTGGTGATGGCTTACAAAACGCTGACCGCCTGCGCCACCAGATACCCCGCAGCGCCCCAGATAAAGACGGACACGACGGATACATAAACCAACGCACGAATACCTTTTTTCGACATACGTCCTCCCGAGACTGGAGCCAGAAATCACCGATATCATCGCGGGGACAACATCTCTGCTTGCTCAACGGCTGCTATCAATAACAGCCTTTTGAGTGAGAAAATGTTTCGTTTTGCAAGTAAGCACAAATGGTGTAAAAAAGGACGGTTTTTTGTGAAGTTGTCTGTTTTATATAGTATTACTCTAATGATTTTTATTAACAAACGCCGGAAAAACGCATCATGTCCGGTCGCAGATGGCGCCCTCTTTTTGGTACTTTCTGTAACCCGATATCTGTTGCTTCCAGGGCCGGTTTCTGCGGAAATGACAGCAGCAAAAAATGCGCGCTAACTGGTTGAGTTATCGACCTTCTTTGCGTTCAAAGCGGCAACTTTACCGGGGGCTGACGGCGTGCTGATTTAATTAAAATTACTGTTAACTTTCATAAACTTAAATCTCCTGCTACTTTCAATATAGCCACAATCATCCCCGGCGCACTCGGGTGGCCAGCAGGGTGGTGAGTATAATTATCTCCTCAGAGAGTGATATGCGTAGAGACGTACTGTTATTACTGTGTTCATTTTGCCTGTTTCCTCTGTTTGCACAGGCTGACGATGACGGCATGAGCGCGAAAGATATCAAGACCCTGTTTTTTGGTCATGATGACCGCAAGCCGGTAAGCAACCCCGCCGACGCCCCGTGGGACGCCATCGGCCAGCTGGAAACAGCCAGCGGCAATCTGTGCACCGCCACTCTGATCTCCCCCAACCTGGCGCTGACCGCCGGGCACTGCCTGCTGACGCCGCCGAAGGGTAAGCCGGATAAAGTCGTCGCCCTGCGCTTTATCTCGCGCAAAAACGGCTGGGTTTACGAAATCCACGGCGTCGAGGGTCGCGTGGACCCGTCATTAGGCAGGCGCCTGAAGGCCGACGGCGACGGCTGGATAGTCCCCTCCGCCGCCGCGCCTTCGGACTTTGGCTTAGTCGTGCTGCGCTATGCGCCTTCCGGAATCGACCCGATCCCGCTGTTTCCCGGCAGTAAGGCCGACCTGACCGCCGCGCTAAAGGTCGCCGAGCGCAAGGTGACTCAGTCCGGCTACCCGGAAGATCACCTCGATAATCTGTACAACCATCAGGACTGCATCGTGACCGGCTGGGCCCAGACCTCGGTTCTGTCGCACCAGTGCGATACCCTACCCGGCGATAGCGGTTCCCCGCTGCTGTTAAAAACCGAAACCGGCTGGCAGGTGATTGCCGTCCAGAGCTCGGCGCCGGGGCCGAAGGATCGCTGGCGCGCGGACAATCGGGCCATTTCGGTGACCGGTTTTCGCGACAAGCTGGAGACGCTGGCCGGCGAGTAACCGCTACCCCTGCTGCTGGCGCAGCTGAAGCAAAGAGGCAATCGGCATCGGCTCGCTAAAATAGTAGCCCTGCAGCTTGTCGCATCCCGCACGACGCAGCAGCGCCAGCTGCTGCTGATTTTCCACTCCCTCCGCCACCACCGTCATGCCCAGCGCGCCGGCGATGCGCACGGTACCGCGCACCAGCTCCGCCGCCTGCGGATCGGTGTCGACCAGCCCGGCCAGCGATTTATCAATCTTCAGCGTGTCAAAACTGAAGCTGCGCAGATAGCCAATACTGGAGTAGCCGATGCCGAAATCGTCCAACGCAACGGCCGCCCCCAGCGCCTTCATGTTTTCAATGGCCGCGCGGGCGCGTTCGGGGTTCTCCATCACGTAGCTCTCGGTGACTTCAACCTGCAGGCGACGGGCCGGGAAATGGCAGCGGGCGAGGACCTGCACCACGCGCGTCTCAAACTCCGGGTCGCGAAACTGCGCCGGCGAGATATTTACCGACAGCATCAGGTCCCCCATCGGCTGCAGGTCGCAGCAGGCGCGATGGAGCACAAACTGGCCGAGCGCGTAAATCAGGCCGCTGCTTTCGGCGACGCTGATAAAGACGTCCGGCGGCAGCGCGCCCTGGGGGCGCCGCGGCCAGCGTATCAGCGCCTCCACGCCTTCGATGGTCAGGGTTCCGGCGTTGACTATCGGCTGATACCAGACGTCAAACTCGTCGTTTTCAAGCCCCTGACGGATGCCGTTTTCCAGATTCAGCTGATACTGCCTGGCGTCGCTCAGCGCCTCGTCGTACCAGGTTGTGCGCCCCTTTCCGGTTTTCTTCGAATGATACATGGCGATATCGGCGCGGCGGAAAAGCTCGGTGCTCGAGCACAGGGCCGGCGCTCCGCTGGCGATCCCGAGGCTGGCGCTGATATAGATTTTACGATCGCTCAGGTCAATCGGCGATTTCAGCATTTCCAGCACCGCCCAGGCGAACGCCGACGCCTGGCTTATCGCCTGCTCGCCGCCGACGGTCATGGCAAACTCGTCCCCGCCCATGCGCGCCAGCATCCCCCCGGCGGGCACCCTCTCCTGCAGCTCGCGGGCGACGTGGGTAATCAGCGCATCGCCAACGTCGTGCCCGTAGTTATCGTTAACGTCTTTAAAGCCGTCGAGGTCGATAAACACCACGCTCTGCATCTCGTGCTGCGATCGTTCACACACTACGTTGAGGCGCTCAATCAGCGCCCGCCGGTTGGGCAGCCGGCTCAGCCAGTCGGTCATGGCGATGGTGCGTGCCAGCTTTTCTCCGCGCGCCAGCTTATACAGCCCCAGGCAGCTAAAGAGGATGAACAGCAGGATCAGGCTGGCGGCCACCAGCGCGATCAGGCGAATGCTGCCGGATGCCGCCTGAGCCGCCTCCGCTCCCGGCAGCCGCGGCTGCCAGCTGAGGTAGCTAATAATCTCCCCGCCGTTGGTGCGCAGCGCCACGCTATAGTCGCCGCTGGTTTCGGTGGTGTGCAGATGACGAATTTGAAAAGTATCCCCGAGCTTTTGCAGCATATCGGGGTTGATGTGTCGGGTAATCACCAGATAGCGCCGCGTATCGTCGTACACCTGCAGGCGACCCATGGTCGGGCGTATCAGGCCAATAGCGATAAAGGCAATCCCCTCCCGGGTTCGGGTTATCCCGGCGTAGGCGCTGGTTCCGTTGCGCAGCGCCGCGCCGTGCTCGGCGATCATCGACTGCAGCCCGCGGCCAAAAAAGCCGATATCCGTCTCATTAAAGGACTGACTGCGAAACGATCCCCACAGCACCCGGTAGTGCTGATCGAGGACAAAGGTACCGTCGTAGAGGTTATTTATTTTGAAGCCCGAACCCCAGGAATCAAACAGCCATTTGGTATCGAGCGTTGGGGCATAGGTCTGCTTAACGGCGTCGTCCCAGATGGAGTTATCCAGCACCAGCGACATAACGCGGTTCACCGAGGTCTGCACCGCGCCGTTAACCGAAAGCACCGAGCGGTGGCGGTCGATCTCGTTCGCCTTGATGCCAATCAGGTGCTGCGACAGATAAAGCAGGGAAATAACGGAAGCGATCAGGCCTATTCCGGCGAGGAGAATAATGACCGCAAGCGTTTTGGCCGAAGGAAGATGACGCCAACCAGGCAAGTTAACCATTATCTGTCCTCATCGCGGCTGGGGAAAAACGCACCGAATATACTCTTTTTTAAAGAGTAATACAGAGAACAGATTTTGCCGCCTGCGCGGGCAGGCGGCGTTCAATCAGGCCAGTTTTATTAACACCATCCCGATAATCAACAGCATCACGCCGATCCAGCCTTTGCTGTTCAAACGCTGGCCGAACAGGACCCAGCCGGCGGTGATGGTCGCCGCGATACCGAAGCCGCCCCAGAGCGCATAGGCTACCGACAGCTCAATCCCCTTCACCGCCTGCGATAGCGCGCTGAACGCGCCCAGCACGGCGAGCAGTGACAACGCGCCGTAGATCTTGCGGCGAAAGCCGTCAGAAAACTTCAGGAAGACGTTAGCGGCAATCTCCAGCACGATGGCCAGCGCCAGCCAGGCCGCATGGATCCACTCAAACTGTTGCATGGGTCCTCTCTTCTGGCTGCTTCACCGCCTTTTTGGTGCCGGACTTGATGAGAACAATCCCGACCACCAGCGTCGCCAGACCCGCCATTTTGACCACCGAGAGCGTCTCGTCAAACAGCAGGACGCTGAACAGCGTGATCAGCAAAATGCCGATACCTTCCCACAGCGCGTAGGCCACGCCGAGGGCAATTTTTTTAACCGCGAAGGCCAGAAAAATATATGAAAGTGCAATCATTGCCAGCATCAAAATAAAACCGGTGTGGTCACCGCTGACGCTCGCCCATTTCATCGAAAGGGTCCCGGTAATTTCTGCAACGATAGCAAGTGCTAATAAAATCCAATAAAACATGATCCCTTCTCCTGCTTGAGAATATAATCCATTACGGCCTACAGCAAAGGTAAACCGAAAAATTCTGACGTAGATTTAGCCGTGCGCAACGCTGCGCCAGCTCAGGCAGAGAGAGGGATCTAAAGCGCTGAACGCCAGTGCTGTTCGCCAGCAAAGCGTGAGTTTGTGCGGGAAAGCGAAGGGAGATAACAAATATAGATACTGAACTGATTGTCCATAAAATTACAATTATCCGCGGTATTGCTTCTCGTCATTGCGGATGAAAATTGTCCTCGGTAGTTATACACAGCTAATTTGTAGCATAATGCTACATTATACTCAAAGCCTTTGCATTTCTTTACCTCGGCTATTTGATTTAGATTAGCTTTTCCTGATGCCGATCGCCATTATGATGGCGCGTCGTTATTTTAATTTTGTCGCCTGATGATTTTATCGCCGGCGGCAGAGGCGTGGCGAACAAATACTCCACGCTGTACGCGCAAAAAAGTCGTGATTTTTTATCCGCATCTGCGTCTACAATGTGAGGAAAACAGGCTCTATTTTCAGGGATTCGTATGGCCAAACCCATCATCACTCTTAACGGATTAAAGATTGTCATCATGCTGGGCATGCTGGTCATCATCCTTACCGGCATCCGCTTCGCCGCGGATATTATCGTCCCCTTCGTTCTGGCGCTGTTTCTCGCGGTGGTCCTTAACCCTCTGGTGCAGCTGATGGTACGCTGCCGTGTCCCGCGGGTGCTGGCGATCTCGCTCTTAATCAGCGCGATCGTTATGCTGGCGATCGTCCTGCTGGCCTCGCTGGGCACCTCCCTGAACGAGCTGGCGCGCACCCTGCCGCAGTACCGCGCCTCGCTATCCGAACCGGTGCAGACCATCACCCCGTGGCTGCAGCGGTTCGGCTTTACCGTTTCCGTCGTCGAGCTGAACAAATATATTGACCCCAACGCGGTGATGACGATGGTCACCGGCCTGCTCACCCAGCTCTCTAACGCCATGTCGTCGATCTTCCTGCTGCTGCTGACGGTGGTGTTTATGCTGCTGGAAGTACCGCAGCTGCCGGCCAAGCTGCAGCAGCTGATGACCCGCCCGGTTGAGGGCATGGGCGCAATCCAGCGCGCGCTCGACAGCGTCTCGCACTATCTGGTGCTGAAAACCGCAATTAGCCTGGTCACCGGGCTGGTCGTCTGGGGCATGCTGGTGCTGCTGGAGGTGCGCTTTGCCTTTGTGTGGGGGCTGCTGGCTTTCGCGCTCAACTATATTCCCAATATCGGCTCGGTGCTGGCGGCCATTCCGCCTATTTTACAGGTGCTGGTGTTCGGCGGCCTGTATGACGCGCTGATCGTGCTCGCGGGCTATCTGGTGATCAACCTAGTGTTCGGCAATATCCTCGAACCGCGGATTATGGGGCGCGGGCTCGGGCTCTCAACGCTGGTGGTATTCCTGTCGCTGATTTTTTGGGGCTGGCTGCTGGGGCCGGTGGGGATGCTGCTGTCGGTGCCGCTGACCATCATTGTTAAAATTGCCCTTGAACAGAGCGAGAGCGGACAGAGCATCGCCTTCCTGCTGAGCGACCTCAGCAAGGATTAACCTCCCACTCCCACTACGGGCCAGCCGGCCCGTAGACCACTACTCCTTTAGCATTATTGATCCTCGTCACATCCTGCGTCCGTCATTCATTACTCTTAAGCTAACAGTCTGTCCGCGGGCTTAATTGATGCCCTGCGCCTCGCGTCGCACACTAACTTCCACACCATGACAGTCAAAACGATTTGTCGAATCAGGAGGTTAATAATGAATGCCGAACAAACGACGGGACGGGTCTGGAACCGCCGCCGGACGGAAAAGCAGCGGCGACTGGCCGCCGCCAACGTCTCCGGTAAGGTTATCCCCAGCGAACAGCTGGTCGACGCGCTGGAGCATCTGCTCGCCCCCGGCGATCGCGTGGTGCTGGAAGGCAATAACCAGAAGCAGGCCGACTTCCTCTCCCGCATGCTGGCGGAGGTAAACCCGCAAAAAGTCCACGACCTGCATATGATCATGCCGAGCGTCGGGCGCAGCGAGCATCTGGACCTTTTTGAAAAGGGCATCGCCCGCAAGCTCGACTTCTCCTTCTCCGGCACCCAGAGCCTGCGCATCTCGCAGCTGCTGGAGGACGGTCTGCTGGAGATTGGCGCCATTCATACCTATATCGAGCTCTACTCCCGCCTGTACGTCGATCTTTCGCCGAACGTCGCGCTGATTGCCGGCTATAAAGCGGACCGCAAAGGCAACCTCTATACCGGGCCGAGCACCGAAGACACCCCGGCGCTGGTTGAGGCCGCGGCCTTCCACGACGGCATCGTCATTGCCCAGGTGAACGAACTGGTCGACGACGAGTGCGACCTGCCACGCGTGGATATTCCGGGTTCGTGGATCGATTACGTGGTGGTCGCCGATAAGCCGTTCTTTATCGAACCGCTGTTCACCCGCGACCCGCGCCTCATCAAGCAGGAGCATATCCTGATGGCGATGATGGCCATTAAGGGCATCTACGCCGAGCATCAGGTGCAGTCTCTTAACCACGGTATCGGCTTCAACACTGCCGCTATCGAGCTGCTGCTGCCGACCTACGGCGAACGGTTGGGCCTGAAGGGCAAAATCTGTAAGCACTGGACGCTCAACCCGCACCCTACGCTTATCCCCGCCATTGAAAGCGGCTGGGTGGAAAGCGTGCACTGCTTCGGCGGCGAGCTGGGGATGGAGGAGTACATCCGCGCCCGTCCGGACGTGTTCTTCACCGGCGCCGACGGCTCCATGCGCTCCAACCGCGCCTTCTGCCAGCTGGCGGGGCAATATGCGGTCGATATGTTTATCGGCTCAACCCTGCAGGTTGACGGCCTCGCCAACTCGTCAACGGTGACCCGCGGCCGGCTGTCAGGCTTCGGCGGCGCCCCCAATATGGGCCACGACCCGCACGGCCGCCGCCACGCAACCCCGGCCTGGCTGAATATGATCACCGAGCCCGACCCGATGCAGCGCGGTAAAAAGCTGGTGGTGCAGATGGTCGAAACCTTCCAGGCCGGCGTGAAGCCCACCTTCGTCGAAAAACTCGATGCTATCGAGGTGGCGAAAGCCTCCGGGATGCCGCTGGCGCCGGTGATGATCTACGGCGATGACGTCACCCACGTGCTCACCGAAGAAGGCATTGCCTACCTCTACCGTGCCGAAAGCCTGGAAGAGCGCCGGGCGATGGTGGCGGCGGTCGCCGGGATCACCGATATCGGCCTTGGCGTCGACGCGAAGCGCGTTGCCGCGCTGCGCCAGAGCGGCAAGGTGGTTTATCCGGAAGACATCGGCATTCGCCGCAGCGATGCCACCCGCTCCCTGCTGGCCGCCGGCAGCGTAGCCGATCTGGTGGAGTGGTCCGACGGACTCTATAACCCACCGGCAAAATTCCGGAGCTGGTAATGAAACTCCTGTCACAGACTTATGCCGAGGTGCAGGCAGAAGAGCTGGCGTTCATCGCCCGCGACTGTCTGATCGACGAAGCGCGATTAAGCCCGAAGCCGGGTCTGGTGGACAGCCGGGGAAACGGCGCCCATCACGACCTCTCTTTGGCGCTGATGGAGCGCTCGGCGCACAGCCTGGCCCCAACGTTTCTGCAGCTGGCCCAGCAAAGCTGGCAGCGCCCCGCCGACATCGCCCTGCGCGAAACCGTTGGCCGCTTAGGGCGCGAAGGCGAACGGCAGATGATGGCCGCCACCCGCGGCGTGAACACCCACCGCGGCGCCATCTGGGCGCTCGGTTTACTGGTCAGCGCCGTGGCAATGCATGGCGGTAACGCAGGCGCACGGCAGATTGCACAATCCGCCGCCCTGCTCGCCCGCCTGCCGGACGGCGCCGCGCCGAAAACCTTCAGCAAAGGGCTGAAAGCCACGCATCAGTACCGGGTGCCGGGTGCACGTGAAGAGGCGCAGCAGGCGTTTCCGCACGTGATGCGGCTCGCGCTGCCGCAGCTGTTACGCAGCCGTGCAATGGGGGCGAACGAGAGCGCAGCCCGCCTTGACGCGCTGATGGCGATCATGACCTCGCTCAGCGATACCTGTGTGCTTTCCCGAGCCGGCATGCCCGGCCTGGAAGCGATGCAGGCAGGCGCCCGCGCGGTACTGAACGCCGGCGGTTGCGCCACGGCACAGGGTCGCGAAGCGCTCGCTGTGCTTGATGCCCAGATGCTCGCCCTTAACGCTTCGCCCGGCGGTGCCGCGGATCTTCTCGCCGCCACGCTGTTTCTTGACAGGGTCAGCCAGCCCGCGTCTTGCTCAATTTAAAGAGGATGTTATGGAACACATTACATTGTCATTTCCTGCCAGCCGCACCGTCAGCGGTAAAGCTCTGGCAGGCGTTGTAGGCTCCGGTGATATGGAAGTACTGTTCACCGCAGCCGCCGGGGAAACCCTCAGCATTGATATCACCACCTCCGTGGACAACAGCACCCGCCGCTGGAATGCGCTGTTCGATCGCCTGAATCTGATCAACGGCCTGCCGGCCGGCAAGCTGATCGTTCACGACTTCGGCGCAACCCCCGGCGTGGCGCGCATTCGTATCGAACAGGTATTTGAAGAGGTGGCTCATGCGTAACGATCGCAGCTTTATCGAATTACGGGCCCGCGAACGTGCCCACGCGCTGCTGGACGAAGGCAGCTACCGCGAATTGCTCGACCCGTTCGAAGGCATTATGTCGCCGTGGCTCGCGCCGCAGGGCGTGGTACCGCAGTCCGACGACGGCATGGTGGTCGCTCGCGGCACCATTAACGGTCAGTCAGCGGTGGTGATTGCCATCGAAGGCACCTTCCAGGGCGGCAGCATGGGCGAAGTCTCCGGGGCCAAAATGGCCGCCGCGCTGGAGCTGGCGGCGGAAGATAACCGCAACGGCATCCCAACCCAGGCGGTGCTGTGCCTGGAAACCGGCGGCGTGCGCCTGCAGGAAGCCAACCTTGGCCTCGCAGCCATTGCCGATATCCACGCGGCGATTGTCGATCTGCGTCGCTATACCCCGGTGGTCGGCATCGTGACCGGCACCGTGGGCTGCTTCGGCGGGATGTCGATTGCCGCCGCGCTTTGCAGCTACCTGATCGTCACCCGCGAAGCGCGTCTTGGCCTGAACGGCCCGCAGGTTATCGAGCAGGAAGCCGGGATCGAAGAGTACGACTCCCGCGATCGCCCGTTTATCTGGAGCATGACCGGCGGCGAAATCCGCTATGCCAGCGGCCTGGTGGATGCGCTGGTCGGTGACGGCGTCAACGCGGTGAAAACCGCCATGAACGACGCCATCGCCAAAGGCGTTCCGGCACAAAACCGCAGCGACAAATATGCCGACTTCCTGACCCGTCTGAGCAACTTTGACACTCGTCAGCAGGCCGATACCGCGCAGATCAAACAGCTTTTCGCCGGGGAGGTGAAATGATGACTCAGTCCAATAGCCGTGGAGCCCTGTGGCTGGAAAAACTGGCGCCCAATGCGCCGCGCATGACTGGCCTGTGCCCTTCGGTACAGGTCGCCGACGGTGAGCTGAACAATGAGGCCGTACGCTTCATTGCCGTGGTGCCCGATGCCAATAACCACTATCCGCGCGCCGCAAAAGGCGAAGTGGGCCTGCTGGAAGGCTGGACGCTGGCAAAAGTGGTGAATGAAACCATCGATGCCGACGCGAACCGCGACGTGAAGCGCCCGATCGTGGCGGTGATTGACGTCCCAAGCCAGGCCTACGGCCGTCGGGAAGAAGCGTTCGGCATTCACCAGGCGCTGGCCGGTGCCGCAGGTGCCTACGCCAAAGCGCGCCTGGCGGGCCATCCGGTGATCGGGCTGATCGTCGGCAAGGCGATGTCCGGGGCGTTTCTGGCGCACGGTTATCAGGCTAATCGCCTGATTGCCATCAACGATAAAGGCGTACTGGTGCACGCGATGGGCAAAGAGTCCGCCGCCCGCATCACCCTGCGCACCGTCGATGCGCTGGAAAAACTGGCGGCGACCATTCCGCCAATGGCCTATGACGTCAGCAACTACGCCACCCTCGGCCTGCTCTCCGACCTGCTGAACCTCAGCAACCCGGATGCGCCGTCCGATGCCGATCTGGCGCTGGTGGAGCTCACCGTGCAGAAGGCCATTTCCGATGCACGTAAAGACCCAACGCTGAAAAACCGTCTCGGCGCGGAGAATCGCCGCAGCTCTGCCCTGGTTCGCGAACGGATGCGCGCCAGCTGGTAACGGGCAACCTCAGAAGTACGTAAAAAAAGACCTGCCGAAAGCGGCAACCGTCGGGCGCAGCATAGCGCCCACGGCATGCCGCTTTTAGAAAATTATAAACATCGCAAATGTTCTCTATTTTTCTTACTACAGGTGATCTATGACTTATGTAATTGTTCATGCCCTTGCGCCGATTTTTCTGATCATGCTGCTGGGCTTCTGGGCCGGCAAAGCCAAAATGGTCGACAACAAAAACGTGTCGCTGCTTAACATCTTCGTAATGGACTTTGCCCTGCCCGCCGCGCTGTTCAGCGCTACCGTGCAAACCCCGTGGGCCGGCATTGTTGCCCAGTCGCCGCTGATTGTGGTGCTGACCGGCGCGATGTGGATCACCTATGCGGCGATCTACTTCCTGGCCACCGGCGTGTTTAAAAAGTCCCCGCAGGATGCCGCCGTGCTGACCCTCACCGTGGCGCTGCCGAACTATGCCGCGCTTGGCCTGCCGATTCTCGGCAGCGTGCTGGGTGAAAGCTCCGCGACCTCTCTCTCCGTCGCCGTCTCCATCGCCTGCGGCTCCGTGCTGATGACGCCGTTCTGCCTGCTGATTCTGGAGCGTGAAAAGGCCCGTGCCGCCGGTGAAAACAGCGGCTCTACGCTGGCGATGCTGCCGGTGCTGATGTGGCGTTCGCTGAAAAAACCGATCGTGATGGGCCCGCTGCTCGGCGTGATCCTCTCGGCGATTGGCATCAAAATGCCGGATCTGCTGCTGGCGGCAATCAAACCGCTCGGCCTCTCGGCCACCGCGGCGGCGCTGTTCCTGACCGGGGTGATTCTGTCTGCCCGTAAGCTGAAGCTGAACGCGATGGTGGGCATTGCGACCATCGCCAAGCTGCTGATCCAGCCGTTTATCGCCTGGGCTATCGTTGTGGCTTTCGGCCTGCACGGCTCCGTGGCGATCACCGCTATCCTGATGATCGCGCTCTCTGCGGGCTTCTTCGGGGTGGTGTTTGGTAACCGCTTTGGCGTGCAGTCGCCGGATGCGGAAGCGGTGCTGCTGTTGAGCTCGGTTCTGTGTATCCTGTCGCTACCGCTGTTCATCACCTTAACTTCAGGCATTTGATATGACATTCACTTCGCGCCCGCACGATTTACTGTGGCTGAAAAGCCGCGACGCCCTGCTCAACGTCGAGGAGGCGTGGGTAGCCAGCCAGTGGCAGCCGGGCCTGCCCGTGGTCGTGCGGCGCGACGTGAATGATAGCGGCGATATTCCGGTGGGCGTGCGCGGCATAAAGCGCGAACAGCGCGCCGCCGGATGGGTTAAGGCCGAGGCCGTTTCCCGCATCGTCACGCCGGAAGCGCTGGTCGAGCGCCAGCGCCTGCTGCACTCGCCGTTTGTTTCCCAGCCGCCCGTTCAGGCGGCTATTTTGCTGACCACCTTTGCGTGGCCGTGGATCTGGGGCATTACCGGCAGTACGGCCTATGCCCTCGCCACCGAAATTCCCGTCCTGCACGCCGACAGCGATCTCGATTTGCTGATTCGCGCCCCGGAACCGCTGACCGACGACGAACTGAGGCAGTGGCAGGCGCAGGTGGAAAAGCTGCCGTGCCGCGCCGACACCCAGATTGAAACGCCCTTTGGCGCGTTTGCGCTCAACGAATGGCTGCGCGAAGGACGCGTTCTGCTGAAAACCGCCACCGGGCCGCGGCTCACCGCTGCGCCGTGGCACAGGGAGTCATGATGAAAATCCTCTTTACCTTTCCCGGCCAGGGCACCCAGCGCCCGGGAATGCTGCAAAACCTGCCCGACGGCGAGGCCGTTCTTGCCGAAGTCCGCGCCGTACTTGGCGATGGAGCCAGCTTGCTCGACACTGCCGACGCGCTGAAGCACACCCGCGCGGTACAGCTTTGCCTGCTGATTGCCGGCGTGGCATGGGCTAACGAGCTTATTCGCCACGACGTTAAGCCCGACATCGTCAGCGGCCTGTCGATTGGCGCTTACCCTGCGGCGGTAGTGGCCGGCGCGCTGGATTTTCGCGACGCGCTGCGCCTCGTCGCCCTGCGCGGGGATTTAATGGAGCGGGCGTATCCCCACGGCTACGGTATGACGGCGATTGTTGGCCTCACGCTGAATCAGGTTGAAAAGCTGATGGCGGGAAGCAGCACCTTCATTGCCAACCTTAATGCCGAAACGCAGATAGTGATTGCCGGCCGGGATGAGGATATGGCCGAGGTCGCGAGAAAGGCGCTGGCCGCCGGAGCCAGCAAGGCTACCCGGCTTGCGGTAAGCGTACCCTCGCACTGTGCCTTGCTGGATAAACCGGCGGCAGAATTAGCTCAGGCGTTCGAATCCGTGACATTGTCACGCCCATCGCGTGCATATCTCAGCGGATCAACCGGCCGAGTGCTGTGGGAACCGCAGAAAATCGCCGAAGACTTAGCTTTCAACATGGCGCGCACCGTACAGTGGCAGGATGCGATGGTTTCCGCCAATCAGCGCGACGCGCGGCTGGCGATTGAGATGCCGCCCGGCAGCGTATTGACCGGGCTGACCTACCTCGCAGGCTGGCAGGGCGACGCCATCTGCATGGAGCGAAACAGCGTTGAAGTGGCGCAGCACCTGGCGAAGCGCCTCAGCCGTTGAGGCTGCGGGCGTACATCCGCCCTTCCGCCGCCAGCGCCAGCAGGTCCGCGTCGCGTTCGCGATGGTGGGAATAGACAATCGAGATCAGCTGGCGCATCTGATAGGGTTCCGCCAGCTTTAGCAGCTGCACGTCATTTTCGTAGACCTTTTTCATCCGCCCGGGCAGCAGCGCAAAGCCGACGCCGGCCTGCACCAGGCTTATCATCGAAAAAATATCGTTGACCCGGGTGACGATTTCAGGCTCGAAGGCGGCAACCTGAAAGGCCTCCCTGAAGCCCGCGTAGGTGGCAAATCCTTCCGCAAGCGAAACGAATTTGCGGTCGGCATAGTCGCGAAGGTCGGCGGGTTTCGTGGTATCCAGCCGTTCGGCCGCCGGCGCGGCGAGAAAAATATCGTCTTCAAACAGCGGCACCACGTCAAACGCGCTGTTGCTGAACTCCCCCTCGTTGGTGGCGATGAGGATCGCGTCCAGGGCGTCGTCTTCCAGCATATCCAGCAGCATCTGGTTGGAGCCCATCGTCAGGTCCAGCTCCAGCTGCGGGCGCCGCAGCTTCATCCCCATGATGATCCGCGGGACCGTCTCCAGCGTGAGCGAATAGAGCGTGCCGATCCGCAGCCGTCCCTGGCCGACGCCGGCGACCTTTCGCGTCGCCTCCAGCCCGCGCGTCATCAGCGTGGTAACGTCCTGACAATACTCCAGCAGCGTCCAGGCCGCCGGCAGCGGCAGCAGGTTGCGTCCCTTATGCACAAACAGCGGGCAGCCCACCCCCTCTTCGAGGGTATGCAGGGCCCGGTGGACGCTGACGCCGCTGAGCTGCATCGCTTCGGCGGTTCTGGCGATATTGCCTTTGGCCATAAACATCATAAATACCGCCAGCTTACGGAAGGTAATATCCTGGCTAATGTCGTCTTTCACTGCGCTGCACTCCCTATTTCCGCCGCGGCTCACTATTTCTCGAGTGAATTCAAGCCAGTATAACCGTAACGCCGGTAAATGCTTTAACGCAGAGCAAGGAATTGCCGAACGGGGCGTGAGGCGGCGCTGGCGCGGATAAGGCAAAAAAAATGCCGGTCAGCTGCTGAGCTGACCGGCATGACGCACGCGGGCGGAGTTAATACGGCGGCTACAGCGCCATATCGTGCTGCGGAGATTCCGCAGGCTTAAGCTCGGCAGACGGCGCGGCGGCGGCCTGGGAGTGGGTCATATCAATCACCGGCGGCTTGGTCAGCTGCAGCGTTGCGGCGGTATCGTCCCACACCTGCTGGGTCAGCGCCGGGCTGTCGTTCAGCTTCTGGCCATAGCTCGGCACGATCGCGTGGATGCGGCTCTGCCACTCCGCGGAGCTGAACTGCTGCGGGAACATCTGCTTGAGCACGTTCAGGGTAATCGGCGCGGCGGTAGAGGCGCCCGGAGAGGCCCCAAGCAGCGCGGAGATGGTTTTCTGCTCGTCGACCACCACTTCGGTCCCCAGCTTCAGGATCCCGCCCTTCTCGGCGTCTCTTTTAATGATCTGCACGCGCTGGCCTGCCTGAATCAGCTTCCAGTCCTCTTTACGCGCTGCCGGATAGTACTCTTTCAGCGCCGCAAAGCGGTCGTCGTCGCTGAGCATCACCTGGCTTACCAGGTATTTGACCAGATCGAAGTTGTCGAGACCGACGTGGGTCATCGGCAGAACGTTATCGGTGGTGGTAGTACTCAGCAGGTCGAAGATCGAACCATTTTTGAGGAACTTAGTCGAGAAGGTCGCGAACGGCCCGAACAGCACCACACGCTTGCCGTCAAGGAAGCGGGCGTCAAGATGCGGAACCGACATCGGCGGCGCGCCGACCGAGGCCTGGCCGTAAACTTTTTGCAGATGCTCTTGGGTCACCGCCGGGTTTTCGGTCATCAGGAAGGAGCCGCCCACCGGGAAGCCCGCGTAGTTATCAGCTTCCGGAATGCCGGTCTTTTGCAGTAATTTCAGCGCGCCGCCGCCGGCGCCGATAAAGACATATTTCGCGTCAATCGCCTGCTCGTCGCCGCTATTAACGTTCTTAATCGTCACGTGCCACGAATTATCGGCATTACGCTTAAAGGCGGTAACTTCAGAGGAGGTTTGCAGCGAGAAGTTATTACTTTTCTTCAGGCTGCCGATCAGCTGACGGGTTATTTCGCCGTAGTTAACGTCGGTCCCGACCGGGGTCCAGGTGGCCGCCACTTTTTGCTGCGGATCGCGCCCTTCCATCACCAGCGGCGCCCACTGTTTAATTTGCGCATGGTCGGTGGAGAATTTCATCCCCTGGAATAAAGCGGTTTGCTGCAGCGCGGTATAGCGCTTTTGCAGATAATCCACGTTATCGCCCCAGACGAAGCTCATGTGCGGGGTGGAATTAATAAAGGAGTGCGGATCGCGCAAAATGCCGCGCTTAACCTGCGCCGTCCAGAACTGACGGGAGATCATAAACTGCTCGTTGATATCCAGCGCCTTGCTGACGTCGATAGAGCCGTCCGCACGCTCTGGCGTGTAGTTCAGCTCCATGTTTGCCGAGTGGCCGGTACCGGCATTGTTCCAGCCGTTCGAGGACTCCAGCGCCACGCCGTCAAGCTTCTCTACCATCACCTGCTTCCAGTCCGGCTGAAGTTCCTGCAGCCAGGTCCCGAGCGAGGCGCTCATGATCCCGCCGCCAATCAGCAGAAAATCAGTTTTCTTTGCGGCGTCGGTATTTGCGTAGGTTGCCGTACTGACGAACATCGCCAATGCGGTCATAGATAAGATCGAGTTTTTTATTGCAGGCATAATAGAATTATCGCATAGCATAATGAAATAAGTGTAAACATGTTAACGCACTTTCATTATATTTTAAAATATCATTTACATTTTCCGCACAGTTAATCAATTATTTGATTTCACTTTTTTAACTTAAAAAACCAGAAAATGATTAATGAAATTAAAACGGGTCAACGCAGGGCGATAATTAGAGGGCTGGTGGCGCACACGGCAGTTTATTTAGTTACATAAGGCAAAAATAGCGGCGCGCGGAATTATAGCGCGCCGCTGATAATTAACGCTGCGACTCTGCCAGCTGATGCGTTTTATCCCGTAACGCAATGCGCAGATGATCGTTGTTTTCCAGCAGCAGCTCCCGCGCCTGCCACGCATCAAGCCCGGCGAGCAGCATCAGAATCGCCGTCCGACAGTGCTGGTTGCAGGCGGCAAGCGCGGCTTTCGCCTCGCTGCGCGAACAGCCGGCGGCCTCCATAACGATGGCAATTTGCCGTTCAGCCCAGCGCGGGCTGCTGGCCTGCAGATCGACCCGCAGGTTGCTGAAGACCCTGCCGCCGCGAATGGCCAGCCCGGTGGTCAGCATGTTGAGCAGCTGCCGCTGCGCCAGCTGCGCTTTCGGGTTACCAAACCCCGCCACCGCTTCCGGGCCGGTTTGCGGCGCCACGATAATATCCGCCAGCTGCGCCGCTTCGCTATCCGCCTGCTGGGTCAGCACCGCAACCGGCGCGCCGAGCGACCAGGCGTGGCGCATCGCGCCCCACACCCACGGCGTTTTGCCGCTGACCGTCAGCGCCAGCAGCATATCGTTATCGCTGAACCGCAGCGCCTGCAGCTCAAGGGCGCCGAGATCGTAGTCGTTAGCGGCCGTTTCCATCTCCTGCAGCGCCGCCGCCGGCCCGCCGGCAATGAGCCCCACCAGGGAGTGTTTTTCCTCTGGCGCAAACTCGCTGACCGCCTGCAGGGCCGCGCGGCCGGATGCGCCGGCGCCGACAATCACCAGCCGCCCTCCGCGGCTCAGGGTCGCGGCGGCGTTATCGACCAGGCGGGTCATGTCTGCCAGACAGGCGTCGATGGCGTTGGCAATCTGCCGGCCGTCGGCGTGCAGCAGCGTCAGCATGTCATAGGTGGTAAGAGTATCGATGCGGCGGGTATCCGGGTGGCGTCGTTCCGTCATTAAAGCGGTTGGCTTACTGCTCATAAAAACCTCCATTTAAATAACTCCGTATTTACTATAGGGATATTTAATCTCGCCTCCTGCGAGTGGGGTCACGCTTCCCGGCTCCCGGCGGCGGGTTTATTGCTTTTTTACATGCCTTTAAGAAATTCACACCTTCAGCGATAATAGGCCTTCGCTGTTTACCCAGGGGTTGTTATGAACGAGTTAGCGGAGCAGGAACCGCCCGCACGCAGGCGCCGTAAGAGCATGAAGCTGAGTACCGCCGTGACGCTGATGATTGGCAGCGTGCTGGGGTCGGTGCTGCTGCTGGTGTACGCGCTGTGGTTTATCCAAATCAGTGATACCACCCGCGACGGGCTGAAGGACACCGCCCTGGCGGTGGCGCGAACGCTGGCCGATATGCCGGAAGTGAAGCGCGGCCTGACCCTGCCGGCGGACAGCAATATTATTCAGCCGCTGGCGCAGGCGATCGTTCGGCGCAACGATCTCCTGTTCGCGGTGGTCACCGATATGCAGGGCATTCGCTACTCGCACCCTAACAGCCAGATCATCGGCAAGCGGTTTATCGGCGATGACATTAATCCCACCCTGCAGGGAAAGGAGAACGTTGCCGTCAACCACGGCGTGCTGGCCCCCGCCCTGCGCGCCTTTACGCCGGTCTTTGACGCGAACCACCGGCAAATTGGCGTCGTGGCGATCGGGATTTCGCTCAGCAAGGTCGATACCCAGATCGCCAACAGCCGTTGGGACGTCCTCTTTACCGTGCTGTTCAGCGCCCTGGTCTGCGGTATCGGAACCTGGAGCCTGGTGCGCGGCCTCAAGCGCGTGCTGCTCGGCCTCGAGCCGCAGGAGATCTCCACCCAGTTCCAGCAGCGCCAGGCGATGCTGCATTCGTTAAAAGAGGGGGTGGTGGCGGTCGATAACGAGGGACAAGTCACCCTGATCAACCCCGCCGCGCGCGAAATTCTGTTCAGCGGCCCCGATAAAACCCTCGGCCATACGCCTCTGCTGGCGGATTTACAGGAGGTCCTGCGCACCGGGAGGCCCATCTACGACCGCGAGCTCGGCTGCAACGGCCTGCTGCTCATCAGCAACACCGTGCCGGTGCGCAGCCAGAATGCCACCGTCGGCGCCATCAGCACCTTCCGTGACAAAACCGAGGTCAGCCAGCTGCTGCAGCGCCTCGACGGCATGGTCAACTATGTGGATGCGCTGCGCACCACGTCCCATGAGTTTATGAATAAGCTGCACGTGATCCTCGGCCTGCTGAATATGAAAAGCTATGACAAGCTGGAGGAGTACGTGCTACAAACCGCCCATAATTATCAGGCGGACATCGGCGAAATCCAGCACCGCATCAAATCTCCGGTGGTCGCCGGCTTTTTGATTGGTAAAATCCAGCGCGCGAAAGAGCGCGGATTTAGCCTTAGCCTCGCGGAAGAGAGCCTCGTCCCCGACTGCCCGAACGAAAAGCAGATCACCGTGCTGGTCACCGTGCTGGGTAATTTGATTGAGAACGCGCTGGACGCCATGAGCGGCCAGCACGAGGGCGAAGTCAGCCTGTTGCTACACTATCAAAACGGCTGGCTAAGCGGCGAAGTGAGCGACGATGGCCCGGGGATCCCGGAGGCCAATATCGACGCCATCTTTAATAAAGGTTTCTCCACCAAAGGCGAGAATCGCGGCGTCGGCCTGTTTCTTGCCAGCCAGCAGCTGCGCGAACTGGGCGGGACGCTTGCCGTCGAGTCCGAACCCGGCGTATTTACCCAATTTTTTGTTCACCTTCCCTGGGATAGTAAAAGGAACAGTGCGTGATAAATGTATTAATTGTTGATGACGATGCCATGGTCGCCGAGCTGAACCGCCTGTACGTGGCGAGGATTTCCGGTTTCCGCTGCTGCGGCACCGCATCGACGCTGAATAAGGCCCGGGAGATGATTAACGACGGCGAGCTGGAGATCGATCTGGTGCTGCTCGACGTCTATATGCAGCATGATAGCGGCCTGGATCTGCTGCCGACCATTCGCGCCTCCGGCCGCGCCATCGACGTGATTATGATCACCTCCGCCGCCGATGCCGCAACCGTGCAAACGTCGATGCACTACGGCGTTATCGATTATCTGATTAAGCCCTTCCAGTTCCCGCGTTTTGAGGAGGCGTTAACCGCCTGGCGCGAGAAAAGAAAGCTGATGACCGGACAGACATATTATGAGCAGGCTGACGTTGACCGCCTGCTGCACGGCGACGCGCCGGAAGCCACCGACGCGCGCAAGCTGCCGAAGGGGCTCACTTCGCAAACGCTGCGCACGCTGTGCCAGTGGATCGATGCCCACCCGGCGACCGAGTTCTCCACCGACGAGCTGGCGGTGGCGGTGAATATTTCCCGCGTCTCCTGTCGCAAATATCTGATTTGGCTGGCGCAGATTAATATCCTCTACACCACCATTCACTACGGCGCCACCGGCCGCCCGGTCTACCGCTATCGGCTGGTCGCCGAGCAGTACGGCCTGCTCAAGCAGTACAGTCAGTGAGCCGATAGCCGCTATCCAGCAGCTGAAAGCGAAAGCGGCGCTGCGATGAGAGGATCACTTCGCGATTTTTAGTCACAAAAATCGCTTCAATATCCTCCCGTTGACGCAGCGCCGCGCGTCCCTTCTCCACGCCCAGGCCGTAGATCAGGGTGGTCCAGATATCGCCATCGAGGGAGTCGTCAGAAATGATGGTCACGCTCTCCAGCTCGTTATCCAGCGGATAGCCGCTGCGCGGGTCGAGAATATGGTGCCAGCGCCTGCCGTCCTGCTCGAAATAGCGCTCATAGACGCCGGAGGTCACCACCGACTGGCCGCTCACCGCAATCGTGCCCACCAGCTGGTCTGATGCGGCAAAGGGTTTTTTCAGCCCAATGGACCACTCCCCGAGGGTGTGCACGTTCCCCCCGAGGTTGATCAGCGCCGCGTCGACGCCCTGGCGCCGCAGGTCATCCCGCACCCGATCGGCAATATAGCCTTTCGCGATGGCGCCAAGGTCGATCTCCATGCCCGGCTGGGCAAGAAACACGCTGCCCGCCGCCTCATCGAGGATCACATCCTGCGGCCGGGTCAGCGGCAGGCGGGCGGCAATCTCCGCCGCCGCCGGCACGCTGTGCCCCTGAAAGCCGATGCGCCAGAGCTTGACCAGCGGGCCAATCGCCAGGTTGAAGGCGCTATCCCGCACCATGCTGGCGGCCTTCGCGCACTGGATCAGCTGAAACACCGGGCGGCTGACGGCAACCCCATGGCGGCCGGCGGCATGGTTAATCTCCATGACCTGGGAGTGAGCGCGGTTGACGGTAAGCAGGTCTTCGTAGCGTTTGATTAACTGGAAGGTGCGGGAGGCGAGCGCGTCATCGTGACGGAACAGTTTAAGCAAAATGGGCGAACCCATTAACACGGCGGAGTAGCTATAGACGCGGCTGTCGTCAGACATGGTTGCAGCTCCTGTGGATGACCCCGGCGCGCGGCCGGGGCAAATCGCTAAATGTTATCCTCTGGCGCGTACTGCCGCCTGGTGGCCAGCCAGGGTACCAAAGATAATGATATCTGCCACCGCATTGCCGCCGATGCGGTTGCCGCCGTGGATGCCGCCGACCACTTCTCCGGCGGCGTAGGCGCCCGGAATCGGCTGCTGAGCGGTGTTTAACACCGCGGTCGCGGTATTAATCGTCACCCCACCCATGGTGTGGTGAACACCCGGGGCGATGCGGATCGCGTGGAACGGCCCTTCGTTAATCGGCGCCCGCAGCGCGGTGGTGCGGCCAAAATCCTCATCGCGCTGGGTTTCAACAAAGCCGTTGTAGCGCTCAAGGGTGGCAAGGAAGGCATGGTAATCCATCCCCAGCTTCTCCGCCAGCTCGCGCGGGGAGCTGGCGCTGGTGGTGAGACCTTTGGCGATGTATTCATCGGCCGCCTTGTTTTTTGCCCGCACGTGCTCGTCAAAGACGATCCAGGCGTACTGCTCCGGCAGCGCGATAATCGCCGCCGAGACTTTATCTCGGGTCGCCATTTCGTTGTAGAAGCGCTGACCGCGCTGGCTCACCAGAATCGCCCCGCCGCCGCGAATCGACTCCGAAATCAGGTATGAGGTCTTCTGCTCAACGGTCGGGTGGATCTGGATTTCGCCCATATCTACGGTGCCGGCGCCGATGCGCTCCAGCAGCGCGATGCCGCCGCCGGTGGCCCCTTTATGGTTGGTGGTGACAAAACCGGCGAGGTCCGGACGGTATTTGACCACCATCGCGCTGTTGGCGCTGAAGCCGCCGGTGGCGACCACGACGCTCCTGGTCTGCACCTCGATGCGCTCCTGCTCGTCGTTGAGCAGACGCACGCCGCTCACCTCGTCGTTGGCCATCAGGATCTCTTCGACCGAGGTATCCAGCATCACGTCAATCCCGCGTTTGCTGATATTGCGCACCAGGCCGCTGATCAGATAGCCGCCGACCGCCGACCCGTCACGCGGACGGTGGGTACGGTCAATGCTCATCCCGCCGGTGGTGGTGATGTCGTTCAGCATGATCCCGCGACGGGCCAGCCACTCGATCGCCTCGGGGGCGTTCTCCACGAAGCGGCGCAGCAGCGCCGGGTTGTTTTTGTTATGCCCGCCCTTCAGGCTCTCCTCGTAGAACAGCTCTTTGCTGTCGACGATCCCTTTTACCCGCTGGAAGCGCGTTTCCGCGGCGTTCATCCCGGCGGAGGCTTTAATGGTGTTGCCGCCGATAGTCGGCATTTTTTCAACGATCAGCACGCGGGCGCCTTCGTCGTGGGCCTGAATCGCCGCCGCCAGACCCGCGCCGCCGCTGCCGACCACCACCACGTCGTAGCTTTTCACCGCCCGATCGTCGCCGCCTTCCTCAGCTGCCAGCGCTTTGCTCGATTTCAGCATCGCTTTGGATACCGCTTTTTTCACCGCTTCGCTTTGGCTGGTGGCGCCGGAGATGGCGTCAACGTGCGGGGTATTGGCGGTCAAAATACGCTCGCGGATCTCTTCAAAGCTGGTGGTGAACTCCACGGTCTGTACCGCGGCAGAGGCCAGCTCAACGTCAGCGATGCGGTCGTTCTCAAGGCTGACGTGGATCACCAGCTCCCCGGCCTCATCCTGTACGCTTTCGACAAAGACGCCGGGCTTAAACTTCGCGTCGCCCATGCTCATATCGCGGATCATCGCTTCCACCAGCGAGAAGCGCCACAGCGGCTCCGGAATATGCAGGGCTTCACGCCGGGTGCTGTCGATAAACAGCTCCAGGTTTTCGCCATCGGCAACGCGGTCGGTCCAGTCCGGATAGGCGATGCAGGCCCGTCCGACGGCGATCAGATCGTAGCCGTGATCCAGCCCCTGCTCGGCGTCCGCGGCGTTAACGATCCCGCCAACGCCCATCACCGGCACCTGCGCGAGGCTGGCGGAGCGCTGCGCGCAGTATTTTTCAATCAGCGGCGTCGGATCGCGGGTATCAACGATGGAGGGACGCAGCGAGGCGCCTACCGAGAAGTGCAGATAGTCGAGGCCCCGCGCCGCCAGCTTTTCCAGCAGATAGAGGGTGTCTTCAAAGCGGATGCCCGGCTCTTCCAGCTCTTCCGGCGAGAAGCGGTAGCCGATAATAAAAGCGTCATCAGCGTACTGGCCGGCCATTTTATGGGCGATCTCCAGCACCGCCAGCGGGAAACGGGCGCGGTTGTCGCGGCTACCGCCCCAGCAGTCGTCGCGCTGGTTAGAGTTCGGGGAGTAGAACTGCTGGATAAGATAGGTATTGGCGCCGTGGATTTCGACGCCGTCAAAACCGGCCTGAATCGCGCGGCGAACGCCGTCACCGAATTTCGCGATGGTCTCCTCGACTTCCTCTGTACTCAGCGCGCGCGGCATCGCGGCGCCGTCGCGCGGGGCGGCCAGCGCGCTCGGCGCGACCGGCTGGCGACCGCCGATTAGCTGCGGGTCGACCATCCGGCCGCCGTGATAGATCTGCAGGATGGCCTTCGACCCTTCCGCCTGGATGGCGTCGGCAATTTTGGCAAGGCCGGCAATTTTTTCATCACTGTCGATGCCAATGGCGCCAGGGAAGGCCAGGCCATAGCTATCGATAAAGCAGCACTCGACGATGATGGTCCCGATGCTGCCCGCACGGGCGCGGTAGTACTCCACCAGCTCGCTGGTGACCGAGCCGTCATAATAGCCGGTACAGGTGGTCATCGGCGCCATAAACAGGCGGTTTTTTAGCTCAGTTCCGTTTGGTAAGGTAAAGGGCTGCAAAATACGTTGATTACTGGTCATAGTAACACTCCAGATTTTAAATATTGAAATTCAGAATTCGCTAAGGAATTTATTTTTGGTTGTGTTTTTAATTCCTGTTGTCATGTTAATAATATAGCGAATTTTTTAGTTACCAAATCACTTACGTTAGTTAAAAAACTATTTAATACCAACAATAACATCACTACTCCCATTGTATTATTATTTTAAAATACAACGTTTACACAAAGCATAATATTGATAACAAACAAGACACTTTTGTTAATAAAAATAAAATCACCCATCTCTATTTAAAACCAAATAAATCAATACTTTAAGTAAATTCACCTTGCCGGATAAATGCTAAAAATCGACTAAAATTTAACATTTAGCGGTATTTCATACAAATAACCACCCTCACCACAGGGGTTATTGCGAAAAATAAAAAAAACGCCAGACCCCTGGGTTTATTGATCTCAATCAATTGCAATTCGACATCAAAGAGCAATATATAAATAACAAACAGATTTAATTTAGCGCCATAAAAAATGCGTTAAATAACCGTCGCGGTGATAATAGAAACCAACTATTAATAACTAAAGAAAGTTTTGAAATTAAAGAAAGCAAAAATCACCGACGGCTCAAACTTATTTTCAACTACTTGCAGATACTCATTATGAAAGAGAAAAAGACAACCATATCGCCTGCCGGCGCAGCCAGTCCTAAGGCTGCTGATAAGCGTCGTCTGCTGATGATGGCGCTGCCCATTATCGTGGCCGTAATGCTGCTCTTCGTTCCGGTGCCTGACGGCCTTCCGCCCTATGCCTGGCACTACTTTGCCATTTTCGTCGGCGTGATCGTCGGCCTGATTTTCGAACCCCTTCCCGGGGCGGTGATCGGCATCACCGGGGTGGTGGTTATCGCCCTGTGCAGCCAGTGGCTGCTGTTCGACCCGGCGCAGCTGGCGGACCCCAAATTCAAGCTTGCCGGCGCCTCGTTTAAGTGGGCGGTCAGCGGATTTGGTAACTCTACCGTGTGGCTGATTTTCGGCGCCTTTATGTTTGCCGCGGGCTACGACAAAACCCAGTTTGGACGCCGTCTGGCGCTGATTCTGGTGAAGTACCTTGGCCGCCGCAGCCTGACGCTGGGCTACGCCATCACCTTTGCCGACCTGCTGCTGGCGCCCTTCACCCCGTCGAATACCGCCCGCAGCGGCGGGACCATTTACCCGATTATCGCCAACCTGCCGCCGCTGTATGGCTCTAAGCCTAACGACCCTAGCGCCCGCCGCATCGGCTCCTATCTGATGTGGGTCGCCATTACCGCCGCCTGTATTACCAGCTCGATGTTCCTTTCGGCGCTGGCGCCTAACCTGCTGGCGCTGGCGCTGGTGAAAAGTATCGTCGGTATCAATATCTCCTGGGGCACCTGGTTTATCGCCTTCCTGCCGGTGGGCGTGCTGCTGATTGCGGTGATGCCGCTGCTGGCCTACTGGTTCTATCCGCCGGAGGTGAAGGTCAATGATGAAGTGCCCCTGTGGGCCGCGCGCGAGCTGGAAAAGCTCGGCCGCCTGTCGCGTAATGAGATTCTGCTGCTGGTGTTCGTCTGCTTCGCGCTGACGATGTGGATCTTCGCCGCCGAGTGGATTGAGCCGGCGCTGGCGGCCCTGCTGGTTATCGTCCTGATGCTGTGGACCGGGGTCCTGTCATGGAACGATATCACCAATAATAAAGCGGCGTGGAATACCTTTGTCTGGTTCGCCACCCTGGTGGCGCTGGCGGACGGCCTCTCCTCTACCGGCTTTATCGCCTGGCTGGGTAAAGAGGGCGGCGCGCTGATGAGCGGCATCTCGCCGGGCGTGGCGACGGTCGTCCTGCTGCTGGCGTTCTTCCTGCTGCACTACCTGTTTGCCAGCACCACCGCCCACACCACCGCGCTGCTGCCGGCGATGCTGACCATCGCCTCCACCATTCCGGGGATGAATATGCAGGTGTTCGTGCTGCTGATGGTCACCTCGCTGGGCATTATGGGGATCATCACCCCGTACGGTACCGGCCCCAGCCCGATCTACTACGGCAGCGGCTATCTGCCGACCAAAGACTACTGGCGCCTCGGCACCATCTTCGGCGCCATCTTCCTGGCCGCCCTGCTGCTGATTGGCTATCCGTGGATGTCCATGATGTTCTGATTCACAACCGTCGGGGTCACTCCCGGCGGTTTTACTCTTAGGGAGCTTAAACAATGTCGACTAAACCGTTTGTTTATCAGGAAGCGTTTCCGCTGGCGAAAGATGAGACTGAATACTATCTGCTGAGCAAAGAGCACGTCAGCGTCGCCGGGTTCGAGGGCGAGGAGATCCTCAAGGTTGCGCCTGAAGCGCTCACTCTGCTGGCCCAGCACGCCTTCCACGACGCGGCCTTTATGCTGCGCGTCTCCCACCAGCAGCAGGTGGCGTCAATCCTGCTGGACCCGGAAGCCAGCGAAAACGACAAATACGTCGCCCTGCAGTTCCTGCGTAACTCCGAGATTGCCGCTAAGGGGATTCTGCCAACCTGCCAGGACACCGGCACGGCGATTATCATGGGTAAAAAAGGCCAGCGCGTATGGACCGGCGGCGGCGATGAGGCCGCGCTGGCGCGCGGGGTCTACAACACCTATACCGAAGATAACCTGCGCTATTCGCAGAACGCCGCCCTCGATATGTATAAAGAGGTCAACACCGGGACTAACCTGCCCGCGCAGATCGACCTCTACAGCGTTGACGGCGACGAATACAAATTCTTGTGCATGGCAAAAGGCGGCGGCTCGGCCAACAAAACCTATCTCTACCAGGAAACCAAGGCGCTGATCACCCCGGCAAAGCTGAAGGACTACCTCGTCGAGAAGATGCGTACCCTCGGCACCGCCGCCTGTCCGCCGTACCACATTGCTTTCGTCATCGGCGGAACCTCTGCGGAATCGACGCTGAAAACCGTTAAGCTGGCCTCCACCCACTATTACGACGGCCTGCCAACGGAGGGCAACGCGCACGGCCAGGCGTTCCGCGACGTGCAGCTCGAGCAGGAGCTGCTGCTGGCCGCCCAGAATCTCGGCCTCGGGGCGCAGTTCGGCGGCAAGTACTTTGCCCACGACATCCGCGTGATTCGCCTGCCGCGCCACGGCGCCTCCTGCCCGGTTGGGATGGGCGTCTCCTGCTCCGCCGACCGCAACATTAAGGCGAAAATCAACCGTCACGGGATCTGGATTGAGAAACTGGAGAGCAATCCCGGCCAGTACATCCCGGAAGCGCTGCGTCAGCAGGGTGAAGGCCAGGTCGTCAGCATCGACCTCAATCAGCCGATGAGCGACATCCTCGGGCAGCTTTCGGCCCATCCGGTTTCAACCCGCCTGACCTTGAACGGCACGATTATCGTCGCCCGCGATATCGCCCACGCGAAGCTCAAGGAGCTGCTGGATAACGGCGAGGCGCTGCCACAGTACGTTAAAGATCACCCGATCTACTACGCGGGTCCGGCCAAAACGCCGGACGGCTACGCTTCCGGTTCGCTGGGGCCGACCACCGCCGGGCGCATGGATTCCTACGTCGATCAGCTGCAGTCCCACGGCGCGAGCATGGTGATGCTGGCAAAAGGCAACCGCAGCCAGCAGGTGACCGATGCCTGCCACAAGCACGGCGGCTTCTACCTTGGCAGCATCGGCGGGCCGGCGGCGGTGCTGGCGCAGCAGAGTATTAAGAGCCTTGAGTGCGTGGCTTATCCGGAGCTGGGAATGGAGGCGATCTGGAAAATCGAGGTGGAGGACTTCCCGGCGTTTATCCTGGTGGATGATAAAGGCAACGACTTCTTCCAGCAGATCCAGAACCAGCAGTGTAACGGCTGTGCCCAGCGGTAATGTTGCCGGCTAAAGCCGGGCGCTGCGTGGTATCATTTAGCTAAGAGGTATTCCGTTCACCATACGTCAGGCAGAACATGCGGCCTCAGTGCGAGGTGACCGGGTTAAGGGGAAGATAACCGTCTTCCCCTTAACAATCCCCGCGGTCCCGCACGGAAATCGGTGCTGCGCACTGCGCTCACCTCCCGGCCTGCAGCCTGCGGTCGGCTCAACTCGACCTGCTCGCCCGTTCCGGGGCTCGCTCCTGTCTCGATTCGCCTCTTGCCGCCATCCCTGGCGGCCAGCCCTTGTCTTCCGGCCTTCGGTTCGCCGATTTCAGCGGGGTCCAGGGCCCCGCTGCATGCCTTTTCGCCACCTGGCGTCCATCGTTGCGGATAGCAACAATGGCGGAGAGCAACAATGATTGAAGCCATGCGGTGACCATGCGGTGACCATGCGGACAGGCCGCTTTTATCGCCTCAGCTGTCCGGTGAGCTGAACACCGCCAGACCAGCAGACCGGCCTTTCGGCCCCGCACGCGCACGGCTAGTGGCCGGCCGAGGGCGCGCCCGGCGCTCCGGCGCGGCTGAACGGCGGACGGGCAAACCAGATAACCACGATCAGCGCCATAAAGCCCCAGCCTAACACCCAGAAATAGTCGATGGTCGACATCATATAGGCCTGCTGCTCGATGGTTTTATCGATCAGCGCCATATGCTGCTGGGTCGCTCCACCCATCTTCTCCACGTAGTCCACCGCCGCCGGATTATAGGCGGAGACGCTTTCGGTCAGGTTGGCATGGTGGAACACCTCCCGCCGCGACCAGATCCAGGTGGTCAGCGAGGAGGCAAACGAGCCGCCCAGCACGCGGAAGAAGGTTGCCAGACCGGAACCTTCCGCCACCTCCGCCCCGCTGAGGTTCGACAGTACGATAGTGGTGATCGGCATAAAGAAAAACGCCACGCCGATCCCCATAAACAGCTGTACTTCGGCGATGGTGCGGAAATCGACGTCGGTGTTGAACTGCGCGCGAATAAGGCAGGAGGCCCCCATGGTCAGGAACGAGAGCGAAGCCAGAATACGCAGATCGAAATTATTGGCGTAGCGGCCAATAATCGGCGTCATCACCAGCGGCAGCACGCCCATCGGCGCGGCGGCAAGCCCGGCCCAGATGGCGGTGTAGCCCATCTGGGTTTGCAGCCACTGCGGCAGAATGATGTTGATGGCAAAAAACGCCGCGTAGCCCAGGGTCAGCGAGAGCGTACCTATAGCAAAGTTACGGTCCTTAAACAGCCGCAGGTTGACTATCGGGTGGCGCTCACCCAGCTCCCAGATAACGAACGAAACCAGCGATATCGCCGAAATTACCGACATAATGACGATATGGATTGAGGCGAACCAGTCGAGGTCGTTGCCTTTATCCAGCACCACCTGCAGCAGCCCGACGCCAAGCACCAGCAGCGCAATGCCGATGTAGTCAATCGGCGCATGGGTGGTGGTCTCTTCACGCTCGCGCATCTGCGTCCAGACCACAATCGCGGCAAAGATGCCGATCGGCACGTTGATGTAGAAAATCCACGGCCAGGAGTAGTTATCGGTGATCCAGCCGCCGGTAATGGGGCCAACAATCGGCGCCACCACCGTCACCATCGACAGCAGAGCCAGCGCCATGCTGCGCTTGCTCGACGGGAAGATAACCAGCAGCAGCGTCTGGCACATCGGGAACATCGGCCCGGCGAAGAAGCCCTGCAGGGCGCGAAAGATAATCAGCTCGCTCATGCTGTGGGCAAACCCGCACAGGAACGAGGTCAGGGTAAACAGCACCACCGAGCCGATAAACAGCTTTAGCTGGCCGAAGCGCCGGGTAAACCAGCCGGTCAACGGCAGCGCAATGGCGTTGCACACCGCAAACGAGGTGATAACCCACGTCCCCTGATCGGCACTCACCCCGAGGTTGCCGGCGATCGTCGGCAGCGCCACGTTGGCAATCGTGGAGTCCAGCACCTGCATAAACGTGGCCAGCGACAGCGCGAGCACCGCCAGCCACATATTGGGCGGCGTAAATGCGGCCTTATCTTGCATAACGTCTCTCTTAACGGGCGCCGGCGGCTACCGCTTTGCTGTTGTCATGAAGGATTTTAGCCACCAGCTGGTCCGCCTGTTCCAGCGGGTTCTGATACACATCCGTGGTGAAACGCGGGGCGCTAACGGTTTGCTGCGGCAGCAGATGGCCTTCGGTATCGCGAATATCAACGCGAACGTTCATCGACAGCCCCACGCGCAGCGGGTTTTTCTGCATATCATGCGGGTCCAGCGCGATGCGCACCGGCAGACGCTGGACGATTTTGATCCAGTTGCCGCTGGCGTTCTGCGCCGGCAGCAGCGAAAACGCGCTGCCGGTGCCGATGCCCAGGCTCTCAATGGTGCCGTGGTACTCCACGTCGTCGCCGTAAAGATCCGCGCTGAGCGTCACTTTCTGCCCCAGGCGCATCCCGCTCATCTGGCTCTCTTTGAAGTTGGCATCGACCCACACCTCATTCAGCGGCACGATAGCCATCAGGGTGGTCCCCGAATCGACGCGCATGCCGAGCTGGACCGCGCGTTTCGCTACGAAGCCGCTGACCGGGGCAACGATGGTGCTGCGCGAATTATCCAGATAGCGCTGGCGCAGCGTGGCTACCGCGCTTTTAATTTCAGGATGGCTATCGATAACCGTATCGTCAACCATCGCGGTGTTGGTGCGTAACGCCTCCTGAGCGGCGGCTAAGTCGCTCTGCGCGCTGGTGACCGCGTCGCGATAGTGGGAGAGATCTTCCGCCGCGATGGCGCCGCTCTGGAAGATTTTCTGCCGCCGGGCGTAGTCGTTTTGCGCCGTCTGCAGGGCGACCCTTTTCGCCGCCACCTGCGCGCGGTAGTTATCCGCCGTGCTGTAGAGACCGCGAACCTGGCGCACGGTGTTGGCCAGATTAGCCTCCGCCTGCTGCAGCGCAATTTCGGTATCGCTCGGGTCAAGCAGCACCAGCGGCTGCCCCTTCTGCACAAAATCCCCCTCGTCCACCGTGACCTGGGTCACCGTACCGCCGATTTGCGGAGTGAGCGTCACCTGGTTGCCGTTAACGTAGGCATCGTCGGTCGATTCATAGTAGCGGGCGTACAGCAGGTACCATGCCACGCCGCCGCCGGCGGCCAGAAGCAGAATAATCAGTAAAATAATAAAGTTGCGTTTGCGCTTGCTGCCGCGCTCGGCGTGCTGTGCAGGTGTGGTTTCCATCTTGTCCGGACCTTCTTGAATACGTTAGCGATGAGGGGCAACAATTTCGTCTGGCAGCATTTTTGTCATTAGCTCTACCAGTAAACGAGACTCGTCGGGGGTCAGTCGGGCGGTAAGGTCGCTGATGATTGACGCCAGCGCTTCATTAACAAAGCGCTCGCAAATCAGCTCGCCTTTGCCGCTCAGCGCCAGCACGACCTGCCGCTTATCCTGCGGATTAGGCGAACGGCTGATGAGATCGCGCTTGACCATCCGATCCACCATGCGGCTCATCGCCCCGGCGTCCATGACCAGATTTTTGCTAATCTCAACCGGACTGGTGACGCCCTTATAGATGCTGATCAGCACCTTAAACTGGGCGGCCGTGATATCCATGCCGGAGAAATACTGGCTAATGAGCTGATCTTTATACTGGTTTGCCAGATGGATTAATAAACCCAGATGGAACTTGTTATTGATAATACCCGGATGCTTATTCATGATATTTGCCTGGTCAGTAATTACAAATGAAATTACTGACCAGGCATTTATTTGTCAATGCTGTGTCAAGAAGATCGCACATTTTGTCAGGATGAGGCGTCCCCTGCCGCTTCCCGGGCACCGGCGCTCCCCTGCTGGCGAGTCTTGAATTCGCCTGACCCTCGGCTATGCTCAAAGCAGGTTCAGGTCAGACGGTGCGCTGGACCGCCTGAAAAATAACAAAAATATTCGCTTTCCGGGTGCGGCTTATGAACAGAGTACGGGCGTTGTTTTTGGCATGGTTGGCGCTGCTGCTGGCGCTCCCGCTTCACGCCGCCGAGCCGCGCGAGCAGCCGACGGATCGCGAGCGGGCGCGCACGGTATTTATCTTCCACCAGCCGATCGTCATGCTGCAGGCAACCTTCGGCCAGACCACCCCCGAAGAGCGCGTGCTGCGGGTACGTAATACCCTGCGCGCCTTCACGGAGGCCGACATCAGCCAGCCGCTGCAGGTGGTGGCGGTTACCCGCTACAACCTGCCTGGCCGCCTGTTTATGATGAACAACAAACCGGTGATGCTGCTCAGCCAGGCCGATCTTGATGAAGGCGACGATCTGACCCTCGATCGGGCGGCGCAGCGCGCGCTCACCCGGATTGAGGCGCAGCGAACCTCCCTGCGCGAACAGTACAACCGCTCATATCTGCTGCTGTCGGCCGGCAAAACCCTGGCCGGGGCCCTGGCTCTGGCCCTGCTTTACTACGCCGCGTACCGTTCGTGGCGGCGGGTGCGGCGTTTTTTCACTCTGCGCATTCTCGAGAAACGCAGCTGGATCCCGCAGAACTGGCGGCGCTTCCTCGGCAATATTGAAACCCGGCTCTATGCCCTGCTGATGGCGCTGCTCGGCATTCTAGCGCTTTACGCCTGGCTGAGCTGGGCCTTCGGCCTCTTTCCGTGGACCCGCGTGTGGAGCGAATCGCTGGGCGAGTGGTCGCTGAAAGTTATCCAGGAGATTGCCCTGTCGATACTCTCTTCGCTGCCCGGTCTGCTGATTGTGCTGATTATCTTCCTGATAACCTGGTTTATTATCCGCCTGGTCAAGGTTTTGCTCGGCCAGGTTGAAGCCGGCCGCCTGCATATCCCCGGCCTGCACCCGGAGACCGTCGGCGCCACCCGCAGGCTCATCTCCGCGGCAATCTGGCTTTTTGCCCTCTCCGCCGCTTACCCTTTTCTCCCCGGGGCTAATTCGCTGGCCTTTAAGGGCATCAGCGTTTTTTTCGGCCTGATGTTAACCCTGGGCTCAACCGGCATCATGAATCATGCGATGAGCGGGCTGGTGCTGATTTACTCGCGCGCGCTGCATAAAGGGGACTGGATCCGCATCGCCGGCGATGAGGGCCAGGTCAGCGAAATCGGCATGCTGGCAACCAAGATCCAGACCCGTGAAAATTACATCGTCACCGTCCCCAACGCGGTGGTGGTGAGCGGCAAGATCGTTAACCTCAGCGCGCAGGACCCCGGCCAGGGGGTTAACCTTACCGTTAGCGTGACGATTGGCTACGATACGCCGTGGCGCCAGGTCTGCGCCCTACTGGAGCTGGCGGCGCACCGCGCTGAGGGCATCGACCCTGGCCAGCCGCCAAAAGTGCGCAAGCTGGCGCTGATGGACTGGTACGCCTCCTACGAGCTGCAGGTGCGGCTGCTTGCCGAAACCACCGTACCAGACGGTCGTAATGCGCTGCACGGCAGCGTGCTGGACGTGTTCAACGAGTTTAACGTGCAGATAATGTCGCCTAACTTTGTCCTGCAGCCGAAGGAGCCGGTGGTGGTGGCGAAGGAAAACTGGTACGCCGCGCCGGCGGCCGCGCCGGAAGAGATAAACAAAAAAGAGGGTTAACGCGAGGAGAGCCGGCCGCAAACGCCCGCGGCCGGCCTGAGAACGCGGGCGCCTAGGCCTGCTGCGCGTCCAGATCGTCAAACACCTGCTGCGCCAAATGCATCGTGGCGTTGGCCGCAGGCAGACCGCAGTAGAGCGCGGAGTGCATAATCAGCTCCTTGAGCTCATCGCGGGTCACGCCGTTATTAAACGCAGCGCGCAGATGCATTTTAAGCTCCGCTTCGCGATTAAGCGCGATCAGCATCGCGATGGTGATCATGCTGCGAGTATGGCGATCCAGCCCCGGTCGGGTCCAGGTTTCGCCCCACGCGTAGCGGGTAATAAAGTCCTGAAACTCTTCATTGAGCGGGGTCAGCTTATCCAGCGTGCGGTCGACGTGGGCATCGCCCAGCACCTGACGTCGTACCGCCATTCCCTGCTGATAACGCGCCTTGTCATCCATGCTGCTCTCCCCGGAAGAATCCCAGTAATGCGGCGCTGAATGCCCCCGCCGCTTCGATATTAGACAGATGCGATGCGGAGACCACCACCACCTGCGAGGCGGGGATCTGCTGATGAAGAAAGTTGGCATCCGCCACCGTCGCGACAGGGTCACTTTCCCCGGCGATAATCAGGGTTGGCAGACTAATGTGCCCGACTTCACTGCGCAGGTCGGCCGCCGCCAGCGCTTCACAGCAGGCGGCATAGCCCTCGGCATCGCTATGGGTCAGCTGATGGCACAGGGATTCGACCACCTCCGGCGCCTTCTGGCGAAAGGCGTGGCTAAACCAGCGGTCCGCCGCGCCGGCGGCCACCACGTCCATCCCCTCCTGGCGGACGGCTCGCGCCCGCGAGAGCCAGCTGGCCTGATCGCCAATTCGCGCGGCGGTATTGGCCACCGCAATGGCGTAAAATCGCTCCGGGGCGAAGCGTCCCAGCCACAGTCCGGTCAGCCCGCCCATCGAAATCCCGCAAAACCAGGCTTTCTCTATCTGCAGGTGATCGAGTAGCGCAATAACGTCTTCGCCAAGCTGGGCGAGGGTCACTTTACCGCTTTTAGCGGTCTGACCATGACCGTGAGTGTCGTAACGCAGCACGCGAAACCGCGCGGTTAGCGCGCCAAGCTGCGGCTGCCACATCGACCGGGTGGTGCCCAGCGAGTTAGAAAGAACGATAACCGGCGCACCTTCCGGGCCGTCAATCTGGTAATCAAGGTTCATCATGTTGTTCCTTGTAACGCGCCACGACCTGGCGCACAAAAATTTCCGCACTGCCGGTAGCCGTTGTCGGGTCCAGCAGCTGGGTTAAACGGGCTACGCTAAGATGCTGGCTGACCTGAGGGTCGTTTTCCAGTAGCGCCTGCAGCGGGCGCGACTGGTCAATTGCCTGGCGGCACAGCGCCTCGACCCGATGATGGGCGTCGGCTTTACCGATAAACTCCGCCAGCGCCAGGGTCACCGCTTCGGCCATAATCAGGCCGTGGGTAATATCGAGATCGGCGCGCATTTTTTGCGGGAACACCTGCATATCGCGCGCCAGCTCAACGCACTGTTCCAGCGCGCCGCCGACGAGGGTAATCAGCTCCGGGAGCGTCTCCCACTCCGCCTGCCAGCCGCCGAGCGCGCGCTCGTGCTGCTGAACCTGGCCGGCATACAGGCAGGCCACCAGGCCCGGCGTACGCTGGGCCGCCGTGAGGATCGCCGCACAGCCGACCGGGTTACGCTTGTGCGGCATCGTCGACGAACCGCCGCGGCCCTTCGCGACCGGCTCCGCAACTTCGGCAACTTCCGTCTGCATCAGCAACGAGAAGTCGTTGGCAAATTTTCCCAGCGTCCCGCAGACTCCGGCGTACCAGGCCCCCACTTCCAGCAGCCGATCGCGCTGGCTGTGCCACGGAGCGTCCGGCAGCGCCAGGCCAAGCTCGGTCGCCAGCCGCCCGGCGATCTCCGGTCCGTGCCCTTTTAGCGAGTCGAGGGTGCCCGCCGCGCCGCCAAACTGCAGCACCAGCACGCGGGGGCGCATTTCTCGCAGCCGCTGCTGCCAGCGCAGCAGCGCATCGAGGGTACCCGCCAGCTTCAGGCCAAAGGTCACCGGCAGCGCGTGCTGCATCCAGGTGCGCCCCGGCATCACCGTATGCTGATGCCGCAGCGCCTGCCGCGCAAATTCAGCCATCAGGCGCTGCAGCAGCGAATCGGTCTCCGCCAGCGCGCCACGCAGCTGCAGAATCAGACCGCTGTCGATAGCATCCTGGCTGGTGGCTCCCCAGTGGACGTAGCGCGCGGCCTGCGGGTCCGCGGCCTTCACGCAGGCGGTGAGCTGTTTGACCAGCGGGATCGCCAGGTTACCGGCGCGGGCCGCCGCCTCACCCAGCGCGGAGAAATCGATAAGCGAATGCCGGCAGGCGTTGACCACCGGCGCGACGGCCGCCTCGGGCACCGTCCCGCAGGCGGCCTGGGCGCGGATCAGCGCCGCTTCAAAATCCAGCATCCCCTGTACCCGCTGCGCGTCGCTAAACCAGGCGGTTAGCGGGCTGCTGCGCATCATCGGGGTCAGCAAACTCATTTTGGCTCCTTAAACGCGTTCAATAATCAGCGCAATTCCCTGGCCGACGCCGATACACATGGTGCACAGCGCGTAGCGCCCGCCGGTGCGCCGCAGCTGATAGGCGGCGGTCATCGCCAGCCGCCCGCCGGAGGCGCCCAGCGGATGGCCTAAGGCAATCGCCCCGCCGTTGGGGTTAACGTGCGCGGCGTCGTCGGGCAGGCCTAAATCACGCGTCACCGCCAGCGCCTGGGCGGCAAAGGCTTCGTTCAGTTCAATCACGTCCATCTGCGCCAGCGTCAGCCCGGTCAGCGCCAGCACTTTACGTACTGCCGGAGCCGGACCGAAGCCCATAATTCTTGGCGCGACCCCGGCGGTCGCCACGCCGACAACGCGCGCCAGCGGCTGCAGGTCGTTCGCCGTCAGCGCCTGCTCGCTGGCCAGCAGCAGCGCGCAGGCCCCGTCGTTGACCCCGGACGCGTTGCCGGCGGTCACCGAACCGTCGGCGCGCACCACGCCTTTTAGCTTCGCCAGCGCCTCCAGCGAGGTGCTGCGCGGGTGCTCATCGCGGGTAAACAGCAGCGGCTCGCCCTTACGCTGCGGGATCGAGACCGCAATCAGCTCATCGGTAAAGCGCCCTGCTTCCTGCGCCTCCGCGGTTCGCCGCTGGCTGCGCAGGGCGAAAGCGTCCTGGTCCGCGCGCGAAATCGCGAAATCAGCGGCCACGTTTTCGGCGGTTTCCGGCATCGAATCGACGCCGTACAGCGCCTTCATTCGCGCGTTGATAAAGCGCCAGCCGATAGTGGTATCTTCAATCTGCATGCTGCGGCTATAGGCGTTTTCGGCCTTGCCCATGACGAAGGGCGCGCGCGACATGCTCTCTACTCCGCCGGCAATCATCAGCTGAGTCTCGCCGCTTTTGATTGCCCGCGCTGCGACGCCGATCGCATCAAGGCTCGAGCCGCACAGACGGTTTATGGTGCTGCCCGGAACCGTTTCCGGAAGCCCGGCCAGCAGCAGGGCCATGCGCGCGACGTTGCGGTTATCTTCGCCGGCCTGGTTTGCACAGCCGTAAATCACGTCATCGATGCGCGAAGGATCCAGTCCCGGATTGCGCTCCAGCAGCGCCTTGAGCGGCAGCGCGCCTAAATCATCGGCGCGCATCGGCGCCAGGGTGCCCGCAAAACGACCGAAGGGTGTACGCACCGCATCACAGATAAATGCCTGATTCATCATAGGTTCCTTACGCGCTTTTCGCCAGATGTTCGAAGGTCAACGCCACCGGAGTGATGCGCTGCAGCTCCTCAAAAGAGAGGCCGTTGAAGATTTCCCGCACCACCGGGCCGCCGGGGGTGATATCGATAACCGCGAGATCGGTGTAAATTCGGCTGACGCAGCCAACGCCGGTCAGCGGATAGCTGCAGTGCTCGACCAGCTTGCACTCGCCGTCGCGGGTCAGATGATCCATCATCACGAAGACCTGACGGGCGCCGATAGCCAGGTCCATCGCCCCGCCTACGGCCGGGATCGCGTCCGGCGCGCCGGTGCTCCAGTTGGCGAGGTCGCCGCGGGCAGAGACCTGATAGGCTCCGAGCACGCAGATATCGAGGTGGCCGCCGCGCATCATGGCAAAGGAGTCGCCGTGGTGGAAGAAACAGCCGCCTTTGAGCAGCGTGACGTACTCTTTCCCGGCGTTAATCAGCTCCGGGTCCTCTTCGCCGGGCTGCGGCCTGCCGCCCATGCCCAGCAGGCCGTTTTCACTGTGCAGGAACACCTCTTTATCCGCGGGCAGATAGTTGGCGATGCGGGTCGGTAAACCGATACCGAGGTTCACATAGGCCCCTTCCGGAATATCGCGCGCCACGCGCTGGGCCATTTCATCACGAGTTAATTTTTGCATCGCTGGCTCCTCAGGCGCTTTGTGCGCTAACGGTGTTTTCCAGCGAGAAGACGCGCTGGACAAAAATCCCCGGAGTAATGATATTTTCCGGATCCAGTTCGCCGAGGGTGACCAGGCGGGAGACCTCAGCGATGGTGGTTTTGGCGGCGGTCGCCATGATCGGGCCAAAGTTGCGCGCCGCTTTACGGTACACCAGGTTGCCCCAGCGGTCGGCGTGATGGGCCTTGATCAGCGCAAAATCGGCCTTAATCGGATATTCGAGCACGTAGTGGCGCCCGTCGATTTCGCGGGTCTCTTTGCCTTCTGCCAGCGGCGTGCCGTAGCCGGTCGGGGTAAATATCGCGCCCAGCCCGGCGCCGGCAGCCTGGATTCTGGCGGCCAGATTACCCTGCGGAACCAGCTCCAGCTCAACCTTGCCGCGGCGGTAGAGGTCGTCAAAAATCTGCGAGTCAACCTGACGCGGGAAAGAGCAGATCATCTTGCTCACCCGTCCGGCCTTCAGCAGCGCCGCCAGGCCCACCTCACCGTTGCCCGCGTTGTTGTTGATAATGGTTAGGTCGCGGGCGCCCTGCTCAATCAGGGCATCAATCAGGTACGTTGGCTGACCGGCGGGACCAAAACCGCCGATCATGATGGTCGCGCCGTCGTGGATCCCGGCGATGGCATCGCTTAGCGTCGACACGCTTTTATCAATCATCAGGTCGCTCCTTTATGTGCGGTAATCGCACTTATATACGTTGTTCGCACAAAATGTGACCCGCTTAACGATGTTGGTCAAGGGCGATAATCGAAATATGGTGCGATAATCGAACATCGTATATCTTTAGCGAAAGAATGTGATCGATGGCAAATATGGAGAACAAAATGGAGAAGCATCCAGACGATTTACTGACCGGCGATAGCGACCCGTTTAAGGGCGATCCGAACTTTATGGCCTCGCTGGCACGCGGGCTGGAGGTGATTCAGGCCTTCACCCCGCAGCGCCCGGTGCTGTCGATCTCGCAGATCAGCCAGAAGACCGGCATTCCGCGCGCGGCGGTGCGCCGCTGCCTCTATACGCTGGGCAAGCTGGGGTTTGTCTACGCTGAAGATGGCAAGAATTTTCAGCTGCGTCCGCGCATCCTCGCCCTCGGCCACGCCTGGCTGGCCTCAACCCCGCTGGCGCGTTCGGCCCAGCCGGTGCTCAAGCATCTGAGCGAAATGCTTAACGAGTCCTGCTCCATCGCCACCCTCGACGGCGACGATATTCTCTACATTGCCCGCGCCTCCAGCTCGCGCATTATGACTATCGATCTGGATATTGGCAGCCGGCTGCCGGCCTGGGCCACCTCGATGGGCCGGGTGCTGTTGAGCCATCAGCCGGAGGAGAAGCTGAACGATATGCTGGGCCGGGTGACGATGATTCGCTACACCCCGCAGACGGTGGATTCGGTGAATAAGCTGCGCGCCGAGCTCAAGCGCGTCCACCAGCAGGGCTACGCGCTGAACGATCAGGAGCTGGAGATGGGGCTGCGCTCGCTGGCGGTGCCGCTGTTTAACCCGCAGGGACAGGTTCAGGCGGCGCTGAACGTCGGCGTCCATGCCGGACAGGTTTCGACCCGCGAAATGCTGGATCGGGTGCTGCCCGAGCTGCAAAAGGCGGCCCGGGAGCTGACGCTGCTGCTGCGCTAGCGGCTGCGCTTGGCGTGGCGTTCCCAGTTTTCCTGCTTTGCCTCGGCCGATTTGCGCAGGGCGACGTAGCACGCCCCGCTGCCGCCGTGATGGGCGGAGGCGACGCAAAATGCCTGTACCTCGGGAAGCTCTTCCAGCCAGCGCGCCAGGTAGCTGCGGATAATATTGGGGTGAGCGTTGTCGTCGCGCCCTTTGCCGTGAACAATCAGCACGTTGCGCAGCGACTCCTTCTGCGCCTGGAGCACAAAGGCAAACAGCATTTGCCGACACTTCTCGACCGGCTGGCGCAGCAGATTGAGGCTCGCCTGCTGGCTGTATTTCCCCAGCCGCAGCTTGTCCAGCACGCCGCTTTGTAACCCCTCGCGCCTGAACTCCAGCGGCGTTGCCAGCGGCAGCACGTCGAGGTAGCCGGTGGTCAAAAAGTTATCCAGCTGCAGCGCGTCGATCCGCTGCGGGGTGCGGGCGTGGCGCTCGGGATGCCACAGCACGTCGTTGCCGCTCTTCAGCGGCTGGACATCCTCCATGGCATCCAGAAATAGCGATTTGTCATCAAGGTTCATCAGCACTCCTCCGGCGACTATCGGAGGCTACTATAGCCGTCGCACCGTGCGCCCTCAACGCGTTTGTCGCCGGTCGCGCCGGCGGCGGCGTATCCCGCGCCCGTAGCCACCAGCACTCAGCCCGCGCGATCGCCGCGGTAAATATACGTGATGCCAAAGGAAGTGCCTGAAAATAAGGGCCGGATTGCTGAACGAGTGTATGACGGAGGGGAATAACAGGTCGGCAAGCGATCGCTGTCAATACGCTTGCCGGACCTGCTGAGGCACCTAAAAATGTTTTTTCTTTAAGTGCATATCTTTCATTAGCTTATAAAGCGACTCGAACATAAGAGAGACAGCATTTAACAGCAAACCACTGATAATCAATATCAAAACGCCAGTTAGCATATATTGCATACCATCACCTTTCACGTTAACAAAAAAAGCCAGCACTAGCGTGCTGGCAAATAATTGACTCAAGGAATGCCTGTATAGCGTGTTGCGACGTCGGGTGCCTCCCGATGAATTAGCCAGTTCAAACTAATCCGCGTGCGTATGACAAACTGCATAGAGAGATGAACTGAACGCTCCTCCGCATAGGGGAATTTACCGCCCGGAGAAAGTAGCAAAATCCATTCACACCCGCGCGGCGTAATTAATACAAAATTAAATATCGCGGGACCCGCTGCGATTTGGTTTTGCTTCTGCCCTGCCGGCAGTTGCAAAATGGAAAACATACTCATAGATCCGCCCCTTCAGCCACGCCGCTCGCCGTTCACCTTTAGGGAGTATAGTTGCCCGCCAGGATGACGTGATATCTTGTGTTCAGGCTGCAGTAATAATCATTTGAATCAGGTAATAAGGAAAAACGATGCTGATACTGCTTCAGGACAAAATCGACACCCCGGTCGGGCCACTATGGATCATTTGCGACGAGCAGTTCCATCTGCGAGCCGTTGAGTGGGAGGAGCACAGCGCGCGGATGGAGCAGCTGCTGGAGCTGCACTATCGCCATGAAGGGTATCAGCGCGTGGATTCTCGTGACCCGGGCGGGCTGAGCAGCAGGCTCGGCGACTATTTCGCCGGCGACCTTGCGGTTATCGAAACGCTGCCGACTGCGACGGCGGGCACCCCGTTTCAACGCGAGGTCTGGAAAACGCTGCGTACCATCCCCTGCGGCCAGGTCATGCACTACGGTCAGCTGGCGGAGGCATTAGGTCGGCCTGGCGCCGCGCGGGCGGTCGGGGCGGCCAACGGCTCTAATCCGGTCAGTATCGTGGTGCCCTGCCACCGCGTCATCGGACGTAACGGCACCATGACCGGCTACGCGGGCGGCGTGCAGCGTAAAGAGTGGTTATTGCGCCATGAGGGGTATTTGCTTCTTTGACCGTAAGTGCCTTTTATCGGAAGCATCCGGCAACTTTACAATCAAATATGCTCAGACATCTTATTTCTTATCAATAAGATAAAAGGGGTAATCGCTTTCCCCTTTTAATATTACGTGTTTCATCGGTTCGAGGCTTACCTGCTCACCAAAAAGATGTTAAAATTGACCAATATCAATTAAGGCTTGAGCAGACTTATGATCCCGGAAAAGAGAATTATACGACGCATTCAGTCTGGCGGTTGTGCAATCCACTGTCAGGATTGCAGCATCAGCCAGCTTTGCATCCCTTTTACTCTGAACGAGCACGAGCTTGATCAGCTTGATAATATCATCGAGCGAAAAAAGCCTATCCAGAAAGGACAGACCCTGTTCAAAGCCGGCGATGAGCTGAAGTCGCTGTACGCCATTCGTTCAGGCACCATCAAAAGCTATACCATCACCGAACAGGGCGATGAGCAGATTACCGGCTTTCACCTGGCGGGTGATTTGGTTGGTTTTGACGCAATCGGCACCGGTCTCCACCCGAGCTTTGCTCAGGCGCTGGAAACCTCAATGGTCTGCGAAATTCCCTTCGAAACCCTGGACGACCTCTCAGGCAAGATGCCGAATCTGCGTCAGCAGATGATGCGCCTGATGAGCGGCGAGATCAAAGGCGATCAGGATATGATCCTGCTGCTTTCCAAAAAGAACGCCGAGGAGCGCCTGGCGGCCTTTATCTACAATCTTTCTCGTCGTTTTGCCCAGCGCGGCTTCTCGCCTCGTGAGTTCCGTCTGACCATGACCCGTGGCGATATCGGTAACTATCTCGGCCTGACCGTAGAAACCATCAGCCGCCTGCTGGGTCGTTTCCAGAAAAGCGGCATGCTGGCGGTTAAAGGTAAATATATCACCATCGAAAACAGCGACCTCCTCGCCCAGCTGGCTGGTCAGGCGCGCAACGTCGCCTGATAGCCCGATCCCTTCGCCAGATCGCTAATTTTTTTCTTATTTGTTGATCTGGCCAGGGTCATCCCCTGTTTCAATTCATCTATATAGGTTATCTTTTTAATTACAAACTGCAGTTACAGTTGTAAGGAGACCCTGTATGGCAAAGTATCAGAACATGCTGGTAGTAATCGATCCTAACCAGGACGACCAGCCCGCACTGCGGCGCGCGGTATACCTACACCAACGGATTGGTGGCCGCATTAAAGCCTTTTTGCCGATCTATGATTTCTCATATGAGATGACGACCCTGCTGTCGCCAGACGAGCGAACGGCTATGCGCCAGGGCGTGATTAGCCAGCGCAGCGCCTGGATCAAAGAGCAGGCCCGGTTCTATATTGAGTCCGGGATCCCAATTGACATCAAGGTGGTATGGCATAACCGCCCCTTCGAAGCCATCATTCAGGAAATTATCAGCGACAAGCATGATTTAGTGCTGAAAATGGCGCACCAGCACGACAAGCTGGAAGCGGTCATCTTCACCCCTACCGACTGGCATCTTCTGCGTAAGTGCCCGTGCCCGGTGTGGATGGTTAAAGACCAGCCGTGGCCCGAGGGCGGCAGAGCGCTGGTGGCGGTCAACCTTGCCAGCGAAGAAAACTACCACGACTCCCTGAATGAGAAACTGGTCAAAGAGACGCTTGAGCTGGCGGAGCAGGTTAACCACACCGAGGTCCACCTGGTGGGCGCCTATCCGGTTACGCCTATCAATATCGCCATTGAGCTGCCTGATTTCGATCCCAGCATCTATAACGACGCAATTCGCGGCCAGCACCTGCTGGCGATGAAAACGCTGCGGCAAAAGTTTGCTATTGACGAGAGCCGCACCCACGTCGAGAAGGGTCTGCCGGAAGAGGTAATTCCCGATCTGTCGGAGCATCTGCAGGCGGGGATTGTCGTCCTGGGCACCATCGGGCGTACCGGACTGTCGGCGGCCTTCCTCGGCAACACCGCCGAGCAGGTGATCGACCATCTGCGCTGCGATCTGCTGGTGCTGAAACCCGATCAGTACAAAACGCCGGTTGAACTGGACGACGAAGACGACGACTGATTTCTGCTCGCCCCGCCGTCGTCGCCAACTCCCCCGCCGCCGCGGGGGATTTTTTTGCCCGCCGCCGCGCACAGAGCGTAAAAAAGGGCCTTCCGGCCCCCTTCATCAGCTACGCACTGCGGGCTGAAGCGATACGTTTAATGGATACCTAAGCGCCAGGCGTGGTCGATCTCTTCTCTCAGCTCGATGGAGGAGAGCGACATTAAATCGGCAAATTCCAGCTCGAGAAGTTTAAATTTTTTCAGGTACTGTGCGGGGGTTAAAGCTGTAGGGTCACGACGCAGAAATTCGATGGCCATTTGCGCGGGGGTCAATTCGGTATCCATAATATCCTCAGTGTGTTGAAAAACGTCCCTATTATAGCACTCCGAGGCGATTAATTTATGAGCAATAAGCGGGCTGGCGCGCTATATAAAAAAGCCGTCTCAACGGAGACGGCTTCAGAAGCAAACGTTTTATAGCGGCATTGGTCCGCGCTCTTCAGGCATTACAGCGCTTTCAGAATCGCGTCCACGCTGGCTTTAGCATCGCCAAACAGCATGTGGGTGTTCTCCTTGAAGAACAGCGGGTTCTGCACGCCGGCGTAGCCGGTGTTCATCGAACGTTTGAAGACCACCACGTTCTGCGCTTTCCAGACCTCCAGCACCGGCATACCGGCAATAGGGCTTTTCGGATCGTCCTGCGCGGCCGGGTTAACGGTATCGTTGGCGCCGATAACCAGCACGGTGTCGGTGTCGGTGAAGTCGTCGTTGATTTCATCCATTTCCAGCACCACGTCGTACGGAACCTTGGCTTCCGCCAGCAGCACGTTCATATGCCCAGGCAGACGACCGGCAACCGGGTGAATACCGAAGCGCACCTTGATACCGCGAGCGCGCAGACGCTCGGTGATTTCCGCAACCGGATACTGAGCCTGGGCTACCGCCATGCCGTAGCCCGGGGTAATGATCACCGAGTGCGAGTTTTTTAGCATTTCAGCGGTATCTTCTGCGCTAATTTCACGGTGCTCGCCCACTTCATCATCGCTGCCGGACGAGGAACCATCGGTACCAAATCCGCCGGCAATGACGCTGAAGAAGGAGCGGTTCATGGCCTTACACATGATGTAGGACAGAATCGCACCGGAAGAACCGACCAGCGCACCGGTGACGATCAGCAGATCGTTGCTCAGCATAAAGCCCGCCGCCGCCGCCGCCCAGCCTGAGTAGGAGTTCAGCATCGATACCACTACCGGCATGTCCGCACCGCCGATGGAGGCCACCAGGTGCCAGCCAAATGCCAGAGCGATAACGGTCATCACCAGCAGCGCCAGAACCTGCGTCGCGGTGCTGTCGGTGCGCACAAAGGCCACCAGCAGCACAAAGGAGACGACCAGCGCCGCGAGGTTCAGCTTATGACGGTTCGGCAGCATCAGCGGCTTAGAGGACATCTTGCCGCACAGCTTGCCGAAGGCCACGATGGAGCCGGTAAAGGTCACCGCACCGATGAAGATGCCGAGGAACACTTCGGTCAGATGAATATTGACCAGAATCTGCTCCATGCCGGTTTCATGCTGCAGGTAGCTGTTAAAGCCCACCAGCACCGCCGCCAGGCCGACGAAGCTGTGCAGCACCGCCACCAGCTCCGGCATTTCGGTCATTTCGACTTTCTTCGCCAGACGGATACCGATGGCGCCACCGATAACCATCGCCAGCAGGATCCACGCGACGTTGCTGCTGTCCGGCCCCAGGATGGTGGCGATCAGCGCGATCGCCATCCCGGCAACGCCGAAGTAGTTGCCCTGCTGAGAGGACTCGTGTTTTGACAGCCCTGCGAGACTAAAAATAAAGAGGATCGCGGCAACAATGTATGCAGCTGTAACTAATCCACCAGACATTTGTTACCCCTTATCCTTTGCGGAACATTTTCAGCATGCGCTGAGTGACGGTGAAACCACCAAAAATATTAATGCTGGCGATCAGCACCGCGATAAAGCTCAGCACGCTGACCCAGCCGCCGTGGCCTATCTGCAGCAGCGCCCCGACAACGATAATCCCCGAGATGGCGTTTGTGACCGACATCAGCGGCGTATGCAGCGCGTGCGACACGTTCCACACCACGTAGTATCCGACCACGCAGGAGAGCGCAAAGACCGTAAAGTGGCCGAGGAACTCCTTCGGCGCCACGTTAGCCAACCAGCCAAACAGGATAATCGCCAGCGCCATCAGCGCGTATTTGCGCCACGGCGAAACCGGTTTTTTCGCTTCAACAGGGGCTTCAACCTTCTTCGCGGCGGCCTGCGGCTGGGCGGAGACCTGAATCGGCGGCGCCGGCCAGGTCACTTCCCCGTCGCGAACAACCGTTACGCCACGTACCACAACGTCGTCGAAATCGATGGCAATGTTGCCGTCCTTCTCTTTGCACAGCAGCTTGATCAGGTTGACCAGGTTGGTGCCGTAGAGCTGGGATGACTGGGTCGGCAGGCGGCCAGGAAGATCGGTATAGCCGATGATTCTCACCCCGTTGGCGGTGGTCACCACTTCGCCAGGCACGGTGTATTCACAGTTGCCGCCGTTCTGCGAGGCCAGATCGACCACCACGCTGCCGGAAGTCATCGAGTCAACCATTTCGCGGGTAATCAGCTTCGGCGCCGGTTTGCCGGGGATCAGCGCCGTGGTGACGATGATATCGACCTCTTTCGCCTGAGCGGCAAACAGCGCCATTTCGGCTTTAATAAAGGCTTCGGACATCACTTTGGCATAGCCGTCGCCGCTGCCCGCCTCCTCTTTAAAGTCCAGCTCAAGGAACTCTGCGCCCATGCTCTGCACCTGCTCTTTGACCTCAGGACGGGTGTCGAACGCGCGGACGATCGCCCCCAGGCTGTTAGCGGCGCCAATCGCGGCCAGGCCGGCAACGCCGGCGCCGATCACCATCACCTTGGCCGGCGGAACCTTGCCCGCGGCGGTGATCTGCCCGGTGAAGAAGCGGCCAAATTCGTGCGCGGCCTCGACGATGGCGCGATAGCCGGCAATGTTGGCCATCGAGCTTAAGGCATCCAGCGACTGGGCGCGCGAAATACGCGGCACCGAATCCATCGCCATCACGGTGACATTGCGGGCAGAGAGTTTTGCCAGCAGCTCCGGGTTCTGCGCCGGCCAGATAAAGCTCACCAGCGTGGTGCCTGGATTCAGTAAAGCGATTTCACTCTCGTCAGGCGCATTGACCTTGAGAATAACGGGCGACTGCCAAACTTCGGCGCCGTCCACAACCTCAGCGCCTGCCTGAGCAAACGCCTCGTCATCGAAACTTGCCAGCTGGCCCGCGCCGCTTTCAACTGCGACGGTAAAACCCAGCTTGAGCAGCTGCTCCACCGTTTTCGGCGTGGCCGCTACGCGGGTTTCATTGGCTAGCCGTTCTTTTGGTACCCCGATACGCATAGTTTTCCCTTTCATCGGTTTTTGATGATGGTTTTCTCTTCTGACAGCCGAGGATCCGCCGGCAAAACGCACCGGCTCGGATATTCGGCTGAAAAAATGAAACAGTAACAAACTTTTTATAACCTACTGAAAATACCGATTGTGATCTACTGCGATAAAACAGAATTTTTGATTTTATTGGTAAAACGCGCGGCAAACTGCGTCAGGCAGCAATATTTACCTTAAATTTATAAGCGAGCCTGATAATTCGCTTAGCTTAAGCAGTAATACGCAATTAATCGCCAGCCAGAACATCGCATTAACATTACATTAACTTATTAAAGCGATATCGATTATCGATTTTGCTGGTCAAGCGGCTGTTTTTTCAACATATCGGAAAATGTTATATTATTGTGACGCGCGTTTCGGGCGGTTAGCAAAAATTGACGCAGACAGTCACTCCTTTTAAATGCAATAATCGAGTGTTTTCAGTCAACAACAATACCTGTACATGGTTTGCGCAAGGCAAAGGACTATTTTTATGAATCTTAAGAACTCACTCCTGGCGTCTGCTCTCCTGGCTACGACCGCGCTGTCTGCCCACGCAGCGACCGAGCTGACTCCGGAGCAGGCGGCGGCGCTGAAGCCCTACGATCGCGTGGTCATCACCGGCCGTTTTACTGCGATTGGCGATGCGGTTAAGGCGGTCTCCCGCAAGGCCGACAAAGACGGCGCAGCCTCCTTTTATGTTGTCGACACCTCAGACTATGGCAACAGCGGCAACTGGCGCGTAACGGCAGATCTCTATAAAGACAACGCCCAGCAGGCCGATGCTCCCAAAAATCGCATGATTAATGGGATCATGGAACTGCCGAAAGACCAGGCCGTTGAGCTGGAACCGTTTGACACCGTGACCGTGCAGGGCTTCTATCGCAGCCAGCCTGAAGTTAACGATGCCATCACCAAAGCGGCGAAAGCAAAAGGCGCGGCCTCTTTCTTCATCGTTCGTCAGGTGGATGCTAACCAGGGCGGCAACCAGCGCATCACCGCTTATGTTTATAAAGCCGATGCCAAAAAACGCGTTCTGCAAAGCCCGGACGCGATTCCTGCCGATTCTCAAGCCGGGCGCGCAGCGCTGGCTGAAGGCGGCGCCGCGGCTAAAAACGTGGAAATCCCCGGCGTGGCAACCACCGCAGCCGTCGGCTCCGGTACCGGCGTAGGCCGCTTCTTCGAAACGCAGTCCTCAAAAGGTGGGCGTTACACCGTCACGCTCCCTGACGGCACGAAGATTGAAGAAGTAAACAAGATCACCGCGGCGCAGATGGCCCCGTTCGATAGCATTAAGTTCACCGGTAACTACGGCAATATGACCGAAGTTTCCTACCAGGTGGCCAAACGTGCGGCGAAGAAAGGCGCGAAGTATTACCACATCACCCGCCAGTGGCAGGAACGCGGTGGCAACATGACCATCAGCGCTGACCTGTATAAATAACGACACCTCAGCTGAATAAAAAGGCGGCGCTTTGCCGCCTTTTTACTTTTTTTCATCCGCCGCCATTGCATGCGCACAAGACACTCCGTAAAATCCCGCGCCTTAGCGTAATCGTCCATTTTATGCGATTTATCCAAATAAATATTCTTTACTTCACGGTTGTCACTTCGGGATTGCAATGGAAAAGAGACTGGGCCTTAGCGCCCTGACCGCCCTGGTTCTCAGCTCAATGCTGGGCGCAGGCGTATTCAGTTTGCCGCAAAATATGGCCGCCGTGGCCAGCCCGTCCGCCCTGCTGATCGGCTGGGCCATTACCGGCGTGGGCATTTTATTCCTCGCCTTCGCCATGCTCCTGCTGACCCGCATTCGCGCCGACCTCGACGGCGGTATTTTTACCTATGCGCGCGAAGGATTTGGCGAGCTGGTGGGCTTCTGCTCCGCCTGGGGCTACTGGCTGTGCGCGGTCATCGCCAACGTCTCCTACCTGGTTATCGTCTTTGCGGCGCTGAGCTTCTTCACCGACGCGCCCGGCTCGGTTATTTTTGGCAACGGCAATACCTGGCAGGCGATCGTCGGGGCGTCGATTCTGCTGTGGGTGGTCCATTTTTTAGTGCTGCGCGGCGTGCAAACGGCGGCGGGCATCAACCTGGTCGCCACCCTGGCGAAGCTTATTCCGCTCGGCGCGTTTATCGTTCTCGCCGCGATGGCCTTCCGTTTAGAGACCTTCACGCTTGATTTCAGCGGCCTGGCGCTCGGCGTGCCGGTGTGGGAGCAGGTGAAGAATACGATGCTGATCACCCTGTGGGTGTTTATCGGCGTAGAGGGCGCGGTGGTGGTGTCGGCGCGCGCGCGAAATAAACGCGACGTTGGCCGCGCGACGCTGCTGGCCGTACTCTCGGCGCTGGTGGTTTATCTTCTGGTCACGCTGCTCTCGCTGGGGGTTGTCGCCCGTCCGGAGCTGGCGGAAATGCGTAATCCGTCGATGGCCGGGCTGATGGTCAGAATGATGGGTTCCTGGGGCGAGGTGATCATCGCCGCCGGGCTGATCGTTTCCGTCTGCGGCGCCTATCTGAGCTGGACCATCATGGCGGCGGAAGTTCCCTGGCTGGCCGCTACCCACAAAGCATTTCCGCGCCTGTTTGCCCGGCAAAATTGCCACAACGCGCCGTCTGCTTCGCTGTGGCTAACCAATATTAGCGTCCAGGCCTCGCTGGTGCTGATTTGGCTGACCGGCTCGGATTACGGTACCCTGCTCACCATCGCCTCCGAGATGATCCTCGTTCCCTATCTGCTCGTCGGCGCCTTCCTGCTGAAAATTGCCGCACGCCCGCTGCATAAGGCCGTGGGTATCGGGGCATGCGCTTATGGCTTATGGTTATTATATGCGTCGGGCCCTGTGCATTTACTGCTGTCGGTGATACTTTACGCTCCGGGTCTTCTGGTTTTCCTGTACGCCCGCCGTACGCACCAGCACGATCGCATGCTTAAACGCCGTGAATTAGCCTTAATTGGTTTATTGCTGGTTGCCGCCGTACCGGCAACGTGGATGCTGGTGGGGTAAGCGGTTGCCCTGCCGCGGAATTCAAAGGAGATACCCATGGCTGAACTACAGCCCCGCCCGGTCCTTATAACAGGAGGAGGCCGCCGAATCGGCCTCGCTCTGGCACAGCATTTTCTTCAGCAACAGCAGCCCGTCATCGTCAGCTATCGTACCCACTATCCGGCTATTGACGCGCTGCGTACGGCCGGCGCCGTTTGTCTGGAGGCGGATTTTAGCACCGACGACGGGATTTTAACCTTCGCCGAGGCGGTGAAATCCCACGCCGGCCAAGGCCTGCGCGCCGTTATCCACAATGCCAGCGGCTGGATGGCGGAAAAGCCGGGGACGCCCCTCAGCACGGTGCTCGCCAGCATGATGCAAATTCACGTCAACGCGCCCTACCTGCTCAATCACGCCCTGGAAGCGCTGCTGCGCGGCCACGGCCACGCGGGCAGCGATATTATTCATATCACTGACTACGTGGTTGAGCGCGGCAGCGATAAGCACATCGCCTATGCCGCCAGTAAAGCGGCGCTGGATAATATGACCCGCTCCTTCGCCCGCAAGCTGGCGCCGGAAATAAAGGTCAACGCCATCGCCCCCTCGCTCATTATGTTTAATGAAGGCGACGATGCCGAATATCGCCTGCAGGCGCTGGATAAATCGCTGATGAAAATAGCGGCGGGCGAAACGGAAATTATCGAACTGCTCGACTATCTCTTCAGCAGCCATTTCGTCACCGGCCGCTCCTTCGCCGTCGACGGTGGCCGCCACCTGCGCTAGTGGAAACGGCTCCAGCCGAGGATCAGCAGCCAGGCACACAGGCTCCAGCACACAACGGCGCCCGCCAGCGCGTAAGGCAGGCGCATCGTTGCGGTGAAGTACCAGAGCGACAGCAGGTAGATAAAATAGGGAATGATTGACCACATCCCAAATACGATGGTGGTGCGCAGGGCTTCAATCCCGCGCTCGCTGGCGACAATATAGTGAGCGATCAGGGCGAATGTCGGAAATAGCGGAATGAGCCCGGCAATATAGTAATTTTTGGTTTTGGACAGCACGCCAATCAGTACCACCACCAGCGCCCCGAGCAGCGCTTTAATCAACAGCCCCATGCCTTTTGCCTTAACATTTAAACAACAAGTTACGCCAGCATAGCGGAAGAACATTTGTTTATAAAAGAGTAATGGCAGGCAATTTGCTGGCGGTGTATGTTTAACCTTTTACATATACATATAAAATATGAATAAGATCGTGTTTGTTGAGGATGATCCGGAAGTTGGCGCGCTGATCGCCGCCTATCTGGGTAAGCATGATATGGACGTGGTGGTTGAACCACGCGGCGACCGGGCGGAAGAGGTTATTGCGCGAGAAAAACCCGATCTGGTGCTATTAGATATCATGCTGCCGGGCAAGGACGGGATGACGCTCTGCCGCGACCTGCGCGGGCAGTGGCAGGGCCCCATCGTGCTGCTGACCTCCCTTGATAGCGATATGAACCATATTTTGTCGCTGGAGATGGGCGCGAGCGATTATATCCTCAAAACCACCCCACCCGCCGTGCTGCTGGCGCGGCTGCGCCTGCATTTGCGTCAGCACGTTGCCGTTCCGCTCACCTCCGCGCCCGCCTCGCTGACGCCGCATAAAACCATCGCCTTTGGCTCACTCTCCATCGACCCGGTGAACCGCCAGGTGCTGCTCGCCGGCGACAGCGTCGCGCTCTCTACGGCGGATTTCGAACTGCTGTGGGAGCTTGCGACCCATGCGGGACAAATTATGGATCGCGATGCGCTGCTGAAAAACCTGCGCGGCGTCACCTACGACGGTATGGACCGCAGCGTCGACGTGGCCATTTCCCGCCTGCGTAAAAAGCTTCTCGATAGCGCAACGGAACCCTACCGGATCAAAACGGTGCGCAACAAAGGCTATCTGTTTGCCCCCCACGCCTGGGACAATTAATTAACGGGTCCGGCTATGAAAAAGCTGTTTGTGCAGTTTTACCTCCTGCTGTTCGTCTGCTTTCTGGTTATGACCATGCTGGTCGGTCTGGTGTATAAATTTACCGCCGAGCGTGCGGGCCGCCAGTCGCTGGACGATCTGATGAAAAGCTCGCTATATCTGATGCGCAGCGAGCTGCGGGAAATTCCGCCGCGCGACTGGAGCAAAACGCTCAAAGAGCTGGACCTCAACCTGTCGTTCGATCTGCATATTGAACCGCTCAGCAAATTCAAGCTAGCGGAGAGCTCAATGCAGCATCTGCGCGCCGGCGACATCGTCGCCCTCGATGATGAGTACACCTTTATTCAGCGCATTCCGCGCAGCCACTACGTTCTGTCGGTGGGTCCGGTGCCCTATCTCTACTTTTTGCATGAGATGCGCCTGCTGGACGTCGCGCTGATGGCCTTTATCGCCATTTCGCTGGCGTTCCCGGTCTTCGTCTGGATGCGCCCGCACTGGCAGGATATGCTGCGCCTCGAAACCGCCGCCCAGCGCTTCGGCGAGGGGCATTTTAGCGAGCGCATCCATTTCGATAGCATGTCCAGCTTTGAGCGGCTCGGCGTGGCCTTTAACCAGATGGCCGATAATATCAACGCCCTGATCGCCAGCAAAAAGCAGCTGATCGACGGCATTGCGCACGAGCTGCGCACGCCGCTGGTTCGCCTGCGCTACCGCCTTGAGATGAGTGAAAATCTCACCGCCGCCGAATCACAGGCCCTAAACCGCGATATCGGACAGCTGGAAGCCCTTATCGAAGAGCTGTTAACCTACGCCCGCCTTGACCGGCCGCAAAACGAGCTGAGCCTGACCACCCCTGACTTCCCGGCCTGGATTGAGGCCCACGTGGAAGATATTCAGATGGTTAACCCGCAGCGCGAGGTGACCCTTCACGAGGTGGTGGCCGGCGACTACGGCGCGCTGGATATGCGCCTGATGGAGCGTGTGCTTGATAATCTGGTCAACAACGCGCTTCGCTACAGTAATCAGCAGATTCAGGTGAGCCTGACGCTGGCGGGATCGCGGGCGACGCTGCAGGTCAACGACGACGGCCCGGGCATCGACCCCGCCGAGCGCGAGCGCGTGTTTGAGCCGTTTGTCCGGCTTGACCCCAGCCGCGATCGGGCGACCGGCGGCTGCGGGCTCGGGCTGGCTATCGTCCACAGCATCGCCCAGGCGATGTCCGGCGAGGTGAGCTGCCGCACCAGCCCGCTGGGCGGCGCATGCTTCAGCTTTAGCTGGCCTATCTACCACCAGCTGCCGAATTTTACCTCTGGCTGACCCCCCTTGCGCAGGCGCTGCGGCCTGCGTATAGTTAAAAATCGATTAGTATGTTGTAACTAAGGTGGCGCAGATGGCAAATTACGACCTCGTTGAACGACTCAATGGCACCTTTCGCCAGCTTGAGCGGGAGCTGCAGGAGCTGAAGCTGGCGCTAAGCCGCTGTCGCCTGCTTGCCGCGCGGGTATTTGAGCTCCCGGCGGTGAGTAAAGACGCCGAGCACGATCCGCTTGAGACGATTCAGGTCGTGCAGCATATCGGTAAAACGGCGCTGGAGATGGCCCTCAGGCACTACGGCCATCTGTTTATCCAGCAGCAATCGGAAAGCCGCAGCAGCAAGGCGGCGGTGCGCCTTCCCGGGACTATCTGCCTGCAAACCAGCGCCGAGGAGCAGGCCGACCTGCGGCAAAAAATCGCCAGCATCAACGCGCTAAAGGCCACCTTCGAAAAAATCATTACCGTCGACTCCGCCCTCCCCGCCGCTGCCCGCTTTGAGTGGGTGCATCGTCATCTGCCGGGATTAATCACCCTTAGCGCCTACCGCACGCTGACGCCGCTGTTCGATCCCAGCACCATCCGCTTTGGCTGGGCCAATAAGCACGTGATTAAGAATTTAACCCGCGATGAGGTGCTGATGCAGCTGGAAAAAAGCCTGCAGTCGCCGCGCGCGGTGCCGCCGTGGACGCGCGAGCAGTGGCAGAGCAAGCTGGAGCGGGAGTATCAGGATATTGCCGCCCTGCCGCAGCGGGCAAAGCTAAAGATTAAGCGGCCGGTGAAAGTCCAGCCTATCGCCCGCGTCTGGTACGCCGGCGAGCAAAAGCAGGTGCAGTACGCCTGCCCCGGGCCGCTGATTACGCTGATATCCGGCACTCAGGGGGTCAGCGTGCCGGATATTGGCGAGTTACTGAATTACGATGCCGACAACGTGCAGTATCGCTATAAACCCCAGGCGCAGTCGCTGCGCCTGCTGATCCCGCGCCTGCACCTGTGGCTGGCTAGCGAGTAGCCATGCTGCCGACCATCTCTTCCGGTCGCACCCAGCTGTCGAACTCGGCTTCCGTCAGGTAGCCGAGCGCCAGCGCCGAGGCTTTCAGCGTCAGCCCCTCTTTATGCGCCTTTTTGGCAATTTCCGCCGCCTTGTCATAGCCGATATGGGTATTCAGCGCCGTCACCAGCATCAGAGACTCGTTGAGCAGCTGGTTGATGCGCTCCCGGTTGGGCTCGATCCCGACCGCGCAGTGTTCGTTGAAGCTCTCCATACCGTCGGCCAGCAGCCGCACCGACTGCAGGAAGTTATGGATAACCATCGGGCGATAGACGTTGAGCTCGAAGTTGCCGGAAGCGCCGCCGATATTCAGCGCCACGTCGTTGCCCATTACCTGGCAGCACAGCATGGTCAGCGCTTCGCACTGCGTCGGGTTGACCTTGCCCGGCATGATCGATGAACCCGGCTCATTCTCCGGAATCGCAATTTCGCCGATACCGCAGCGCGGCCCCGAGGCCAGCCAGCGCACGTCGTTGGCAATTTTCATCAGCGACGCCGCCAGCCCCTTCAGCGCACCGTGGGCGTGGACCAGCGCGTCACAGGTTGCCAGCGCCTCAAACTTATTCGGCGCGGTAACGAACGGCTGGCCGCTACTCTGCGCCAGCTCTGCCGCGACCCGCACCGCGTATTCGGGATGGGTGTTCAGCCCGGTTCCCACCGCCGTACCGCCCAGCGCCAGCTCGCTCAGATGCGGCAGGCTCAGCTCAAGGTGGCGGAGGTTATGTTCGAGCATGGCGACCCAGCCGGAGAACTCCTGCCCCAGCGTCAGCGGCGTAGCGTCCTGCAGGTGCGTACGGCCGATTTTAACGATATCGCTGAACGCGGCGGATTTATCGCTGAGCGTTTTTCTCAGCACGTTAAGCTGGGGAATGAGCGTCTCCCGCAGCGCGATAATGGCCGCCACGTGCATCGCCGTCGGGAAGACATCGTTGGAGCTCTGGCTCTTGTTGACGTCATCATTCGGATGCACCTTGCGCTCCATGCCCCGCACGCCGCCCAGCAGCTCGCTGGCCCGGTTTGCCAGCACCTCATTCATATTCATATTGCTTTGGGTACCGGAGCCGGTTTGCCAGATAGCCAGCGGAAATTCTGCGCTATGCTTTCCCGCCAGCACTTCATCGGCGGCCTCGACGATGGCCTGCGCTTTTTCGCCGGCCAGCAGGCCTAAATCCTGATTCACCTTCGCCGCCGCGCGCTTGGTCAACGCCAGGGCGTAGATCAGTTCGCCCGGCATTTTTTCCGTTGAGATACGGAAATGCTCCAGCGAACGCTGGGTTTGCGCGCCCCATAGCCTGTCGGCAGGAACCTCAATCGCGCCCATAGAGTCTTTTTCACTGCGATGCGTTGTCATTACTGTCTCCTTGAATAAAAAGTACGTAATTTCGACAAAGCCCACTGGCTTAAAAGCGTTAAGTATTGGTCAGATTTATAATTAGTTTTAGTCGTTCGTGCCGCTAAGCGACACAAATAACCGCCCCGCTGAGCGCAGCGGCGGCGTGTTAAAAATACCTGCCGGTGGATTCGCCGGCAGGCGCTCACCCGACGATCGGGGCGATTATTTCACGCAGCTCGCGCACTGCGAGGTCTGGATCTGCTGGAAGAAGTCATTGCCTTTATCATCCACCAGAATAAACGCCGGGAAGTCTTCCACCTCGATTTTCCAGATAGCCTCCATTCCCAGCTCCGGATAAGCCACGCACTCGAGGCTCTTGATGCTCTGCTGCGCCAGCACCGCCGCCGGCCCGCCGATGCTGCCAAGGTAGAAGCCGCCGTGCTTGTGGCAGGCATCGGTCACCTGCTGGCTGCGGTTGCCTTTTGCCAGCATCACCATGCTCGCGCCGTGGGACTGCAGCTGATCGACGTAGGAATCCATGCGCCCGGCGGTGGTCGGCCCCAGCGAACCGGAAGCGTAGCCGTCCGGCGTTTTGGCCGGACCCGCGTAGTAGATCGGGTGATCTTTGACGTACTGCGGCAGCGCCTCGCCGTTATCCAGCAGCTCCTTGAGCTTCGCGTGGGCGATATCGCGGGCGACGATAATCGTGCCGCTCAGCGACAGGCGCGTTGACACCGGATACTGCGACAGCAGCGCCCGAATCTCGCTCATCGGCTGGTTGAGGTTAACCTTTACCGCCTCCCCTTCGCCCGCCTGGCGCAGCGCCTGCGGAATATATTTGCCCGGATTGCTTTCCAGCTTCTCCAGCCAGATCCCGTGGCGGTTGATTTTCGCCTTGATGTTGCGGTCGGCGGAGCAGGAAACCCCCATCCCAACCGGGCAGGAGGCGCCGTGGCGCGGCAGGCGCACAACGCGGATGTCGTGGGCAAAGTACTTGCCGCCGAACTGCGCCCCGAGGCCGAGATTCTGGGCGGCCAGCAGCAGCTCCTGTTCGAGCTGCACGTCGCGGAACGCCTGGCCGTGCTCGTTGCCTTCGGTTGGCAGGCCGTCGTAATAGTGGGTGGAGGCCAGCTTAACGGTTTTCAGCGTCGATTCCGCAGAGGTTCCACCGATAACAAAAGCAATGTGGTACGGCGGACAGGCGGCGGTACCGAGGGTGCGCATCTTCTCGACGAGGTAGTCCTTCAGCTTTGCCGGGGTGATCAGCGCCTTGGTCTCCTGGTAGAGATAGGTTTTGTTGGCCGAGCCGCCGCCCTTGGCGATGCAGAGGAATTTATACTCCTCGCCGTCGGTGGCGTAGAGGTCGATCTGCGCCGGCAGGTTGGTGCCGGTGTTGACCTCTTTATACATATCGAGGGCAGCGTTCTGCGAATAGCGCAGGTTGTCCTGAATGTAGGTGTTGTAGACACCCTGCGCCAGCGCGGCCTCATCGCCGCCGCCGGTCCACACCCGCTGGCCCTTCTTGCCGGTAATAATGGCGGTGCCGGTGTCCTGGCAGGTCGGCAGAATGCCCTTAGCGGCGATATCGGAGTTACGCAGGAACTGCAGGGCGACGTATTTGTCGTTTTCGCTGGCTTCCGGGTCGCTGAGGATATCGGCCACCTGCTGCTGATGCGCCGGGCGCAGCATAAAGGAGGCGTCGTGGAAGGCGTGCTGGGCCAGCAGGGTTAGCGCCTGGGGTTCAACTTTAAGGACTTCCTGACCGGCGAATTCGGTAACGGAGACGTAGTCACTGCTGAGGAGATAATACTCGGTGTCATCCTTTTTGAGGGGAAAAGGATCCTGATAAACAAACGGTTTATTCGACATTGTGCTCTCACTTACTGCTTGGCTGATTATATTTCAGGCAGACACTCCATTTGCCTGTAGAAAAGCGAGTCGATCGATTTTACACAATTTTTTAACAAAAACTGAGACAAGGTCGACTTTTTCTTTCAGCAGTTGATTCTCAGGCGTTTACTGGTTTAATAGAGCGATTACTATCAAGTGGAAACAGGGATTGAGAATGCAGAAGCTCATTAACTCAGTACAGAACTATGCCTGGGGAAGTCACACCGCATTAACCGAACTTTATGGAATTGCTAACCCCAACAATCTGCCGATGGCGGAGCTGTGGATGGGCGCGCACCCGAAAAGTAGTTCACAGATCCTCGATGCCGGCGGCAGCCCGCGCTCGCTGCGCGAATTTATCGAGAGCGATAAAGCCAGCCTGCTCGGCAGCAAGGTCGCCGAGCGCTTCGGCGAGCTGCCGTTCCTGTTCAAAGTGCTGTGCGCCGCCCAGCCGCTGTCGATTCAGGTCCACCCGAATAAGCAGGCCTCTGAAATTGGCTTTGCCAAAGAGAATGCCGCCGGGATCCCACTTGATGCCGCGGAGCGCAACTACAAGGATCCGAACCACAAGCCGGAGCTGGTCTTTGCCCTGACGCCGTTCCTCGCCATGAACGCCTTCCGCGAATTTGCGGAAATCGCCGCGCTTCTGCAGCCGGTTGCCAGCGCCCATCCGGCGATCGGCGAGTTTCTCAGCAGCCCGGATGCTGAACGCTTAAGCCAGCTGTTCGCCAGCCTGCTGAATATGCAGGGCGAGGAAAAATCTCACGCCTTGAGCGTTCTGCAGTCGGCGCTCGACGCCGAACAGGGCGAACCCTGGCAGACTATTCGCCTGATCGCCGAGTTCTATCCGGACGATAGCGGCCTGTTCTCTCCTCTGCTGCTCAACGTGGTGAAGCTGAACCCTGGCGATGCCATGTTCCTGTTTGCGGAAACGCCGCACGCGTACCTGCAGGGCGTGGCGCTGGAAGTGATGGCCAACTCGGATAACGTGCTGCGCGCCGGCCTGACGCCGAAGTACATCGATATTCCGGAGCTGGTTGCCAACGTTAAGTTCGAAGCCAAACCGGCCGCCGAGCTGTTGACGCAGCCGCAGCAGCACGGCAACGAGCTGGACTTCCCGATCCCGGTCGATGACTTTGCCTTCTCCCTGCACGCGCTGTCGGCGCAGGAGTCCACCCTCGCCCAGCAGAGCGCCGCGATTGTTTTCTGCGTCGAAGGCGAAGCAACGATCCGCAAAGGCGAGCAGGCTCTGACCCTGAAGCCCGGCGAATCGGCGTTTATTGCCAGCGATGAATCGCCGGTCACGGTGAGCGGCAGCGGCCGCCTGGCGCGCGTCTTCAATAAGCTCCAGTAAGTTACTGAAGTTTTTAGCCGCTCTTGCTAGACTTTGACCCATCATGACAGCACAACCAGGCGGCTTCTTGCGCCTGGTTTTATTTATGGACAAATACTATGAAGAAATCGCTGGTCGCAGCAGGAATTATCGTGGCCCTGGGCGTGGTCTGGACCGGAGGCTCCTGGTATACGGGCAAGCAGCTGGAAAGCCGGATCGCCGAGGTGGTACAGCAGGCTAATGCTCAGCTACAAAACAGCGCCCCGGAAGCCGGGCTGGAGCTGGGCTGGCAGAACTATCAGCGCGGCCTGTTCAGCAGTCACCTGCAGCTGGTTGTGAAGCCTGCAGCGGGCAAAGAGAGCAGCTGGCTCGCGGCCGGACAGCCGCTGGTGTTTGACGAAGTCGTCAGCCACGGGCCGTTCCCGCTGGCGGCGCTGAAAAGCGGCCACTTTGCCCCGTCGATGGCCTCGGTCAAAACCACGCTGGTCAATAACGAAGCCAGTAAGGCGCTGTTTGATATCGCTAAAGGCAGCACGCCGTTTACCATCGACACCCTGATTGCCTACAGCGGCGACAGCCGGTCGGCTATCGACCTGAAGCCCCTGGATTACAGTAAAGGCGACGAAAAGGTCACCTTTAGCGGCGGCCAGTTCCAGCTCAATGCCGATCGTGACGGCAAGGCGATCGCGCTGACCGGTGAAGCGGGCAGCGGCCAGATCAACGCGGTCAACGAGTACAACCAGAAAGTACAGCTCAACTTCAGCAATCTGAAAACCGACGGTGCCACCGAGATGACCAGCTTTAACGAGCGCATCGGCAAGCAAAAAGTGTCTCTTGAGAAGCTGGCGATTGGCGTCGAAGGCAAAGAGCTGGCCCTGCTGGAAGGGATGAGTATCGACGGCAAATCGACGCTGACCGAAGACGGCAAGGGCATCAACAGCCAGCTTGATTACACCGTTAACAGCCTCAAGCTGCAGAACAAGGATCTGGGCAGTGGCAAGCTGACCGTGAAGCTGGATAATCTCGACGGCCAGGCGTGGCACCAGTTTAGCCAGCAGTACAATAGCGAAGCGCAGGCGCTGATGGCGAAGCCGGAGCTGGCGCAGAATCCGGAGCTTTACCAGCAGGCGCTGACCGAGACCTTCTTTAAGGCGCTGCCGGTGCTGCTGAAGGGCGGCCCGTCGCTGACCATCGCCCCGCTGAGCTGGCGCAACGCGAAGGGCGAAAGCACCTTTAATCTCTCAATTTTGCTGAAAGATCCGACCGTGGTTACCGCGCCGGCGCAAACCCTGGCCGACGAAATTGACCGCAGCGTGAAGTCTCTGGACGGCAAGCTGGTCGTTCCGGTAGAGATGGCGACCGAATTTATGACCCAGATTGCGGGTCTCGAAGGCTATCAGCCGGCTGACGCGGCGAAGCTTGCGGATCAGCAGGTCAAAGGCCTGGCGGCTATGGGACAGATGTTCCGCATCACCGCCATGGAGAATAACGCCATCACCTCCAGCCTGCAGTATGCCGAAGGCCAGGTCACCCTGAACGGGCAGAAAATGCCGCTGGATGAGTTCGCCGGGATGTTCGGCCTGTCGGTTCCCGCGGCGCCAGATTCCGCTCCGCAGAGCGCGGAGCCGGAAGAACTGGTCCCGCCGGTGACGCCTCAGCAGTAAGACGCGAAATAGCCCTCTCCGGAGGGCTATTTTCTGGTCACCAGCCGCGGCGGCATGATCTGGTTGCGCGCTGATTCCGGCCCCTTTTCAAGACGACGCAGAATACACCCGGCGAGGCTTTTGCCCATCTCTCGCGCCGGCGTGGTCACCCAGGTTAGCGGCACGTCATCCAGCGCGGCCTCCGGTACTTCGGCGAACGCCGCCAGCGCAATCCGCTGCTCAAAATAGCTTTCCACGCTGTCTTCGCCGCTCTGGCGCCCTGCCCGCATCAGGCCAAACCACGCGCCGGTGGCGATCACGCTGTTGTAGCACAGCACCGCGGTGATGGTCGGATTTTGCCGCAGCAGTGAAGCCATCGCCTCCGCCGCCAGCTTCTGGCTCGACTCGCACTCCACCACCCATTCGCTATGAAACGGTAGGCCATACTTCAGCAGCGTCGCGCAGTAGCCGCCCACCCGCTCGGCGCGGGTTAACGACGAGCTTTGCCCGCCCAGCCAGGCAATACGCTGATGCCCGCGGCGGATAAGATGCTCGGTGACCATCTGCGCGGCCTGCATATTATCCGGGCGGATTAAATCAATATCCTCGAGGTAGCTGGCCCGGGAGGCAAACACCAGCGGCATGCCGACCTCTGCCGCCCGGTCGCGCAGCTCGCCGCCCTGGTCGATAGCGCCGGCAATAATCACCCCATCGACCCCCTGCGAAACCAGAGTTTCAAAACGCTGGAGCATTTTTTCGCCCCGACGCCCGCCCTGCGTGAGGAAGACCATCTTGCCTGCGGATTCGAGAGCATCCGTCAGCCCTGCGGTAAGCTCCGCGTAGAAGGGCTTCGAGAGGTCACTGACGATGAGTCCAATCACGTCGCTCTGCCCGCCGCGCAGCGAGGCCGCCTGGCGGTTGCGGACAAAGCCCAGGTGCTCAATGGCCTGATTGACGCGTTCGCCGGTGGCGGAAGAGATGCGGCCTTTGCCGCTCAGCACCAGCGACACCGTGCTGACCGAAACGCCCGCGGCCTGGGCCACATCGTTAATGGTGATCTTTCTTGCGATAGCCATACCTGCAACCGACTCCCTGTGGCTGTCGATAAAACGTTTTATCAATGAGTGACCTTTATAAACGTTATTATCGCTTGATTATGTGATTTTTATCGCACTAAAAAGTGGTAAAACGTTTTATCTTTCCGTGATGTTACATCCTACCAATAACCTAAGCAGCAGGATTCGTGTTATGACGGCGAAAACAACTCCAAAAATTACGTTGTGGGAATTTTTCCAGCAGTTAGGGAAAACCTTTATGTTACCCGTGGCCCTGCTCTCATTCTGCGGGATCATGCTGGGCATCGGCAGTTCCTTAAGTAGCCATGATGTCCTCACCCTGCAGCCGTGGCTCAATACCCCGCTGCTACAGGCGGTGTTCGTGTGGATGAGCAAGATCGGCTCTTTCGCCTTCAGCTTCCTGCCGGTGATGTTCTGTATTGCCATTCCTCTTGGCCTGGCCCGCGAAAATAAAGGCGTCGCCGCCTTTGCCGGCTTCGTCGGCTATGCGGTAATGAATCTCGCGGTCAACTTCTGGCTGACGGCGAAAGGCATTCTGCCGACCACCGACGCGGCCATCCTTAAAGCCAACAATATCCAGAACGTTATCGGCATTCAGTCGATCGATACCGGGATCCTCGGCGCGGTGATCGCCGGGATTATTATCTGGATGCTGCACGAGCGTTTTCACAATATCCGCCTGCCGGATGCGCTCGCCTTCTTCGGCGGCACCCGCTTTGTGCCTATTGCGACGACCGTGGTGATGGGGCTGGTTGGCCTCGCCATCCCGCTGGTTTGGCCGATCTTTGCGATGGGTATCAACGCCCTGGGCAGCGTCATTAACAGCGCGGGCAACTTTGGTCCGATGATTTTCGGCACCGGCGAGCGTCTGCTGCTGCCCTTCGGCCTGCAGCATATTCTGGTGGCGCTGATCCGCTTTACCGAAGCGGGCGGCACCATGGACGTCTGCGGCCACAGCGTCAGCGGCGCGCTGACCATCTTCCAGGCCCAGCTGAGCTGTCCGGAAACCCACGGTTTCTCCGAAAGCGCCACCCGCTTCCTCTCGCAGGGCAAAATGCCGGCGTTCCTCGGCGGCCTGCCGGGCGCGGCGCTGGCCATGTACCACTGCGCACGCCCGGAAAATCGCCACAAAATTAAGGGCCTGCTGATCTCCGGCGTGATTGCCTGCGTTATTGGCGGCACCACCGAGCCGCTGGAGTTCCTGTTCCTGTTCGTCGCCCCGGCGCTGTACCTCATCCACGCCCTGCTGACCGGCCTTGGCTTCACCATCATGGCGGTGCTTGGGGTAACCATCGGCAATACCGACGGTAACGTGATTGATTTTGTGGTCTTCGGCATCCTGCACGGCCTCTCGACCAAGTGGTATCTGGTTCCGGTGGTCGCCGCCGTTTGGTTCGCGGTGTACTACGGCATCTTCCGCTTCGCCATCACCCGCTTTAACCTCAAAACGCCGGGTCGCGATATCGAAAACAGCGCCGCCTTTGAGAAAGCCACCGCCGGTAGCGTCGGCAAGTCCGGCTATAACGTGCCGGCGATCCTCGCCGCGCTGGGCGGCGCGGAGAACATCACCTCCCTGGATAACTGCATTACCCGCCTGCGCCTGTCGGTCAGCGACATGAGCAAAGTCGACGCCGCCGCGCTGAAGGCCAACCGCGCCATTGGCGTCGTTCAGCTTAATCAGCATAATCTACAGGTGGTCATTGGGCCGCAGGTCCAGTCGGTGAAGGATGAGATGAGCGTCCTGATGAATACCGTCCAGGCATAAACGCCGCGCCCCCTCCCACCAGGAGGGGGTTTCAGATAAAGGAAGTTCCGATGTTTGATTTCTCAACGCCCGTCGATCGCCACGGTACCTGGTGTACGCAGTGGGATTACGTCGCCGACCGCTTCGGCACCGCCGACCTGCTGCCCTTCACCATCTCCGACATGGATTTCGCCACCGCGCCGTGCATTCTTGACGCCGTCAGCCAGCGCCTGGCCCACGGCGTGCTGGGCTACAGCCGCTGGAAAAACGACGAGTTCCTCGGCGCCGTTAGCCACTGGTTTGCCAGCCGTTTTCAGAGCCCCGTCGAGAGCGATGCCATCGTCTACGGGCCATCGGTGATTTATATGGTGGCAGAAACCCTGCGCCAGTGGTCCGAGGTCGGCGACGGCGTGGTCGTCCATACCCCGGCCTACGATGCTTTCTATAAGACCATTGCCGGCAACCAGCGCCGGCTGGTCCCGGTCCCGCTCGTTGCTCACGATGGCCAGTGGCGCTGCGATATGGCCGAGCTGGAGCGGGCGCTGGCCGAGCCGCGCAATAAAATCCTGCTGCTCTGCAGCCCGCATAATCCCACCGGTAAGGTCTGGAGCCGCGACGAGCTGGCGACGATGGCCGAGCTCTGCAACAAGCACGGCGTCAAGGTTATCAGCGACGAAATCCATATGGATATGACCTGGGAAAACCACCGGCATACGCCGTGGTGCGACGTCGCCCGCGGCCCGTGGGCGCTGTTTACCTCCGCGTCGAAAAGCTTCAATATTCCGGCGCTGACCGGCGCCTATGGCCTGATTGACGACGCGGCCACCCGCGATGGCTACCTCAACGCGCTGAAATCGCGGGATGGCCTCTCCTCGCCCAGCGTACCGGCGCTGGTTGCCCATATTGCCGCCTATCGCGAAGGCGCCGGCTGGCTGGACGCGCTGCGGGCCTATCTGCAGGAGAACCTGCGCTATATTGCCCGCGAGCTGAATCAGGCTTTCCCGCAGCTGAACTGGCAGCCGCCGGAGGCGACCTATCTGGCGTGGATCGACCTGCGGGCGCTCAAGGTGGACGATAGCGCCCTGCAGCAGGCGTTAATCCACGAGCAAAAGATTGCTATCATGCCGGGTTCGACCTACGGCGAGGAGGGCGCGGGGTTTGTGCGCCTCAACGCCGGGTGTCCGCGGGTCAAGCTTGAGAAAGGAGTTCAGGGGCTGATTGCCGCCCTGCGTTCGCTGACCTAGGGCTGCGCGCGGGGCCGTTGCGTAACGCGCATTCACCCGCCCTCACTGGCCGGGCGGGTTGGGCTGGGACAAGCGGAAGTTAACGCGTATCTCCATATCCTTGTAGGGTTTATTCTTCTCGAACTCCCACTGCGCCATCGCCCGCACCACCGCCTCATCAAACAGATAGCGGGGCTGCGAATCCACAATCCGCAGCTCCTCAACTTTGCCCTGCGCGTTGACATCATAGACAACCTGAACGTAGCCCGTCAGATGGTTGGCGTAGGCCACAATCGGATAGACCGGCTGGCTCTTTTTCAGCAGCTTCGGCTGTGATGATGGTTTTTTAACGCCGTCGGTCGCGCAACCCGACAGCAGAAGCAACAGCAGGCATGGGGCCAGCACTGCGCCGATTCTCGTCATCCCTTAACTCCTTATTGATAATTCCTATCAATAAGGTAGCGCAAGCCGGCGCCGCGGTCTTCTACCGAAAATAATAGCTGACGCCTAAAGATCGTCCCGCCGCCGAAAGGCCAGGTACCCGGCGCCGACCGTAAAGATGCCGACAATGAGCACCAGCAACATGAAGCCATGATGGTTGGTCGACAGCGGAATGCCGCCGACGTTCATGCCAAAGAAGCCGGCCACGATGTTAATCGGCAGCGCCAGAACGGTAATCACCGTCAGGGTATACAGCGTGCGGTTGCTTTGCTCCATTTGCCTGGCGGTGATCTCTTCCTGAAGCAGGCTAATCCGCTCGATCAGGCCGGATAAATCGTTCAGCACCACGGTAAACTCCTCCGTGAACTGGCGAAACTCCTGAACTACCGCCCGGTCAATCCATGCCGGAGGGCGATTCAGCAGACGGAACATCGCCGCCGGTTCCGGCGCCAGCAGACGCTGAAAGCGCAGCAGCATGCGCCGCAGGCGCGCCAGATCGGCACGGTTGCGCTGAACGTGGTTACTGAGCAGCCGCTCTTCGATGGCATCAACGTGGCGGCTGGCCTGCCGGACCACCTGCTCCAGCACCTCCTCCTGCTCTTCCAGTAAAAAGGCCAGCAGCTCGGTAGAGGAGTTCACCTTTAGCGCTGCCAGCCGCGGCAGCATCCATTCTATAAAGCGCAGCGGCTTATAGCGCGCCGTCACCACCAGCTTCTGGCTGCAATACAGCCACAGGGTTGATGTTTCAGAGGTGGTCTCTTTGGGGTTAAACAGCACGTCGTTAAGGACGGCAAACAGGCTGTCGCCCTGGCGTTCGATGCGCGTGGTGTGGGAACCATCGCGGATCTCTTCAAAGAAGAAGTCGTCGACGGGAAAATGCGCCATCAGCCATTTTTCGGCGGTGGCATGATTCAGGTTGAGGTGCAGCCAGACAAAATCATTTTCGCCAGCCAGCTCATGGTATTCGGCGCAGACCTCATTGGAGGATATTTGCCGCGGCGCGTTGCCTTCACGGAACAGATAGCCATAAACCAACCCGGACACTTCCATATCAAAATCGGGCTTTAACATTTTTAACGTAACGTCTTGACTCATATATCCCTCAGGATCTCATTGAGCAGTATTCGGGCCCGAACGCGGTCATCTTTCGCTATTTTAGCCACCTTGGCAAGGTTAATGATTTGGTCATAAAACGGTAGCCTGACTGACATATTTGCTTTATCCAGGGGCGTTAATTATGCGCAGGAAAAATAGGCCTTTTGATCCCGTCGAGCGTTTTGGCATGGCCACCAGCGTATTATTCCCTGCTCTTAAACCCCGCCAGGGGTGATTTACCTTCTGAGTTCAGAGGCCTCTCTATGACATGGCAGCAGTTCAAACAAACCTATCTGATTAAATTCTGGGCACCCGCCCCGGCGGTTATTGCCGCAGGGATTCTTTCGACTTATTACTTTGGTATTACCGGCACCTTTTGGGCCGTTACCGGCGAATTTACCCGCTGGGGCGGGCAATTACTGCAGCTTGCCGGCGTACATAGCGAGCAGTGGGGCTACTATAAGCTCATTCACCTCGACGGGACGCCGTTAACCCGCATTGATGGAATGATGATTATTGGCATGTTTGGCGGCTGTTTTGCCGCCGCGCTCTGGGCTAATAACGTTAAGCTGCGTATGCCGCGTAGCCGAATCCGCATTATCCAGGCCGTCGCTGGCGGTATTATTGCCGGATTCGGCGCCCGCCTGGCGATGGGCTGTAACCTGGCGGCATTTTTCACCGGGATCCCACAGTTCTCGCTGCACGCCTGGTTTTTCGCCATCGCCACCGCGATTGGGACCTGGTTTGGCGCCCGCTTTACCCTGCTGCCGGTTTTTCGTATCGCGGTGAAGATGCAGAAAGTCTCCGCGGCCTCGCCGTTAACCCAAAAACCTCAGCAGGCACGGCGCCGTTTTCGTCTCGGGATGCTGGTCTTTTTCGCCATGATTGCCTGGGGACTGCTGACCGCGGTCGACCGGCCGAAGCTGGGCCTGGCCATGCTGTTTGGCGTCGGTTTCGGCCTGCTGATCGAACGGGCGCAGATCTGCTTTACCTCGGCGTTTCGCGATATGTGGATAACCGGCCGGACCTATATGGCCAAAGCCATTATTTTCGGTATGGCCGCCAGCGCAATAGGCATCTTTAGCTACGTGCAGCTCGGGATGGAGCCGAAAATTATGTGGGCCGGCCCTAATGCGGTCATCGGCGGTCTGCTGTTCGGTTTTGGGATTGTTCTCGCCGGAGGCTGTGAAACCGGCTGGATGTATCGCGCCGTTGAAGGCCAGGTTCACTACTGGTGGGTCGGCCTGGGCAACGTTATCGGCTCAACCATTCTGGCCTACTTCTGGGACGACCTGTCGCCGGCGCTGGCCACCAGCTGGGATAAGGTCAATCTGCTGAGCACCTTCGGTCCTTTCGGCGGCCTGCTGGTCACCTATCTCCTGCTGTTTATCGCCCTGATGCTGGTCATTGCCTGGGAGAAACGCTTTTTCCGTCAAAAATCCGCTGCCCTTGCCGGCACTAAGGAAACCGCATGAAAACTATCGTTCCTGATTACCGCCTCGATATGGTCGGCGAGCCCTGCCCCTATCCTGCCGTCGCGACGCTTGAAGCGATGCCGTCATTGAAGAAGGGGGAAATTCTCGAAGTGGTCAGCGATTGCCCGCAGTCGATCAACAATATTCCGCACGATGCGAAAAACTACGGCTACACCGTACTGGATATTCAGCAGGATGGGCCCACCATCCGCTACCTGATTCAGAAATAGATCGGTAAAAGCGGCAGGCCGCCGGCCTGCCGTTCGGCCAAAAAAGCAGCGAGACCAGAACGATAAGCGGCTATTTTTTGGCCAGGATATGATTTCGATCGCGATTCCCGCACCTTATTTCGCTCCCAGGGCAATTGCCTGGCGAACGGACGTCAATAAGACGCCACGCGCGCGGCAACCTCGCCGTACAGCGGCCAGCCCCCGTTCTCCCGCGGTTTACCTGAAGCCGATTTGTAATACAATTAGCCTACTTTTAGCGTGAGGTACGTAATGAACATATTTCAAGCCCAGCCCCAGGATGTCGATAAAATTCTGCCGCTGTATCTAGGCTATCGTAATTTTTATCAGGTAGAAGCCCAGCCGGTTCAGGCCCGTGAGTTTATTCTCAAACGTTTAGAGCTGAATGAATCGGTTATCTTTTTCGCGGAAGTTGACGGCCAGCCCGCCGGCTTCGCGCAGCTCTATCCGCTGTTCTGCTCATTAGAAATGAAAAGAATCTGGCTGCTGTACGATCTCTTCGTCGATGGCAAATCACGTAAACACGGCGTCGCGCAGAAGCTTATCGAGCGCGCAGAGCAGCTGGCTACGGAAACAGATTCCGCCTTTATCATGCTCAGTACCGCGACCGACAACGCCCCGGCGCAGGCGCTGTACGAGCGCAACGGCTTTGTGCGAGATACGGACTTTTTTGTCTACAATAAGATGCTGAACAAATAAGAGATAGTCGATATCAGGGCGTGGCCCTGATATCGAAAAAGAGATTACCAGCCCTTAACCGCATCGCCTTTATACAGTTCCGCCGCCGCCGCGGCCACCTCATCGGTCTGATACGCTTTCACCAAATTTTTTACCTTATCGCTATCTTTATTATCGACGCGGCTGGCAAAAATATTGACGTACGGCGAGTTCTTATCTTCGACGAATAGCCCGTTACGGCTCGGCGAGAGTCCGATCTGGCTGGAAAACGTCGTATTGATAACCGCGAGAGATATTTGCCTGTCGTCCAGCGCGCGCGTCAGCTGCGGAGCCTCAATCTCAACAATTTTTAAGCGCTTCGGATTATTGACGATATCCAGCGCCGTCGGCAGGAGACCAACGCCCTCTTTAAGGGTAATCAGCCCCTGCTTTTGCAGCAGAAGCAGCGAACGCCCAAGGTTTGTCGGATCGTTCGGCACGGCAACCTGCGCGCCGTCCGGCAGCTGGTCGATAGCGGTAATCTGCTTCGAATAGGCGGCAATAGGATAGACAAAGGTGTTGCCCACCGCTACCAGCTTGTAGCCGCGCTCCTGAATCTGCTTATCAAGATACGGCTTATGCTGAAAAGCGTTGATGTCGAGATCGCCGTTATTGAGCGCCTCGTTCGGCAGAACGAAGTCGTTAAAGGTCACCACTTCGACGTCGAGGTTGTACTTCTCTTTCGCCACCTTTTGCACCACCGACCACACCTGCTGGTCAATACCGGCGCTGATCCCCACCTTGATATGATTAGGATCCCCTCCCGCGGGGCCGCAGGCGGTCAGGAGCAGCGAGCCGGCAACGGCCAGCGAAACAGCAAATTTTTTTAGAGTGAATACCATAGTCCCGGAGTCCTTTTTAAAATAGCCTGCCAGTCATTGCAGGAAAAGTAGCACCCGGAACTATAGAAAATATCATCGCCAAAATTAAATACTGATTCACTATGATTAATAGCGTTTTGCTATGAGCGCGGACGGCAGGCCGCCGTTGGTCCACGCTCTCTGCGGCGCGGCCAACGCTGTACGCCAAAATAGCAAAACCCCGGCGCTGGCCGGGGCTAGATTTACGGGGTTCGCAGCGAATTTCGTCAGATGCGCGGGCGCCAGCGCCCTGGGAGCATTTGAATCATCCCGTGGTGGAGCCTGACACCGTCGCACAGATGTTAAAAGACCCCTTTCGGGGCCTTTTGATTAATTGCGTAATCCAGATACGGTGGCTTTTGCCGAAATATAGGGGGCAATATTATCAAATGTAATCATCGAGGATTTACAAAAGATACATTTCGCACCGAATGGATTGCTTTCAGATACATCATAGTTTGATGTTCTGTACTGTGACCCATGGCAGCATGGGCACCTGAAATGAATGTGGTCAGTCATGATGTTAGCCTTCTTTTGCTACAACATTCACTACCGCAGGGGCATTTAGCCATATTTAACTGAAGGTTCTTCTTGACCTTCAATGACAGCGGAAATCACTGTTCGAATGGTTGGTAAAACAAAGACATCATTGTCATTATTTCTTAACGATAAATCTGAAAATCACTCCAGATCGAACCATGTTACTTTATCAGCGATTATTTTGGATGTTGTTAGTTTTTAATTTGCCCGCAGGCGTACGAAATACAAAAATTTACACAATGTAAAATAGTGTCCTGTTTCAGGAGGCGGTCACTCCTTTTACGTACGTTAGCTCAGGGTGATGATTAAGTTGCATCAGCCCACAGAACTCTTCACGCTACAGCACAACATACGGCATTCAGCCTGCTGAAATTTCAGACAAAAACCAATTTACCGCATCGATTAAAGCCAGCAGATACTGCTGACTTAGTTCAACCGCATGCATTTTTTATCAATCTGACTACTCGGGATTACACCGTCATCGTTATCGCAGATTCATAAAAAAGCGAAATTAATTAGTCGCGCAGAACGACATTACCGGCAGCAGGGCCTTTGGCGCCGCTCTCGATAGTGAATTCGACCTTCTGCCCTTCAAATAAAGTTTTAAAGCCATCGCCCTGCAGCGCAGAAAAATGCACGAAAACATCTTTACTGCCGTCTACTGGAGAAATAAAGCCGAAACCTTTACCTTCATTAAACCATTTTACTAAACCAATCATCTTACCAGACATAAGTATTATCCCAATGTTCAAAGCCTTGCGGCGAAAAAGTTCGCATCACAGAAATTAATTAATAACGATAAGGAGGCTCGAAAAAAGGATTATTTAGGAATAACGCTTGAGATGAGGACTGCTTTACTAAACCGCTTTATTGGTTCTGTGTACCAAACCGACCTGCTATTGATCACATAGATAACCATTGATAGCAAGCATTATTTTCTGCCCCCACAGAGAAGCCGTGAATAATTAGCGCAACCTGCAGGTAAACCGCTGCTCGATGAGAAGGCTTCCCCACCGATCGCCCTGCCACTCTTCGGCCAGCATAAAGCCAAACGATTCATATAGCCGACGCGCGGCCGCAAGCTTATTGAAGGTCCAGAGCTGAACGGAACTGAAGCCGCTCGCTTCGCAGAACCTCATCGCTTCGCCGATAAGCCTTCTCCCCGCGCCGCTGCCGCGGCATCCGTCATCAAGGATAAACCAGCGCAGATGCGCTTCGCCGTTGCCAAGATCCTCGCCGTCAATCGCCACAGAGCCGACGATGCGCCCGTTCAACACGGCCAGCCAAATCTGATTGCAGTCCTTGTCCAGACGGCCCGAAAAATCAGCCAGGTCAGCGGCAACTTTGGATTCAAAGAAAACGCCGAAATTATGCTCTCTGGCATAGTAGGTACCGTGCATTTCCACGATGCGGCCGATGGTACCGGGGTGATAGCCGGTAATAATTTCAGGCGCATCCCCGGCCGCGATCTCGCTGTTTTCACGACAGGCGGCCAGGGCACCGGCGTAGTGTTTAAGCCCTTGTGACACCGTCTGCTGCTGATGGGGATTCATTTTTTTCAGCGCGGCAATCACCTGTTCGCTACCGTACTGATTAATTTTCGCCACCGTTTCCCGGCCTTTTGCCGTCAGGCCCAGGTATTTGACTCTCGCATCCTCCGTCGAGGGCACCTCTTCCAGCTCGTTGGCGCTGACCAGTTTTGCCAACATGCGGCTAACGCTGGACTTCTCAAGGCCCAGAACCTGCACCAGCTGCGCCGCCGTCATCAGACCCTGCGCATGCACTTCGAGCAGAGTATGCACTATCGAGGGAGAGTATGGGCTCGCGGCCAGAGTGTTGTTCATGAATCCGAGCTCCCGCACCATCTGCCGGGAAGCCACGCGTATCTCTTCGACGATCTGCATTTCAGTATTCATAAAACCACCCTGACCACATAGTTGTATAATACAACCATAATCACCCGCGTGCTGTCAACGCCCTCACCGGCGCCGCAATTGCTGAAAATGTGCGCGCAGGCAGCAATAGACGCGCGGCAAAGGCGGGAACAAAATCGCAATGTGGGATCTTAAACAGGGCCGGCGGTTCCCGCAGCGCCGCCAGATGCTTGTATAGACAGGATTTTTTTCAATACTTTTAAACAGTTATAGCCCTGTTGTATAATGATGTGCACTTTTACTAAAAAATGAGTGCGACCATGATTGATTCAGCTTTGCCATTAACCGACATTCATCGCCATCTTGACGGCAATATCCGGGCCCAAACGATTCTCGATCTTGGCCGCCAGTTTAACATCGCGCTCCCGGCAACCACCCTCGATACCCTTCGTCCGCATGTCCAGGTCACCAGCAACGAACCCGATCTGGTGAGCTTCCTTGCCAAGCTTGACTGGGGCGTAAAGGTGCTCGCCTCGCTGGAAGCGTGCCGTCGCGTCGCGTATGAAAACGTAGAAGACGCGGCGCGCAACGGCCTGCACTACGTTGAGCTGCGCTTTTCCCCGCGCTATATGGCGATGACCCATCAGCTGCCGGTCGACGGCGTGGTTGAGGCGGTCATTGCCGGCGTGCGCGACGGAAGCCGCGATTTTAACGTTGAAGCGCGGCTGATTGGTATTATGAGCCGCACCTTCGGCGAGGCCGCCTGCCAGCAGGAGCTTGACGCGCTGCTTGCCCATCGCGACGGCATCACCGCCCTCGACCTGGCCGGTGATGAGCTCGGCTTCCCGGGTACCCTGTTTATGCAACACTTCACCCAGGCCCGCGACGCCGGCTGGCGCATTACCGTCCACGCCGGCGAAGCCGCTGGCCCGGAAAGTATCTGGCAGGCCATTCGTGAGCTGGGCGCCGAGCGTATCGGCCACGGGGTGAAGGCGGTGCAGGATCCGGCGCTGATGGACTTTTTAGCCGAGCAGCGTATCGGGATTGAATCCTGCCTGACCTCAAATATTCAGACCAGCACCGTCGCGTCGCTGGCCGAGCATCCGTTAAAAACCTTCCTCGAGCACGGCGTGCTGGCCTCGATTAACACCGACGATCCGGCGGTACAGGGCGTCGATATTATTCATGAATATAACGTTGCCGCCCCGGCTGCGGGCCTGAGCCGCGAGCAAATCCGCCAGGCACAAATCAACGGTCTGGAGCTCGCCTTCCTCAGCGCAGAGGAAAAAGCGGCGCTGATTCAGCGCGTGCAGCGCGTCTAGGATCCTGCCCGGCAGCAATCCTGCCGGGCGTTTTATCTTAAATCAGGCAGAGCGTGGCCCGATGCTTTGCTGATTCAATCCCCAGCTCAATCAGCTCCATAATCTGAATAGCCTGACTCGCCGGTACCGGATTCTCGCCATTCCCGTTTAGCGCATCGCGGATGGCAGCATAGTACGCTGGATAATGACCGGGCAGCGTTAGCCAGCTCTCCTCGCTGCGCTCCTCCCCGTCAACGCGCGTCAGAATGCCATCGCGCATATCGTATCCCCAGTCCTCCTGCGGAAGGCGCTCGCCGTTTTTTAGCCGCTCTTCCTGCGGGTCGAGACCGTATTTGATATAGCTTCCCCGCGATCCGTGCACGATAAAGCGCGCCGTTTCCGCCGCCGCCAGCAGAGTAGCGTGCAGGATCACCCGACGCTGCGGGTAAACCAGCACCGCATGGAAATAGTCGGTAGACTGCGCCCCCGGGCGCAGCTGGGCGAGGTCAACGGTCATGCTGACCGGCAGGCCAAACAGGCCGATCGCCTGATCGAGAAGGTGGGGGCCAAGATCGAACCAGATCCCGCTTCCCGGGCCGCCCCGCTCCCGCCAGCGGTCGCGTATCTGGGGACGATAGCGGTCGAAGTGCGATTCGAAATAGCAGACTTCCCCCAGCAGACCTTCGTGAATCAATGATTTAACGGTTAAAAAATCGCTGTCCCAGCGGCGGTTGTGGAACACCGACAGCAGCCGTCCCCGGCTCCTGGCAACGGCATCCAGCTCGCGGGCCTGTGACAGTGTCACGGTAAAGGGTTTATCCACCACCACATGCTTTCCCGCCTCCAGCGCGGCTTTTGCCAGCGGAAAGTGGGTATCGTTCGGCGTAGGGATCACGATCAGGTCGATGTTGGGGTCGTCTAACAGCTGGCGGGGTTCGGCCACAACCGGCACCGTTGGCCAATCGTTCCGCACCTTAGCTTCATCGCTACTCGACACCGCGGCAAGGGTCATTCCCGGCGTACCGCCGATCAGCGGCGCATGGAACGTTTTACTGGCGTACCCGTAGCCGATTATTGCGACGCGAATATTGTCACTCATCTTGCCACCTCTCTGGCGAAAAGTTCGGGGGTTCACCATAACTATAAGACCCAAATGTCTTATTAGCTTTGCTTATGCATCGTCGACCGCTCACTCTTGCACCAATCGTGAAAACTTCGCCAGCTAATACTTGCGTTGTTTGCGGCATTTAGTAACATTTAGCTCTGTTTTAACTTTCAATAGCAGAATTATGGCAGCCGTTTTCAGCAGAATTGTAGAGCTTATAGGTTGGGTTGTTCTTGGCGTTTCGGCCCTGCTTTTGGTTATCGCGCATCACATTGATAACTACCAATCCCCGCCTCCCGCTAATGTTGTGCAGACAAAATAGCGTTAACGCTAAAGAGTGACCCGCTTCGCAAGTATGCAACCGGTTTCTGAAACCGGTTGCATATCTGTGTACCCCTTCATTACACTCTCCTTATCATTTGCTAAGGAGTTTTTCTCATGGCCGCATTTGCGCAAAATTTTCTTTGGGGCGCCGCTACCGCAGCCTATCAGGTTGAGGGCGGCCACGATGCCGACGGCAAAGGGCCGTCGATCTGGGACATCTACTCTCACCAGCCGGGCGCCACCTTCCAGGGGACCAACGGCGACGTCGCCGTCGATCACTACCACCGCTTTCGCGAAGACGTCGCGCTAATGGCCGAAATGGGCCTGCAGAGCTACCGTTTTTCCATCTCCTGGCCGCGCCTGCTGCCCGGCGGCCGCGGCGAGGTCAATGAAGCCGGCGTTCAGTTTTATAGCGATCTGATCGACGAGCTGCTGGCGCACAATATCGAGCCGATGATCACTCTGTACCACTGGGATCTGCCGCAGGCGCTGCAGGATGAGGGCGGCTGGGAAGCCCGCAGCACGGCGGAGGCTTTCGCCGAATACGCGCGCCTGTGCTACGCGCGTTTCGGTTCACGGGTCAAGCTGTGGGCCACCTTTAACGAGACCATCGTTTTTATTGGTCATGGCTACATTAACGGCTGCCATCCGCCGGCGGTACGCGATCCGGCCCGCGCCATTCAGGCCTGTCACCACGTCTTTGTGGCCCACGCGATGGCGATTAAAGCGTTTCGTGAAATGGGTATTAAGGGCGAGATTGGTTTCGTCAACGTTCTGCAGCCGCATACGCCGCTCACCGATAGCGAAGAGGACCGCCAGGCGACCGAGCTGGCTGACGCTATCCATACCCACTGGCTGTACGATCCGGTGTTAAAAGGCACCTATCCCGAAGGGCTGCTGCAGCAAACCCAGGCGCTGTGGGGCGTTCCGCGCTTTGCCCCCGGCGATGACGCGCTGCTGCGTGAAAACCACAGCGATTTTATCGGCCTGAACTACTATCGCCGCGAAACCGTTTCAGCCCATCCGCAGGAAGGATTAAGCGGCGGCGAGCCTGGCGTTGAGGGCCTGTTCCACTTCGTGCGTAATCCGCAAAGCACCTATACCGAATGGGGCTGGGAAATTTGGCCCCAGGGGTTAACGGACGGCATTATGATGATCAAAGAGCGCTACGGTGATATTCCGATTTACATCACCGAAAACGGCCTGGGCGCCAAAGACCCAATTATTGACGGCGAAATAGTCGACGATCCGCGTATCGACTACCTCAGCGCCCACATCAGTGCGCTGGAGAAGGCGATCGACGCCGGGGCCGACGTGCGCGGCTATTATCCCTGGTCATTTATCGATCTGCTGAGCTGGCTGAACGGCTATCAGAAACAGTACGGCTTCGTTTTTGTCGACCATCAGCAGGGGCTCGCCCGCAAACGGAAAAAGAGCTATTTTTGGTATCAAAACGTTATTGCCAGCCGCGGCCAACAGCGTTAATCTTCTCCTCCAGGCGCCGTCCGGCGCCTGATTCAGCGCTAGAATATTCTTAAATTTCTTGTTACTACACCAGGAATGTAATCAGTTCTTGTCTTTAGTATTTACAACCGAAATAATTCCGCCCAGGCAGCGTTAATTAATAAGGTGCCGCTGGTTTAGAGCAGGTTTACTGAAAGTTGGTAATATTCGACTTAGAGGCGATCCCGCCGGGTAACGGTGCCGCTGTTTGTGATACCGGGAGCGTGGAGCAACCGCAGCGCGCGCGAAGTGCGTGAGGATGCGAGCACGACCCTGGGCTAAAATGGCCAATCAAATAACCTAATGGGACAGGCTCATATTTATTCCGATTATAAAATGGATACGCAAATGACCGTTCAGGACTATTTATTAAAATTTCGTAAAATCAGCTCGCTGGAAAGTCTGGAAAAGCTTTTTGACCACCTTAACTACTCCCTGACCGATAACGAAGAGATTGTTAATATGTACCGCGCCGCTGACCATCGCCGGGCCGAGCTGGTTTCTGGCGGTAAACTGTTCGATATTGGCCAGGTTCCTAAGTCCGTCTGGCGTTACGTGCAATAAAAACTGTTCTGAAGCACGCCAGTTGCTTATACTCCCGCCCTTGATTTTGATCCGTACCTGAACAGGTTGAGCGCCGACCCGCCGGGCAAGCGCGCGCAGCCTGACGCTCAACGGGTATTTCACTGGCGTTAAATCCGGGAGAAAGTATGTCCTCTGACTCTGCAGAACGAATTGGCGGATGGCTGCTGGGGCCGCTTGCGTGGCTACTGGTTGCGCTGTTAAGCGCTTCGCTATCGCTGCTTATCTTTGCCAACGCGCTCATGGCGCCCCAAACGTTCTCCTTGCTGAGCGCAATGAGCGCCGGGAATCTTATTCTGTGGATCGCATCCCTGCTGTTCGCCGTCGCCATGTGGTACTACACCCTGTGGCTGACGCTGGCCTTTTTCAAACGGCGGAAGGTGGTGCCGAAGCACTATATTATCTGGCTGCTGATCTCCCTGCTGCTGGCGATTAAGGCCTTTGCCTTTTCGCCAATATCGGACGTTCTGGCCCTGCGCCAGCTGCTGTTCCCTCTTCTTGCTGCCGCGCTGCTGGTTCCTTACTTCAAGCGCTCCGAACGGGTTAAACGGACCTTTGTTAATCCGTAATAACCCCACAGTTAACCTGTTGTCGCCGGTATCGTTTTATTCGATAATAGGCGGCTTTTTCCGTTTCAGGTCGAATTGATGGCTGATTATTTACTGCTCTTTGTTGGTACCGTCCTCGTCAACAACTTCGTGCTGGTGAAGTTTCTTGGGCTGTGTCCGTTTATGGGGGTGTCCAAAAAGCTGGAGACCGCCATGGGAATGGGGCTGGCCACCACTTTTGTGATGACGCTGGCCTCTATCTGCGCCTGGTTGATTGATACCTGGATTCTTATTCCGCTGAATCTGGTCTATTTACGCACGCTGGCCTTTATTCTGGTCATTGCGGTGGTCGTGCAGTTCACCGAAATGGTGGTGCGCAAAACCAGCCCGGCGCTCTACCGCCTGCTGGGTATCTTCCTGCCGCTGATCACCACCAACTGCGCCGTGCTCGGCGTAGCGCTGCTGAATATTAACCTTGGGCACAATTTTTTGCAGTCCGCGCTGTACGGTTTTGCGGCGGCGGTCGGCTTCTCTCTGGTGATGGTGCTGTTTGCCGCCATTCGCGAGCGTCTGGTGGTTGCGGACGTCCCGGCGCCGTTTCGCGGCAACGCCATTGCGCTGGTGACCGCAGGTTTAATGTCGCTGGCATTTATGGGCTTTAGTGGTTTGGTGAAGTTGTAATATGAGCGCTGTCTGGATAGCCGTCGTTGCGATCAGCCTTCTCGGGCTGATTTTCGGCTTAATTTTGGGTTACGCCTCCCGCCGCTTTGAGGTAGAGGACGATCCGGTCGTTGAAAAGATCGACGAACTTCTCCCGCAAAGCCAGTGCGGCCAGTGCGGCTACCCCGGCTGCCGCCCCTATGCGGAAGCGGTAGGCCTGCAGGGCGAGAAAATCAACCGCTGCGCCCCCGGCGGCGAAGCGGTAATGTTAAAAATTGCCACCCTGCTGAACGTCGACCCGCAGCCTGCTGACGGCGATGCTCAGCAGGCTGAGCCCGCGCGTATGCTGGCGGTCATCGACGAAAAGAACTGTATTGGCTGCACGAAATGCATCCAGGCCTGCCCCGTTGACGCCATCGTCGGCGCGACCCGTGCGATGCATACGGTGATGAGCGACCTCTGTACCGGCTGTAACCTTTGCGTCGCGCCCTGCCCGACGCAGTGTATAGAGATGGTTCCGGTTGCGGCGACCACTGAAACCTGGAAATGGGATCTACACACCATCCCGGTGCGCATCATTCCTGTGGAACAACATGTTTAAGCTATTTTCCGCGTTCAAAAAAGACAAGATCTGGGATTTCAACGGCGGAATTCATCCTCCGGAGATGAAAACCCAGTCAAACGGTACGCCGCTGCGCCAGGTCTCCCTCGCGCAGCAGTTTGTTATTCCGCTTAAGCAGCATATTGGCGCAGAGGGCGAGCTTTGCGTGCAGCCCGGCGATCGCGTTCTGCGCGGCCAGCCTCTTACCCGCGGCTGGGGAAAAATGCTGCCCGTTCACGCCCCGACGTCGGGTATCGTCAGCGCCATCGCTCCGCATTCGACGGCGCATCCCTCCGCGCTGGCGGAGATGAGCGTTATCATTGACGCCGATGGCGAAGACCGCTGGATTGAACGCGACGGCTGGAGCGACTACCAGAGCAAATCCCGCGAAGAGCTTATCGAGCGTATCCACCAGTTCGGCGTGGCCGGGCTGGGCGGCGCCGGCTTCCCGACCGGCATCAAGCTGCGCGGCGGCGGCGACAAAATCGACACCCTGATTATTAACGCCGCCGAATGCGAGCCCTACATTACCGCCGACGATCGTCTGATGCAGGACTGTGCGGCGCAGATTATCGACGGCATTCGCATCCTGGCCCATATTTTACAGCCAAGCCAGGTGCTGATCGGCATTGAAGACAACAAGCCGCAGGCAATCTCCATGCTGCGTGCGGTACTGAGCGATGCGCACGGCATCTCCCTGCGCGTGATCCCAACCAAATATCCCTCCGGCGGCGCTAAGCAGCTGACGCAGATCCTCACCGGTAAGCAGGTGCCCCACGGCGGCCGCTCTTCCGATATCGGGATCCTGATGCAAAACGTCGGTACCGCCTACGCGGTTAAACGCGCGGTGATCGACGGCGAACCGCTGACCGAGCGGGTGGTGACCTTAACCGGGGAAGCGGTTTCGCGCCCGGGCAACGTCTGGGCCCGGCTGGGCACGCCGGTGCGCCATCTTTTGGATGATGCCGGTTTCTGCCCCAGCGCTGAGCCGATGGTGATTATGGGCGGCCCGCTGATGGGCTTTACCCTCCCGTGGCTCGACGTGCCGGTGGTCAAAATTACCAACTGCCTGCTGGCCCCGTCGGCCAGCGAAATGGGCGAGGCGGAAGAGGAAAAGGGCTGCATTCGCTGTAGCGCCTGCGCCGATGCCTGCCCTGCCGATCTGCTGCCGCAGCAGCTGTACTGGTTTAGCAAAGGCCAGCAGCACGACAAGGCCACCACCCACAACCTCGCAGACTGCATTGAGTGCGGCGCCTGCGCCTGGGTCTGCCCGAGCAATATTCCGCTGGTGCAGTACTTCCGTCAGGAGAAGGCCGAGATCGCGGAAATTCGTCTGGAAGAGAAGCGCGCGGCGGAAGCCAAAGCCCGTTTTGAAGCCCGCCAGGCGCGTCTGGAGCGCGATAAGGCCGCGCGCCTCGAGCGGCATAAACAGTCTGCCGTGCAGCCCGCCGCCAAGGATAGCGCGGCGATTAACGCCGCCCTCGCCCGCGTGCGGGAAAAACAGCAGGACGCGGCGCAGCCGATCGTCGTTCAGGCGGGCGCTAAGCCGGATAATAGTGAAGCCATCGCCGCGCGCGAAGCGCGTAAAGCGCAGGCGCGCGCCCGTAAAAACGAACTGGCTGAGTCCGCTCCCGAGGCGTCGGCTGGCGCAGGTCTCGACCCGCGCAAGGCCGCGGTAGAGGCCGCCATCGCCCGCGCTAAGGCCCGCAAGGCCGAGCAGCAGCAGGCGGAGGTCACTACTGTCGCCCCGGAAGCCGAAGCCGTCGACCCGCGTAAGGCCGCGGTAGAAGCCGCCATCGCCCGCGCCAAGGCCCGCAAGGCCGAACAGCAGCAGGCTGAGGTCGTCACCGCCGCCCCGGAAGCCGAAGCCGTCGATCCGCGTAAGGCCGCGGTAGAGGCCGCCATCGCCCGCGCCAAGGCCCGCAAGGCCGAACAGCAGCAGGCTGAGGTTGTCACCGCCGCCCCGGAAGCCGAAGCCGTCGATCCGCGTAAGGCCGCGGTAGAGGCCGCCATCGCCCGCGCTAAGGCCCGCAAGACCGAACAGCAGCAGGCTGAGGTCACTACTGCCGCCCCGGAAGCCGAAGCCGTCGATCCGCGTAAGGCCGCGGTAGAGGCCGCTATCGCCCGCGCTAAGGCCCGCAAGGCCGAACAGCAGCAGGCGGACGACGTAGGGTCCGCCGCCAATGACGATGCGCGCAAGGCTGCAGTCGCAGAAGCAATCGCCCGAGTTCAGGCCAGGAAAGCATCCCGGCAGGCAGTTAACGAGGATTAAATGGTTTTCAGAATCGCAAGCTCTCCCTATACCCACAACCAGCGTCAGACCTCGCGGATTATGCTGCTGGTGCTGCTCGCCGCCGTGCCCGGCATCGTGGTGCAGACCTGGTTTTTCGGCTGGGGCACCGTGCTGCAGCTTATTCTCGCCGCCTTAACCGCCTGGGGAACCGAAGCCGCTATCCTCAAGCTGCGCAAGCAGAATGTTGCCGCTATTCTGGCCGACAACTCTGCGCTGCTGACCGGCCTGCTGCTGGCCGTCAGCATTCCGCCCCTGGCGCCCTGGTGGATGGTCGTCCTCGGTACCGCCTTTGCCGTGATCATCGCCAAGCAGCTGTACGGCGGGCTGGGACATAACCCCTTTAACCCGGCCATGATTGGCTACGTGGTGCTACTGATCTCCTTCCCGGTGCAGATGACCTCCTGGCTACCGCCGCAGGAGATTGCGGCCCACATTCCAGGCTTTACCGACGCGCTGCGGGTCATTTTCACCGGCCACACCGCCGCCGGTGGCGATATGAACGCCCTGCGCCTCGGGATCGACGGTATCAGCCAGGCCACGCCGCTGGACACCTTTAAAACCTCCCTGCACGCCGGCCATAAGGTGCAGGAGATCCTCCAGTACCCGATTTTTGGCGGCGCTCTGGCAGGGCTTGGCTGGCAGTGGGTGAATATCGCTTATCTGGTCGGCGGGCTGTTCCTGCTGTGGCAGAAGACGATTCGCTGGCATATTCCGCTCAGCTTCCTGCTGAGCCTGGCCGTCTGCTCCACGCTCGGCTGGTTTTTCTCGCCGCAGAGCCTGGCCGCGCCGCAGATACATCTGCTGTCCGGCGCCACCATGCTCGGCGCGTTCTTTATTCTGACGGATCCGGTAACCGCCTCCACCACCAACCGCGGGCGCCTTATTTTCGGCGCGCTGGCTGGCCTGCTGGTGTGGCTGATTCGCAGCTTCGGCGGCTATCCTGACGGCGTAGCCTTCGCCGTGCTGCTGGCGAACATTACCGTTCCGTTGATTGATTACTACACGCGCCCCCGCGTGTACGGCCACCGCTGAGGACCCGTCATGTTAAAAAGCATGCGCAAACACGGCATCACGCTGGCACTTTTCGCCGCCGGCTCCACCGGCCTGACGGCGGCTATCAATGAGCTGACCAAATCGACGATTGAAGATCAGGCGTCCCGACAGCAAAAGGCGCTTTTTGACCAGGTACTGCCGGCAGAGCTGTATAATAACGATCTGCTGAAGAGCTGCTATCTGGCCTCCGCCCCGGCGCTGGGCAAAGGACAGCATAAGGTCTGGATCGCTAAAAATAACGACATTCCGGTGGGCGCGGTCATGGAAACCACCGCGCCGGACGGCTACTCCGGGGCGATTCAGCTGCTGGTCGCCGCAGATTTTAAAGGCACCGTCCTCGGCACTCGGGTCACCGAGCATCACGAAACGCCGGGCCTCGGGGATAAAATTGAGCTGCGTCTTTCTGACTGGATCACCTATTTTGCCGGCAAAGTTATTCATGGGCAGAGCGACAGCCATTGGGCGGTTAAAAAAGACGGCGGCGATTTTGACCAGTTTACCGGTGCGACCATTACGCCGCGCGCGGTCGTCAACGCGGTTAAGCGCGCTGGCCTGTACGCACAAACGCTGCCAGCGCAGATTCCCGAATTCACCGCCTGCGGAGACTAGAGCATGAGCGAAGTAAAAGACGTTATTGTCCAGGGATTGTGGAAAAACAACTCCGCGCTGGTTCAGCTGCTGGGGATGTGCCCTCTGCTTGCCGTGACCTCGACCGCCACCAATGCGCTGGGGCTAGGGCTGGCCACCACCCTGGTGCTGACCCTCACCAACCTGACTATCTCCAGCCTGCGCCGCTGGACGCCGGCCGAAATCCGTATTCCCATTTACGTGATGATCATCGCCTCGGTGGTGAGCGTCGTGCAGATGCTGATTAACGCCTACGCCTACGGCCTCTACCAGTCGCTGGGGATTTTTATCCCGCTGATTGTGACCAACTGTATTGTCGTCGGTCGCGCCGAGGCCTTCGCGGCGAAAAAGGGCCCGGCCCTCTCGGCGCTGGATGGTTTCGCGATTGGCATGGGGGCTACCTGCGCCATGTTTGTCCTCGGCTCGCTGCGGGAGATCATTGGCAACGGTACGCTGTTTGACGGCGCCGATAGCCTGCTCGGCGGCTGGGCGAAAGCGCTGCGCATCGAAGTCTTCCATACCGACACCCCGTTCCTGCTGGCGATGCTGCCGCCGGGGGCGTTTATCGGTCTCGGAATGATGCTGGCGGTCAAATATCTTATTGATGAGCGCGGCAAACAGCGTAAGGCCCAGGCGGCAATCGCCGAAGCCCCGGTCGTCGCGCCCTCTGATGCCGCAGGGAAAGCCTGATGAATAAGAGCAAACGTCTGGAAATTCTGACCCGCCTGCGGGATAACGATCCGCATCCCACCACCGAGCTCAACTTCAGCTCGCCGTTTGAGCTGCTGATCTCGGTGCTGCTCTCGGCGCAGGCGACCGACGTCAGCGTCAATAAGGCGACAGCAAAGCTCTATCCGGTGGCCAATACCCCGGCGGCGATGCTCGACCTTGGCGTCGACGGGGTTAAGTCATATATCAAAACCATCGGCCTGTTTAACAGCAAGGCCGAAAACGTGATTAAGACCTGCCGGATCCTGCTGGAGCAGCATAATGGCGAAGTTCCGGAGGACAGAGCCGCGCTGGAAGCGCTGCCCGGCGTCGGGCGCAAAACCGCCAACGTGGTGCTCAATACCGCCTTCGGCTGGCCGACGATTGCGGTCGATACGCATATTTTCCGCGTGTGCAACCGGACGCAATTTGCCCCCGGCAAGAACGTCGAGCAGGTTGAAGAGAAGCTGCTGAAGGTGGTTCCCGCCGAGTTTAAGGTGGACTGCCACCACTGGCTAATTCTCCACGGGCGCTACACCTGCATTGCCCGCAAGCCGCGCTGCGGCTCCTGCCTGATCGAAGACCTCTGCGAGTTCAAAGAAAAAGTCTACGCTGCCTGAAAATCGATAATACCATTACCCTGCCTGGGGTAATGGTTCTGCTCATACCCTTTCATCCCTGCCACTTTCGCCATAATTTCGCCAGTTAACAGGCCGATCATCTGCTTATATAACGCCCAGCCAGGTTAATCATTTTTTACGAAGAAAAAATTTCTATACATTTGTGATCCAGATCATCTGCGCAACTTAATGTTAATTTGTTGTTGCTCATTTGATAACAAAAGCCAGCAATTGCAATAGCGGAGCCCTGCTGACCAGGAGAATAACCCATCATTTTTTAGGATTATGGCCTATATCACTGGGTTCAAGGCTAATCAGCAGAATATATCGCCTTTATCCGCCATCTCGCGGATGCGGACAGATAAAAATATCACCAATAGCAAATTGGTGAAGTTTAACTCTGCATAACATTTGAATGACTGGCGTATTATAATGCGTTGGTTATGTGTAACAGTTTATTACAAAGGTATTGCCTGAACGGTCAGGATAGTGAACATTACCTGCCGTTTTCCCTCCAGAATAACTATAAAGGCGGCGGTCATCGAAGATTGCGCCCCGAACACCCCCCGTTAATATGGGATGTAAAAAAAGAGGTATATGTGTCAACTGCAAACAATAAACCAGCAGAAAGCGTGAGTTTGAACGCTTTCAAGCAGCCGAAGTCGTTCTATCTGATCTTCTCGATCGAATTATGGGAGCGTTTTGGTTATTACGGCCTGCAAGGGATCATGGCCGTTTACCTGGTCAAACAGCTGGGTATGTCAGAAGCGGATTCTATTACACTCTTCTCCTCCTTCAGCGCGCTGGTCTACGGCCTCGTGGCTATCGGCGGCTGGCTGGGCGATAAAGTGCTCGGCACCAAGCGCGTCATTATGCTGGGGACTATCGTCCTGGCTATCGGCTACGCGCTGGTCGCGTACTCCGGCCACGACGCCGCTATCGTTTATATGGGTATGGCGACTATCGCCGTCGGTAACGGCCTGTTTAAGGCGAACCCGTCCTCCCTGCTCTCTACCTGCTATGAGAAAGACGACCCGCGTCTGGACGGTGCATTTACCATGTACTATATGTCCATCAACATCGGTTCGTTCTTCTCGATGCTGGCGACCCCGTGGCTGGCAGCGAAGTTCGGCTGGAGTATCGCCTTCTCCCTGAGCTTTGTCGGCATGCTGATTACGCTGGTGAACTTTATGTTCTGCAAGAAATGGGTGAAAAACTACGGTTCTAAACCCGACTTCGCGCCGGTTCATTACGGCAAACTGCTGGCGACTATCGTGGGCGTGGTTATCCTGGTGGTGATTGCTACCTGGCTGCTGCACAACCAGGGCATCGCCCGTATGGTTCTGGGCGTGGTCGCGCTGGGTATCGTCATCATCTTCGCCAAAGAAGCTATCGCCCTGAAGGGTGCCGCGCGTCGTAAGATGATTGTCGCCTTCATTCTGATGGTGCAGGCGATCGTCTTCTTCGTCCTTTACAGCCAGATGCCGACTTCTCTGAACTTCTTCGCCATCCGCAACGTTGAGCACGCCATTATGGGCATCAGCTTCCAGCCGGAGCAGTTCCAGGCGCTGAACCCGTTCTGGATCATGGTCGGTAGCCCGATTCTGGCCGCCATCTATAACAAGATGGGCGACCGTCTGCCGATGCCGCACAAGTTCGCTATCGGGATGATCCTGTGCTCTGGCGCATTCCTGGTGCTGCCGCTGGGCACCAAGTTCGCCAGCGATGCCGGTATCGTGTCGGTAAACTGGCTGATCCTGAGCTACGCGCTGCAGAGTATCGGTGAGCTGATGATTTCCGGCCTCGGCCTGGCCATGGTTGCTCAGCTGGTTCCGCAGCGTCTGATGGGCTTCATCATGGGCAGCTGGTTCCTGACCACCGCGGGTGCAGCAATTATTGCCGGTAAGATTGCTAACCTGATGGCCGTTCCGGAAAACGTGACCGACCCGCTGGTCTCTCTGAACGTTTACGGCCACGTCTTCATGCAGATTGGTATCGTGACGGCCGTTATCGCCGCGCTGATGCTGCTGACGGCGCCGAAGCTGAATCGTATGACTCTGGACGACGATAGCGTCGCGAAAGAGCGCGAGACAGCAACCGCCTAATCGCGTCGGGAAAACCCTTTAATTTAGCCGCTAACCTGCCGTTAGCGGCTTTTTTTTTGCCCGTGGGCGGACTAACATACAGAAAACTGCAGCTACGAGGAGTTACCGATGAAACTGTTCTACAAACCCGGCGCCTGTTCTCTTGCTTCGCATATCGCCCTGCGCGAAAGCGGACTGGACTTCACCTTACAGGGCGTTGACCTGATGAAAAAACGCCTTGAAAACGGGGAGGATTACCTGCTGATTAACCCGAAAGGCCAGGTTCCGGCGCTGCTGCTTGACGACGAACTGCTGCTGACGGAAGGGGTGGCGATTATGCAGTACATTGCCGACCGCGTCCCGGACCGGCAGCTGCTGGCTCCGGTGGGCACCGTTGCCCGCTACCAGACTCTGGAATGGCTCAACTACGTTGCTACCGAGCTGCACAAAGGCTTCACCCCGCTGTTTCGTCCGGATACGCCGGAGGATTACAAACCGACGGCGCGCGCGCAGCTGGAGAAGAAGCTGCAGTATATTGACGAATCGCTGCAGGATAAGCAGTGGCTCAACGGCCATCGCTTCACCATCGCCGATGGCTACCTGTTTACCGTACTGCGCTGGGCGTACGCGGTGAAGCTGAATATGGAAGGCTATCGTCATATCGGGGCGTGGATGAAGCACATCGCCGCGCGCCCGTCGGTGGCGGCCGCGCTGGAAGCGGAAGGTCTGAAGTAAGATTGATGTCCCTGCCCGGACGCGATTCCGGGCAGGCTATCGGTGCCTAGAGCTGCGTGGCGCTGAAGAGATGCTCCGGCTGCGCAATGCGATCCTGCGCCGCCACGACCTGCAGCTCATACTCCTGCATTCCTTTAGTCGCCAGCATAATTTCGTATACCGCAGCGGTTACGTGCTCCAGCGCATCGCGCAGGCTGGCTCCCTGCAGCAGCTTCACCAGCAGCAGGCCGCTGGTCACATCCCCGACGCCTACCGGTTGACGCAGACCAAAGTCCACCAGCGGACGGCTGATATGCCAGGCTTCGTCACGCGTCACCAGCAGCATTTCAAAACGATCCATGCTAATCCCGGCGCGCGACAGATGCTTCACCAGCACCACTTCCGGCCCCTGAGCAATCAGCTCCCGCGCGGCGGCTACCGCTTCGCTGACGTTCGCCACCGAATGCTCGCAGAGAATTTCCAGCTCCAGCAGGTTCGGCGCGATAATGTCGCTGGCAGGCAGCGCGTGGCGCACGTGAAACTCGGCCACGCCCGGCGCGACGATACAGCCCTTTTCAGGATGGCCCATCACCGGATCGCAAAAATACTTTGCCGCCGGATTGGCCGCTTTCACCTGACGAACAATCCCGAGAATATGTTCGCCCTGTTCCGCCGATCCCAGATAGCCGCTGAGCACCGCGTCGCAGCGCTGAAGCTGATTAATATCAGCGATGCCCTGTACGATTTCGCTCAGGTGCGCCGGCGGCATAACGCAGCCGGTCCATTTACCGTACTGGGTATGGTTTGAGAACTGCACGGTGTTGAGGGGCCAGACGTTGGCGCCAAGGCGGCGCATTGGAAACTCGGCGGCGCTATTGCCGGCATGGCCAAACACAACGTGGGACTGGATGGCGAGGATATTCTTCATCTTGGATACCTGACAGCAAAAAATAAGGGGCGTGGTTTCCCACGCCCCTGCCTTTACGCAATTACTTCCAGCAGACCAGACAGTAATTTTTCTTACCGCGGCGCAGTAAAGTATAGCGACCAAACAGGCGGTCGCCATCGCCGAAGACGTACTCCGGGTCGGCCTGTTTTTCACCGTTGATGGTCACCGCGTTGGAGGCGATGGTTTTACGCGCCTGGCCACGGGACGGCTGCAGCTCGGAATCCACCAGCGCCTGCATCAGGTCGGCACCCTGTTCCATTTCAATCATCGGCACGCCGTCCTGCGCCAGCTGCTCGAAGTCCGCTTCGCTCAGCTCGCTCAGGTTGCCGTTAAACAGGCTCTCGGTAATGCGCTTAGCGGCGATCAGGCCCTCTTCACCGTGAACCAGACGCGTAACCAGTTCCGCCAGCACGTACTGCGCGCGCGGCGCCTTACCGCTGTTCTTGTCTTCTTCCTCGAGGGCATTGATCTCGTCAATTTCCATAAAGGTGAAGAACTTCAGGAAGCGATAGACGTCGGCATCCGCGGTGTTGATCCAGAACTGATAGAATTTGTACGGACTGGTTTTCTTCGGATCCAGCCATACCGCGCCGCCTTCGGTCTTACCGAACTTGGTGCCGTCCGCTTTGGTGATCAGCGGAACGGTCAGGCCAAATACCTGGTTCTGATGCAGGCGACGGGTCAGGTCGATACCGGAGGTAATGTTACCCCACTGATCCGAACCACCGATTTGCAGCGCAACCCCGTGCAGTTCGTTCAGGCACGCGAAGTCATAGCCCTGCAGCAGGTTGTAGGAGAACTCGGTAAAGGAGATGCCCTGATCGTCACGGTTCAGACGCTGCTTAACCGCTTCTTTATTGATCATCTGATTAACGGAGAAATGCTTGCCGATATCACGCAGGAAGGTCAGCACGTTCATGCCGCCAAACCAGTCGTAGTTATTCGCGGCAATAGCCGAGTTGTCACCGCAGTCAAAGTCGAGGAAAGGCGCGACCTGTTTGCGAATTTTATCAACCCACTCCTGCACCGTGTCTTCGGTGTTCAGTTTACGCTCGGCGGCTTTAAAGCTCGGGTCACCAATCAGACCGGTCGCGCCACCCACCAGCGCCACAGGCTTATGGCCTGCCTGCTGGAAGCGTTTCAGGCATAACAATGGAACAAGATGCCCCAAATGCAAGCTGTCGGCGGTAGGATCGAAGCCGCAATAGAGCGCGATCGGGCCTTGCGCCAGTCGCTCTGCTAACGCTTCCTCGTCCGTCACCTGGGCTACCAGCCCCCGCTCTTGCAATTGTTTAATCAAGTTACTGCTTGCCATCAAATTCTCCATCTATAAACGACTGCACCTTTGCCGGTACACGACTTTTCGCCAGACGCGAAAAAATACTGCACAAAATGATTCAGGCGGCATCGCAGCAGCAAGCGTGGGGATCCTCTGGCGCTTACGCGGGTAAGCTACCGGAGCGAGCAGGCACGGATGGCTACGATGCAGCGTGAAAAATGAAGCCTATAGAATAAAGCGCCGGGGAACGTAGCACCAGCGCTTAAAACAACATTTTGCGTCCTTTATGGCGCCAGACGGTCGATTTGCCAGCCTTCGTTTTGCCGCTGGTACAGAAAACGATCGTGCAGACGATGCTCGCCGCCCTGCCAGAACTCCATCTGCTCGATGTTGACGCGGAACCCGCCCCAGAAGCTCGGCAGCGGCACTTCGCCCTGCTGGAACTTTTGCTTCAGCTCAAGGAATTTGCTTTCAAGGATGCCGCGGGCAGAAATACGGCTCGACTGCTGTGAGACCCAGGCGCCGATCTGGCTATCACGCGGGCGGCTGTGGAAGTACTTCACCACTTCCAGCGTCGACAGACGTTCAGCTTTGCCGGTGACCATCACCTGGCGCTCCAGCATATGCCACGGAAACAGCAGGCTGACGCGGGGATTTTTTTCGATCTGGTGCGCCTTGCGGCTCCCGAGGTTGGTATAAAACACCAGCCCCTTTTCGTCATAGTGCTTTAGCAGCACGATGCGCTGGTAGGGCTGGCCGCTGTCATCAACGGTGGCCACCACCATCGCCGTGGGGTCGGCCAGGCGGGCATCGCAGGCCTGTCGGAGCCAGCGCTCAAACAGCGTCAGCGGTTCAGCGGGAAGATCGTGGCGACGCAGGCCGCCACGGGTATACTCTCGGCGCAGATGCGCGATTTGCTGCAATTCGTCGTTGTCTGACATGGCCATTGAGAAAAGAGTCTTCGGGTGGCGTTATTGTGCGCCCCCGGGACGGAAATCTCAACGTTTGGCGGTTTGCAGCTGGCAGTTTTCCAGCACCACGCGGTCGTGCTTGTAGACGGTAGCGCCGTCGCCTTTTGACCAGAAGACGTATACGCCGTCGGTGTAGCGAGCCCCCGACGCCGAGAGCCCCTGCTGCAGATTCAGCTGCTGGTTATCGTAAATGAAGCTCACCTGCTGGCGGACGTTATTGAGATGAACGGTCAGCGGTTTCTGATCGCACTGATACTCCAGCGTATCGGTCTGCATGCGCTCGGCAAACTGATTGTAATAGCTGCAGCCTGCGAGCATAAAAGGGATCACTGCGATAAGGATTTTTTTCATTTGGTTGCCTTCGACTTTCCCGGTCCAGGAGGGCGTTGACCCTCCACTCACTTCATCCAGTTTACCGGTTAATAAAATAGAGCGAGTTCAGTTAACTCTGATTCTGTGGCGCATTCGCCGGGAAAATAGCGCCAAGGATGGAGGCTTCACTGGCGCCGGTCACCGACGGCAGGTTGCCGGGCAGCCCGGAGATAGTCCGCCACGCCAGCCACGCAAAGGCCAGCGCTTCCATATCGTCACCGCTGATCCCCGCCGCGTCGGTGGTAGAGACCTCCGTACCCGGCAGCAGCGCCGCCAGCCGCGCCATCAGCAGCGGATTACGCGCCCCGCCGCCGCACACCAGCAGCCGCTCGCAGCCGCCGCTGAGCAGCACCTGCTCGGCGATCGTCACCGCGGTAAGCTCCGTCAGGGTGGTCTGAACGTCCTGCGCGCTGACGCCGGGATAGCGCGCCAGATGCCGCGCCAGCCAGCCGTAGTTGAAGTATTCGCGACCGGTACTCTTCGGCGCGGGCAGCGCGAACCACGGATCGCTGAGCATATCCTGCAGCAGCGGCAGCAGCACCTTTCCTTCGCTGGCCCATTGCGCATCTTTATCGTACGGCTTGCCGCACTGGCGCCAGATCCACGCGTCCATCAGCATGTTGCCCGGACCGGTGTCGTAGCCGCGTACCGGCAGGCCGGGCGCCAGCAGCGAGAGGTTGGCGATGCCGCCAACGTTTAGCACCATCCTGCGCTCGACCGGATGGGCCAGCAGCGCGTGGTGAAAGGCCGGAACCAGCGGCGCGCCCTGGCCCCCAAGCGCCATATCGCGACGGCGAAAATCCCCCACCACCGTGATGCCGGTATGGGCGGCAATCTGGTTGTTGTCGCCGATCTGCAGGGTATTAGGCGCATCGCCCATCGGCTCGTGCCAGACCGTCTGGCCGTGGCAGCCAATCGCAACAATCTCCGAGGCCTGAAGATTCTCCTGGCGCATTAACGCCCGCACCGCATCGGAAAACAGCCGCCCCAGGCGCGTATCAAGCTGCCCCAGCTGCGATAAGGTGAGCGTCTGTCCCTGACAGATGGCCAGAATCTCTTCTTTTATAGCAACAGGGATGGGATAAGACAGGCTGGCCTGCTGGGCCACAATACTTTCATTAATTACCGCCAGAACAACGTCGATGCCATCCAGGCTGGTGCCGGACATTACGCCAATAAAGCGACCTGATTTCATACGCCTTCCTTCATTCCATGACTCTGGTATAGCGACACTCCATCATAAAGACGGGGTCATTGCTATGGGACAATAATTTTTTTTAACACTAAAACGGATAAACCTTAAATCATTCCAGCTGTCAGATAATCAGGTTTTAGCCGCTTTCAAACGGCGCAAAAGCCCGAGCAGAGAAGCCCGAAGCCTCGTGGTTATCAACGTGGCGCTTCGCGTAAAGCGCGTACGTTTAGCTGCGGTTAAGACGTCTGTGCTTATTATTTTTTGTATTGTTCATGTGGAAGCTATGCCAGCTGACGCTTAAATGCCATATAATTGACCACATGGAAGTTCAACAGAACGCTATTTGGTGAAGGAGATTCATAAATGATTTTACGTGTTTTGGCTGTCTCGATGATTGGTTTTACTCTTGCGGGCTGCGTGAGCAGCAGCGGCCTTTCCGGTGATGTTTACTCCGCATCCGAAGCCAAACAGGTCCAGAGCGTAACTTACGGCACCATCGTTCATACCCGCGCGGTTCAGATCCAGGGCGGCGATGACAGCAACGCCATCGGTGCTATCGGCGGCGCAGTTCTGGGTGGATTCCTCGGTAACACCATCGGTGGCGGCACGGGCCGTTCGCTGGCAACGGCAGCAGGCGCAGTTGCGGGCGGCGTAGCCGGCCAGGGCGTCCAGGGCGCAATGAATAAAACCCAGGGCGTTGAGCTGGAAATCCGTAAGGATGACGGCAACACCATTCTGGTGGTCCAGAAACAGGGCAGCACCCCGTTCTCCGTTGGCCAGCGCGTGGCGATTGCCGGCAGCGGCAGCCAGGTCACTGTATCCCCGCGTTAATCTTTTTTCATGCGGCCTTTCGGGGCCGCCTTATTCCCCAAATATCAATCTATTAACCCCACTTTTTCTCCTTTTGAATTCAGCCTGCCGCGGCGTTAACAACCGGAGATTTGCGCTGGCGCAATATTAATCGCGCACGTGGCCTTATTATAGTCCCTGCCCCATATCATCATGCGCGACAGTGACGTCGCTCCGTGCCGTCTTATTTCCCAGGGATGAAGAAGATGCTAATAAACTCACGGCCTTTATTAAACAAGGCGTTACTCTATTTACTTATCTGTATTATTGCCACTGGCCTGATACATTTATTTGCCTCCTCATTAATTAGTCGTACATCTACGGCCAGCCCGGTACTATTGCCGGTACTGACGATATTTTTATTGATATTACATCTCACGATTTCCTGCTTCATGATAATGAAGTACTGGTGCGTTCGGGAGCGTCTGTACCTGACCGCCATTGCCTGCGCCTTCGCCGGCTCGGCGCTGCTGATGCTGGGAGCACTAAGCGGCCACTCGGGCTGGTTACTCTGCAGCCAGGGCCCCATGCCTAACGCCAACGATGCGCTGATTTTCTTTACCTTCCGCAACGCGATGATGGTAATACTGTTCACCGTCGCGATTATTTTATATCGCTTCCGCCATAGCCCGCGCCTCACCAAAAGGGTACATGCGGTTATTCTGACGGGCTGCCTGAGTTTTACCACGCTGATAATTACTCTGTCGTGGCTTTATTCAAGCAATCATCCGCTATTGAATATCGCGCTGGTCGACAATTTCAGCCATCAGTTCTCTCCGCTCTGGCATAATTTTATCGGACGGATTTTAGTCGCCAGCTGGCTAATAACGCTGACATTTTTAATTTATATAAGCCGATTGCAAAATATATTCTGGTATAGCGGCGCATTCTTTTGTTCGGCTTATATATTTACACTGCTGGTGCTCATGCCGCAGAGTGACATGCTGTATTCGTGGTATCACGCGCGGACGTTCGAAGCCATCAGCACGTTATTTATGTTTTTTATCCTGCTGTGTGATGTCTTTACGCTGTACCGTCGCTCCAACGATAAATATCTCGCGTCATACCAAAACTCAATCCGCGACCCGCTGACCCGCCTGCATAACCGCAGCTATTTCTACGACGCCCTCAACGCACAGCTGACGAAAGCCTCGGCATCCCAGCCGCTGTCGGTGATTGTCAGCGATCTCGACTACTTTAAGCGCATTAACGATAGCTACGGGCACGTGCAGGGGGACAAAGTCATTCAGTTTACCGCCGACGTGCTGCAAAAAAACGTCCGGCCGCAGGACGTTGCCGCCCGCATTGGCGGCGAAGAGTTCGCCCTACTGCTGGTGGATACCGGTCCAGGGGACGCCGGCGCTATCGCCGAGCGCATCCGTCTCGCGGTCAACGAGCGAAAGGACGCCCTGCCGGAAAGGATGACGATCAGCGCCGGGGTGTTTACCGCTGTTGACGGCAGCCTGAGCGCCGAGGAGTGCGTGAAGCGGGCAGATACGGCAATGTATGAAGCGAAAAACGGCGGACGCAACCGCGTCGTCGTGTGGTGTGAGGAGAAGTAAATGATGAAGGGCCTTGAGAGATCAAGGCCCTGGACAGGTTAATCTTTTGCCTGGAGGTCCAGAATATTGTGTTCCAGTTTGCGAATCAAACCGAGCAGCATTTCAACCTCTTGCGTCGAGACGCCGGCCAGAATTTCATCGCGCGTTTTGCTGATAACCTCTTCCATCTCATTGATCAGCGGCTCCGCTTTTTCCGTCAACCGAATACGCTTCGCCCGCCGGTCGTTGGCGCAGGTCTGGCGAGAAATGAGCCCTTTCTCCTCCAGCTGATCCAGCGTACGCACCAAAGAGGGCTGCTCAATTCCGATGGCTTTCGCCAGCTGAATCTGCGACTGCTCGGGCGGCAGCTGATGGATGTTATGCAGCGTGACCCAGTGCGTCTGCGTTAACTCCAGAGGTTTCAGGCGATGGTCGATCAGCGCGCGCCAGACGCGCACTAAACGTGCCAGATCAGAACCCAGTGGCGATTCCAATTTCATCTCCTTATAATTAGCTTGCTAAGTTATTATACTGATTTTAGAATAGTGTGCAGCATTTAAATAATCAAAACAAATGAATTACCTGATTCACTAATATGAAAACAATGATTTACAATGCAAATAATAGCATTACCTGACATTCTCCCTGCAACGGCAAAGGATTTTTGCTTGTGAAACTGAGTCTTAACGCTTGCGGATTGTCGCTCCAGGACCTGGTGTTTGGCGCTTCTATCTATTTCCCTCCCTTGTTTAAAGCCGTCCTGCTGGGATTCTTTCTCTGGCTGGTGCTGCATCGTCAGCTGCGCGACTGGATGTACGCCGGCGACATCTGGCACCCGCTGCTGATGGATCTCTCCCTGTTTGCGCTTTCAGTGTGTCTTGCACTGGTTCTGTTGACCGCCTGGTAATGTTAACTCGATGAAAAAACTAAAATACTTCTCAACTTTACTGATTGTTGCGCTGGCGATTATTGCTGCCTGGCTGGTCTGGAACTACTACACCCAATCGCCGTGGACCCGCGACGGCAAGGTGCGCGCCGAGCAGGTCGGCATCACGCCTCAGGTCTCCGGCAGCATTCTGCAGCTCAACGTCCGCGATAACCAGCTGGTGAAGGCCGGAGACGTGCTGTTTAAGATTGATGACACTCCCTATCGAATTGCCCTACTCGACGCCCAGGCGCAGCTGGCCAAAACCCGCGCCGACCTGGCGAAAGCCAGGGTGGAGCAGTCGAAAGCCGCCAGCGACGCCGCCCGCCGCCGAAATCTGTCGCGCAACGTGATTTCCGCCGAAGATCTTGAAAGCGCCGGCACCGCGCTGAGTACCGCGAACGCGGTCCTCGAAGCGGCCAAAGCCGTCACCGGCGTCGCCCAGGCCAGCCTCGAACACGCCCAGTGGCAGCTCAGCCAGACCCTGATTAAGGCGCCGGTTGACGGCTGGGTCACCAATCTCTCCACCCGCGTGGGCGACTACGCCTCCGTTGGCCGCCCTCTGTTCGCGCTGGTAGACAGCCATTCGTTCTACGTCATTGGCTATTTTGAAGAAACCAAGCTGCGCCATATCCGCGCCGGCGATAGCGCCGAGGTTATTCTGTATAGCAGCAAGCAAAAGTTACAAGGTCACGTTTCCAGCATTGGCCGCGCCATTGTTGACCAAAGCGTTGAAAGCGGCGCCGGGCTGGTGGCGGATATTAAACCGAACATTCCCTGGGTACGCCTGGCCCAGCGGGTGCCGGTACGCATCGAGTTGAGCGGCCTGCCGCCGGAGATAACGCTTATCTCCGGTACCACCTGCACCGTCTCTATTGGCCGCCCGTAGTGAACGTGCAGGCCCTGACGTGGCGCGCACTTCCGTGGGTTAAGGCCAGCCGGGCGCAGTGGCGATACGCGCTGCGCAACGGCATTGCCATGTGCCTGGCGCTGAGCGTTGCCTACTGGCTGAACCTGGACGAACCCTACTGGGCGATGACCTCGGCAGCGGTGGTCAGCTTTCCTACCGTCGGCGGCGTTATCAGCAAAAGCTTTGGCCGCATCGCCGGCAGCCTGCTCGGCGCCTGCGCCGCCCTGCTGCTGGCCGGCCATACGCTGAACGATCCGTGGCTGTTCTTATTTAGCATCTCGGCATGGATCGCGCTTTGCACCTGGGCCTGCGCGATGTACACCAACAACGTGGCCTACGCTTTCCAGCTTGCCGGCTATACCTGCGCCATTATTGCCTTCCCGGTCATCAACGTGACCGACGCCAACGAGCTGTGGACCATTGCCCAGTCGCGCGTTTGCGAAGTCATCGTCGGGATCCTTTGCGGCGGGGTCATGATGATGATCCTGCCCAGCACCTCCGACGGCACCACGCTGCTGACGGCGCTAAAAAATATGCACGCCCGTCTGCTGGAGCACGCTAGCCTGCTGTGGGTGCCGGAAACCACCGACGCCATTCGCACCGCCCACGAAGGCGTTATTGGTCAGATCCTCACCATGAACCTGCTGCGCATTCAGGCCTTCTGGAGCCACTACCGCTTCCGCCGGCAGAACCCGCTGCTGAACTATTTGCTGCACCAGCAGCTGCGTATGACCAGCGTCATCTCCAGCCTGCGCCGGTTGCTGCTCAACTGGCCCGATGCGCCAAAAAATACTCGTGCGGTGCTGGAGACCCTGCTGAGCGAGCTGGCCAGCCCGCGCGCCGATCTCTACTCCGTCGCCCGCATTATTGCCCCGCTGGCGCCCGGTGCCGCCGCCGACTACCGGCACCTGGCGTTCTGGATGCGTCTGCGCTACTTCTGTCGCCTCTACCTGCGGAGCAGCCGCTGGATAGCTCGGGTGGAAAACGCGACGGCGGTGAGCGAATTCAACGTCCCTTCGGCGCCCGCGCTGGCCCGTCACACCGACCAGGCAGAAGCGCTGTGGAACGGCGTGCGAACCTTCTGCGCGCTGGTGATGGTCGGGGCCTGGGGCATCAGCACCCAGTGGCAGTCCAGCGCCGCCGCGCTCACCCTCGCCGCCATCTGCTGCGTGCTCTACTCCGTCTCGCCCTCGCCGTTTAAATCGCTGACGCTGCTGATGCGCACCCTGGTGCTGCTTTCGCTGTTCAGCTTCGTGGTGAAGTTCGGCCTGATGGTGCAGATAACCGATTTATGGCAATTTTTGCTGTTTCTTTTTCCGCTGCTCACCACCATGCAGCTGCTCAAGCTGCAGATGCCGAAGCTGGCGGGCCTGTGGGGGCAGCTGATCGTATTTATGGGCTCGTTTATTTCGGTGACCAACCCGCCGGTGTACGACTTTGCCGCATTCCTTAACGATAACCTCGGGAAAATCATCGGCGTAGGCCTTGCCTGGCTTGCCTTCGCGGTGATAAGCCCGGGCTCGGATGCGCGCAAGAGCCGTCGCCACATCAAAGCGTTACGGCGTCACTTTGTCGATCAGCTTAGCCGCCATCCGCAGCATAGCGAACACGAGTTTGAGTCTCTGGTTTATCACCATATCAGCCAGCTGAGCAACAGCCAGGATGCTCTGGCGCGCCGCTGGCTGCTGCGCTGGGGGGTTGTGCTGCTTAACTGCTCCCACGTGGTGTGGCAGCTTCGGGAGTGGGAAACCCGCTCCGACCCGCTCTCTCAGGTGCGCGACCTGTGCATCAGCCTGCTGCGGGACGTGATGAGCGAACGCGGCGTGCAGCAGCGGCCGCTGGCGTCAACGCTGCAGGAGCTGCAGCGCATTTGCAACGCGCTTAATCATCACCATCAGCCGGCGGCCAGGGAGCTGGCGGCGGTTATCTGGCGCCTCTACTGCGCGCTGTCGCAGCTGGAGCAGGCCCCGGTTGCCGGAACGATAGAAGAGAGAACGGCGTGAGGCGCCGGCGCTGAAAGAAAAAACCCGGATAGCGGCGCGGGCCGTATCCGGGTTTATCGGGCGTATTACCGGCGCCACGGGCGCTCTGGCTGCGCTTACGGGACGTCGTATCCCAGCGCGGCTTTGCGGATGCGGAACCACTGCTGGCGGGACATATTGAGCTTTTCCGCCACCAGCGCGGAGCGGACGCGCTCAATTTTGCCGGAGCCGATAATCGGCAGCGGCTGCGACGGCAGGCGCAGGATCCACGCGTAAACCACCTGCTCAATGCTTTCGGCATTCAGCTCCTGGGCAACCCGGGCCAGCTCATCGCGCAGCGGCTGGAAGCTTTCATCATTAAACAGACGACCGCCGCCCAGGCAGGACCACGCCATCGGCCTGATCCGCAGCTGCTGCAGCTGATCTAAGGTGCCGTCCAGCAGCAGCGGCTGATGTACCGGAGAGATTTCCAGCTGGTTAGTCGACAGCGTAAACGGCAGACGCGATTGCAGCAGGGTAAACTGGGCCGGCGTGAAGTTAGAGACGCCGAAGTGGCGCACCTTGCCGCTGTGGTGCAGCGCGAGGAAGGCTTCGGCGACCTCATCGGCATCCATCAGCGGGTCCGGGCGATGAATCAGCAGCAGATCCAGGTGGTCGGTAGCCAGGTTGCGCAGCGACTGCTCGGCGCTGAGCACAATATGGTCGCGATCGGTAATGTAGTGACCAATGGTGTTTTCCGCGCGCGCCATCGTGGCGATGCCGCATTTGCTGACGATCTCCATCCGGCTACGCAGGTGCGGAGCCAGCTTCAGCGCTTCACCAAACGCCGCCTCGCACTGATAGTCGCCGTAAATATCCGCATGATCGACGGTTGTGACGCCAAGATCCAGGTGCTGCTCAATAAAGCCGACCAGCTCTTTGGCGGACATTTTCCAGTCCATTAAACGCCAGTAGCCCATAACAAAACGCGAGAATTCCGGCCCCTGCGGGGCCATAGCAATACGCTGAACCATAACAACGTCCTCAACAAAAAAGTGCTTTGAGTATACTCATTTTTGCCATTAAAACAGTGAGGGTTGCTGCGGTTCTTCCGCTGTTTCCGCCTTAGTCGCGCGTAATTTACGCAACAGGCGCTGACGACACAGCCGCAGAACGTCCTGCTTTTGTACGTCGCTCATCGTTTGCCAGGCGAAACGTTCCTCGCGGCTGCGCAAACAGCCGCGACAGTAGCCGCGTTCGTCCGACTGACAAATTCCCCGGCACGGGCTCTGTACCGGGAAAAACTCCAGCTGCTCTGCCACCTCACGCCTCCGGTCACCTCGTTCTCTCTCTCATTGAAGACGTTTCATCCGCGGTTGGCAACTTTTGTTGCTCAGCCTCTGCGCCACGCATCATTTAAAATTATCACTTGCATTAGACCAATCGGTCTAATACAGTGAGCGGCATGAACAAACATAGCGAATGCGATACCCGCGAACATATCCTGGCCACCGGCGAACAGCTGTGCATGCACCGCGGCTTTACCGGAATGGGCCTGAGCGAACTGCTGAAAACGGCGGAAGTGCCGAAGGGCTCTTTCTACCACTATTTTCGCTCGAAGGAAGCTTACGGGGTTGCGCTGCTGGAACATCACTACGCTGGCTATCTGCAGCGGCTGGTGGAGCATTTCGCCCACGGCGAAGGCAACTATCGCGATCGTCTGCTGGCCTACTATCAGCATACGCTGACCCAGTTCTGCCAGCAGGGCATTATCAGCGGCTGCCTGACGGTGAAGCTGTCTGCGGAAGTTTGCGATCTGTCGGAGTCGATGCGTACCGAGATGGATAAAGGCGCCAGCCAGATTATTACCCTGCTTGGCGAAGCGCTGGAAAAGGGCCGTCAGGAAGGCAGCCTGGTCTTCAGCGGCGACGCGTTAACCCTGTCGCAGGTGCTCTACTCCCTGTGGCTGGGTGCAAACCTGCAGGCCAAGATTACACGCAGCGCAACGCCGCTTGAAAGCGCCCTTGCCCATGCCAAAAGTATTATTGCCGCGCCTGGCGTTTGACAGGCGTTTTTATTTAACGAATTGCAAGACGACCGGTCTACTCAGGAGTCATTATGTCCGAATCAAAATTGTTTACCCCGTTGAAAGTGGGTGCGGTCACCGTACCTAACCGCGTGTTTATGGCTCCGTTGACCCGCCTGCGCAGCATCGAACCCGGCGATATCCCGACTCCGCTGATGGCCGAGTACTACCGTCAACGCGCCAGCTCCGGGCTGATTATCTCCGAAGCGACGCAGATCTCCGCCCAGGCTAAAGGCTATGCCGGCGCCCCGGGTCTGCACAGCCCGGAACAAATCGCGGCCTGGCAGAAAATCACCGCCGGCGTTCACGCCGAAGCGGGACATATTGCGGTACAGCTGTGGCATACCGGTCGTATCTCACATAATAGCCTGCAGCCGGGCGGCGCGGCGCCGGTTGCGCCGTCCGCAATCAGCGCCGGCACCCGTACGTCGCTGCGCGATGAGAACGGCCACGCCGTGCGCGCCGATACCTCGATGCCGCGTGCGCTGGAGCTCGATGAGATCCCGGGGATCGTCAACGACTTCCGCCAGGCGGTAGGCAACGCTCGCGACGCCGGCTTCGATCTCGTTGAGCTGCACTCGGCCCACGGCTACCTGCTGCACCAGTTCCTGTCACCAACGTCTAACCAGCGTAGCGATCAATACGGCGGCAGCGTTGAAAACCGCGCGCGCCTGGTGCTGGAAGTGGTTGATGCGGTCAGTCAAGAGTGGAGCGCCGATCGCATCGGTATCCGCGTATCGCCAATCGGCAGCTTCCAGAACGTCGATAACGGCCCGAACGAAGAGGCCGACGCCCTGTATCTGATTGAAGAGCTGGCTAAACGCGGGATCGCCTACCTGCACATGTCCGAGCCGGACTGGGCCGGCGGCCAGCCGTACAGCGACGAGTTCCGTCAGAAGGTTCGCGACCGTTTCCCGGGTGCCATCATCGGCGCGGGTGCCTATACGGTTGAAAAGGCTAACGATCTGATTAGCAAAGGGCTGATTGACGCCGTGGCTTTCGGCCGCGACTTTATCGCCAATCCGGATCTGGTTGCCCGTCTGAAGCACAAGGCGGCGCTGAACCCGCAGCGCCCGGAGAGCTTCTACGGCGGCGGCGCGGAAGGCTATACCGACTACCCTACGCTGTAACGCTTTCTTTTATAGCGACAAAATAATAGCGGCGGCCTGACGCCGCTATTTTTTCATCTGCCCGCCCGCAATCCGCTTAGCGACGCGTTCAGGCCGGCTGCTGCAGCTGGTATCCTCCCTGCTCCCGCGGTTTGAGAACCGGCAGGCAGCTCAACAGCCGCTGCGTGTAGGGATGAAGAGGATTATCCAGAACCTCATCACTCCAGCCGCTCTCGACCAGAACCCCCTTTTCCATCACCAGCACCCTGTCCGCTATCTGCTCCACGGCGCCGAGATCGTGCGTAATAAACAAACAGGCAAACCCGTAGTGCTGCTGTAGCCGCTTGAGCAGTTCGAGAATTTGTTTCTGCACCGTCATATCCAGCGCTGAAGTCGGCTCATCGGCAATGATAAAGGCCGGACGCCGGACAATCGCCCGCGCAATCGCCACCCGCTGACGCTGTCCTCCCGAAAGCTGATGAGGATAGCGGGACGTAAACAGGTCTCCCAGCCCAACCTCATCCAGCACCTCGCGCACCCGCTGCTCGCGCGCGCTGCGGTTCATCGTCGCCAGCAGCAGCAGCGGCTCTTCGATAATTTGCGCGACGCGCATCCTCGGGTTAAGCGAGGAGAAGGGATCCTGCTGGATCATCTGGCACTCCCGCCGCCAGGTGGTCATCAGCGCCTTATCCGCCGGATTAAGCGCCCGCCCCCGAAACGCCAGCACGCCCTGGCTGGCCTTTAGCATGCCCGCAATAAGCTTACCGATGGTGGTTTTACCGGAACCGCTCGCGCCGACCAGCGCCACCGTTTCGCCGGCGCGCACGTTAAAGCTGATCCCTTTGACCGCGTGCGTCACCTTTTGCGGGCGGAACCAGGACTTGCGGCCTACGTAGCGGATATCGACATCCGTCAGCGCAATCACGCTTTCTGCCGCCAGCAGCCGCTGGCGGTCCGGCGCCGGCTGGCGTACCGGCAGCGCTTCCAGCAGGCGCCGGGTGTAGGCGTGCTGCGGTTCGGCCAGCAGCCGCTGGCTGTCGTTCTGCTCAACGATTTCGCCTTGTTCCATCACCATAATGCGCGACGCATAGCGTGCCACCATCGACAGATTGTGGCTAATCAGAATAACGGCGCTGCCCTTTTCGGCGGTGAGCGCCAGCATCAGATCCATAACCTCATGCTGCACCAGCACGTCCAGCGCGGTGGTCGGCTCATCGGCAACGATCAGCTTCGGCTCAAGCAGCATGACCGCAGCGATCATCACCCGCTGGCGCATGCCCCCGGAAAACTCATGGGGGTAAGCGCCTAGTAATTTCCCGGCATCCGCCAGGCCGACGCGCTCCAGCATCGCAATAATCTTTGCCCTTCGCGCGGGCTCGCTAAGGCGAGTGTGTAATGCCAGCCCTTCATCAAGCTGACGGCCAATCGTCATAGCCGGATTTAGCGACGTCATTGGCTCCTGAAAAACCATGCCAATGCCCGCGCCGCGCAGGTCGCGCAGCTGCTCCGCCGTAAGATGATTGAGGTCGCGGCCGTCAAAAACCAGCGAATCGGCAAAGCTGGTCACTCCCGTCGGCAGCAGCGAAATTAAAGAACGCATCGCCAGGGTTTTACCGCTGCCGGACTCCCCGACCACGGCCAGCACTTCGCCGGGCGCGAGCGCAAATGAGATGCCTTTTACGACCTCTCGCCCCGCGACGCTAACCCGCAGGTTGCTAACCTGCAATAAGGCGGTTGTATTGTTCATCACTGCATCCTCGGATCGAGATAATCACGTAACGCGTCGCCCAGCATGTTCACTCCCAGCAGAGCCAGCGATATACAGAGGCCCGGCAGGAGCGCCAGCCACGGCGCCTGGGCGAGATAGCTGCGGCTGGCGGCCAGCATATTGCCCCACGTCGGTTCCGGAGGCGGCACGCCGAGACCGAGAAATGAGAGCGCGCTTTCTGAAATCAGCACCCAGCCCAGCATCGAGGTTGCCAGCACCGTCAAGGGCGCCAGGCAGTTGGGCAGAATATGACGGCGCAGGATCGCCCATTCGTTATGCCCCATCACCCTGGCCGCAGAGACAAACTCCGCCTCGCGCAATCCCTGCACGGTCCCGCGAACGATGCGCACCACCGACGGGGTGTAGGCGAGGCCCAGCGACAGAATAATGCCGTAGCGGTTGTTGCCGAGAATGCTCAACAGCGCCAGCGCCAGCAGGATGCCGGGAAAGGCCAGCAGCGCATCGGTCAGCATCATAATCAGCCGGTCCACCGCGCCGCGCAGGTAGCCGCTGATCAGCCCCAGCGTAATACCGACCAACAGCGCAAAGCCAACCGTCACCAGAGAGATAGTCATACTGGCATTGGCTCCGGCCAGCAGGCGACTCAGCACGTCGCGACCGTATTCGTCGGTACCCAGCAGGTGACCCGCTCCCGGGGACTGCAGGCGCGCCAGAATATTGATCCGCGACGGGTCCAGCGGGGTCCAGAAGAAGCCCACGATGCCGGCCAGCGCGATGGTGCCAATCAGCGCGATTCCCAGCAGCGCGTTTGGCGCGAGGACGATATGTTTTCTCTTCACGCAGAAACCCTCGGATTGAACAGTGGATAGAGCGCATCAATCAGCAGATTGGTGAGCACATAGAGCGTGGCGATAAACAGCATACATCCCTGAATAACCGGATAGTCGCGGGCATAAATGGCATCCACCAGCAGGCGGCCGAGCCCCGGCAGGCTGAAGACCGTTTCCGTCACCGCCACCCCGCTGAGCAGGTTGCCGAGCGTCAGGCCAATCAGCGTCCACGTCGGCCCAAAGGCATTCGGGAACACGTGGCGCGTTAGGACCGCGCGCTCGCGCAGCCCCTTCGCCCGGGCGTGGGAAACATAATCAAGCCGCAGCACCTCCAGCGTACTGGCCCGCATCATGCGGACCAGCGCGCCGATCTCCACCAGCACCAGCGTCATCACTGGCATCAGCAGATACAGCAGCCCCGCCTTCAGGTCATCGCTCAATGAGACGTAGCCGACAACCGGCAGCCAGCCGAGCTTCAGGCCGAGCAGCAGCAGGATAAGCAGCCCCATCCAGAAGCTCGGGATCGACAGCAGAAACGTGGAGAACATCACCAGCCCGGTATCCAGGGAGGAGTTCTGTTTCCACGCCGCCAGCATTCCCGCTGGCACCGCAAGCAGCGAAGCGATAACGATGGCGACCAGCACCACGCTTAGCGTCACACCGAAGCGCTGCAGAATCAAAGGCAGCACCGCCTGACCGCTCTGAATTGAGTGGCCAAAGTCGCCGTGCAGCACGTTAGCGGACCAGATAAAGAACTGCTGCACTATCCCCTGATCCAGCCCCATGCTATGGCGCAGATCGGCAAGGCTGGATTCCGTCGCCATATCCCCCAGCATCAGCAGGGCCGGGTCGCCCGGCACCATGCGCGTCAGCAGAAAGACCAGCACGGTCACCAGCAGCAGCGTCGGAATAGCGGTCAAAATACGGGTAAGCAGAAACTGCAACATGCGCGTCTCCTTATCTCATCAGGCTTTGCTGACGTTCCACAGCCGCGCAGCGGCGGCGAGCCAGGATTTATAGCCGCTGATAGCCTTACGGTGCGCGACAATATCCAGCCCGGGATAAAAGATGATCAGCGGAACATCAGCAATCATCTGCTGGTGCAGCTTATCGGTGATGGCCTGGATCCGCGCCGGATCGTCGACGGTGGCCAGCTCATCGGTCATAGCGATAGCCTGCGGATCGCCCCATACCTTGCGTTTCTGCTTCGTTTTATCGCCCACCAGTTGCTCAAACGCCAGCGCCGGGTTAAAGCGCGCGGAGTAGGTGAAGGTCATCATCTGATAGCGCCCTGACTGATAGCGCTCAAGCTGGGTCGCCCACTCCATGGTGGTAACGCGGGCGTTAATTCCCGCCGACTGCAGCATCGCCTGGATAATAATGGCCATGTCAAAGCTCGGCACGGTCGCCCGTTTATTGGCGATAATCTCCAGCGGCTCGCCTTTATAGCCCGCCTCTTTCAGCAGTTGAGCCGTGCGGGCCGGATCGTACTTATAGCCCTGTTTTTGAATATTGCTGTAAAACGCCGAGGCCACGGAAATGTTGGAGTTGGATGCCTGCGCCAGATTCTGGCTGGTTCCCAGCGCGATCTGTTCGCTATCCAGCGCAGAGGCTATCGCCTGACGAAGCTTGACGTTTTTCAGCAGCGGATCGTCGGTCTGGATCAGCATCACGTGACGCTGGGCGTTCGGCGCCACTTCGAGGGAGATATTGGGGTCTTTTTTCAGGTCGATGCCGTCAATCGGGCTCACCTGCGCCAGATCCACGGCTCCCGACTGCAGGCCCGCCTTCACCGTTGCCGCATCGGGGATCGCCATAAAGCGCACTTCCTCCACCAGCGCTTTTTTCCCGCCGACAAAGCCGTTCTCTTTCCCCGCCAGCGCGCTGTAGTCGGCAAAACGCTTCAATGAAACGTACTCACCATGCTTCCACTCCCCAAAGCTGAACGGCCCGGTGCCGATCGGCGCGATCCAGGTTCCGTCCGCGGCAACCGATTTAGAGCTGATAACCGCAGCCGCGCCGCAATCGGTGCGCGCCAGCGTGTCCAGAAATAGCGCCACCGGTTTCTCCAGCGTCATGACCACGGTATGCGCATCCGGCGCGCTGACGTCGGTAACATGAATCAACCCGCTGCCGTCAAATTCGCGCAAACATCGCCACTGGGTTTTCGGGTCGTTCCAGTGCTTCCAGCTCCACACCACGTCCTGCGCCGTCATGGCGTCGCCGTTGTGAAACTTCACCCCTTCACGCAGATGGAAGGTATAGGTTTTACCTTCATTACTCACGTCCCACGATGACGAGAGCATCGGCCCCACGGTACCGTCTTCACGGTAGCCCACCATACCTTCCACCACGTGCATCAGGACATCATCGGTGTTTCCGTCCCGGTTGACGCCCGGCTGGCTGCTGCGGATATCCTGATTCAGCGCAAAACGGATAACCTCGCCATCGGCCGCCTGCGCCACCATGCCCGGCAGTAACAGGGCAACAGCTGATAATAATTTTTTCATAGCGATCTCTCTGTTAATCAAGCGTGTAGCGCGTGAAGTCGCGATTAAGTGCCGGAAGCGGGACCACATCCATCATCCCCTCGGCGGGGGTCATCACGATCATCGCCACCGTGGCGGATAAATCGCTGCTGAACCCCGGCCGCGGCGGACGACATACGGAATAGGGGGAGCCGAAGTCATCGAAAAAGGCGTTTTTCATCTCCTCTTCTCCCGGTTTTGCATGGGCATTAAGTAATTCATGGACGCGCCAGCTGCGGTACAGCGAATCCGGCGAGGCATCGATGCCCTCTTCGCGAACTTTGCAGCGTGCGGGCAGGCTTTCCCAGTGGTTGGCATGCACCAGCAGGCCATTTTGCGGATAGAGGGTGAAGCTTTCGTCCGGGGCGCATTCGAAATCGATGGCAAAGCCCTCTTTTGTGCTGAGGATCATATTGTTGGAGCACGACTTTGGCGTGGTGGCGACCACCTTCATCGCCAGCGCCATGTGCTGCTGTTCCAGCGCCTTACGACGGATCAGCGACAGCGGGACGCCCTGCTGCTGATAATCGCGCTCACACCGCAGATAGTTCGCGGTGATGGCGATACCGGCGCTGTTCATGCCGCTGCGTCCAAGCCCTCCGGCCTCCACAAAAGTCAGGACATCCGGCCCCTGCTGACGCTTAATTTTCACCACTACCGAACTCTCCGCGCACTCCGCGCGCCAGTCCCAGTTTTGGCCATGAATCAGTTTGCCGTGCGGGCTGCGCTGCGGCAGGATCACCGCGCCGGTACAGCCATCTTTTATGCTGTCGTCGTGCGGCGTCTGGCACTGCTGCATGCTGCGCGCCTGGGCGATAACTTCGGTACGGGCGTTGATCATCACAATCGCTTCCAGCGAAACCCCGGAGGCGCAGGCAATGCCGCGCATTTCGTCGAGATAGTCCGCGTCAAACTCGCGGATGATGGCGCTGAAGCTATTAATCAGGCGATCGCGCTGTTCCTGGCCGATCCGCAGGGCGTTGAGCTGGTCGCCGTAAATGGCCACGCTGGCGTGGATCCGAGCCTTAGCCTGCTCACCGTACTGGCAGCCCCGCTCGTACGGCGTGCCGGAAATTTCGATTAAGGGAAAAGGTTGCGTCACGTTATTCGCTCCTCAGCGATTTGCCTGCAGTACGCGCAGGAAAAAATCTTTTACTTCATCCAGCACCTTCATGCCGTCGTGGCCGACGTTTGGCACGATCTCTTGTTCCGCCTGCACGCCGTGTTCACGTAAGCTGTTGAGCAGCGCGGTATTACGTTCGATTCGGGTAGCGCCGGCATCATTGCATCCCGGCAGATAGTACCGGCCGCCGGGCTGATGGGTGATCTCCCAGGTTTCCAGATCGACCTTGCCGACCACCAGCTGCACCGCCACCTCTTTTAAGGCGCGGTAATCCAGAGGCCTGCCAAAGATTTGCTCAAAGTTCTGCACCCCCGGCCACCAGGCCTTGCTGTCGTCCAGCAGCGTGACGGAACCCGGCGCGCCAATGGAGACCCCCAGCAGCTTTTCCGGGTGAATGTAGAGGAATCGATGGGCGAAATGACCGCCTCCCGAGTAGCCAAACAGCAGAAACTTGCCAAAGTCGTAATCCAGCAGCTCGCTCACTTCATCAATCATCGCCAGCAGCGCCAGGTCATAGCGAATATCCTGCTCAATGATGTATTTAAAGCCGTGTGAATTCCCGTCCCCTAGCGGCCCAACGGGGAACAGAGGGGCCAGAACAACGCAGCGGTTGTAGCGGGCGAACTCGGTAAAAGCATCCCGATATTGCACCATCGAACGACCGGTACCGTGCATCGCGACGACCAGGCGATATCCGGTTTTGTCACCATCGAATCCGGGCGGGACGTACAGGCAGTACTGGAAGCGGGGATCGTGTCGGCTGGAAAAAATCGTCGTGCTGCCGCGATAGTAAAGCGCCTGGCTACGCCCGGCGGCATGCTCAGAATCATTCTTAATTACTGATAGTTCCATAAATTGTTTCTCGTTCATCGACTGTTCAAAATTGATTCAAACACAAAACCAAAATTGGCGCCAATTTAATAAACAATTTATTAACAAAAGATCTGGTTCATGTCACAATTCAGCTTTGGGTCAGAGCAAAAGCCAATAGGCAGACGGTTTAAACTGGTGCCAAAGCCGGGAACCGTTCATTATCAGGCTGCAAAAAATCGCGGGAACCAGGACAAGGAGCTGAGGATATGATGCAAGGTAAAAGCACTCTGGTGCACGTTGCCAACCTGCTGGCGATGGATATTAATACCGGGGTTTTCCAGCCGGGCGCCTGGCTGAAACAGGTCGAGCTGGCTGAGCGCTATGAGTGTACGCGCAGCGATGTTCGCCGCGCCCTCGATCAGTTGGTCATTGAACGGCTGGTGCAGCATGTTCCCAATCGCGGATACCATGTTTATTCGCCCGACGTGCAGCAGCGCCGCAATATTTCGCGCATCCGCGCGGTGCTGGAGAGCGCATCGGCCAGCGATATTGTGGAGCATATCCAACCCGCGCAGCTAGCCGCCCTGCGCCAGAGCGCCGAATTATTTGACCACTACACTCAGTTCGGCACGATCCTGCAGCAGTATGAATCCAACCTCGCCTTTCACCGCGCGCTGCTTGCCCCCTGCTCGAACAAAGACATGATTGAACTGATTTTCGAACTCCGCAGCCGGGTTCCCTCCGCGGCGCTGGGGCAATGGAACTCGCATGCGAGGATCGTCCAGTCTTCACAGGAACATTTCGCGATGGTCGAGGCGATAGAACAAGGCGACCCTTCTGCCCTGGCGACGCTGCTGCGCCAGCATATCCTGCAGGATGACGATGTGCCGGCCCCGGCGGACGGCTCAATGCGATGAGATAAACGCGGAGGGCGTAACCGGGGGGGGCAGGGAAAAATTGCGCTTCATGCGCTCAACTTCACGCACCGGCGTCAGGCCAAAAAGCCGCTTAAACTCGCGGCTGAACTGAGAAATGCTCTCATAGCCGACCCGCACGCCGGCGGCGGAGGCGGTCAGGTTGCCGCGCAGCATCAGCAGCCGGGCCTGATGCAGGCGCGTTGATTTCAGGTACTGCATCGGCGAGGTGTTGGTTACCGCCTTGAAGTGGCTGTGAAAGGTCGGAACGCTCATCCCAACTTCTTTTGCCAGGGCGCTAACGTCAAGGCTCTCGGCGTATTGCGCATGAATTTTTCGTATCGCTTTCGCCACCTTGCCAAACTGGCCCTGCATCCGCAGGGCGCTGCGCAGCGCCGGTCCCTGCTCGCCGGTAAGCACCCGGTAATAGATCTCCCGCAGCATCGACGGTCCGAGCATTTCCGCATCCAGCGGCGAAGACATAATCTGCAGAAAACGCAAAACCGAGCCGCCGATCTGCTCATCCATCAGGCTCGACATCATGCTTCGCGGCGCGGCGGCCGCCGATGCGCCGCGGCCGTCAAGCTCCAGCAGGAGATCTGCGGCTAAGGTGAAGTCCAGGCGAATGTAAATGGCCAGCATCGGCTCGGCTGCGCTGGCGTCGGTCTCCATGGTAAACGGCACCGGCACGGAGACCATCAGATAATGCCGGGCGTCATACAAATAGACATCATTGCCGAGAAACCCCTGCTTTCTCCCCTGCACGACAATAACGATCCCCGGCTCGTATAAAACCGGCGTGCGCTGCAGCGGTCGGTTCGATCGCAAAAAGCGAACGTCGGGCAGCGCGGTAAGGTTGTAGCCCTCCTGAGGGGTCAGATGGTCCAGCAGCATTACCATTTGCCGGTCAGCGGTCGTTGTCATAAAGCCTGCGTTAAAGAAGCGGAAACCTGCGCGAAGTGTGACACTCCCAGCCCGTCGCGTCCAGACGGCTCATAGGAACAGGCAAAGACCGCAGAGGATCGGGGCTACGCCAGAGCACCGTTCGGCCCTATTCTGCCTGCTCAATGTAACGAAGGAGAAGCCGTATGCATTCAACAAAACTATTTTTCATCACCGGCGTCAGCAGCGGGTTTGGTCGGGCGCTGGCCGAAGAGGCGCTCAGCGCCGGGCATCGGGTGGTCGGAACGCTACGAAACGGGAGCGACCGGGAGCAGTTTGAGGCCCTGTCGCCGGGTCAGTGCTTTGGCAGAGTGCTGGACGTTACCGATTTTGCCGCCATCCCGCCGCTCGTTGAGGCCGTAGAGCGGGAAATAGGCGCGGTTGACGTGCTGGTCAATAACGCCGGCTACGGTCATGAGGGGATCATGGAAGAGTCGCCGCTCGAGGATCTCGTGGCGCAATTCAACGTCAACGTATTTGGCGCAGTTGCGATGATTAAAGCGTTTGTACCCAGGTTCCGCGCGCGCCGCGCCGGCCATATTCTGAATATCACCTCGATGGGCGGATTCATCACCATGCCCGGCATCAGCTACTACTGCGGCAGCAAATTCGCTTTGCAGGGGATTTCCGAAACGCTAAGCAAAGAGCTTAAGCCTTTTAATATCGCGGTGACGGCGGTGCAGCCGGGATCGTTTCGCACCGACTGGGCCGGGCGCTCAATGGTGCGCGCTGCCCGCAGTATTGACGATTACGACAGCAGCTTCGGCCCCATTCGCGAAACGCGGATGCAGCGCAGCGGCCATCAGCCGGGCGATCCGCGCCGGGCGGCGCGGGCGATGCTGGAGCTGATTAACCATCCGGCCCCTCCGGCGTCGCTGCTGTTAGGGAGTGACGCGGTGACCCTGGTGAAAGAGAAGCTTCAGCAGATGAGCGCCGGGATAGACGCCTGGGAGGAGATCAGCCGCTCCACGGATGGCTAATAGACGCCGGGACTCCGTCCAGGGAAGGACGAGAACCCGCCCGCCGTTTAACGCTCCCCGCCTCCTGCCCCTCTGTGCCCCCCCTCTGCCGCGCGGCCCGACGTTTCGGCTAAACCCATACGATTAACGATAATACGAATGATCTTGATAATCATTATCATTGTTACATATAATTCTGCAAAAACACTCAGCATAAAAATAAATGCTAACAATAAAACAGAAAACGGATATTTATGTTTAATATGGAATGCTTGTTAAAATCTCTGGTTGTTAGCGGCGCGTTGGCCCTGACGGCATGCCACGGGGCGTCCTCGACGACGTCAGCCCCGGCAACCACCCCGGTTCAGGACTGCACCTGTATTGTGGATACGGCCTCCGGCAGCACCCTGACGCCGGCACAGCTTATCGCCAGGATCCGCAGCGCCCCGATAGTCATCGTCGGCGAAGAGCACACCAACGTCCGCCATCATCAGATTGAGCAGTGGCTGCTAAAAAATCTGGCGCAATCCCGCCCTCAGGGCAGCGTGCTGCTGGAGATGATCGATATCAGCCAGCAGGAGGCGGTCAATCGGGTCAAGCAGGCCAGCGCGGCCGGAGCGCCGGTCAGCGCCACCCGCGCGGCGGAAACGATGCGCTGGAACAGCGGCTGGCCGTGGGATCTCTATCGTGACCTGGTGATGACGGCTCTCGAGGGCCCCTGGCCGCTGATGGCCGCCAACATCAGCCGCCAGCAGGTCAACGAGCTCTATCAGCGTCCCGCTTTCCCGAGCGGAGAGCGCTCTTCTCGCCCGCAGGTGCATGAAGCCCTGTCGGCTATCATCTTCCTGATGCACGACGGTCAAATCAGCGGCGAGCAGGTTACCGCGATGATGGCCATTCAGCAGAATCGCGATCGCTTTATGGCCAAACAGCTCATCCAGGCGCCGCGCCCGGCGCTGCTGATTGCCGGCGGCTACCACGCCGCCAAAGATGTCGGCGTCCCCCTGCATCTGGCCGATTTAGGCGCGGAGAAACCGCTGGTGGTGATGCTCACCACCGACGGCACCGCCCTGACGGCCAAACAGGCTGACTATATCTGGCCCGTGCCGGCGGCAAAATGAAGAGCCCGATGAATACACGCGCGCCGTGGATAAAGGGCTCCGCCGGCAGCGTGCTGCTCCACGCGGCGCTGGTGCTGCCGTTTATTCTCCATTTTTCCCTCAGGCAGCCTGAATCGACGCCCGCCGCGGTGATGATTGAATACGCGCCCGAGCTGGAGGTCTCCTTCATTCGCCCCGAGCTGCCGCCGGGCGTCAGCCAGCAGCGCAGGGTAGAAGCCATGACCGAACGCGAGTCGCTCCATAATAAAGAGCTGCCGAAACTGCGCGAGCACGAGGACGCTGAGCTTAAGCTGGCGGCAGCAACGCCGGAAAAAGAGCGCAAAAAGAAAACGGAAAGAAAGAAGAAATCGGCCCAGGAGCGTAAAGAAGAGCAGGGAAACTCGACCACCACCAGCCTGGCCGCCCCGCCGATACAGTCCGCGCGGACGCAGCGCAATACGGCGCCGCTGGACACCGACGCCGCCAGCACCAGCCAGAGTAAAATCAGCTGGGAATCGCTGGTGAAGGGCAAAATCAACAAAATGCGCAACTACCCGGACGATGCAAGGCGGCGTAAACGTACCGGGACGGCCGTCATTGCCTTCAGCGTCGATGAGCGCGGCGAAATACTTAGTACAAAACTGGTCACCTCATCCGGCACCCTGTCGCTGGATCGGGCGGCGCTCATTGCGCTTGAAAGCGCCCGACCGCTGCCGCCGCCGCCAAAAGAGATGCTCAAAAACGGCGTCCAGAAGGTCACGCTACCGGTGGAGTTCGGGCTGTTAAAAATATAACAATGAGCGTTACCTGTATTAACCGCTGGTCGGTTAACAAACTTAAATAGCGTCATTTAATTGATTCATTTCTGAATAACCGGCCGCTGCGGGGAGAATATCCTCTGGCGGTGGCGGAACTTTTATTTTTATTTATGAGCAATTTATCGTTGCGCAGCCGTTCGGCTGCGCGGGGTAACCTTGTTCATTTGGTGCATTGATAAAATACAAAAACAGGAATTGATTATGGAAAAATCGCAAATAGCCAAAGGGATTATGGCCGGGCTTATTATTGTCAACGGCCACACCTTTGCGGCAGAAAACGAGGGAGAATCGGTCTTTTCTCCGCTCACTATTACCGATAACCCGCTGGCTGAAAAAAATCAGGTCGGCTCCTCTGAGGAGAGCTATACCCGCCCCGGAGCCTACAGTTCGCGTACGCTAAATAAAAACTTGCAGAGCCTGGATGCGTCGCTGCGCAGTATGGCAGGGACCTATACGCAAATCGATCCCCTGCAGGGTTCGATCAGCGTGAATATTCGCGGCATGAACGGGCTGGGCCGGGTGAATACGATGGTCGATGGCGTCACCCAGACCTACTTCGGCATGGCGCCTGCCAACTATCACGGCGGCGCCAACACCGCCGCCGGCGTTCCGCTCGACCCGAACTTTCTTGCCGAAGTTGACGTGACGCGCGGCAGCAGCGCCGGCTCTCAGGGCGTTAACGCCCTCGCCGGCAGCGCCAATATGCGCACCATCGGCATCGACGACGTGCTGCGCGAGGGGCGCCAGGCGGGGGCACTTTCCCGCTTCTCGGTGGGCGATAACGGCCTGGGACGCACCGGAATGGTGGCGGTTGCCGGCAGGACCGATACCTTCGAAAACGGCGGCGCCCTCGGCGCGCTGGTCGGCATCAGCGGTAGCCGAACCTATGCGACCTATAAAAACGGCGGCGGGCGCAGCAGCGAAGATTTTATCGGCGAAGATAATAAATATTTGCGCCAGGAGCCCCGCTCCCAGCTTTATAAGCTGAACTTTAACCCGGACCAGTTCAATAAAATTGAGTTTTCCGGCCGTAATTACAGCAACAGCTTTACCCGACGCGACATCACCAGCGACGATTACGCCCTGCGCTATAATTACGCCCCGCTGAATGAGCTGGTGGAATTAAACCTGCTGGCCAGCACCAGCCGCGGAAATCAGGCCTATAAACCGGAGTCGCTGTATAACTTCAACAGCTCTTCCACCACCAATAAATCTAACGCTATCGATCTTAGCAACACCAGCCGATTTAAAATGAGCGAGGACCTGTTTGCCGTATTCCAGGTCGGCGGCAAGTTAATGGATACCCGCTATACCCGGCGCTTTGAGCAGAATACTGAAACCGACCACAACGCCTTTGCTCCCGCCGGCAAGCAAAAGATATCGGCCCTGTACAGCAGCCTGACGCTGAACAAAGATATTTATCAGCTGGATCTCAATCTTAACTATACCCGCAGCCAGGTGACAGGCTTCAAGCCCGCCTGCGCGGACAATGAAAAGTGTTTCCCACAGGGCGAGAGCCATCTCAATCTTGATGATAACAGCCTAAATCCTTCGGCGACGTTTTCGGCTCAGGTCACCCCGTGGCTGCAGCCCTTCGTCAGCTGGAGCCGCTCCTCTCGCGCGCCAAATGTCCAGGAGGTCTTCTTCGCTAACGAGGGCGGCGCATCGATGAACCCGTTCCTCAAGCCGGAAAAAGCCCAGACCTGGGAGGCCGGCTTTAATATCAATAAGCAGGGCCTGCTGCACGAGCAGGACAGCTTTCATCTAAAGGCGCTGGCCTACCGCACGCGGATTAAGGATTACATTAACAGCGAGTCCTTCCTGCTATGCAACAACGGTCAGCTGTGCAAGGATTTCGACAACTCTCTGGGCGATTTTAACGCTAACGTCTACGTCAACACCACCTCAGAGGTCACCAGCAAAGGTTACGAAATTGAGGCCGGATATGATATCGGCTTCGCCTACGCGAACCTCTCATGGAGCAAGCAGCACACCGATCAGCCCACCTCGATCGCCAGCACGGTTTACAGCTTTGCCTACGGCGACCTCAGCGACCTGCCCGAAAGCTACGCCACGCTCGACGTCGGCGGCCGCCTCTTCGACCGGCGTCTGACCGTCGGCAGCCTGGTCAAGTTCACCGGTAAAACCAAACGCCTGAGCACCGAGGGATTCAGCAGCGACGACAATACCGTGCCGAAAGAGCGCATGCCCACTATCCCGACCGTTATCGACCTCTACAGCAGCTGGCAGGCAACCGACAACGTCCAGCTGCGCCTCAGCGTGCAGAACGTCACCAACCGCGATTACGCCGAAGCGCTGAACCGCATGAACCAGAGCCTCGATAACGCCCGGGAGGGGACGTCGGTGAATACCACCGCCCGCGGGCGAACCTGGATCTTCGGCGGTGAGATCCAGTTCTGAGTTAAAACCCGGTGCCGGATAAAGCCCTGGTTTTATCCCGCGCCGCCCACTGTTCATATCAGGAATAAACAATGAATCGTTCCAACTTAAGCACACGACTGGGATGCCTGCTTGTTGCGGCGCTCCTGCCCGCATCGGCGTTAGCCATCGATCCGCCAGCGCGAGAGACTTCACGCTTCGCCCTGAAAACCAATTATCTCGAGCAGGCGGATGAAGGGATTTACGAACTGGCTTTCGATAACGCCAATCAGTACGTCTTTGCGGCGGTGACCGATCGCGTGAACCGCGAAGCGAACAGAGGCTATCTATACGCCTTTAACCCGACGTCGCTGGAGGTTGCCCACCGCTACGAAATGCCGTACCGGGCGTTTTCACTGGCGATGAATCAGCCGCAGCATCGGCTCTATATCGGCCACACCCAGTCGGCCTCGCTGCGGATAAGCATGCTGGATACCGCCACCGGGAAGCTGACAAAAACCAGCGACAGGCTCAGCTTTAAAATGGCTAACGCCGCGGATTCTCGCTTCGAGCATCTGCGCCATATGGTCTATAGCCAGGATGCCAATACCCTGTTCGTCAGCTACAGCAATATGCTGAAAACGGCGCAGGGTACGCAGCCGCTGCACAGGCTGCTGATGCTCGACGGCACCACGCTGGCGCTCAAAGGCGAGGTTAAAGAAGCTTATAAAGGCACGGCCTATGGGCTGACGCTCGATGAAAAAACGCAGAAAATCTACGTTGGCGGCCGGGATTACATCAACGAGATCGACGCGAAAAAGCAGCAGGTGCTGCGCACCATTGCCCTCAAGAACACGCAGCCGCGGCTGCCCAGCGCGCAGAATCTGGCGGTGGACGCCGACTCCGCCAGGGTCTTTGTCGTGGCCTTCGACCATGACGACCGCAGCGGCCCCCGCGACGGGCTCTATATTTTCGATCTGCGCGACGGTAGGCAGCTGGGCTACGTGCGTACCGGCGCCGGGGCCAACGCGGTAAGGTACAACCCGAAATATAACGAGCTCTACGTCAGCAATTTCACCAGCGGCACCCTCAGCGTTGTCGATGCCACGACCTATGCCGTGACCCGTGAATTCCGCACGCCGGTCTATCCAAACCAGATGGTGCTATCGGCGGACGGGGATACCCTGTACGTCGGAATAAAGGAAGGCTTCAACCGCGACTGGGATCCTGACGTATTTGTCGAAGGGGCGAAGGAACGCATCCTGCGCATCGATTTGCGCAAATCATAGACGACCGGCACGCGCTCAGGGCCCGGCGGCCATTCGTTTTTAGCGCATGATGCCTCTTATCGGACGGGCGGCCTGAAAAGGCCGCCTTTTTACGTTATAGTGCTCCGGTGCCGGAAACGCCCTGTCCGTTTCTGATGCCACTCTGGCCATTTTCAAATACGACGGCCAACAGGCTGTTGTAAAACAGGAGTATACAAACATGCGCTTACTTCACACCATGCTGCGCGTTGGCGATCTGCAGCGTTCTATCGAGTTTTATACCAACGTGCTCGGCATGAAGCTGCTGCGTACCAGCGAAAACACCGAATATAAATATTCGCTGGCCTTCGTTGGCTACGGCGAGGAGAGCGATACGGCGGTTATCGAGCTGACCTACAACTGGGGCGTCGACAAATACGATCTCGGCAGCGCCTACGGCCATATCGCCCTAAGCGTGGATAATGCGGCAGAAGCCTGCGAACGTATTCGCCAGAACGGCGGCAACGTCACCCGCGAAGCCGGCCCGGTTAAAGGCGGCACCACGGTTATTGCCTTCGTTGAAGATCCAGACGGTTACAAAATCGAGCTGATCGAAGAGAAAGACGCCGGAAAAGGCCTCGGCCACTAACGGTTTCGGGCGCCGATCGGCGCCCGCTGTTTTATCCCCTGACTGCTGCAAGGCGCGGCAAAATTTGCCATAATGCGCGCTACTTTTTTCCAGTAAAGAGAATCTGATGTCCGAGAACGTTCAACTTAATGGTCTGTGCGACCGTTTTCGCGGTTTTTATCCTGTGGTTATCGATGTCGAAACCGCCGGGTTCAATGCCAAAACCGACGCCCTGCTTGAGATCGCTGCCATTACCTTGAAAATGGATGAGCAGGGTTGGTTGATGCCGGACGAAACGCTGCATTTTCATGTTGAACCTTTCGAGGGTGCGAACCTGCAGCCCGAAGCGCTGGCATTTAACGGCATCAACCCTAACGACCCTGAACGCGGGGCGGTGAGCGAGTACGACGCGCTGCACGCGATTTTCAAAATGGTCCGCAAGGGGATGAAGGACAGCGATTGTAATCGCGCCATCATGGTGGCCCACAACGCCACTTTCGATCTCAGCTTTACCATGGCTGCCGCCGAGCGTGCCGGGCTAAAACGCAATCCGTTCCACCCTTTCGTCACCTTTGATACCGCCGCACTAAGCGGGCTGGTGCTCGGTCAAACCGTGCTGTCCAAAGCCTGCCTCGCCGCCGGTATGGAGTTTGATGGCACCAAGGCGCACTCTGCGCTGTACGATACCGACCAGACTGCCCAGCTGTTCTGCGAGATAGTTAACCGCTGGAAGCGCCTTGGCGGATGGCCGCTGCCGCTGCCCGAGGCGGAATAAGAGACAAAAAAAAGCGACTTCATCGGAAGTCGCTTTTTTACTGGTAGCAAAATTATTCTGCTTTCGGCTCGTCAGTTTTATACTTCGCCGCCGTTTCTTTGATCAGCTGCTGTAGTTCACCACGCTGATACATTTCAATCACGATGTCGCAACCGCCAACCAGCTCACCATCAACCCATAGCTGCGGGAAGGTCGGCCAGTTTGCATACTTCGGCAGCTCCGCGCGGATGTCCGGGTTCTGCAGGATATCGACGTAGGCAAAGCGTTCGCCGCACGCGGAGAGCGCCTGCACGGTCTGAGCGGAAAAGCCGCAGCTTGGCAGTTTTGGCGATCCTTTCATGTACAGCAGGATCGGGTTTTCAGCGATTTGACGTTCGATTTTTTCTACGGTAGTGCTCATTGTCATGCTTCCTTAACTTCTATACGGCAGTAATTTGTCATTGTAGCGTGCTGAACGCAGGACAGATAATAACATTTTTTTCACTCACTATATTTTATCTTCTGTGCCCAGAAGTTGCCTTATAAATATCACTTTATCAGCCAGCGCGCCGTCGCGCTGCGCACTTTGTGTACAAGCAGGTCAATGTCTGGCATATTTTTTTGCAATTGTTAATCAAACGACACTTTAGATACAAAAGAATATTAACTTTCAGGGTTTTTATGCATTAGAATCGTTGGGTTTTGTCATTCATGGTCAGGTATGTGTACATGTCTGTAATTAATCAGGGGAGTGCTCGGTGGCGCGGCTAAACAAAATCGCGATTTCGCTCTGCGCATTACTGTTTACATCTATCTCATTTACACCACTGGCGCATGCTTCAGGGCATACGCACGCCTCCGCCACGCCGAAATCGCATCAGGCAAAGGGCACCACCGAACGCAAGAAAAAAGTCTCCACTCAGAAAACAAAATCCAGCGCCAAAACCTCCAGCAAGAAAGCATCGACCTCCTCCCGCGCCAAACACCCTACCCGCACTACCGCTTCGAGCCAGACGGCATTAAACCGTCAGGCCGCCGGTGGAACGAAAAAGTGCGTGTTGCGCAAAGGCTATAAAAAACAGTGCGCGACCGCGGCTAATGCCAATATCGAGCCGACGCGGGCGATGGCCAGCGTGAAGCAGAAGTGCGTCGTGCGTAAAGGCTATAAAAAGCGCTGCAAGCCGGTTGCCGAAGAAGAAGTGCCGCTGACGCTGGCCGATGCGCATAAGGTACGGGTGCAAAAAGCGCAGAGCACCGCGATGTCGAAGCTGATGGACCAAATTGGCAAGCCCTATCGCTGGGGCGGCACCTCGCCGCGCACCGGCTTTGACTGCAGCGGGCTGGTTTATTACGCCTACAAAGACCTGGTGAAGATTCATATCCCGCGCACGGCGAACGAAATGTATCACCTGCGCGATGCTCGCCCCGTCGATCGCGGCGAGCTGCAGAGCGGCGATCTGGTCTTCTTCCGCACCCGCGGTCGCGGCACGGCGGATCATGTCGGCGTTTACGTCGGCAACGGCAAATTTATCCAGTCGCCGCGTACCGGACGCGATATTCAGATTACCTCGTTAAGCGAAGATTACTGGGTTCGCCACTACGTTGGCGCCCGCCGCGTGATGACGCCTAAAACCATCCGCTGACGACCCCCTGCCGCGCCTGCGGCAGGTTAACTCTCTCTTTTGCCACATCTTTTAATTTGCTACTATCTCCCTGTGCATTACATGGTTATTGCACGCATTAATATAATAAGGAGAGTAGCAATGTCGTTCGAATTACCTGCATTACCATATGCGAAAGACGCCCTGGCGCCGCACATTTCCGCTGAAACCCTGGAGTACCATTACGGTAAGCATCACCAGGCCTACGTCACTAACCTCAACAACCTGATCAAGGGCACCGCTTTTGAAGGCCACTCTTTGGAAGAGATCGTTCGTTCTTCCGAAGGCGGCGTCTTTAACAACGCGGCCCAGGTCTGGAACCACACCTTCTACTGGAACTGTCTGGCGCCGAATGCCGGCGGTGAGCCGGAAGGCGAACTGGCGGCAGCCATCGCTAAATCCTTCGGCAGCTTCGCTGATTTTAAAGCGCAGTTCACCGATGCGGCGGCGAAAAACTTCGGCGCAGGCTGGACGTGGCTGGTCAAAAATGCCGACGGCAGCCTGGCGATTGTCTCCACCAGCAACGCCGGCACGCCGCTCACCGGCAGCGCTAAACCGCTGCTGACCGTGGATGTCTGGGAACACGCTTATTACATTGACTACCGTAACGCCCGTCCGAACTATCTGGAGCACTTCTGGGCGCTGGTAAACTGGAAGTTTGTCGCGGCTAATCTGGCGGCATAAAACTGCACCGCAGAAGGGGAAACCCTTCTGCGGTGATTGTTAGCGGCTGGCTAAGGCCTCTTGCGGCCGTCCGCGACCGCTGAACAGCACCAGCATCAGCGCCACGCCGGCGATGATTGCCCCCATCACCGGAACAAATGCGTAGCCCAGCCCGCCGGAAATCACCGCCCCCCCGGCCGCCGCGCCCAGCGCATTGCCGAGGTTAAACGCCCCGATATTCACCGAAGAAGAGAGCCCCGGCGCTTCGTGAGCCACGCGCATCACGCGCATCTGCAGCGGCGGCACCACGGCGAACGTCGCCGCGCCCCACACCACCATGCTGATAGCCGCGCCGACCTGCGACTGCGCCAGCAGCGGGATCGCCAGCATGATAACCATCAGCAGCAGTAAAAAGCCCTTCAGCGTGCCGGAAACCGAGCGGTCGGCAAATTTTCCGCCAAGATAGTTGCCCAGGGAGAAGCCGACGCCAATCAGCACCAGCATCGCGGTGACGAACAGCGGCGAAGCGTGGGTAATGGTATGCAGCACCGGCGAAATATAGGTATAGAGGGTGAACATCGCCCCGGCCCCGAGCACGGTGGTCAGCAGCGCGGAGAGCACCTGCGGCCGCATCAATACCGCCAGCTCCTCCTTCACGTTTGGCCGCTCCCCTGCGCTGCCTTTTGGCAGCGAGAACCACAGGCTGACCATCGCCACCAGGCCAAGACCCGCCGTGGCGAGGAAGGACATGCGCCAGCCGATGGTTTCACCGAGCCAGGTCGCCGCCGGAACGCCGCCAATATTGGCGATGGTCAGCCCCATAAACATGGTCGCTACCGCGCTGGCCTGCTTGTGCTTAGGAACCACGCTCGCGGCGACCACCGACCCGAGGCCGAAGAAGGCGCCGTGGTTCAGGCTGGTGATAATGCGCGAGAGCAGCAGCGTGGTGTAATCCGGCGCCATTGATGAGAGGACGTTGCCAAGGGTAAAAATAGCCATCAGGAAAATCAGCGCGCTGCGGCGCGCGCGGTGCGACAGCAGCAGCGTCATCAGCGGCGCCCCAACCATCACGCCGATGGCGTAGGCGCTGATCAGCATCCCCGCGGCGGGAATGGATACATCCACGCCTTTGGCGATAACCGGCAGTAGTCCCATCGGGGAAAATTCGGTCGTACCAATACCAAATGCCCCAATGGCAAGCGCTAACAGGGGAAAGTTGATCTTCATGCAATGACTCCAGCAGACCGTCCTCAGCGACGGTATCTCATCAGAAGCCAAAAGCATGACATCAATCACAGAAAAACAAAAGTAAACGAAATGGCAAAAGATTTTTGCGAATTTGATAATAATGCGCGGAAATAAGGGGAAAGGAGCCTCTCCCCCGAAAAAATTAGTGCAGTACGGCGGTCAGCGCTGCGGCCACGATCAGGCCCAGAACAATAATCGTCGTGGTCAGCGAAAACTTTAAATCTGTATCCATCAATTTTCCCCCTGATTATCCCCACAAGAAAAGTGAGCCTGCTCATTTTTGCACAATATTGTATAAAAATCTTCTGAGATTTAGGGTGATGCACATTTTTACTCTTCCCCTTTGCCGCAAGATCGGACAAAATCCCACGCTAATTTGAAAGCGTATCGGCCATTGACCCCTTCCTGTCGTTCTGTGTCGTTTCCCGACGTGATGCAATGTTGAACATTGTGCTCAGGGTGTGTATAGGCAAACGTTTCCGTATCGATAATCAGACGATCAGGTCAAGGTCTGGAGAGAGAAGTAATGGCAACAATTAAAGATGTAGCGAAGCGCGCAAACGTTTCCACTACAACAGTTTCACATGTAATTAACAAAACCCGCTTTGTCGCTGAAGAGACGCGCAACGCGGTATGGGCTGCCATCAAAGAGCTGCACTACTCTCCGAGTGCGGTGGCGCGCAGCCTGAAGGTTAATCACACCAAATCGATCGGTCTGCTGGCTACCAGCAGCGAAGCGGCCTATTTCGCCGAAATTATCGAGTCCGTCGAGAAGAGCTGCTTCCAGAAGGGCTACACCTTGATTCTCGGCAACGCCTGGAACGATCCGGAAAAGCAGCAGGCCTACCTGTCAATGATGGCGCAAAAGCGCGTCGACGGCCTGCTGGTGATGTGCTCCGAATATCCGCAGTCGGTGCTCTCGATGCTCGAAGAGTACCGCAACATCCCGATGGTCGTCATGGACTGGGGTGAGTCCAAGGCCGACTTTACCGATTCGGTTATCGATAACGCCTTTGAAGGCGGCTATATGGCCGGTCGCTACCTCGTTGAGCGCGGCCACCGTGAAATCGGCGTGATCCCGGGCCCGCTGGAGCGCAATACCGGCGCCGGACGCCTGGCCGGTTTTATGAAAGCGATGGAAGAAGCGCAGATTAGCGTCCCGGAAAGCTGGGTGGTTCAGGGCGACTTCGAGCCGGAGTCCGGCTACCGCGCGATGCAGCAGATCCTCAGCCAGCAGCATCGTCCGACCGCCATCTTCTGCGGCGGCGACATCATGGCGATGGGGGCGATTTGCGCCGCCGACGAAATGGGCCTGCGCGTGCCGCAGGATATTTCGCTGATTGGCTATGACAACGTGCGCAACGCCCGCTACTTTAGCCCGGCGCTGACCACCATTCATCAGCCAAAGGACTCTCTCGGCGAAGCCGCCTTCAATATGCTGATGGACCGCATCGTTAACAAGCGCGAAGAGTCGCAGTCTATCGAAGTCCACCCGCGGCTGGTCGAGCGCCGCTCGGTGATTGACGGCCCGTTCGTCGACTACCGCCGCTAACCCTGCCGGGCGTCGGCTATTCCGGCGCCCGCAGCCACTCCCGATTTAACGTTTCGCTGTCGCCAAGATAGTCCAGCAGCCAGGAGAGCGCCGGCGAGATATCGCTCTGCTGCCAGGTCAGACAGCAGGCGGCGTCCGGGAACGGATTTTCCAGCTCCAGCGCCGTCCACTCGCCGCTGTCGATCCGCGGGCGGGCAAAGTGCGACGGCACCATGCCGATGCAGAGCCCGGCCGACAGGCAGGTTGCCGAGGCGTCCCAGTCCGGCACCACCACCCTCTTCTGATTATCCAGCAGCCACGTCGTGCGCTTCGGCAGCGATCGTGAAGTATCTTCCCTGACCAGCGACGGCCAGTTGCGCAACGTATCATCGCTCAGCGGGCCGCTCATTTTCGCCAGCGGATGGTGGCTGGCGACCACGCAGTGCCAGCTCAGCATGCCCATATCGCGAAAGGCGTAGCGTCCGCCGACCGGAATCGAGCGGGTCGCGCCGATGGCCAGCTCCACCCGGCCGTCGGCCAGCGCGTCCCAGACGCCGTTAAACACCTCCTGGAAGACAATCAGCTCGACGTCCGGAAAGTGGCGATAAAAATCGACGATCATCTGCCGCATCCGCGCCGGCTTAACGATATCGTCAACCGCAATTGAGAGCTGCCCGCGCCAGCCGTTGGCGATCTGCTGGCACTGGCGGCGGGTGATCTGCATTTTTTTGATAACAGAACGCCCTTCCTGTAGAAACCACACTCCGGCAGGGGTGAGCTCCACGTCGCGATGCCGGCGCTCAAAGAGCGGAACGGCCAGCCACTCTTCGAGCTGACGCACGGTGTAGCTGACCGCCGAGGGTACGCGATGCAGCTCCTGAGCCGCTGCGCTAAAGCTGCCGTTGCGCGCAACCGCATCAACCACTTCAAGGGAGTATTCGGACCACATATTCTGCCTGCAAATTTTTTGAACGCATGTAACAAATATTAGCGTTTCACAAGCCAGAATGCACTCCCTACACTCTGCGGCATCTTACCTGCATCAGAAGAAAGAGAACTTTATGCAACAACCTGGGAAAGGATTTTTGGTTTGGCTGGCGGGCCTCAGCGTGCTCGGCTTCCTGGCAACCGATATGTATCTGCCGGCGTTTTCGGCTATCCAACAGGATCTGAATACTTCGGCGGCCTCGGTCAGCGCCAGCCTGAGCGTGTTTCTCGCCGGTTTCGCCCTTGGCCAGCTGTTCTGGGGCCCGGTATCGGATCGCTATGGGCGTAAGCCGGTGCTGCTCAGCGGCCTGGCGATCTTCGCCGTCGGCTGCCTTGGCATGCTGTGGGTCGAGGACGCGACCCTGATGCTGGGGCTGCGTTTTGTGCAGGCCATCGGCGTCTGCGCGGCGGCGGTTACCTGGCAGGCGATGGTTACCGACTATTATCCTGCCCAGCGCACCAACCGCATATTCGCCACCATCATGCCGCTGGTGGGCCTTTCCCCGGCCCTGGCGCCGCTGCTCGGCAGCTGGCTGCTCGCCCATTTCGACTGGCAGGCCATCTTCGCGACCCTGTTTGCCATCACTCTACTGCTGATGCTGCCTGCATTACGCCTCAAGCCGGTGAGCAGACCCGATAGCAGCACGCAGAAAAAGCTCACCTTCCTGGCGCTGCTGCGCTCGCGCGAATACAGCGGCAACGTGCTGATCTACGCCGCCTGCTCCGCCAGCTTTTTCGCCTGGCTGACCGGTTCGCCGTTTATTCTGCACGACATGGGCTACGGGCCAACCGCCATCGGCCTGAGCTACGTGCCGCAGACTATCGCCTTTTTAATCGGCGGATACGGCTGTCGTGCGGCGCTGCAGAAATGGCAGGGGCAGCAGCTGCTGCCGTGGCTACTGGTCGTTTTTGCCATCAGCGTTGCCGCCACCTGGCTGGTGGGCCTGCAGCAGGATGTCTCCATCGTCGCGCTGATGGCCCCCTTCTGCGTGATGGCTATCGTTAACGGCGCCATTTACCCGATTGTCGTCGCCCAGGCGCTGCGGCCGTTCCCTCAGGCCACGGGTCGCGCCGCCGCGCTGCAGAATACCCTGCAGCTCGGACTGTGCTTCCTGACCAGCCTGCTGGTATCCACGCTGATTGCCACTCCGCTGCTCACCACCACCAGCGTGATGCTGGCCTCCATCGTGCTGGCCGGACTGGGATATGCGATGCAGCTGAGGAGCGCCCGTCTCAGCACCCAGTCGTCGCATGCATAGAATGGTTTCAGCGATGTTAAGGTCCAGTAATTAGCCTGCTAATATGTTTTTATTGAAAGCCTTAAAATAGGGGCCTATACTGGATCCCGTATCACATAAATAGAAAGTTTATCGATATTAACGGGGGCAGGACGCCTCCCGTTTCACCATGGAAGGCCTTTCGGCAAGGGTTATCTCCCTTCCTCTGTTCTACGTCGGATAGCAGCTTCACGGATTTTCCGTGAGATTTCTCACAATGCCAAAAAAAGCGTCTACGCTGTTTTAAGGTTCTGATCACTTGGGCGTGATGGAGAAGCTATGAGTTCATCGTGTATAGAAGAAGTAAGTGTACCAAATGACGACTGGTACCGAATTACAGCTGAGTTGCTCGGTCGTGCGGGTATTGAAATTAATGGCCCCGCTCCCTCCGATCTACGGATAAAAAACCCCCTCTTTTTTAAGCGCGTGCTGCAGGAAGGGTCTCTGGGGTTAGGTGAAAGTTATATGGACGGCTGGTGGGACTGCGAGCGTCTGGATATTTTCTTCCACAAGGTGCTGCGCGCCGGGCTGGAAAACCAGCTTCCCCGCCACCTCAAAGATACGCTGCGTATTGCTGCCGCTCGCCTGTTCAATCTGCAAAGTAAAAAACGTTCCTGGATAGTCGGCAAAGAGCACTACGATCTCGGCAACGACCTCTTTAGTCAGATGCTCGACCCCTATATGCAATATTCCTGCGCTTACTGGAAAGAGGCGCAATCTCTGGAAGAGGCTCAGCAGGCTAAATTAGATCTTATTTGCCGTAAGCTGCAGCTTGAACCGGGGATGCGGGTGCTGGATATTGGCTGCGGCTGGGGCGGTCTGGCCTATTACATGGCAAAAAATTATCACGTTAGCGTGGTTGGCGTTACCATTTCTGCCGAACAGCAAAAAATGGCCCAGCAGCGGTGTGAGGGATTAGACGTCACTATCCTGTTACAGGACTATCGCGACTTACATGATAGTTTTGATCGCATTGTTTCCGTCGGTATGTTTGAGCACGTGGGGCCGAAAAACTACGCCACCTATTTCGATGTCGTCGACCGGAATATGAAAGCGGACGGTCTTTTTTTACTGCACACCATCGGTTCAAACAAAACGGACCTGAGCGTCGATCCGTGGATCAATAAATATATCTTCCCTAACGGCTGCCTGCCGTCGGTTCGCCATATTGCAAAAGCCAGCGAAACGCATTTCGTGATGGAAGACTGGCACAATATAGGCGCCGATTACGATACCACGCTGATGGCCTGGTACGAGCGGTTCCTCGCCAGCTGGCCGGATATTGCCGATAACTACACCGAGCGCTTCAAGCGCATGTTTAGCTATTATCTCAACGCCTGCGCCGGCGCCTTTCGCGCGCGCGATATTCAGCTGTGGCAGGTGGTGTTTTCTCGCGGCGCCGAGAGCGGCCTGCGCGTCGCGCGCTAGATCCTGACCTGCACTCATCATGCCTGCCGGTGCTCTCACCGACAGGCATTTTTTTTCCCGTCCCGTATTTGTTTCCGCAATAGCGGACGTTCAGCGATGAGAAAGGGTGCCGCGGAGTCTGGCATCCCGCTGAAATCGGCGAACCGCAGGCTGCAGGCCGGGAGCTAAACGGCAGCCCCACCGTAGCGAACAGCCGGCGACTATGACTCTTCCGACGCCTTTTGCACCGCCTCTTTCGCCGCCAGCACCCGCTCAACGGTATCGACCACCGCCTGCGTCTGCGGGTCAATCTCGATATTGACCCGATCCCCCAGCTTTTTCACGCCCAGGGTGGTGCGCAGCAGCGTTTCCGGGATCAGGTGCACGCAGAAGCGCGTCGGCGTGACTTCGCCAACCGTCAGGCTAATGCCGTCAACGCCGATAAAGCCTTTATACAGAATGTACTTCATCAGCGTCGGATCCTGGACCTTGAACCAGATCTGGCGGTTATTTTCCGAGGTCAGGATCTTAACCACCTCCGCTGTGGTCATAATATGGCCGGACATCAGATGGCCGCCGATTTCATCGCTGAACTTTGCCGCGCGCTCAACGTTGACCACGTCCCCCTGACGCACGGCGCCGAGGTTGGTGATGCGCAGGGTTTCTTTCATCAGGTCAAAACTGATGCGCGCGCCGTCGATCTCGGTGACGGTGAGACAGCAGCCGTTATGGGCGACCGACGCGCCGGTTTCCAGTCCGTCGAGCATGTGCTCAGGCAGTTCCACCACGTGGGTACGAAAATTGGGCTTCTCATCGATGGACACCACTTTAGCGGTCCCCTGCACAATGCCAGTAAACATGCTTTGCTCCTGTAGAAATGGCTCACAATATATTAATCGGGAACAATAACAGGTGGTAAATAAGGTTGCCAGCACGCATAGTGCCCTACCATTTTTTCACTGGCTTAATGGCTAATCCTCGCTACAATAGACTGGCTAATCCCTCTGCTTTTTCTTCTTGCTGCCATTAACGGCGGCTTTTTTAGTCTCAAAATAACAACAATATAAAGGTGTACAGGTGCAGAAGTACTTCATTGAAGCGCGTCAGTTGTTAGCACTGGCTATTCCCGTCATCCTTGCGCAGGTAGCCCAGACCTCAATGGGCTTCGTCGATACCGTCATGGCGGGCGGCTACAGCGCCACCGATATGGCGGCCGTCGCCATCGGTACCTCCATCTGGCTGCCGGCTATCCTCTTTGGCCACGGCCTGCTGCTGGCGCTAACGCCGGTCGTTGCACAGCTCAACGGCTCCGGGCGCCGCGATCGCATTGCGCATCAGGTGCGCCAGGGTTTTTGGCTGGCGGGGTTCGTCTCGGTGCTGGTGATGGTGGTGCTGTGGAACGCCGGCTATATCATCAGCTCAATGCATAATATTGACCCGGCGCTGGCGGATAAAGCCGTCGGCTACCTGCGCGCGCTGCTGTGGGGGGCTCCGGGCTACCTCTTCTTCCAGGTTGCGCGTAACCAGTGCGAAGGCCTGGCGAAAACCAAGCCGGGGATGGTCATGGGCTTCATCGGGCTGCTGGTGAATATCCCGGTCAACTACATCTTTATCTACGGTCATTTCGGCATGCCGGAGCTGGGCGGCGTGGGCTGCGGCGTGGCAACGGCTTCCGTGTACTGGGTGATGTTTTTCAGCATGATCGCCTGGGTGCGTCGGGCGCGCTCAATGCGTGATATTCGGGGCGCCGAGGGGTTCAGCAAGCCGGATTTTGCCGTCCTCAAGCGCCTGGTCCAGCTCGGGCTGCCGATCGCGCTGGCGCTCTTTTTCGAAGTGACCCTGTTTGCGGTGGTTGCGCTGCTGGTTTCTCCGCTGGGCATTATCGATGTCGCCGGCCATCAGATTGCGCTTAACTTCAGCTCGCTGATGTTCGTTTTACCGCTGTCGCTGGCGGCGGCGGTCACCATCCGCGTCGGCTTCCGCCTCGGCCAGGGCTCAACCCTCGATGCGCAAACCTCCGCCAGAACCGGCGTCGGCGTTGGCGTCTGCATGGCCGCGATCACCGCGATTTTCACCATCCTGATGCGCAAACAGATCGCCCTGCTCTACAACGACAACCCGGAAGTGGTGGTGCTGGCCTCCCAGCTGATGCTGCTGGCGGCGATATATCAGATCTCCGACTCCGTCCAGGTCATCGGCAGCGGGATCCTGCGCGGCTATAAGGATACGCGCTCAATCTTCTTTATTACCTTTACCGCCTACTGGGTTCTGGGACTGCCAAGCGGCTATGTGCTGGCGTTAACCGATATTGTCGTCCCGCGCATGGGGCCTGCCGGCTTCTGGTGCGGGTTTATTATCGGCTTAACCTCCGCGGCAATCCTGATGATGCTGCGGATGCGCTTCCTCCAGCGTCAGCCGTCGAGCGTCATTTTACAGCGCGCAGCGCGCTAACCGGCAGCGGTGCCCCGTTTTCGGGGCGCCGTTTCTCAGCGATAGCCGGGCCCGCGCGGGCCCAGCGCCTCTCTCAGCGCCTCGACAAAGCATTTGATTTTGGTCGTTCGTCGGCGTCCTGCCGGCACCAGCACGTGCATCGGTCGCGAAGGGCCGGAAAACCCCGATAAAACCTGCACCAGCCTGCCCGCCTCAACCTCAACTCTCAGCACCTCTTCCGGTCCGAGGGTGATGCCGTGCCCGGCGAGAGCGGCGTTCATCAGCGCTTTCCAGTCGTTCGAACGAAAGCGCCCGGCGGGTTTAACCTCCACCGTGGCGCCCTCCCTGGTGAACTGCCAGCGGCAGGCGTTCATGGCCGACCAGTGACCGTAGACCAGGCAGGAGTGGTGCTGCAGATCCGCCGGCGTCTGCGGCTCGCCGTGGCGCAAAATATAGTCAGGAGAGGCGCAGGCTATTAACCGGTAAGGGCGCAGCGGCCAGGCAACCATGGTGCTGTCGGCCAGCTCGCCAATGCGTATGATCACCTCGAACTCCTCTTCTATCGGGTCGACGATGCGGTCGCTGAGGGTCAGCTCGACCTGCACCTCGGGGTAGCGGGCGAGATAGTCGGTGATGAACGTCGAGAGCGCGTGTGAACCAAAGGTAACCGGCGCATTGACTCTGATAATACCGGAGGGAGTCGCCTTCATCTCCAGCGCCAGCGCGTCGGCCTCGGCGACTTCGTCCAGCACCAGGCGGCAGCGCTCATAGTAGCTGCGGCCGATATCGGTCAGGGTTTGCCGCCGCGTCGTACGCGCGATAAGCGAGGTGCCGAGATGCGCCTCGAGGGCCGCTACGTGGCGGGCAACCATCTGCGGCGACAGCTGCAGCTGCTCGGCGACGGCGGCAAATGAGCCGGTTTCTGCCGCCTTGACGAAAACCTTCATGCTGGTGAGCTGATCCATGATTCACTCATTTTAGTTGTTTATCATGCAACCATCTTACGATTTATCTTCTGTGACGAGGGAATTAAATTTATTCCCTCAATGAGGCAATTTGTCAGGAGTCAAAGATGAAGATCGGAATAATAGGCGCCGGGTTTGTAGGACGTTCCATCGCTAAGCTTGCGCTGCAGGCCGGCCACGACGTGATGCTCAGCAACTCACGGGGACCGCAGACGCTATTCAGCCTGGGGCCGATGATCGGCTGTCAGGTGGGCAGCGCGGACGAGGCCGCCGAGTTTGGCGAGGTGGTGGTGATTGCCGTCCCCCTCAGCGCCGTCAGCGCGCTGCCGGTCGCCGGTATTAAAAATAAGCACGTTATCGATGCGGTCAATTACTACCCGCAGCGGGACGGCGACATTGCCGAGCTCGACTCCGGGCAAACCACCACCAGTGAATTACTGGCGCGGATCCTGCCCGCCGCCAGAATAACCAAAGCCTTTAACGCCATTCCGATGACGCAGCTGGAAAGCGATGGCTTACCCGCAGGGGCGGAAAATCGCCGGGCGCTGCCGCTGGCGGGCGATGACGCAGAGGGGAAAGCCATCGCCGCCGCGCTGTACGACGCCTTTGGTTTTGATGCCCTTGACGTCGGGCCGCTCAGCGAAGGATGGCGGTTTGAACGCGGCACACCCGCCTATTGCGTACGCATGACCCGCCAGGAGCTTGTCTCAACGCTTGCCCGAACGCCTCGCCGCTAATCACGGCCCACTCCGCTAACGCTTTCTCGTTAGCGGATAACCTCTTACGCTCTCCCGCCACCTCATCGTACATTCGGTTACCTGCCGATACCAAACACTCACTGAACTCGCGCCATGACCGGCATATAGTTGTTTCAACAGCCCCGCAGTGGGGTTAACTGAAGAAACATTTTCGAGGATATCAGAATGAAAAAAGTATTAGCTCTGGTCGTTGCCGCTGCTATGGGTCTGTCTTCTGCTGCTTTCGCCGCTGATGCGGTAAGCACCACTCAGGCTCCGGCTGCTGCAACTCACAGCACCGTTGCCAAGACCACTCATCACAAAAAACATCATAAAGCTGCCGCTAAACCGGCCGCAGAGCAGAAAGCTCAGGCTGTGAAAAAACACAAAAAAGCAGAAGCTAAACCGGCTGCAGCTCAGAAAGCCCAGGCTGCTAAAAAACACCACAAAGCCGCCGCTAAACCTGCCGTAGCTCAGAAAGCCCAGGCCGCTAAAAAACACCACAAAGCCGCAGCTAAACCTGCCGTAGCCCAGAAAGCTCAGGCCGCTAAAAAACACCACAAAGCCGCAGCAAAACCGGCCGTAGCTCAGAAAGCTCAGGCTGCTAAAAAACACCACAAAGCTAAACACCACGCTGCCGCTAAACCTGCTGCACAGCCGGCTGCATAATTAACCCGGTTAGTCTGGTATCGTAATAAATCGGCGCTGCTTCAGCGCCGATTTTTTTAGGAGAGCACTATGCTGCAACGCTATCGTTTTGAGCTCATTCTGATCCTGCTGATAATCTGTGCCCTCTTCACTCTTCGTCTTATATTTAAATAACGCCCAGCGTTCCCCTTAATTAAAAAGGCCGCAGTAGCGACCTTGCTCATATCAAAAATACAAAAGCGTTATGCCAATGCTTATTATTAAGTACGACGCGTCACTTCAAAGACCCCTGGCACAACTTCAATCACCGCGAACTGTCTGTATGAAGTCCCGGTTGAGGTATACGGCTTCGCCTGCACGTCCCGGTCTTCAAGCTGCACTACCGCATTAATCCGCGTCAGCAGGCATAGCCCGCGGGCAAACAGGGCAAGAAATATCCTTTATCATCAGCAAAATATAGACAATATGAGTAAAACTTCCGCAATCGCGTCTGTTCTGCAAGAAAAGTGACGTTTGCCTCTTGCCACAACCTCTCCCGATCGCTAATATGCGTCCCCGTTGTCACCACAACATTGCGTTCATAGCTCAGTTGGTTAGAGCACCACCTTGACATGGTGGGGGTCGTTGGTTCGAGTCCAATTGAACGCACCATAAAGCGTTTATAGCTCAGTTGGTTAGAGCACCACCTTGACATGGTGGGGGTCGTTGGTTCGAGTCCAATTAAACGCACCAAATGCGTCCGTAGCTCAGTTGGTTAGAGCACCACCTTGACATGGTGGGGGTCGGTGGTTCGAGTCCACTCGGACGCACCAGATTTTCTTAATCTGGTGCATTTCCCTCGAAAGAAGCGCTTTCTGCAGCCGTTAAGCCCTATTCGATATCCCCAGTTCCACGACATTAAAACCTATTTAATACCCTACGCCTGATGCTACCCGGAGATCCCAAACTCCAGTCGTGACCAGATCCGTCAGCGGCACGCACCGCAGATGCTTTTAGCGCCAGCAATCCACTCGGCAAAGGCTACGGACAACTCATCAAGCTTCCCTTTGCCGTTTTAGCTGACGGCAAAAAAGCCGGAATAGCAAAATATTCCGGCCCGCGATCGATGATGCCTTAGAAATGCGTATTCACGCTCACATAGAACGTCCGCCCCGACTCGTTGTAGGTTTCCGCGCCGGCGCCATACAGATAAGCCCCGGTTGTCGAGTTCCCTGTGGTCTGCGCATTACCGGCGCGATAGTGGCGAATATCAAACAGATTATCCACGCCGCTGGTCAGACTCAGGTTCTTATTGACGTCCCAGGTCGCGCTTAGCCCAACAATGCTGTATGGACTGACTTCGTTTAGCTCGCTTGCGGACACCGCCTCACCTTTATAGTTAAAGCGCTTCGGTTTCTGGCGGCCATACCAGGTGAAGGTGCTCTGTAAAGAGAGATCGTCACGCACCTGCCAGCTAAGGGTCGAGTTCAGCGTGAACTGCGGAATTACCGACAGGCGATCGCCGGTGGTCTTGTTCTTGCTCTGCAGCATCCACGTCAGGTTGTTGCTCCAGCTAACCGTTTCGCTCACCGGCAGACTTAGCGAGCCTTCCAGCCCTTCTACCAGCGCCTTCGGCACGTTTTCCCATTGATAGATATTGGTCGTGCCGTTGCTGGCCGTGCCTACCGCCGAGTAACCTGATTCAATCTTGTTACGGTAGTCGTTGCGGAACCAGGTCAGCCCCGCCTGATAGCCCTCGTGCTTATACTCAAGGCCGATCTCTTTGTTAACGCTGGTTTCGGCCTTCAGATCGCTATTACCCATCAGATAGCAGGCGGAACTGCTGGCGTAGCAGCCCTGGCCGTTACTGTACAGAATGTAGTTCGGGTTGAGCTGGTAGAGATTCGGCGCTTTATAGGCGCGGGCAATCCCCAGCTTCAGCGTCCAGTCATCGGAGAGCCCCTGGGAGAGGTTCAGCGATGGGCTCCAGTTATTGCCGACAATACTGTGGTGGTCAAAGCGCAGGGCTGGCGTCAGCATGGTGCTATCCGTCAGCGCGATATTGTCTTCGGTAAACAGCGAGAAAATTTCGGCGCTGGAGTACGGGCTGCGCCCGGTTGCCGGGATGCCGTCGATGGAGCCATAGGAGAGAGACTGGGTGGTCGACACGCCATCCTTCATCCGCTGTTGGTTCCACTCGGTGCCCAGGGTCAGATTCTGCTCAACCCCGAGGGTAAACGGAATATTCACTTCACTGTGCAACAGCACGTCAGAGAGGTCGATATCCGAGAATTCGCTGCTGGAGAAGATGCCCTCCGTTCCGCCCGCCAGCCCTTCGCTCATCCGCGAGTTGCGGGTATGTTCATACTGGGCGTAGCTGTTGCTGGTCACCCCGTTATCCCAGCCGCCGGTCCAGGTCACGCCGTAGGTCTGGCGATAGAGGCGGTTGGTCTCCTTGCCGTACATGCTTTTCACCAGCGTGCTGGTGTTGGTGTTCTGCGTGTCGCCGGCGTAAAGGTTGCCCTGACGGCTGTAGCCGGTTTCGAACTCCAGCGCCTGCATCGGCGCAAACTCCCAGCGCAGCTTGCCGTGGATATCTTTATTCACGACGCCTTCGCGCCCTGCAGGATAGGATCCCGCATAGGTTCCGGTTCGTGCCGCTTCATGGCCGGAGTTAATATCCTGGGCATCGGCCTGCGTCTTGCTCAGGTTACCCCATAAATTAAAGCTAACCGCATCCGACAGCGGACCGTTCAGGCTGAAGTTCGTGCGCTTCGTCGAGCCCTCTTTACGGTGCTGAGGGGCGTTCATATAGGTATTCCAGGAACCATGCCACTCGCTGCTGGTCGGTTTAGTGACGATGTTCACCACGCCCCCCATCGCGCCATTGCCGTAGCGGGCCGCCGCCGGGCCGCGAATAACGTCGATATGATCGATCATTTCCGCCGGTACCCAGCTGGTATCACCGCGCGTGTCGCGGTCTCCGCGCCAGCCATAGCGCACGGAGTTACGACTGGTCACCGGTTTACCGTCCACCAGTATCAGCGTATTTTCTGGCCCCATCCCGCGAATATCGACCTGGCGGTTATTGCCGCGCTGACCGCTGGTGGAGTTGCCCGTCAGGTTGACGCCGGGCTGGGTGCGAATCAGTTCGGAGACGTCGCGGGCGGGTGGATGTTTGCGGATTTCATCGGCAGTGATGGTGGAGACGCCGGGGGCCTGGAGAGTCTGCGCGGCCGCGGTAACCACCATCGTTTCGTCGTGGTTCTCCGATGCGGTTGCCGCAGCGGATTTCTTCGTTTCATCTGGCGTGCTGTCGTCGGCGGCCTGCGCCGGCAACCCCACTCCCCAGATAGCCATATGAATCAGCACGGCCAGCGAGTAGTGTGAATAATGTTTCATGGAATATGCCCTGTTTTCTTATTTTGCCGTCGGGGCACGCCTTCTTCATCCGTCAGATAAACAACGGCAGCGACCTCCAGGCACAGAACATCTTCTCTGGTTTTGGCGTAAGCAGGCGCCTCCCGATATTATATCGGGATATCAATTACCCCTTTTCACCAAAAATAAAAATTCCGCCCTGGAAAAACGAAGAGACAAACGCACCACGCTATTCTTTGATAGCGTATTCCGAACAGCGCCCAATAGGATTATTGTGCCGCTCCACGTTATTAAAAATGAGATTCATTATCAAGCCGATAATTAACAAACAGAAATAAAAACAAAATATACCAATAAAAACAGAAAGATACAAATACACTCAAGACAACTTAATTACAGACAATAAAATCCAATGAATTACATCCACATTAAATAAACACAATTTAAGCATAATATCATCACAATCATTAAATTTTCGATTCGTTTATTACCTCAAGAACAATACCGCCCGCGTTAATTCCCCCCACCCTCTCCATGATTTTCAGCTCCTCATGCCTGCAGGCTAACGCTGCGCAATTGACAACAACAAAAGATGATTTTAAGTCCCCTTTAATGAAAGGCGGCTCCCGCAGCTTCAGTCAACTATTCGCCAGCAGATACAGGCATTTTACCGTTGCCCCGCGATCCCTCGTTTATACTTTGGTCAGTGCCCTTAGTTACGCCTTCAGCGTCAGCCCGATAACGGATGTCTGCGCCTAAAACAACGAGCCCATATCAATGAAGAAAATTGCGATTATCGGCGCCGGACCGACGGGGATTTATACTTTTCACGCCCTTTTACAGAACGCGGTACCGCTTGCCGTCTCCATCTATGAACAGGCCGACCGGGCCGGCGTCGGGATGCCCTATAGCAAGGAAGACACCGCGCGGATGATGTTGGCGAACATTGCCAGCATCGAAATCCCCCCCATTTTCTCAACCTATATCGACTGGCTGCAGGGGCTGAGCGTTGAGCATCTGGCGCGTTACGGGGTGCGCAAAGAATCCCTGCATGTCCGGCAGTTCCTGCCGCGCCTGCTGCTGGGTGAATATTTCCATGACCAGTTTCTGCAGCTGGTGGCGACGGCCCGACGGCGCGGATTTGAGGTCGCGATCCATGAATCATGCCGGGTGGAGGATCTGCAGGTCACCCCCGAAGGCGTGATGCTCTGCGCCCAGGGGGTTGCAGAACCCGCGCATTTTGACCTTGCGGTTATCGCCACCGGCCACGTCTGGCCTGATGACGATACCACCCCGCGCGCCCACTTCCCGAGCCCGTGGTCGGGGCTAATGAGCGCGCGCATCGCACCCTGCCGGGTTGGAATTATGGGAACGTCGCTCAGCGGAATCGATGCCGCCATGGCAGTTGCCGCGCAGCACGGGGAGTTTGTGGAGGCCGAGGACCGGTCGTTGAGCTTCCGGCTGGATCGCGACAGCGAGGCGCTGGAAATGGTGATGATGTCCCGCTCCGGGATCCTGCCTGAAGCCGACTTCTACTGCCCCATCCCCTATGAGCCCTTAACGATCGCCAGCGACGAGGCGATTGCCCGGCACATCGCCGCCGGAACCGAGGGGCTGCTCGACCGGGTCTTCGCGCTGATGACGCAGGAAATTGACGCCGCCGACCCGCAGTGGAGCCGGGAGATAGCGCTGCGCTCGCTTAACGCCGACAGCTTCCACGATGCCTGGTTCGCCGCGCGCAGGAAGAGTGACCCTTTCCGCTGGGCTGAGGCGAATCTCATCGAGGTCGAGCGCAACAAGCGCGACAGGCGCACGGTGGCCTGGCGCTACGCAATCCTCAGACTGCATGAAGCGGTCCAGGCCATCGTCCCTCATCTCAACTCGCGGGACAGCGAGCGGTTTAGCGCTGGCCTGGCGCGGGTGTTTATCGATAACTACGCGGCGATCCCGTCGCAATCCATTCGCCGGCTGCTGGCGCTGCACGAGGCCGGCGTTATCAGCATTCTCCCGCTTGGGCCCGATTACGCCATCGCCATTGAAGATAACCTGACGGAAATAAGCGTTGGCCAGTCCAGGTATGCCTTTGAGGTCTTTATCGATGCCAGAGGGCAGAAGCCGCTGAAGACCAAAGACCTGCCGTTTCCGACGCTGCGCCGGCAGATCCTCGCCGTCGGGGACGCTATTCCCGACGTTGGGGAAGACTACACGCTGCTGGAGCCGGAGATCGTTCGCGGGCGCATTGCGTTTGGCGCGCTGCCCTATCTCATGCACGACCGCCCGTTCGTTCAGGGGCTTACGGTCTGCGCGGAGATCGGCGCCGCGATGGCTAAAGCCGCATCGCAGCCGGCAGCGCGCCAGCGGCGGTGGCTGCCGTTTATCGAGCGCTAGCCGCCATTGACGCTTTCGGGCGGGCATCGGCGCTAGGGCCCCGCCCCTGGCGTTGGTCGGGAGCCGGCTGCCAGGGGTCCTTTTTGCGATCTTCGCTATCATCCCTTTTACGCGGTATTTCCCCCCGTTCGCGGGGATCGTCTCTTGCCGGATGGCGGGCCGGTTTATCAGGATCGTTTACCCTGGACTGGGACAACTGGGACATAGTATTTATCCTCCGCTGCTGGCTGCGGTCGTTAGGCAAAGAGCAGACTCTTTAACAGACGATGCAGATATATAGCATTGATGCCGGTGCGTTGACGCTGTGGGCAAAAAAATGCGGGCCAGCGGCCCGCAGGATATATGACGCTGACGATCGCGTTACGCTTTATGCCAGACCGCGGGAATTAGCTGGCGCCTGATTTACGCCCGCCGCCGTGGCTATTCTCACCGCCCTTTTTCCCGGCTTCTGAAGCGCGCTGAGGATCGTTTTTAAAATTCCCCCCGCTATGCTGACCGCCTTTACGACCGGCTGCAGATGCTTTTTCCCGGTCCTGCGCGAAATTACCCGATCCACCTCTGTGCTCTGCCATAATGCTACCTTTCGGTTGGTTTATGAAAAATGATTCGCTATGACAAATCATCGCCGTCGAGAGTTAACACTAAGTGATATGAAGCCGGTGTCAAACCGCCGGACCACTTATCCGGCGGGCCAGCCGCTTAAAAACGGCGCCAGAAATAAGTTTAAACATCTCATTTATCCGGCATAACCCTCAACAGGACAACCTATTAAGCGGCGGCGAGCTACTTTCCCGCGGTAAAATCCAGCGTATTTGTAAAGAAGGTAAAATTAATATCATCCGCTCGCCGGATAATAATCCCCGCCCCGGCCGCTGGAACAATCCTAAAATTTCATTCGGCCCACATCGGTCGCCGGGGTAAAAACCCGACGACTAATCAGTCAATTGCGCAGGGCATTCCCATGAGAACCGCATAATAATATCGGCCCCGTGGCTTACTTAATTCCTAAAATATTTTTTCATGCCGGCCATCGGGCCTATGCTTAATATTTACCTGAACAGAGGAAATTATATGAGCGACCACGCCAAACTCAGCGCACAATATCCCCGCCCTCCTTTTGCCGAGCAGCCGCAAACGCCTCCCGGCCTGGCCTCGGAGATGCTGCCCGTTCCCGATCATGGCGAGGAAAGCTACGTTGGCTCGGCCAGGCTGTCCGGCAAGAGGGCGCTGATTACCGGCGGCGACTCGGGTATCGGCCGCGCGGTGGCCATTGCGTTTGCTCGTGAAGGAGCGGACGTGGCGATAAACTATCTGCCGGAGGAAGAAGCCGACGCCGAAGAGGTCATCGCTCTGATTGAGGCCGCAGGGCGCAAGGCGGTGGCTATTCCCGGCGATATTCGTAGCGAATCCTTCTGCGAAGCGCTGGTTGAAAAGGCCGCCAGAGAGCTGGGCGGTCTGGATATTGTGGTCAATAATGCCGGGCGTCAGCAGTACTGCGACTCGCTGGCAGAACTCACGACGGCGGATTTTGACGCCACCTTCAAAACCAACGTCTACGCGCCGTTCTGGATAACCAAAGCCGCGCTGCGCCATCTCAAAGAGCATAGCGCTATCATCAACACCTCCTCGGTTCAGGCCTTTAAGCCGAGCCCAATACTCTTTGATTACGCCCAGACCAAGGCCAGCCTCGTGGCCTTCACTAAATCATTAGCCAAACAGCTGGGTCCGAAGGGGATCCGCGTCAACGCCGTTGCGCCCGGTCCTTACTGGACGGTTCTGCAGTCCAGCGGCGGCCAGCCTGAGGAGAAGGTCCGCCAGTTTGGTGCGGATACCCCGCTCGGTCGCCCGGGACAGCCGGTCGAAATCGCCCCTCTGTACGTGACGCTGGCCTCCGACGCCTGCTCGTTCACCTCCGGCCAGGTCTGGTGTTCGGACGGCGGCGATGGCGTGCTGTAAGCCGTCCGCCAGCACGGCAGAGGACCCGATAGCGTTGTCGGCGCGCCGGCGTTGACAACGCTACAAATATGCAATATTAAATTAACACATTCACTCCTCCCCGACGGATCCCCGGTTATGTAATGTCCTGACAATAAGCCCGATAACGGTTGTATTAATTTTCAGCTAACGGCGGCTAGCCCGTGGCTGGAAAAGCAATTTTTCGCTTATTACGGACATGACAATGATTCGAATCCTTCTCCAGACCATGGCGAATAAGCCGTGGCTACGCCCGCTCGCTCTCGCGTTTCTGATCTCCTCGATAGGCAACGGCATCACCTGGATCGTCGTTTTTGGCGAGCTAATCCGCCTCTCGGCCCCCGTCGCATCGCTGGCTCTCGCCTACGTTCTCTCCACCGTCCCCGGACTGCTCGGCAGCATCCTGGGCGAACGCTTTTGCCAGCGCCTGAGCCCCTTTACGATCCTGATACTCGGTGAAGGGCTCGGTCTTATCGGACTGGCGGCGCCGTTTTACGCCGTGGCGATTGACTCTATCCCGCTGCTGCTCATCGCTCAGGCGGTCGGAGCGTTCACCACCGGCATGACCTTCCCGGCGCTGAGTCAACTCTTCAAAACCGGCCTGAGCGAAGAGGAGCTCCCGGTCGCCACGACGCTCGAAAGCATTATTTTTGCCGGCAACGTGCTCTGCGGCATTGGTCTGGGATTAGTCCTGCGGGGATATATGAGCGCGACTCATCTTCTGCTTATCGATCTGCTGAGCTTCGCCGCCGCCCTCATCCTCCTCGGGCGGGCGAAAACGTACTTCAGCGCGCATTTTGTCAATCACATCCGCAGCGTACCCCCGCTGCGCTGGCAGACCCTGACCCATTCCCAGCGCCGCGCGATGCTGCTCCTGCCCCTTTTGGCCGCGGCGGGCGCGCCGGCAATGGCGCTGCTGCCGGGGCTGGCCCCCGGGGCGCGCTCATCAGGCTCGCCGGAACAAACGATCGCCTTGGCGCTGCTTTTTACCCGCAGTCTCGGCCAGCTGATTGGGCCACTGCTGCTCAATCCCGCGCGTTTTGAAAAAAACAGCAGCAGCAACGGGCTGTCGATCGGCTGCCTGGCGATTTTTCTGCTGTGCTACGGGCTGCTCCCCTTCGCGCCGTGGCCCGCTGCGGCGCTGGCGCTGGTCTTTGTGGCGCATATTTTCTCTAACGTCGTGTTCTCCCTCGCCGTCTACGCGCTGCTCAGAAACTTCGAGCGGCAACAGGTGCCAGCCGCGATCGCCAGAAGCTACCGGCGACAAATGACGGTCTCGGCGATCGTCTCTCTCGGCGCGGGATACTGCGCTGAGGCTATCGGAGCCGCCGGCTCGCTCTATCTGTTCAGCGGAACGGGATTTATTTTGAGCGTCGCGCTGCTGGCGATCGGCAAAGCCTCTATCAGACCCGAGCAGGCGTAGCGGAGCGTTTATCAGGAGGATGACGGCGAAGTGCGGGATGCAGGGCTTCCATGCCCTGTAGAAGAGCTACTCGAAGAAAACTTCAGGGTTTTCAGAGAGCGAGACGAAGGATTTGGTATTTTTATCGAGGGCACCAATCGCGCCGCTTTCGATATCATATACCCAGCCGTGCAGGCGCAGCGCGCCGTCGCGCAGCCCGACGGCTACCGACGGATGCGTTTTGATATTGTTAAGCTGGGCGATAACGTTCTCTCGCACCATCGCATTCACTTTATCGATTTCGCTATCCCAGGTTTTGCTGTCAACCACCGCTCTTGCCGCATCGGCATAGTGCAGCCAGTGGGAAACCGCCGGCATGGAGTCGAGGCACTGACAGGTCGCAACCGCCGTCATCGCGCCGCAGTTAGAATGGCCGCAAATCACGATATCGGTCACCCCGAGGGCAACAACCGCATACTCGATGGTGGCTGAGACCCCGCCCGGTTCCGGCCCGAAGGAAGGCACGATATTACCCGCATTACGAATAACAAAGAGCTGTCCAGGATCCTGCTGGGTCACCAGTTCTGGCACCAGACGGCTGTCGGAGCAGGAGATAAAAAGCGCTTTGGGATTCTGGCTGGAAGCCAGGCTACGAAAGAGCTCTTTACGCTGGGGGAAGATCTCTTTTTGGAAGCTGAGGAAACCCTCAATGATATGTTGCATAGCAGTGTCTCTTTTCTCTGTTTTAATTACGGTATGACAAAGATCACAGTATGTAGTGTATCACCGACGGGTCGAATGGGAATTATTTTGATAAACGGCGATTTAGCGAGCACCCGGCCAATGCCCCGGCGGGCGCTTGCCTGGCGGATAGCTACATAAAGAACTTCACCGCCTGTTGGAAGGTGCTCCCTATTCCCCACAGCAGCGGCACCCCTACCGCGAACCAGCTCAAGGCCATCAGCGCCCGCGACGGCCGCGGCTCCCAGCTGAGCTGCGCGTTCTCATTCACCGTATACAGCCCCTTCGCCTGCTGCTGTTGCTGGGCGGACATGGCATATTTTTGCGGCATCGGGCGGATCAGCTGGTTGCAGATCAGGCCGATAACCAGCAGCCCGGTGAGGACCATCAGCGTAATATCGTACACCCGCTGCGGAGCAAGCCCTTGGGCCAGCTGATATTCTCGTAAATAATTCACTAAAACCGGGCCGCTAATACCGGCGGCGGACCATGCCGTCAGCAGACGCCCGTGAATCGCCCCCACCATCTGCGCGCCGAAGATATCGGCCAGATAGGCGGGGATAGTCGCAAAGCCACCGCCGTACATCGAAATGATAACGCACAGGGCGCAGACGAAAATGGCGACGTAGCCGCCGTGGTTGATCAGCGGCAGGGTGCCGTACAGCGCGGCACCGAGAAGAAAAATCATGGCAAAGGTCATTTTCCGGCCGCAAAGATCCGAAACCGAAGCCCAGAAGAAGCGGCCGATGATATTAAACAGGCTCAGCAGCCCGGTAAAGCCAGCCGCCATGGTCGCGATGCGCCGCAGCTGGTCGGCGTTAAGCTCGTGCCATTGCAGACTCGTCGCCAGCAGCTTGCCGGCAAAAATCTCCTGCAGCATGGGTGAGGCCATCCCTAAAATACCGATCCCCGCCGTCACGTTCAGCCACAGCACCAGCCACAGCAGCCAGAACTGCGGCGTGCGCCAGGCTACGCTGACGTGTACCTGAACGGTGGAGTGCGCGCTCATCACTTTTAGCGCCTTCTCCCCGGCAGGATGCCAGCCCATCGGCGGCAGACGATAGCCGAAGGTACCGCAGAGCATAAACAGGGCATAGATGACCGACAGCGCCAGTACGCTCTGCCAGACGCCGTTACCCGTCGCGTCGGCGAAAAAATTCATCAACGCGTTTGCCAGAGGCGCCCCCACCAGCGCGCCGCCGCCAAAGCCCATTATCGCCATGCCGGCGGCCATTCCGCGCTTATCGGGGAACCAGCGCAGCAGGGTCGAGACCGGTGAAATATAGCCCAGACCAAGGCCGACGCCGCCAATAACCCCGGCCCCCAGCCACAATAGCCAGAGCTGATGAAAATAGATGGCGACGCTTGAGAGCAGCAGCCCGCCGCACCAGCATAGCGTTGCGATGAAGCTCACCAGCCGCGGCCCGACCTTTTCCAGCCAGCTTCCCCACAGCGCCGCGGAGCAGCCGAGAAAGACAAAAAACAGCGTATAGGTCCAGCCCAGCAGCGAGATTTTCCAGTCGCATTCGCGGGTAAAAAGCTGCTGCCAGAAGGACATCGTGACCGGGCACTGCAGCGATCCGCTGCCGCCCACCAACTGCGACATCGGCAGCCAGAAAACGGAAAAACCGTAGGCCATCCCGATACAGAGATGCACCGCCAGCGCGGCCGGCGGCACCAGCCAGCGGTTAAATCCCGGTCGGGCGATAATGCGCGGTTTTGAAAAAAAAGCGTGTCGCGAGGGTACGGATGAGGGAGCGATATTGTCATTGGTTTGCGCCATGTTCCTGTCCTTATCATGTTTGCTACCTGCCGCCGCGGCGGCCGAAGAGAACATCACAAGGCAAGAACGGTGCCATTCATCCCGTTAAGACTATGAAATGGCGACTGAAGCGAGCAAGCACGACGGCGGATCGCTTTGAACGTCGCGCTCAAAAAACGTACAAATCCAAATTCAGCAAATAGCGGCAACGCGGCAGGTGCCCGGTAGCGATTTTGATAACCGGATTCTCAGAGTGATATGCGGGGCGCTTTCGGCCCCTGCGGCCGGCGCTTTTACAGCCCCACCAGCTCATATTTTTTAATCTTACGATACAGGGTGGCAATACCAATACCGAGCTCATCTGCCGCCTGCTTTTTATTGCTGTGGCGGGTTAACGCCTCGCGGATCATCTGCCTTTCCATCTCCTCCAGCGCCGTGACGCTCTCCTCTTCTCCCGGCACGCTCACCGGGAGGGCTGCGCCGGGCTCACGCTCGGCAAGCCTGGCGCCGCTGATAATATTGGGCGGCAGCAGCGAGGCGTCGATAACCTCGCCCGAAGGCACCACGTTGACCAGATACTCCATCAGGTTGCTCAGCTCGCGAATATTTCCCGGCCAGCGGTAGCCCTTCAGCATGGCAACGACCTCCGGGGCCACGCCGGGGTAGACCAGCTCAAGCCGCCGGGTATGCAGATGGAGAAAGTAGTGAATCAGCAGCTCAATATCCTCCTGACGTTCCCGCAGCGGCGGCAGCATCAGAGGAATCACGTTGAGGCGATAGTAGAGATCTTCGCGGAATTTGCCGGCCACGATAAACTGCTCAAGATTTTGGTTAGTCGCCGAAATAATGCGGATATCGACGGGCACCGGATGGCTGGCGCCGACGGGCTGGATTTCGCGCGATTCAATCGCCCGCAGCAGCTTAGCCTGCAGCGTCAGGGGCATATCGCCAATCTCGTCGAGAAACAGGGTACCGTGGTTTGCCGCCTGGATAAGCCCGGTCTTGCCGTTCGCCGAGGCGCCGGTAAACGCGCCCTTGACGTAGCCAAAGAGCTCGCTTTCCAGCAGCTGGTCAGGGATAGCGGCGCAGTTAATGGCGATAAAAGGTTTGGCCTGACGATCGCTGAGCTTATGTATCGCTCTGGCAACCACCTCCTTCCCGGTGCCGCTTTCGCCGGCAATCATGACGCTTGAGGGGCTGGGGGCGATGCGGCTAATCAGCTTTTTCAGCTGCCGCATCGGCCGACACTCTCCCACCATCTGCTCAATCTGCGGCTCCTCCACCGAGGCGCTTAAATTCGAAGAGGAGTGCGATTGATGGAAGGCCATTAAAAAAAGCCACTGGTCCTGAACCGCGTGCAGCTGGCCAATAATCATTTCGGTCTTGTTATCAAATGAGATCACGTGCTGCATATGACCGCGCGTGAAATTATGCTCAAAGGTCAGCGGCCTGAAATTAATGAGCTGACCGATCATATTCCCCTGGTTCGCCCCGAGAATCTTTAACGCCGTGTGATTGGCAAATTTGACCTTCTGATCGTGACCGACAACCAGAACCCCCTGGTCCATATTTTCAATCATCGTTAAAAACATTTTCTGGATATTATCGCTGCCGCCCTGGTCCTCCAGCAGTCGCGAAACAAATATCGATGAAACGTGGCGGACATAATCGGAAAACTCGCGCAGGTTGTCATTAATACGCTCCTGCTGCTCGCAGGTTAATGCCACCAGGCTAATGACCCCTATGCACTGCTCCTGATAAATAACCGGGGTCCCCAGAAAAGCTTTCTCTTTACAGCTATCTTTACTGGTACATCCTTTACACAGGGGATCGAAGCGGGAATGGGTTACCACCTTCTCTTTCTTTGTTTCAATAATGTAGCGCAAAAGTCGCGAATCTGTATTTAATTTGCGCCCCAGTGATTTGGCATAAACGCCGGTCCCGGCAACCCGGCACAGCGTGTTATCAACAATTTCAACTTCGAGCTGAAGCACGCTGGATAGCATCCTCGCAAAGCGCTGGATGGTTGGCTGAATCTGCATCAAAACGGAAAATGTGTTAGAGGGCATCATAATAGACCTTTTATATCACTAACCAACTGAGATATCTGGGATATGTGATTGTTCTTATTCTTCGGCCATGATACTAACTCAGCCGCCAACAATATTTGACAGAGGCAGGTTTCTTTTTCACTCCTTGACGAAAATATGTAAGAAGTATCACATTTCCATATCAATATGAGAATTGACGCGGCGTATTTATCACTTTGGTGGCTTTTTACGCCGCCGCCAGGGGTATATCTCTTAGGGGACTTAACCTGCTTTCGCCCGCATCCGAATAAGACCGTGAAGTTATTATTACCCCTGACCACCTGAAGCTATATTTCGTGACAACCCTCGCATAATTATCGCCACTTCCCCCAGTTACGCCTGAGGCTGAATGAACTGGCATGCTTATTGTTAGGAGAAATATAGCGCTGGCAGTCGCTATTGCGTCACCACCCTTTTCCGACCGCACAGCAATCATTAAGCCGTCACTCACCCCAGGATTTAAAAAATGAAAACTGTTAACGACCTGATTAAGGATATCAACAAGCTAGATTCGCATCTTCATCAGAAGGACTTCCTGCTGACGTGGGAGCACTCCCCGGATGAGCTAAAACAGGTGCTGGACGTTGCGGCGGCATTAAAAACCCTGCGCGCGGAAAATATTGCCACCAACGTATTTAACAGCGGTCTGGGCATTTCGGTTTTTCGTGACAACTCAACCCGCACGCGCTTTTCCTACGCCTCGGCGCTGAACCTGCTCGGCCTTGCGCAGCAGGACCTGGACGAGGGTAAATCGCAGATTGCCCACGGCGAAACCGTGCGTGAAACCGCCAACATGATCGCCTTCTGCGCTGACGCTATCGGCATCCGCGACGACATGTACCTTGGCGCCGGCAACGCCTATATGCGCGAGGTGGGTGAAGCGCTCGACGACGGCTATCGTCAGGGCGTGCTGCCCCAGCGCCCGGCGCTTATCAACCTGCAGTGCGATATCGATCACCCAACCCAGGCCATGGCCGACCTCGCCTGGCTGCGGGAGCATTTCGGCTCGCTAGAGGAACTCAAAGGCAAAAAAGTCGCCATGACCTGGGCCTACTCTCCGAGCTACGGTAAACCGCTCTCGGTCCCGCAGGGCATCATCGGCCTGATGACCCGCTTCGGTATGGATGTCACCCTCGCCCATCCGGAAGGCTACGATCTGATCCCCGACGTTATCGAAGTGGCCAAAAACAACGCCGAGGCCTCCGGCGGCAGCTTCCGCCAGGTCACCAGCATGGAAGAGGCCTTCAAGGATGCCGACATTGTCTACCCGAAATCCTGGGCGCCCTACAAGGTCATGGAAAAGCGCACCGAACTGCTGCGCGCCGAGGATCGCGACGGACTGAAGGCCCTGGAAGCCGCCTGCCTGGCGCAGAACGCGAATCATAAAAACTGGCACTGCACCGAAGAGATGATGGCGCAGACGAACGGCGGCGACGCGCTCTATATGCACTGTCTCCCCGCTGATATCACCGGCGTCTCCTGCGCCGAGGGCGAAGTCAGCGAAGCGGTCTTCGAAAAATACCGCATCGCCACCTATAAAGAAGCGAGCTGGAAGCCATACATCATCGCCTCGATGATCCTCTGCCGTAAATATGCCAAACCCGGCCTGCTGCTGGAGCAGCTGCTGGACGAAGCGCAAAAACGAGTCAAATAACCCCTCAGGCCGGCCGCTGGCCGGCTCTCTCCCTCACGTCATGAAGGATAAGGAAAGAGTATGTCTGCTTTCTCATTGAAAATGGATATTGCCGATAATCGGTTTTTTAACGCCACGGGCTCGCCGCTTTTTTCCCGCCAGCAGGCGCAGCAGGCGCGCCGCTTCCATCAAAAAATCGCCGGCTATAAGCCCACGCCGCTGTACGCCCTCAACGACCTTGCCGACCTCTTTGGCCTCGGCCGGATTCTGGTTAAGGACGAATCGCAGCGCTTCGGCCTGAACGCCTTCAAGATGCTCGGCGGCGCCTGGGCCATTGCGCAGCTGTTGTGCGAAAAATATCGCCTGGATATCAACGAGTTTTCCTTCGACACGTTCAGACCCGACATGACGGAGAAAATGACCTTCGCGACGACCACCGACGGCAACCACGGCCGCGGCGTGGCGTGGGCCGCGCAGCAGCTGGGGCAGAATGCGGTGATCTATATGCCAAAAGGATCGGCCCAGGAGCGCGTCGACGCCATCCGGCGGCTCGGCGCCGAATGCATCGTCACCGAAATGAACTACGACGATACCGTGCGCTTCACCCTGCAAACGGCGCAGCAAAACGGCTGGGAGGTGGTGCAGGATACGGCCTGGGAAGGATATACCCGCATCCCGACCTGGATTATGCAGGGCTACGTCACCCTCGCCGACGAAGCGGTCGAGCAGATCGCGTCCATGGGCATTGCCCGCCCCACTCACGTGTTCCTGCAGGCCGGCGTCGGCGCCATGGCGGGAGGCGTGCTGGGCTACCTCGTGGACGCCTATGGCGCCAACAATTTGCATTCGGTGATTATCGAACCCGAGCTGGCCGACTGCATCTACCGCTCCGGCGTTAAGGGCCAAATCGTCAACGTCGGCGGCGAAATGGCCACCATCATGGCCGGCCTCGCCTGCGGTGAGCCCAACCCGCTGGGCTGGGAAATTCTGCGCAACTGCGCAACCCAGTTTATCTCCTGTCAGGACGCCGTCGCCGCCCTCGGAATGCGCGTGCTGGGTAACCCTATCGGCGGCGATCCGCGGGTGATTTCCGGCGAGTCCGGTGCCGTCGGGCTCGGGGTGCTGGCCGCCGTACATTTTCATCCCCAGCGCGAAGCGCTGATGCACAAGCTCAGGCTGGACAGCGACTCCATCGTGCTGGTCATCAGCACCGAAGGTGACACCGACGTGAAGCACTACCGGGAAGTGGTCTGGGAAGGCAAACACCCGGCAGTACGATAGGCCTCAGCATACTTTTCAACTCATCCCGCGCGGCGGGAAAATCAGAACCGGAGAACCAAGCCATGGCTAAGCATGTTCCATTCAAACTGATCCTCGAAAAAGCTAACCATTACCAGCAGGATATGACGCGTTTTTTACGCGATATGGTGGCCATACCCAGCGAAAGCTGCGACGAAAAGCGCGTCGTCCAGCGAATAAAAGAAGAGATGGAGAAGGTCGGTTTCGACAAAGTTGAAATCGATCCGATGGGCAACATCCTCGGCTATATCGGCCACGGCCCGCGCCTTGTGGCAATGGACGCGCATATCGACACCGTGGGCATCGGCAATATCAAAAACTGGAATTTCGATCCCTATGAAGGCATGGAGACCGACGAGCTGATCGGCGGACGCGGCACCTCGGATCAGGAAGGCGGCATGGCCTCAATGGTGTATGCGGGAAAAATCATTAAGGACCTGGGCCTCGAGGATGACTATACCCTGCTGGTAACCGGCACCGTTCAGGAAGAGGACTGCGACGGCCTCTGCTGGCAGTACATCATCGAGCAGTCCGGCATTCGTCCCGAGTTCGTGGTCAGCACCGAGCCCACCGACTGCCAGATATACCGCGGCCAGCGCGGGCGCATGGAGATCCGCGTGGACGTCCAGGGGGTCAGCTGTCACGGCTCGGCGCCGGAGCGCGGCGATAACGCGATTTTCAAAATGGGGCCGATTCTTAACGAACTGCAGGAGCTCTCCCAACGCCTGGGCAATGACGACTTCCTCGGCAAAGGCACTCTGACCGTTTCGGAAATCTTCTTTACCTCACCAAGCCGCTGCGCGGTTGCCGACAGCTGCGCCGTCTCCATCGACCGCCGCCTGACCTGGGGAGAGACCTGGGAAGGCGCGCTGGACGAAATCCGCGCCCTGCCGGCGGTACAAAAAACGGGGGCGCTGGTATCAATGTACAACTACGACCGCCCTTCCTGGACCGGCCTGGTCTACCCCACCGAGTGCTACTTCCCAACCTGGAAAGTGGAGGAGAACCACTTTACCGTCCAGGCGCTCAGCAACGCCTATGAGGGCCTGTTTGGCAAAGCGCCGGTGGTCGATAAGTGGACGTTCTCGACCAACGGCGTGTCGATCATGGGCCGCCACGGGATCCCGGTCATTGGCTTTGGCCCCGGCAAAGAGCCGGAAGCCCACGCCCCGAATGAAAAAACCTGGAAATCGCATCTCGTGACCTGTGCCGCAATGTATGCCGCCATCCCGCTGAGCTGGCTGGCAACAGAATAGTGATTATCCGCAATACCTCCCGCCGCCAGCGACGGGAGTCTGGAGCTTTTTATGCGCGTACTGATTAAAAATGGCACCGTCGTCAACGCTGACGGCCAGGCAAAACAGGACCTGCTGATTGAAAACGGCTTAATCAGTCAGCTGGCGGCAGACATCACCGTGGAGCAGCCCTGCGAAATAATTGACGCCGAGGGATGCTACGTAATGCCTGGGGGCGTGGACGTCCACACGCATTTTAATATTGATACCGGACTCGCCCGCAGCTGCGATGATTTTTTCACCGGCACCCGCGCCGCCGCCTGCGGGGGCACAACGACCATTATCGATCATATGGGCTTCGGGCCAGCCGGCTGCCGGCTGCGCCACCAGCTTGAGGCCTACCACGGCTACGCCGCCTACAAAGCAACCATCGACTACGGCTTTCACGGCCTGATCCAGCATATCAACCACGCCATTCTTGATGAGATCCCGCTGATGGTTGAGGCGGGGATCAGCAGCTTTAAGCTCTATCTCACCTACCAGTACAAGCTTAACGATGACGAGGTTCTTCAGGCGCTAAAGCATCTGCATCACGCCGGAGCGCTCACCACCGTCCACCCGGAAAACGATGCCGTGGTTGCGCAAAAGCGCGCCGAATTTCTCGCCGCCGGCAAAACCGCGCCGCGCTATCACGCCCTGAGCCGTCCGCCGGAGTGCGAGGCCGAAGCCATCGCCAGGATGATCAACCTGGCCCAGCTTGCCGGCAACGCCCCGCTGTATATCGTGCACCTCTCTAACGGGCTGGGGCTCGATTATCTCCGCCTTGCCCAGGCGCGCCGGCAGCCGGTTTGGGTTGAAACCTGCCCGCAGTATCTGCTGCTCGACGAGCGCTGCTACGAGCGCGACGACGCGCTGCAGTTTCTGCTCAGCCCGCCGCTGCGCAACGCCCGCCACAACGACGCGCTGTGGTGCGGCATCGCCGATGGCGCCATCGACGTGGTGGCAACCGACCACTGCGCCTTCTCCATGGCCCAGCGACAGCAGCTATCCGGCGGCGACTTTAGCCGCTGCCCCAACGGCCTGCCCGGAGTTGAGAACCGCCTGCTGCTGCTGTTTTCACACGGCGTGATGAGCGGCAGGATCTCGCCGGAGCGCTTCGTATCGCTCGTCAGCGCCACTCCGGCCAGGCTGTTTGGCCTCTGGCCGCGAAAAGGCGTGCTGGCGCCCGGCGCGGATGCCGATGTGGTCATTATCGACCCGCGACGAACCACCACCATCCGCCACGAGCAGCTCCACGACAACGCCGACTACTCACCGTGGGAGGGGTTTATTTGCCAGGGCGCCATCCGCCAGACGCTGTCTCATGGCCGGGTGATTTTCAGCCACGGCACCTTTACCGGCAGTGCCGGGCAAGGCCGATTTATACGCCGTAACCCTTTTTCAGCCGCGCCGGATTTCGCGCGCGACGCACGCTTTTAAAGAGAGGAATTGATGAGTAAGAAAATTGTTCTCGCCCTCGGCGGCAACGCCTTAGGGGACGATCTTGCCGGACAGATGCAGGCGGTGACGCAAACCGCGCAGGCAATTGTTGACCTCATTGCCCAGGGGCATCAGGTCGTGGTGACCCACGGCAACGGCCCGCAGGTCGGGATGATCAATCTGGCCTTCGAAGCCGCCGCCAAAACCGAGGCCCATACCCCGATGCTGCCGATGTCGGTCTGCGTCGCCCTCAGCCAGGGATACATTGGCTACGATCTGCAAAATGCGCTGCGCGAGGCGCTGCTTGCCCGCGGAATGCAGGTTCCGGTCGCCACGGTGATCACCCAGGTGGAGGTTGACGCCGCCGATGAGGCCTTCCGCGATCCGAGTAAGCCCATCGGTTCATTCTTCAGCGCAGCGGAGGCCAAAGTCCTGACCCGCCAGGGCTACACGCTGAAAGAGGATGCCGGGCGCGGCTATCGGCGGGTGGTAGCCTCGCCGGAGCCCGTCGATATTATCGAAAAAGAGACGGTGAAGGCGCTGATGGATGCCGGACAGGTGGTGATTACCGTCGGCGGCGGCGGTATTCCGGTGGTCCGCGAGGGGAACCACCTGCGCGGGGTGAGCGCGGTCATCGATAAGGACCGGGCCAGCGCCAGGCTCGCCGCCACGATCGATGCCGATATGCTGATTATCCTTACCGCGGTGGAAAAAGTAGCCATCAACTTTGGCCAGGCCAATCAGCAGTGGCTGGACCGGCTCTCGCTGAGCGATACCGACCGCTTTATTGCCGAAGGCCATTTCGCCAAAGGCTCCATGCTGCCGAAAGTCGAGGCCGCCGCGGCCTTTGCCCGCTCCCGGCCGGGGCGCCGGGCCTTAATTACCATGCTGAGCAAGGCCCGGGAAGGGATAGAAGGCAAAACGGGAACCCTGATTGAAGGATAGCCCGCGGCCCCTCTCGGCTCTCGCGGGGGGGCACATCATGCGGTCTCCAGCGTTTTCTGTCCCTCACTATCCTGATATGCGGGCATCATCAGGCCGCCGGGAGCCTGGTTTTTGATCTGCAGGATCTCGGCCAGGACGCTGACCGCAATCTCGTGCGGCGTTTCGGCGCCAATGTTGTAGCCCACCGGCGCATGGAGACGCGCAATATGCTCTTCCGCCACCCCGCTTTCCCGCAGCTGGCGTAAAAATACCTGCACCTTGCGGCGGCTGGCCAGCAGCCCGAGCCAGGCCACCGGCCGGTCGATCAGCTTATCCAGCGCTTCCCGGTCTTTATTATTCGTGGCGATAAGGACAAAATCATCCGCACCCACCGCCAGCCGCTCAACGGCCGCGGCAAAGCTTTCGGCATGCACAAGCCGGGCGTTCGGCGGAAACAGCTGCGGATCGAGGCTGGCAGAATGGATATCGGTGACGACAATATCAAACCCAAGCAGCGCCGCGCCCTGCGCCACGGCGCGATTGACATGCCCGCCCCCGACCAGCACCAGCCGCGGCCGCTGGCAGTGGACGCTGATAAACACCGACATCGCCCCGCCGCAGTCGGAACCTACGGCATCCGTACCGCTGCGCGCCATCCGGCCGTGAAACATGCGCGAGGCCTTTTCAGCCATCGCCTCCAGCGCTTCATCGATGACCTTACGTTCGACCATCCCGCCGCCGATGGTGCCGATAATGGTTCCATCAGCGCGGATCAGCATCTGCGCTGAGTGTCTGGGCGTTGAGCCGCGGCTCTCGACAATCTGCGCCAGCGCAAACGGGCAGTTCTGTGCTTCAAGCCTTGCGGCTTCTGAGAAAATATTCATAACAACCTCAATGGCAATTCCGGTGGTCACCCCGGGCGGGCCGGGTCCTGTACTCTGCACTGCGTCATCGGCGGGCTGGCCGCGTTTTCTCACTTTGAGACTGCTGATGTCCCCCCCCATCGGCGACATCCTGCCGGCGGGCCTGCGGCGGCGGACGGCGTTGACGGCAGCGGCCTAACGCCAGAGTGGAGTATGCAAGGTTCATGCTCAGCCGCGCCTTTTAGGCCAGATTCGTGAACCGGGTCGCGGAAGCGGGGTCAGACGGACGGCTTTATTTGCCGGCGGCGCGTCGTTATTCATTTGGCGGATTCATTTAGCGCAATAGTTTGCCCGTTTAATAATAAAGCCGCACAGCAAATATTATCATTGTGATAGCTCGTCGATAATTTTTAACGCTATTCTCCCCGCGCGTTATTGAGTGATTTTAATTCTCATTTAAACAGGTGCTCTCACGACAATAACGTCGTCAACTTTAGAGTTCCTTCACAAATTTATGTCTAATCCTGCCGCCGGTTAAATAACTGGTGCGAATGTTGCTGTTCCTTTCCCATCCGTCGGAATGAATACGCCGCCCGCTATTTTTCTACCGATCCGGCAGCCTTGAAAATAGCGTGCTCGTACCGGCAACGTTGATCGCATACATGAATCTAAGGAGAGGGTTATGGGTGATATTATGCGTCCCGTCCCGTTTGAGGAACTTTTGACGCGTATTTTCGATGAGTACCAGCATCACCGTTCAATATTCGGTATTCCGCAGCAGCAGTTTTATATCCCGGTAACGTCGAGGCGCCTGAGCGTATTTGGCGAGAGCTGCGCCACGCCCATCGGCCCCGCCGCCGGGCCGCACACCCAGCTGGCGCAAAATATCATTACCTCATGGCTCACCGGCGGAAGGTTTATTGAGCTGAAAACCGTGCAGATACTCGACCGTCTTGAACTGGAAAAGCCCTGCATTGACGCCGAAGATGAGTGTTTTAACACCGAATGGTCCACCGAATTTACGCTGCTCAAAGCCTGGGATGAATATCTGAAGGCCTGGTTTATCCTCCATCTGCTGGAGGAGATATTCCCGTTCACGCCGTCAAAATCCGGCAAGTCGTTTATTTTTAATATGAGCGTCGGCTATAACCTCGAGGGCATCAAGCAGCCGCCGATGCAGCAGTTTATCGACAATATGATGGATGCCGGATCTCATCCGAAATTCGCGCAGTATCGCGATACGCTTTATCGCTGGACGCATAGCGACCGCTTTGCGATCGGTAGTCAGCTGGAGGACATTCGTCCGCAGCTGGCGACGCTGGCCCAGCGCATCCCGAGCCGGCTGGTGAGCGGCGTCACGCTCTCGACCATGCACGGCTGTCCGCCCGATGAAATTGAGGCCATCTGCCGCTATATGCTGGAAGAGAAAGGGCTGAATACCTTTGTGAAGCTCAACCCGACGCTGCTTGGCTACCCGCGCGTGCGCGAAATCCTCGATACCTGCGGCTTTAGCTACATCGGCCTGAATGAAGAGTCCTTTGACCACGATCTGAAAATCGGCCAGGCGCTGGAGATGCTGCACCGCCTGATGGCGCTGGCGAAGGAGCGCAATCTGGGTTTCGGCGTCAAGCTGACCAACACCCTTGGGACGATCAATCGCAAAGGGGCGCTGCCCGGCGATGAGATGTATATGTCCGGCCGCGCGCTCTTCCCTCTCGCCATCAACGTAGCCGCCCTGCTGTCCCGCGAATTTGACGGCAGGCTGCCCATCTCCTACTCCGGCGGCGCCAGCCAGCTGACAATCCGCGAGATATTTGAAACCGGGATCCGCCCGATTACCATGGCCACCGACCTGCTAAAACCGGGCGGCTATCTGCGGCTAAGCGCCTGCATGCGCGAGCTGGAGCAGGCCAGCGGCTGGGATTTACAGCAGGTGGACGTCCCGCGCCTCAGCGCGCTGGCCGAAAAAGCCATCAGCATGGAGTACACCCAGAAGCACTGGAAATCGCCGGACCGCATCGAGGTCCCAGAGCCGCTGCCGCTCACCGACTGCTACGTCGCGCCCTGCGTGAGCGCCTGCGCGATTAAGCAGGATATCCCGGAGTATATTCGCCTGATGGGCGAGCAGCGCTATGCCGACGCGCTTGAGCTTATCTATCAGCGTAACGCCCTGCCGGCGATTACCGGCCATATTTGCGATCATCAGTGCCAGAGCAACTGCACCCGCCTCGACTACGACAGTTCGCTCAATATCCGCGAGCTGAAGAAAATCGCGCTCGAGAAAGGCTGGGAAGAGTATCGGCGGCGCTGGCACCGGCCGGCCGGCTCCGGCTCGTTGAACCCGGTGGCGGTGATCGGCGCGGGCCCCGCAGGGCTTGCCGCCGGCTACTTTCTTGCCCGGGCAGGGTACCCGGTAACCCTGTTTGAACGCGAAGCCAACGCCGGGGGCGTGGTGCGCAACATCATTCCGCGCTTCCGTATTCCCGGGGAGCTGATTCAGCACGATATCGATTTTGTGGTCAACCACGGGGTTAACATCGTCTACGGCTGCGATCCGCAGCTGACGGTGGCGAAGCTTTGCGGCGAAGGCTATCGCTACGTGCTGGTCGGCACCGGTACCGACAAAAACAGCGGCGTCAGCCTCGGCGGCGACAACCGCAACGTGCGAAAATCGCTGCAGTTTTTACGCGAATACAATCGCGGAGAGACGCTGAGCCTGGGGAAACAGGTGGTGGTCATCGGGGCGGGCAATACCGCCATGGACTGCGCCCGCGCCGCGCTGCGGGTACCCGGCGTGGAGAAAGCAACCATCGTCTACCGCCGCTCTCTGCAGGAGATGCCGGCATGGCGCGAAGAGTATGAAGAGGCGCAGCGCGACGGCGTCGCGTTCGAGTTTCTCAGTAATCCTGAACAATTCTACGCCGACGGGACGCTCACCGTCCGGGTGATGGCGCTCGGCGACGCCGATGAGAAAGGCCGCCGTCGCCCGCTGGCTACCGGCCAAACCCGCACCCTACGGGCGGATACGGTCATTACCGCCATCGGCGAACAGCAGGACGTTGCGGCGCTGGCGGCGATGGGCATTCCGCTGGACGACAGCGGCTGGCCGGCGGCGGATCCTACGGGCGAAACCGCGCTGCCGGGGGTATTTCTTATCGGCGACGTTCAGCGCGGCCCGTCGTCCATCGTCTCGGCGATCGGCAACGCCCGCCGGGCAGCGGATGCGATTCTGGCGCGAGAGAATATTGCCAACCACCATCAGCATAAGCGGTGGAACAACGTCGATCCGGCGGATATTTACCAGCGCAAAGGGAGTATCGCCATCGCTGAGGTGGCAAGGGATCGCCGGGAGGCGTTCGTAGCTCAGGAGGCGGAGCGCTGCCTGGAATGCAACTACGTGTGCAGCAAATGCGTAGACGTATGCCCAAACCGCGCCAACGTCTCAATCGCCGTGCCGGGATTCCAGAACCGCTACCAGACGCTGCACCTCGACGCCTACTGCAACGAATGCGGCAACTGCGCGCAGTTCTGCCCGTGGCAGGGCAAGCCCTACAAAGACAAAATTACCGTCTTTAGCCTGGCGCAGGATTTCGCCAACAGCAGCAACCCCGGCTTCTTCGTCGAGGACGACAGCGTTCACGTCCGGCAAAACGAGCACACCTGGCTGCTAAAAATCGACGATAGCGGCCATATCGCTGACGTTCCCCCTGCCGTTACCGATCTTTGCCGCATCATTAGCCACGTTCATCTTAACCACCGCTACCTGCTGGGAGGCGTCGAAGTATGAGTATCTTAATTCTGAAGAATGCCACCGCCGCGCAGCTCTATCCGGCGAAGGTCATGGAAGGTATCGATATCGCGATTGAAAACGACGAAATTCTCGCTATTGCTCCGGGGCTCGCTCAGCGCTATCCCCAGGCCAGGGTCAAAGAGATGCACGGCCTGCTGGTGATGCCGGGGATGGTCTGCGCGCACAACCACTTCTATTCCGGCCTGTCGCGCGGGATCCAGGCCACTATCCCCTCCAGCCCCGATTTTATCTCGACGCTGAAAAATCTGTGGTGGCGCCTCGACCGCGCGCTGGACGAGGAGTCGCTCTACTACAGCGGGCTGATTTGCGCCATGGAAGCCGTGCGCAGCGGCTGCACCGCGGTGATTGACCACCACGCCTCTCCCGGCTATATCGCCGGGTCGCTCAGCCAGCTGCGCAGCGCCTTTATGCGGGTCGGCCTGCGGGGAATGACCTGCTTTGAGACCACCGATCGCAACGGCGGGCTTAAGGAGCTCCGGGCCTGCGTCGAGGAGAATATTCGCTTTGCCCGCGAAGTCGACAGCGCCCGGGAGATGGGCCGCGAACCCTACCTGGTTGAGGCGCACATCGGCGCCCATGCCCCCTTTACCCTACCGGACGAAGGGCTGGCGATGCTCGGCGAGGCGCTGCAGGCCACCGGCCGCGGTCTGCATATCCATGCGGCGGAGGATCGTTACGACGTTAGCCATAGCCATCATCGCTACGGTAAAGACCTGCTGGTCAGGCTGGCGGAATTTAACCTGATTGACCGCAGGACGCTGGTTGCCCACGGCCTGTACCTCTCCGATGAAGATATTGAGATCCTCAATTCTCAGGATGGATTCCTGGTGCATAACGCGCGCTCCAATATGAACAACCACGTTGGCTATAACCAGCGGCTGGTGGACTTCCGCAACCTGGCGCTGGGCACCGACGGCCTGGGCTCTGATATGTTTGAAGAGCTGAAGTTTGCCTTCTTTAAGCACCGCGACGCCGGTGGGCCGCTGTGGCCGGACGGCTTTGCCCGCGCCTTAAGCAACGGCAACGAGCTGCTCGCCCGCAGCTTTAACGCCCGCTTTGGCCGCCTCGAGGCGGGATACAAAGCCGACCTGACGATTTGCGACTATCCGTCGCCCACGCCGCTTATCGCCGAGAATATCGCCGGGCATATCGCCTTTGGCCTCGGCAGCAGCCACGTGCATAGCGTGATGGTCAACGGCGTGATGATTTACGAGAACCGGCGGTTTACCTTCGATCACGAACCACTCTTTGCCGAGGCGCGTAAGGCGGCGGTGAAAATGTGGGCGCGGATGGACGCGCTGCCTTAAAGCTGCGCCGGCCATACATCTGAGCTGGCTAGTCCACGAGGTCTCAAGCCGGTCAGCAGAGCAGCTGACCGGCTTTTTTACCCCCCTGACTAACCACAATGATGAACGTCCAGGTGGCGAAAAGGCGTGCAGCGGGGCCCTGGCTCCCCGCTGAAATCGGCGAACCGAAGGCCGAAAGACAAGGGCTGGCCGCCAGGGATGGCGGCAAGAGGCGAATCGAGACAGGAGCGAGCCCCGGAACGGGCGAGCAGGTCGAGTTGAGCCGACCGCAGGCTGCAGGCCGGGAGGTGAGCGCAGTGCGCAGCACCGATTTCCGTGCGGGACCGCGGGGATTGTTAAGGGGAAGACGGTTATCTTCCCCTTAACCCGGTCACCTGGCGCCGGGGCCGCATGTTCTGCAAAGCGTCCGGTGAACGGAACATCTCCCCGCAGGCCCGCATGAAAGCTGCTCCTCACCCGCCGGGCGGTCAGGGAACGCTCCGCAGCGAGCTATATCCCCGGCGCGCTGGCGGCGGTCTCCTGGCGCCGTTTGAGCAGCGCCGCCAGCCGCTCGCCGGTCATCACGCTCAGCGCCGCCGTCGGGCAAACCGCCACGCAGGCAGGACCGCCCTCGCGGTTCGCGCACAGATCGCATTTGATAATCAGCGGCGGATGCGCGGCGACGATCTCCACGGTGATGGCCCCAAAGGGGCAGACCACCGCGCAGCTCTGGCAGCCGATGCAGCGCGACGCATCCGCCTCAACCCGATCCTCTCCCATGCTCAGCGCCGCCACCGGGCAGGCCGCCACGCAGGGGGCGTTCTCGCACTGATGGCACACTACCGGTACGCTGAGGCTATCGAGACGCTGGACCTTCAGACGCGGCTGAAACATGGCCGCGGATGTGGAATGCTCCAGCGCGCAGGCGACCTCGCAGGTCCGACAGCCGATGCAGGCCTCCGCGCTGGCGATAATAAAACGGGTCATAGGCTCTCCTTTCGCTTAAACAGGCCAAGCATCTCTTCCGCCGCCCGTCGCCCGGCGGCCATTGCGGTCACCACCAGATCGGCACCGTGTACCGCGTCGCCGCCGGCAAAAACTTTATCATTGCGGGTCTGCGTGCTGGCCCGGCCCTCGCCGCCCGTGCAGATTTGCCCCCAGCGGTCGAGGTCGATCCCGTGACCGCGCAGCCAGGGCATATCGTGCGCCTGGAAGCCAAACGCCATCACCAGCACGTCGGCCGCCAGCTCAAACTCGGAACCGGCCACCGGGCGCGGGCGACGTCGCCCGTCAGGCCCCGCCTCGCCCATTTCGGTACGGATCATGCTCACCGCGCGCACCGCCCCTTTACGGGTGCGGAGGATCCGCTGCGGCTGGACGTTAAACTGAAACGCCACGCCCTCTTCCCTGGCGTTGACCACCTCTTTTTTCGAACCCGGCATGCTCTGCTCATCGCGGCGGTAGGCACAGGTCACGCTCGCCGCGCCGCGTCGAACGGCGGTGCGCAGACAGTCCATCGCCGTATCGCCGCCGCCGAGCACCACAACGTGCTTACCCTCGATATCGGTGAGCGGATACTCCCCGGACGCCTCGAGTCCCATGACTTCGCGGGTGCTGGCAATCAAAAACGGCAGCGCCTGAATCACTCCCGGGGCATCTTCCCCCTCCAGGCCGGCGGCCATCAGGCCGTAGGTGCCGACGCCGAGGAACAGCGCATCGTAGTCGGCCAGCAGATCGGCGAACGCCACGTCGCGCCCCACCTCGTGGTTAAGATGGAACTGAATGCCCATGGCGCTGAAAATCTCTCTTCTCACCGCCAGCACGCTCTTATCCAGCTTAAACGGCGGAATACCGAAGGTCAGCAGGCCGCCGATTTCCGGATGCCTGTCGAAAACGTCGACCTGCACCCCCGCGCGCGCCAGGATATCGGCACAGCCCAGGCCCGCCGGCCCGGCGCCAATCACCGCCACCCGCTCCTCACGAGGGCTGACGTCCCCTGCCTGCGGCCGCCAGCCCATCGCCAGCGCGCTATCGGTGATATAGCGCTCAAGGTTGCCGATCGCCACCGCCCCGCCCCGCTCCTTCATGGTACAGGCCCCTTCGCACAGCCGGTCCTGCGGGCAGACCCGGCCGCAGATTTCCGGCAATGAGCTGCTTTGATGGCACAGCTCCGCGGCCTCAATAATCTTTCCTTCATTCACCAGGCGAATAAAATCCGGGATGTGGTTATGCAGCGGACAGGTCCAGTTGCACCACGCTTTCTGCGCGCAGTAGAGGCAGCGATCGCTCTCATATTCCGCCTCACCGGCGCCGAGTGGGTGATAGATCTCCGCGAAATGCGCCTTGCGCTCCTCGGCGGCGATCTTTTGCCCCCCCACGCGCGGCGGCTTACGCAAGAAGGCCGAACGCCGGTCGTCGCCCCGCATCCGCACCGGCTGACCCTGGGCGGCACGGGCCTGCCTTTCACGACGCAGCTGGTTTAGCCCGGATTCATCCATCAGCCGCAGCGCCTCGGTGGGGCAGCTGCTGACGCAGGCCTGCAGGCCCGACGGATGCTGGTGACAAAGATCGCATTTCTGCGCCAGCTGTGGCGCATCCTCGCCGGCGGCCACCATCTCGATCGCGCCAAAGGGACAGGCAACGGCGCAGTTTTTACAGCCGATACACGCCGCCGGCTTAAGCTGGATGCTGTCGTTGGCGAAACAGAGCGCCCGGGTCGGGCAGGAGGCAACGCAGGGCGCATCGTTGCAGTGACGGCAGGTGGTCACTCGGCTGACGCCGCGGTGAGAAACCAGGTGGATACGCGGAAGAAAATCATGCCGCCGCTGCGGCCAGCAGTCCTCGCTGTGGGCGACAGCGCAGGCCACTTCGCAGGCGTGGCAGCCGATGCAGCTCGCAGCGTCGGCAACAATAAATCGGTTCATTGGCTTCCCTTGTTATTATTCCGAAATTGACAAGGGGTCGCGATGCAATAATCAGGCGATTTTTACATTCTCAATCGTGGCGAGCTTATTTTTGCGAGCAGCCTCAAAAAAATATCGCCTTTATCCGGCATAAATATCAGGGAGGAGCGCCTCAGAATCATATTGTGAGTCAGAATGATTATATCCCTCTCATTATGAGACGCTATTTTCTCCACGGCGTTTTTTCTCCCGCCACTCGCCGCCGTTATCGTCTCTTTCTGTGATAGTTGACTCATTTCAACATTATTTTTCCGGCAGGAATTAAAACTGGCACTGCCTAAGCATAGGTAATAGCGAGCTTTGCACTCTCTCTATTCACCCCCCTCCCGGTTGGCTCCTGAGCCCGCCGTTGGATATTAAGGAGAAATACATTATGAGCGCCATTGATTCTCAACCACCATCGGTCACTGGTAGCCCCCACACAATTGATGAGGTGGATCGCGTCTTATCCCCGGGGAAGCTGGTCGTTCTTGGTTTGCAACACGTTCTGGTTATGTATGCCGGCGCCGTCGCCGTCCCTTTAATGATTGGAGACCGGTTGGGGCTAAGCAAAGAAACGGTCGCGCTGCTGATCAGCTCCGATCTGTTTTGCTGCGGCGTCGTTACCCTGCTGCAGTGTATCGGCGTCGGGCGTTTTATGGGCATTCGCCTGCCGGTTATTATGTCGGTGACCTTCGCCGCCGTGACGCCGATGCTGGCCATCGGCATGAATCCCGATATCGGACTGATGGGTATTTTCGGCGCGACGATTGCGGCCGGGATAATAACCACCCTGCTGGCGCCGCTGATCGGCCGATTGATGCCGCTTTTTCCCCCGCTGGTCACCGGCGTCGTCATCACGTCCATCGGCCTAAGCATTATGCAGGTGGGGATCGACTGGGCGGCCGGAGGGAAAGGTAATCCGGAATACGGCAGCCCCATCTATCTGGGCATTTCGTTTGCCGTACTGCTGTTTATTCTGCTGGTCACCCGCTTTGCCAAAGGCTTTATGTCTAACGTCGCCGTACTGTTAGGCATCGTTTTCGGCTTCGGCCTGTCGATGATGATGAACGAGGTGAACCTCAACGGCCTGCATGACGCCCACTGGTTCGCCGTGGTCACTCCGCTGGCCTTAGGTACGCCCGTCTTCGATCCGATATCAATCATCACGATGACCGCCGTCATGATCATCGTTTTCATTGAATCAATGGGGATGTTTTTGGCGCTTGGCGAAATTGTCGGCCGCAAGCTGACGCCGCAGGATATCATTCGCGGCCTGCGCGTTGACGGCATCGGTACCCTGTTTGGCGGGCTGTTTAATAGCTTTCCACACACCTCCTTCTCGCAGAACGTGGGCCTGGTCAGCGTCACCGGCGTCCATAGCCGCTGGGTCTGCGTCGCATCTGGCGCCATTCTGATTATCTTTGGCATGGTGCCCAAGATGGCGGTACTGGTGGCCTCTATCCCGCAGTTCGTGCTGGGCGGTGCGGGGCTGGTCATGTTCGGCATGGTGCTGGCAACGGGGATACGCATTCTCGCGCGCATCAACTACTCCACCAATCGCTACAACCTCTATATCGTCGCCATCAGCCTTGGCGTCGGCCTGACGCCAACGCTATCGACGCAGTTTTTCTCTAAATTCCCCGAGGTACTGCAGCCGCTGCTGCACAGCGGGATCATGCTGGCTACGTTTAGCGCCGTCACCCTGAACCTGTTTTTCAACGGCTACAACAAGCACACCGGGCTGGTGCCGGAAGCCCAGGGGACGCATCGCGCGCCGCGCACGGTGCGCATGTGGTTATTAATGCGCAAGGTTAAAAAGCAGCAGCATGAGGAGTAGCGCTGAACGGTGCGGTATCGGGGTGGCCCGCTGCCGCGTTTCATTTTGCAAATAAGCACAACAGCTTCCGGAGAAAGCACCATGCTACTTCGCCTGACCCTCGCCGCAACCCTGCTGCTGATGTTGAGCTTTCCGGCTGTACGAGCGGCTGTCGATCTCGCTATCAGCAGCCGGTTTGGTTTTTTTTTGCTTTTTTAATCGCGACCTCGCTGCCGCATGATTGAAAGGAGTCCCGTCACAATGAAAATGGTAACAACCGTGTGCCCCTACTGCGCGGCCGGCTGCAAGATAAGGCTGGTGACCGAAGAGGGGCAGATTATCCGCGCCGAGCCGGCGATGGGCAAAAATAACCGGGGAACCCTGTGCCTGAAGGGCTACTACGGCTGGGACTTTATTAACGATACCCAGATCCTCACCCCGCGCCTGAAAACCCCGATGATCCGCCGCCAGCGCGGCGGCAGGCTGGAATCCGTCTCCTGGGACGAGGCCCTCGACTACGTTGCCACCCGCCTCAGCGCGATTAAAGAGAAGTACGGCCCGGATGCCATCCAGACCACCGGCTCCTCCCGCGGCACCGGGAATGAAACCAACTATGTGATGCAAAAATTCGCGCGCGCCGTTATTGGCACCAATAACGTCGACTGCTGCGCTCGCGTCTGACACGGCCCATCGGTTGCAGGTCTGCACCAGTCGGTCGGTAACGGCGCTATGAGCAATGCCATCACCGAGATTGATAATACCGATCTCGTGTTTATCTTCGGCTATAACCCGGCCGATTCGCATCCTATCGTGGCGAATCACGTGATTAACGCCAAACGCAACGGGGCGAAGATTATCGTCTGCGATCCGCGCAAAATTGAAACCGCGCGCATTGCCGATATGCATATTGCCTTGAAAAACGGCTCCAACATCGCGCTGCTCAACGCCATTGGCCACGTCATTATTGAAGAGGATCTCTACGATAAATCCTTCGTCGCCAGCCGCTCGGAAGGCTTCGGGGAGTATCGCAAAATCGTTGAAGGCTATACGCCGGAGTCGGTGGAAGAGATAACCGGCGTCAGCGCTCAGGAAATCCGCGCCTGCGCCCGGATGTACGCCAGCGCCAAATCCGCCGCCATCCTGTGGGGCATGGGCGTCACCCAGTTCTATCAGGGCGTGGAAACCGTGCGCTCGCTGACCAGCCTGGCGATCATGACCGGCAACCTCGGCAGGCCGAGCGTCGGAGTCAACCCGGTGCGCGGGCAGAACAACGTCCAGGGCGCCTGCGATATGGGCGCCCTGCCGGATACCTATCCGGGCTACCAGTACGTTAAGTTCCCGGAAAACCGGGAGAAGTTCGCCAAAGCCTGGGGCGTGGAGAGCCTGCCGGCGCACGCCGGCTACCGCATCAGCGAGCTGCCGCACCGGGCGGCGCACGGCGAAGTGCGGGCGGCCTA